>CAWIGQ010000005.1:0-66542 GCA_963835645.1 uncultured Gammaproteobacteria bacterium | reverse complement strand
TTCCACAGGTTCTGGAAACGGCTGTCGTCAGGGCGCAGCCACCTTCCTCCTTTGCCGAGGTGGGGCCACGAATCACATCACCTAGGCTGCACTGCGCATATCCCATCGATACGCGAAAGCGACGGCGTTCGGCACCCGGTTTGCGGTGCGGCCGATTACGTATGACTCAAGAATTTCACGGCTTTTGCCTGTCTGTTATAAAGCGAGGTGAAGGAAGTCGTCGAGCCGCGAACCCACCGGACAATGCTCTGGTGCTGTGCGTGGATGGAAAAAGGCAAATCCAGGCGCTCGAACGCACTAGCCGGTCCTGCCGATCGGTCTGGGATATCTGCAGGGCGTCACTCACGAGTACTACCGCCATGGCACCACCGCCTTGTTCGCAGCGCTGGATGTGGCCAACGGCTCGGTGCTCACTCAGTGGAAGCCGCGCCACCGACATCAGGAATTCCTGAGCTTCTTGCGGCATATCAATACCGCGGTGCCCAGCCAGCTTGATCTGCATCCGATCGTGGACAACTACGCCACTCACAAACACCCCAGAGTGCGCGGCTGGCTTGCACGACATGAGCGTTTTCATATTCATTACACCCCCACCTACAGCTCCTGGCTCAACCAGGTCGAGCGTTGGTTCGGGCTGATCACTCAGCGCGCTGTTCGCCGCGGCTCCTTCACCTCGGTAACGGATCCGCGCCGTAGCATCGGGCAGTTTGTCGATCATTGGAATCAGCATCCGCAGCCCTTCGCTTGGACTGCAACTTCCGATTCCATCCTCGCCAAGCTCGAACGCCTAGGCAAAGTTATCTCTGGGACAGGACACTAGGATGGAAACTCCCTCCGTGAGTGAGCGCGGCATTGCAAGAGTCCTGCGCAAAACGCGCAAGATCCTCACGCTGACACGTGGCCCAGATTCCATCTCTGGGGAGTTTGCTCTGATGCCGCCCCCAGAGCGATTGTTGGAGCGCACCCATTCTTTCTTCAGCGCGCAGTCGGCAAACGAGCAGCGCTCACTCATCGCCAGGAAGGCTGATGACATTCGACACTTCGACATCGCGGGCATCGAGAGAGTCGTGGCCATCTGCAACTGCGGCACTAGTGGCTCACTGTTGGTGGCGAGCTATCTTGATGGACACAATGACGTCGTGATGCTCCCGAAGCACCTCGGGTTATCAATCTATCCCTTTTTTGAGCGCTACCCGTCACTCTCATTGCGCGACAAGCTGCTCGCTTACTCCGTGTTCCGGACCAGTAACCCCAACTCCGTCGATCACTTCAAGCTCTTCTTCGAGGGCGAACTCGCGATACCTCCCGCCGATTACTATGCCGCCGTAAACGCGCTGTGCGACGTCAGCCGCGATTGGGTGCCGGAAGTGCGCGAGTCGCGTCGAACCTTTTTTAAAGCGCTTCACGTAACATACAGCGTCGCATCCAGGCAACGACCGGCCAGCCGTCGCCCGCTAATGGTGTACGGGCAACATGCGGTCAATGATTTGCTGGCGAAGCGACTTATCGAGGACTTTCCTCAGGCCTGTTTCCTTCATACGGTTCGGGACCCGATTACTAACACGAGCAGATTGTTCGAACGGGCTTACCGGGATTTTGGGGACGAGGCAGCGGCGGAGGTGATTTCACACCTGACCTTTGCGGACATACCGCATGCGAACATGGAGGCACGCACCCTGACAGTGCGTTTCGAAGATCTGCATGTTCGGCTAAAGGAGACCATGAGTGAGATTGTCCATTGGCTAGGGTTGCCATTCCAGCCGGCGCTGCTTGAGAGCACGTTTAACGGTATCCCGTTCAGGGTCGAGCGAGGTGCAGCTGCATGGACAGGCGCCTGCCCGGCACAGGCCAAGCGCGATTCAAAGAATGTTGGCTTTACGGACCGATGCGTGCTGTATGCCGTGCTGAACGAGAACTTTGTCGACTGGGGCTACCGTTATCCCCGAGCGTTCAAGAGTGCTCTGGCTCGGCTGCTGATATGCATCATATTGCTGCCGCTGCCATTCAAGATGGAAGTCATGACGGCGCGCGAAGTCTTCAAGCGCGATTTTCGTGCCCTCCCCGACGGGATAGCGAGACTTTGTAAGAGCAGGGCAAAGATCGCAGTGCTGTTAGGAGCTGAGATTTGTCGACGGCTAGTTCTGCACAAGCGAGTGTTGCAGCTGCGACATTCTTCGGACCGCGACGGATCAGCGGGATCAGCACACGGGATGGCCACTTAGTCAAGCGTGGCGTTGTTCGCTCTATTCGACACGGTGCACCGTTACCGGGAAGAATGACGGCAGCGTGCCCGAGGGATGACGGCGCTCCATTGTTGCTAGCCACCCATCACGCGCAGTCGGCCGCTCCTGCCGCCCGGCGTTGATTGCGGGAATAATGCTGCCGATCTCGGTCGCGGCCCGCAGGCACACTGTCAGCAGCGGGCGTGCCTGTGAATCCCATCGCGCCAACGACATGAACGGCAAGTCCACGATGAACAAGGTCATCGAGTACATGGCGCTCGGCAAGCCCATCGTGCAGTTCGACCTGACGGAAGGACGCTTTTCCGCGGAGGAAGCGTCCCTGTAGGCACGACCCAACAACGTCGCTGATTTTGTGGTGAAGCTGTGCGAGTTGCTTGACGACCCTGACCGGTGCACAAGCATGGGGGCACTAGGACGCAGCCGGGTCGAGTCCACGCTGGCCTGGCATCACCGGGTTCCGCAGCTGCTCAAGGCGTATGATGCGCGGCGGCGACCGGGCGCGCTCGAAGTCTCTCGACACACCGTCCGCATGAGCGATCCGGCGACCCCGTTCGAACCGTCGGTGGCTGGCAATCAACCTTGGCGTGCGCCCGCGTTTTGTCGGGAAATGCGAAACTTAGGAAGCAAAGCGATAAACGTACGACGCGTGGCGGGTGAAGGGAAATGATCGACGACGCGGTCGCGGCAGCCGTCAGGGATGCCCGATACCCGTCCGCGTTTCTGAGAGGGGATCGCGCAGTTAGTCGGATGGCTGCGATCGAGGGGCTGCGGCAACTCATCGACTGGCACGCGATCGTTGCTTATCTCGGCACCCACGGAACCATCGGCGACTACGCGCCACAGGCAGTGCTCTTATCAGGGCGATGCGCATCGACTGGGCAGTTCGCAACGTGACGCCATGAGCGTTTCTCGCGGAGAGTTCGGAGTTGAATTTAGTGTTGCCGGACGAAACCGACGGCAATGCAGGCGATCTAATAATACGACGCTCTGTCGTCGCGCTCCGCCGAGCAGTTCAGCACAACGCCTATGAGGTTCATCTCCGCAAGCAGCTCTCTCGCCTTAGTCAGGGCGCTGCGTTCGGTCCGTCCCTCGGCAACGACCAACAGCACACCATCGACTCGCGGCGCGAAGGTGAGCACGTCATCTGAGGTAAGCGGCGGCATGTCGAATATCACGAGATGGCGTGGCATTTCCGCTGCGATCACCCGCTGCAGCTCAAGCATGCGTGTACCGGCCAGCATCTCCGAGGAGTGATCAAACGCCCGGGTGTTTGGAATCACGATCAGACTCGGTGATCCGCAGCTGTACATAACCTGCAGGGCTTCCGCTTCGCCCATGAGATAATCGCCGAGCCCCGGCTCGCAGCGCAGGCCCATGTGGGCCGCTACCTGCGGGCGCTGCAGATCGAGGTCCACCAGGCACACGCGCGTGTTCGGCTCCTGCGAAAGCGCCACGGCGAGATTGATCGAAGTGAGAGTCTTGCCTTCCCCAGCCTTGGTGCTGGTCACGGCAACCGAGCGCCACTGCTGGGTGGCAAGACGTTGCAGCAGCCGGGTGCGCAGGATCTTGTAGGCCCGCAGCGCGGTGCGGTCGGCGACCTGCGGTAGCACGCAATTGCGCTCCAGGACAGCGGAATCGAGAGTCGCCATCGGGAACTGACGCGTCGGCGGAGGCTCCGCAGCAACTGCTGGGACCGTTCCGGTGCGCCGCGACGCAGTATCGGCAGTCTCGCGCTCCGTGCGATTTCTGGCCCGGGAGAGGGCATTTTCAATTAGGCTCACTTACTAGACCTTCCTGACTTTGCCACGGGGCGCCGCATTCCCAAGGTGCTCACCAGGCTACTGCAAAGCGAATGAGAAGATACAACGCGGGCACCGCGAAGAGCGTCGTCGCAGCGAGCGCCGTCAGTCGCCGGCGGCGCCTGTGCATGAATTCGGCATTGCGGATCACGGGAACGACCGCGATAGGGGTTAGCTCCAGAATCGTCGCCACATCGTGACTGCCGCGGACACTGGAGTCCAGCGCGCTGGCAGCGAGCGCAGCCATCAAGGCCAGGAGCGGCGCGGCAATCAAACCAATGAGTGCAATGGCGATGCGCGGCGGCTTGGTCGGCGCCTTCGCGATCAGCGGCGGAGCCACGAGCGTGAATTGGTCAGCTGCGCCAATCTTGATCGCCGCAGCCCTGAGGTCGGCATCCATCCGTTTGCTGTTGAGCTGATCGTATGCCTGCCGCGCGCCTATGGCCTCTCGATTGAGCGCATCGTAGGCGCGCTCGACCTCCGGCGTGGATTGCAGGCGGTTTTGAAGCTTCGTCTCTTTGTCACGCAGCTCCGCTCGCTGCGCTTGTAGCGCGCCGATCTGCGTCTCCACCCCGTTCAGCTGGGTTTCCAGCTGAACGACGTCGGGACTGCGGCTTATATGGTCGCCGGCGTCGTCCTTTTCGCCTGAAGCGATGCGCGCCTGCAGCTCCTGGATCACGCGCTCGAGGCGCTTGATGTCCGGGTGCTCCTCGCTGTAGCGCTGACGCATCTCGGCCAGGGTCGCACGCTGCGCGGCAAGTTGCGCCTCGAGGGTTGATCCGACGCCGGAGGCCTGGTCGCCGTTACGCATCGCATCGATCCGGCGTTTCAAGGCAATCATGTCCGGGTGGTTCGGGTCGTACACGGCCAGCTTCTTCTGGTACTCGTCCTCAAGAGCGCGCAGGGTTTCCACGTTAGCGCTGGTGGCGCGCGCTCGCTGCAGCTGCTGCAGGATGAAGGTGCGGTTCTGCTGCTGGGCACGCAGATCGCGCTCCACGCCCTCGAGATCCTGCGCAGTCATGCTGTTGGCGTTGAGATTCGACTGCACCGTATCGGGCAGGCTCTCGAAATTCTCCTTCTTGAACTGGGCGAGGCGCGCCTCGCTCTCCGTGATCTTGGCTCGCTGGCGGTCGGCCTGCGCGGCGTAGAAGTGGCTCTCGTTGAGCACCTGATTCGCCGCGTCCCGGCGGCCATCAACCATGAAGGCGTTCGCAAGCCACGCGGCAACCCTTTGCGCCGTCTGCGGACTGCGGTTCGTGTAAGTCACGGTAAAGCCGGTGTTGATCTTGCGCTCCAGGCCGGTCTGAGGGTCGAGAATCTTCTGCGTGATCATCTCGACGTCGACGTCCCCCTCCAGCTTCTTCTGCGCGCCGCCCGGATCGTCCGTCAGCCGCGGATAGGGTGCCAGTGAGGTCAGGGCAGCACGCAGCTCCGGCGAGCCGAGAACGGTGCCCGTCAGGCCGGACACGTAGCGGTCCGCGTAATTGTCCTCCTTCGTGCGGTCGTTGAGGTCGGTCTTCAGCTGAAACGTGGCCGTCGAGCCGTACTCGCTCGGCAAACCGACGGCCAGCAGCACCGCCAACAGAACCAGCGGCACGCAGATCGCGAGGATCAGCCGCCTGCGCCGCCGCAGCGAATTGACATAATCCGAAAATTCAACCCTTTGCTGATCCATATACCTAATAGCCGACAGTGATGGCGGGCCCTTCTGCAGGGCGGTGAGGCTCGTAAACGATGGAAACCCGTAGTGAATTCGCCTGGCCTGACGACGAGGCGCCACTGTTGTGATAGTCCGTGAACTCGTAGGCGCCGATCACGGAAAACTCGCGCTGCAGGCGCCATTCGACTCCCGTCGTGCCGTAATTGTAATGTGGTGCCCGCGCGTTGGGGACCACGCTCCCAGGCAGCAGTTCCTGGTAGATCGTCCGCACCCCGAGAAAACCGGCCAGTCGGGGCGTAAAGCGACGCGCTACACGCAAGCGCAGCTCGTTCTGATTGACGGCATAGCCCTGGGCTGTCGGGGCGACATTACGCGTGGCATCCAGGAATATCTCGGTCAGGGTATAGGTCCACTGAGTCCCGACCCCGCCGGACCAGTTGGTTGAGCCCGAAGACGCAGGCGTGCCTGCGACGGAGCCGGAGAAATCTGTCCGCTCGACACCCACGCGCAGGTAGTACTGCTTTGTCGGAGACAGTTTCCCGTCCCATTGCGCTTCGGCCCCGTATGTGTCGGTCGTGCGATCGAAGTCGGGACGAAAGTCCGCCGCGGTCGCACGCAGGGTGAGAGAGCCGGTAGGCGTCGCGCGCAGCACGAGGCCCACGGAGCCAGCCACGTTCTGGTAGTCGACGTAACTGCCCTGAAACTCATGGCTGTAGGTGGCGTCCGTATAGTTCAGATTGAGCTCGAGACTGCGCCGCTCGGTCATCTCGAACGTATAGCTCGGACTGAGATAACCCAGGTTCTGGCGGATGCTGGTCGGGATGACGAGCGTCGTGCCCGGCTCGGGAATCCCGAGCCCGGTGCCCAGGTTGGCCGTCGGCAAGTAGCTCGGAAGCAGTGATTGCGATGAGCCGTATCCGTCCAGGTTGAGCGTATAGCGCGCGCCACGGCGTTGCCCGTTCAGATACAGGAACTCGCCGTTGGAGTCGAGGTCGGTGTGACTCGGATACCAGGTGCCGCGCACTTCGGGCGTGAGGCGCCACTGCCAGTTCGATTCCCGCGCTACCAGGTCGACTCGCGCATCTGTCATCGCATCGGACGCGCCGATCTTGTTCGCCCCGGCCGCGGCGAGGTTCGCGTTGTCATCGTATCCGCCCGCAAGCTCCACTCTGGGGTTGAACTGGTAGTCGGTAGCAACGGCTGGTGCAGCAGCCAGTGACAGGTAAGCCCCGGTGAGGGCTGCGGCCAAACTCGTGCCCACAACGGCGCGCACTGCGGGCGCATGTCGCGATGACCTCACGGTACGACCACGACGTCCCCTGCCTGGAGCTCCACGTTCAGTTGCAGGTCCTTGCTGTGAATGACGTCATTGTAGTGGAAGGGCAAGGCAACCTGCCCGGCCGCGGTGCGGCGCAGGATAATGATGTTGTTCAATGAGGCGAATGCGGTGGTGCCACCGGCCATGCTGAGGGCCTGCATGACGTTGACGCTCGGGTTGACTATGAATTCACCAGGCTTCGTGACCTGCCCGATGACGTACACCTTGTTACCCTTGACCTCCTGCACCGACACGGTGACCACCGGGTCCGCGATGTATTTTCGGAGCCGCTCGGTCACGAGCTTCTGCAGCTCCGAAACTCCCTTGCCGCGCGCATCGACCTGCCCGACCAGCGGAACGGAGAAGCTGCCGTCAGGGCGCACGAGCACCGAGTTGCTGGTGAGATCCGGTTCCTTCCAGACTGCGATCGCCAGAACATCGCCGGCCTTGACCGTGTACTCATCGGCGTGCGCTGCACCGAACACGATCAGTGCCACAAGTAAGCTGAACAGATTTTTGAGCATGGCACGCATTGGACCTCCATCCGAGGTTCCTGTCATACCCCCGAATGTCGCGGCACACGCCCAAACGGGGCAGTCCGGCAAGGTCATCTTCTGGTTATTGACCGTAAAAGGGTACCTTAAGTGCCCGCCGGCGCGCCATTAAGCTTGCCGCAACCTGTGATCTGCGTCACGTCGTCTGCCTCTCCTGCCGCTGCGGCGGGATTCGGTGGTAGCCTGCTTTGCAAAGGCTCGTCCGGCGCCTCCCCGCGAGCGTGCCCAGAGCATCCTGAAGAAGGCACGATGATCGCCGCTTTCTCCGGCGCGCCTGCGAGCCGGGCCGATTCGAAGCGGTAGCGAATGCGCTCGAGGACCCGTCAATGCGCTACCTCCTTGCCCTGCTGATCTTCGTCCTGACAACCATCGATGTGTTCGGCTGGACACTGAGCCTTGCGCCCGGACTGAGCGTCAAGAACGCCATCCTGTATCTGATCCTGCTCGCGCTCACCGCCCGATTCGTCGTGCGTGGTGGGATGCGGCTGGAGCTGCCGAAGGTCCACCTGTGGTTCGGCGTGCTGATCGTGTACGCCACGCTCACATGGCTCGTCGTCGGCCTGCTCATCCGCTACAAATCCTACACGCTGGTGAGCAGCGGAATCGATCTGAAGGCGAATCTGCTCGACAATGCAGTGGTCTTCGCGCTCTATCTGTACGGAACGCGCACCCTCGCGGAGGCGAAGTTCCTGCTGAAGTGCATCCTGATGGCAGTCATGGCCGCCAACGCCATTGCCATCGGTGACGTCGCCGGCCTCTTCGACATCGGCATCACCAAGGTCGGCGTCGGCGCCGAGGGCAACCTGGCGGGTCGCGTGTTCGGCGCCTTCGGTCACGCGAACGAAACCGCCGCCCTGATCGTGTGCCTCCTGCCAGCTTACGTCGCCGCGGCTCTCTCCTCCGGTGGCGCCGCACGGTTGTTCTGGGCGTTGTCGGGTGTAGTGTCAGCAACTCTGCTGATCATGACGGGGTCGCGCGGCGGATTTGTGGGCCTCGCGCTAGGGATCGTGTTCGGCTCCTACGTCTGCCGCGGCATCATCTCCTGGCGACGCGCCGCGGCTCTCGCGGCGACGCTCGTGGCGATCGCGGTCCCTGTGCTCGCGCTGGCGAGCATCAAGTTTGGCGGGATTCTCACCGAACGTGTCAGAGAAATGATCCTGAGTCCCGGCACGAGCAGCGATGAGCGCATGTATATCTGGCGGCCGATCCTGGACAAGATGATGGCCAATCCGGTGACGCTGATTACCGGATTTGGATGGGATGCGTACGACGTGATGGGGTTCGTCTATGCCGTTCACAATCATTACCTCTTGCTGTTGTTCGAGCTCGGGATCATCGGTCTTGCCGCCTATCTGATGACGATCAGGCAGCTCATGATCACAGCGCGCCGCGCCGCCGAGCGTGGGTCCGAGGAGACGGCACGCGATCTGGTCGCGTTCATCTACGGGATCTTCGCCATGTCAGCCGCCGTCTTCTTCTCGCTGCTTTCCAGGCCGTGGCTTTACATCTGGGCTTACGTCGGTCTAGCGATGCGCATGGCAGTCATCGCTATGCAGACCGCGCGGCCCGACGCCCACAATGAGCACCGCCGCACTCCGCTGATCAGCTCACGCGAAGCAGTCGCAAACCGTACCGGACCGCGCGTGCGTGCAACTCAGCGCAGCCGCTGAAAGTAATCAAGATGGTCGTGTACATCATGGAGATGTCCGCCCCGAATGAGTGGGCGAATCAGGGCTCAGTTGCCTATGGGTCGCTTTACACCGCTGAAAGGAATGGCAACAGCGGAATCAGTTACTGGCTACGCACAACCTACGCCAGCGATACGATCGTGAATCAGAACAGCGCCAATAACGTCAACCCTCGAACGTGCGTGCGGCGCTGCCGGCAGGCGCGATTGAGCGCCGCCTCGTAACGCTTCCTGATGCTTTCACTGTTGGGTGTGAGTCGCGTTCTAGCCGTGGATATCGACGCTGACAGCGTTGGCGCGACCAAAGCGCTGTTGGCGCAGAACCTCAGCATCCCCTGGCAGGCCGAACAGATCAGTGCGTTCGAGCTTGATCCGTCCACGCATGGTGCTTTTGATATCGTGTATTCATACGGGTTCGATGCGCGAGGCTATCCGCAAAGTGGCAACATTAACGAAGCCAGGCGGGATATTCGCGTTCGTGCTGTATCGGTCCACCAAGCTGGACTGGTTCCGGGTGCGAGAAAAGCGCTGGTACTCTCGTGCACCAGCAGCCTTGCAAAACGCAACAAGAGCAAATTATGCTACGTGAACTGTGGGATGCTTTTCCTTGCTCCGAGGGAGTTTTAAGGACTACGCTTCCAATTACCGAACTCGAACTCGGGGAATGGATTGGTTCCATGACGTTCATGATTGGCTTGGAGGATATCCTTACGAAACCATGCATGCAGTGGAGGTCGAAACTTTGATGCACGAACTTGGCTTCGAGCCAGTCCGGGCGTTTACCAAGCCGATACGCCGAGGGCTATTCGGCCCGAGGTATAACGAGTATGTGTATCGCAAGCGCTCCACAAAATAAATAAGGGCGACAAATTGCGATGGGTCTTTTCGTAGTAACCGACACGTTTTTGCCTGACCCTTTCGGGCCTTCAGTCGAACGCGCCGGCTACCTGATAGAAGAACTGTACGCCTAGGGACCTTGCGGAGCGGGCGCCCTTGGGCAGCAATCACGGTCACGGACTGGTTAGGCGAGAACAGCGACCGAGAGCAGGAGCGTCTGATGCGTCCAAGGTTATTCGGGGCCACGCTATTGTTTACGGTGACAATTGACCAAAGTCATCGACAGCCCCTCGTCTAATGTTTTTGACATCATCATGCGAAAGCTGGCCCCCCACCGCGTGAGACGCCGCATTCCTGTGCCTGAATATCTGCGGGCCCGGGTGGAAAACCGTATGGATATTCAGCGCGCCTTCTATACGGGCCTCCTGCTCCGCAACGGCGTGCGCAAGACTACCGATGCCCACCGAGTGGATGATCTGTTTCCGTTGCTCGTTAGGCGCGCCGCCTTAATTGACCAGCGGCCCCTTCGCGTCCTCGACGTAGGCTGTTCCGCCGGGGTGACGACGGTCGAAATTCACCAGTTGCTTGTCGATTGCGGCATTTCATGTGAGACATACGGGACAGATCTGCTGCTCTATGCCGACCATGTGGCGAGCAAGGACAATGTTGCGATTCTGTTTGATCGCGATCGTAACGTACTACAGATTGAAATTGGATCGTGGGCTTCACCGTGGAAATTTCGGAAACGAGATCTGCTTCTAAGGCCCCATCTTTGTTTTCTGGCCAGTCAGGTTGCAAAGAATCAAGTGGCCAGATTTCGAATGGCGCTGGACAAACCGTGTCAGGGCCTTCACTTTACACGTGTGCCACTTCTTGCCTCTGTCGTCGATTCACAGCCCGACGTGCGATTCGAGGAGGAAGATATTCTGGAGCCCAAGATCCAGGGAACGTTCGGGGTAATCTGGGCCGTCAACATTCTGAATTTGGGGTACTTTGCACCCGACGATATTCGTTCCATGGTGCGCGTGTTAACCCGGCGATTGCTCCCGGGGGGGCTCTTGATTGTTTCGCGTACTGAGCCGCCTGGAAATACAAATCACGCCACGCTCTTTCGCTATTGTGATGGCAAGCTCGTTGCAGAAGAGCATCTTAATCGGGGAAGCGAGGTCGAAGATATCGTGTTATCGGCTGATTCATCTTAAGACGCCGTTGATCGTCAACAGACGCTTGACGTGCTCGTCGCCGAGTACCGCCTGACTGAGGTTGCGATCCACGGCCTGGAGGCCTTCGCCGAGCCGATCGAGGTCTTTTTAACCGCTGTTCGAGCACCAACCGCTCATCCATGGGCAGCGGTTGTTCTGCGAGCCAGGCACGGCCCTTCTTGCCGAAGAGGTCGCTAGCGGGACAACGGGCGATCAAATGCGTCGCCAGGACTGCGTGGATCTCGTTCTTCAGCCGTGTCCGCTGGCGCACGATCTGGGCTCGGCGGGCAACCTGGCGACGCAGTGCTTGTGTTTGCTCATCGGGAACCCAGACCTCGGGTAGAAAGCCGCTGCCGCTATATGGCGATGGAGAGTTTGCTAAAACCAATTCGAGAGGAGGTAGCGGCCTGACAACCGGACCGAGCCCCGGCGACCGAAAGAGCGAAGAAGTCGTTGCACTATGTGTGCCGGTAGATCTTCTGGTTCAGCCGCGAGACCGTGCCTGAGCTAATCCGCGTGCCCCACACCGCTTCCGTAATGTCCTCGACCCGTCGCACGGTGTATCCATCCGATCCGCCGATCGCTCATATCGCTGGGCGTCGCAAATCTGCGCCGCTCCTGCATCCAGCAGCACGTTCGGTCTCCTCGACACTCGAGCGCACGGCCTCATCGATAATGAGACGTACAGCACACGCAGCAGTCTTCGCCCAGTCAGCGCGAGACGTGGCTGGCCCGCGAATGTCCCTGATCCGCGACACGGTGAATTCACACGACCAACAGTGTAGTTTTCACCTCGCGGCCAAGGCGCTCAAGGCACAAGCGCCGCCGCGGAAAGTACTGACACGCGGGGGCTGTTATGATGTCAATGACACGACGATTGTTGATCCTCGGGCTGCTGGCGGCATCTCTGTTCGCACCAGCGCACCCGGCCACGGCGCAGAATTTCCCGCGGACCGGCGGTTATCTGATTGGCGGCAGCACTACTCCGCTCACTCCGGCGCACGTCGCGCCGTTGGATGTGGTGATGCTCGGCGCTTATGAAGGTTGGAAGAATAGCCAAGGGTTGAACCCGAGTCAGTTCGCCGCCGCCGCGAAAGCGCTCAACCCCAATTTTAAGATGTTTATCTATACTAATATCGAGTCCCTCAACAACGACCCGCCCCAACCTGCTGACCTAGACCTGATCGGAACCGTCCCGTGGTGGCTGTATGAATCAGGAACTTCAGGGACGATGGCGCCTGGGTGCTGTGGCTCTGCTCCCTACTCGATAAATGTCACCACGTACTCGAAAGTCTACAACGGGCAGAACTATCCCACTTGGAGAGGAAAGCGGGATGTCGGCGTGTTCGTGACGCCTTTCCCTTCGGTCGACGGCCTCTACGTGGATAACGTCTATGCAGTGCCGCGTTGGAATGGCGACTTTACGCTGAGCGGTACCACTCAGAGCAAAAGCGACCCCACTACACAGCACATCTACCGCATGGGCTACGTCGCCTATTTTAACAGCGTACGGGCGGCGGGTTCCTCCGCACAGCAGATGATCACCGGTAACGTCGCTGATTGGTATTCGTATGCGAGCGACCTTGCGGACTATCAGGGGGTTCTCAATGGCGGGGTGATGGAGTCGATCATCGGGCAGAGCTACAGCTACGAGAGCCAGAGCTGGGCCACGATGATGGCGTCCTATACCACGACCATGAACGCGCTGGCCGCTCCTAAGTACGGCATTTTCAGCGTCGATGCCGACAGCGCGACTGATTATCAGGAGGCGCGTTATGCGCTGGGCTCATGCCTGCTTGGTGACGGTTACTTCTACTTTCACGTTTCGAACTACAACGACTACGTCACATTGGATGAGTACAGCGTGAATCTTGGCACTGCTAATGTCCCCGCTTTGGTATTTCCAGGCGCTGCCGCCTGGCAGAAAGGCGTGTACCGCCGAGACTTTCAGAATGGCATTGCGCTCGTGAACCCCAAGGGCAACGGCCCTCAAACCGTGACTCTGGAAACGAGCTACAAGCACATCTCGGGAACGCAGGACCCGTCGGTAAACAACGGTCAGACCGTGACTACCGTGACCCTCAACGATCGGGACGGTGTGATTTTGCTGCGCCTGACCTCACAATCTGTGCCGGATCCGCCTACGCTCACCGTGCAGTGAGCGTTAGCCACCAAGAATTCCCAGCTATGCCCTCTCGGCGCAGTAAGCAGCCAGCCGCTCGCCAGCGGCTCAACGCCTGTGGTGCCGACCACACCGAAGGCGTGGGCCGCTGCCACAGAACTTTCGCCTCATCGACGCGTATCGCAGGCAGTGCCGACTTGCGGCCGCGCGGTTGCGATGTCGTCTAGCCTGCTCCCGCTGATGTTGGGTCAGTCACGTCCTCCAGACCCAGATCAGCGGCCAGCGGCAGTCTCTCCGCCGTCTCATTGACTGCCCCTAGCATCAGCAGCATCCAAAGCGGATTGCCGTAGTCGCGTTGGCCTGCACGCTGCTCGGCGAGAATCTGGTCGAGCGCGGTCGTCCGAGAGGCCGGTCATCGCAACCGGGCGTTTCACGATGCTATCCGCACAGTCGCCTTGGCGGAACCTGCTGCGCAGCGGCGTAACTAGTATATTGCGTTCCGTAGGGCCTTCGGCTGCCAGCCCCGGCGCTACCCGGTCGCAGAGCTCCGTAAGCGCTCGACGGTCCGAATCTCCCGGATCGCGCAAACGGCAATCTCAGCGACACACCACCGCTGCACGGGCTGCGGAAAACGCGGCAGAGTTACCAATGCGGCCATTGCAATTCAGCTACGATTCGACACCTCGCGCCACACCCAACCAAATACATTCCTAAAATGTGCGGTATCGCCGGATATTTCTCGACCCGTGCACGCGAGGACCTGAGCCAAGCGTTGCAGCGCATGACCGATGCAATCGCACATCGCGGCCCGGACGACGTGGGCTACTTCGAGAGCACTACCGCCGACGGCCGCGCCCGCGTCGGACTCGGTCACCGCCGGCTTTCCATCATCGATCTGTCCACGGGTCACCAGCCCCTCGGCAACGCCGACGGCACGCTACAGATCGTGTTCAACGGCGAGATCTACAATTTCGAGGCGCTGCGCGAAGAGCTGAGCAAACGCGGCTCACGTGTTCCGCACGCGCTCGGACACCGAAGCCATCGTGCACGCATACCAGGAGTGGGGACCCGATTGCGTGTCACGGTTGCGCGGCATGTTTGCGTTCGCCATCTGGGATGCGCGCCGCAGCCGTCTGTTTCTGGCACGCGATCGCTTCGGCAAGAAGCCGCTGTTCACTCTATGCGCACGACGGCATGCTGCTGTTCGCCTCGGAGATCAAGGCGCTGCTGCAGTTCCCGGGCGTTGTGGCCGCAAGTCAATCAGCGCGGCGCTCTGGGACTACTTCCGCTACCGCTACGTGCCCGGCTCCGGCAACGCTGTTTGCAGGGCGTGCGCAAGCTCATGCCGGGAAGCTGGATGCTGTGCGACGCCGACGGCACGACGGAATCAGGCTTCTATCTGCCGCCCGACGGAATGCGGCTCGAAGCGGCCGCATCCAGTGCGCCGACCCGGTCGGCAGCTTTCTCGAGTTCTCGAGGAATCGGTGCGCATCAGGATGATGTCCGACGTGCCCTTTGGCGCGTTTCTCTCCGGCGGCATCGATTCCTCGGCGGTGGTCGGCCTCATGGCGCGGCATTCGAGCCTGCCGGTGAAGACCTTCTCCGTCGGTTTTGCCGAAGGCGCCTACAGCGAACTGCAGCACGCCCGGACCATCGCCGAGCTGTTTCGCACCGAGCACCACGAGCTCATGGTCTCGCAGGAGCATTTGCTGGAGCATCTGCCGGCGCTGACGCGCTTCCGCGACGCGCCGGTCGCCGAGCCCTCGGACATTCCCATTTACCTGCTCGTCCAGGGAGGCGCGCCGCACGGTCAAGATGGTCCTGACCGGCGAAGGGTCCGATGAGGTGCTCGGCGGCTATCCCAAACACGTCTACGAGCGGTACGTAGCGCCGTATCAGCGGCTGCCGCGCTGGTTGCGCCACGGCCTGATCGAGCCGGCAGTCGCAAGCGCTGCCGTATCGCTTCCGCCGCGCCAAGACGGCCATCGCCAACTCTCGGCATCGAGTCGCGTCGCGCAGCGCATGGCGCGCTGGTTTGGCGCACTGAGCGATGATGACTGCGCCCGTCTGCTGAGGCTACCGCGCCGCCGCCCGCTGGACGCACAGCAGAGCGCTCCGCTGTCGGTGGCGCCGGGTGATTCGCCGCTTGCGCGCCATTCTGTTCTTCGATCAGACGAGCTGGCTGCCGGATAACCTGCTCGAGCGCGGCGATCGCATGACCATGGGCGCCTCGATCGAGGCGCGCATGCCGTTCCTCGACCACGAGCTTGCAGCGTTCGTCTCGGCGCTTGCCGGATACCTGGCGAGTGCGCGGGTTCACCACCAAGCGCATCCTGCGGCTGGCGATGCGTCGCTTGCTGCCGGCGCACATTCTGCGACAGGCCCAAGGTCGGCTTTCGCGTTCCGGTCAACGAGTGGTTCCGCACTTCGATGCGGGACTATCTGCTCGCACATCTGACCGGGCCAGACTCGCGTACCCGCGACTACTATCACCCGCAGCAGCTGCAGCGCGTGCTGCAGGAGCACCTCGAGGGCCGACAAAATCACGAGAAGCTGCTGTGGTGCCTGCTCAATCTGGAGATCTGGCAACGGGAATATGGCCTGTGAGCACGGGAGCCCACCTCGCGTCACGCCTGCTCATCGGTCGTGAGACTTCGTGCCGCGCGTATCCAAAGCGACGTTGTTCCGGCGCGTCCACCAACTGGTTATCCCAAATCGGTTGGGCTGCCGCGGACGGCTGAATTTGTAAGAAGGGCTTGTCTGGGTGTATCCACCTGCTATCCACCGTTGCTGATGCCCGAGATTTTCTAGGAACGCCGACCCCAGCATGCGCAGATTCGCTCACCAGGCAGCTCTACTGTCCATCGCACGAATGGCCAACTTTGGCCTGATGATCATCAGCCCGCTCGTTCTGGTGCGGTTCCTGACGGTGACGGACTTTGGTCGGTACCGCGAGTTTCTGCTGTATGTCTCACTGCTGGGGAGTATCGCCTCCTTTGCCATCAGCGACAGCCTCCTGTATTTCATCCCGCAGCATCCCCGTAGCCCCTGGCGCATCGTGCGGGAAACGACAGTCCTGACGGCCATCATCAGCTCTGCCGTCGTCCTCGCATTTGTGGCCGTCGACCTGCTGGTCCCGGGAGGACTGGTGGGACCCTACCTGGTTCCGGTGGCGTTCTACGTGCTGCTATTCGTGAATGTGGACTGTTGGGAGACCTTTTGGATCGCTACCCGCCGCCCGACGGCGGTATTTGCATACACCGCCGGCAGACTCACGGCCCGCATGCTGGTCGTCGTGTGCGTTGCCGTGATGACCACCAATGTGTCAGCAATCATCTGGTCACTGATCGCCCTCGAAGCCCTGCGTCTACTAGGCGCCACCATCGCATGGCAGGCTATTGAGCGTTCGCGCGACGAGCCCGCGCTGGCAGACATCAGGCGCGAGCAGTTGAAATTCTGTGTGCCGTTTGGCGTGGCGACTGTATTGGGCCTGCTCAACAGGAACCTAGGTAACGTCGTCATCACGAAATATCTAGGCGTCATCGCGCTAGCCCAGTTTTCAATCGGGACTTATGCGGATCCGATCATCCTGATTGTGCGAAACTCGATTACGTCCGTGATATTGCCGGAACTCGTGCGTCTGGCAACGCAATCCAAGGACGCCGCGCTGCGGTTTTGGCATCGCTCGGTGGTGATCAACTGCATGCTGCTCTTCCCGATCGCCAGCATGATGGCTTGGTACGCCGAGCCCCTCATCCTGAAGCTGTTCGGCGGAAACTACCGGCCAGCCGTTCCGGTATTGCAATGGTATGCATTGGTCGTCGTTCGCTCGTGTTTTGATTTTTCACCGCTGCTGCGCGCGATCAACAAGACGCGTCCCTTCATGACGGTCGGTTTGGTCGCCGTCCTGGTCAATGGTGTTACTCTCGCGATCCTGCTGCCGAAGATCGGAGTCGTCGGTGCGGCAATTGGTCTCGCTGCTACCAGTCTTGCCGATGCTCTCTACCAAGGGTACTGCGTGATCCGTCTATATCGCTGCGGCTTCCGCCGACTTTTACCTTGGGCTACGCTCTTGAAAATTACCTATTGCACTATCCTCGCCGCCGTTGTCGCCTTCGGATTCACCTGGGAGTTACGTCGCACATTTGCCGGCTCTATCTATGGCTCGCTCCTTTACGGCGCAGTGTTCACAACCCTGCTATTGGCTGCTCGAGTTGACGAGGCGAGTCTGCTGCTGGATCGCCTCAAGTCCCGGCTCGGTTACACTTGAGTCTTGCGGCAAGAAGGCCTGCGGCCTTCAACCAGTAGCACTGCCATACAACGTGTCGATCCAGCACGTTATGACCGACAACGGCTCCGCCTATCTCTCCCGGGTTTGGGCTGGCGGTATAGCGCACATCGCCAATTTGGCCAGGGCTGTCAGGCCAACGCGGTTGCAGGTACAGCCGTCATCAAGCGGCCAAGGGCCTTTAGATACGGCGTTAGTGTCTGATCTTCGCCGTACAGTCGTGCAGCATACGCAAGACAGCGCGCGCTCGCCTCTCCCCATACCTGCGGATCCACCGCCAGCCGGTGCACGGCCGCTGCCATCTCCTCGACACTTGCCACGGCATGGCCTAACCCCTCGCGTTGTATGACAGTGTCCGGGTCGAAGAATGAGACGACCGGTATCCCCCGCGCCCAAGCTTGCAGGAAGGTGTTGGGAAATCCCTCGACCTCGGAAGTATTGACGAACACGCGAGCGCGATCGAAGAGCCGTTGGGTGGCTCGGTACGGCAACGGCCCGTGAAATGTCACATTACTCACACGCGAAGCTGCGATCCTAACCCGCTCGAACAGATGACGAGTTTTCGGCTGCGCGCCGCCGACCATGCTGGCAGAGAAAGTCGGCAGGCGCTGCGCGAGTTCCAGGAACATCTCCGGGCGCTTCAGCTGCTGGATATTGCTGACCCAGAGAACCGAAATGTCTCGCTCGCTCAACGGCAACGTAGAATCAGGAATGTCCACTAGCGATGAGACCACCGAGCTGTCCAATCCATAATTCCTGCGCAACAGCTCCTGTTGGTTGACGCTTTGGGCGAGAATCGCATCGGCACGGCGCAGGCCGTATTCGTACAGCTTCCGGTCACGCCAAAAGGAGATCAGCAGCCGCGCGGGATCGCAGTCAGCATCGCTCGCGACGCGAAGGACCATGCGACGGCCGTTCCGGCCGGCCCACAGCGCAACCTGTCCGACCTGCACCCCCGCGGGGCTTACGTAATAGACATCGGCAGCCGCGCGCCGCAGTGCCGCTACCAGCTTAGTCCAGCGCGGGTGCACGAAGCGCAGTACCGGAACTCCCTCCCGGGGTCTGGAGGCCTTGAAGGTCTGCACGCCGGACCAGACTGCGCCATCTTGCTGGCCATAGTCCCCCACGACCATCGAAACCTGAAACCCCCGTCGCGCGAGCGCCTTAGCGAGCAAGGTCTGCTGCAGCTCTGCGCCACCAATCCCGTGCTGTTCGAACTCCGGGGCCAGCACGGGCAGATTAGCCAAGCCAACGAAGCAGATGCGTGCTGTCAAGGTGTGTGCGGCTGGCGCGCTGATGGAGGGTGCGCGTGAGTATCGTGCCAGCAAGTACCGCAGGCAAGCCGGAGCGGCGTCGGGATTTCGAAACCCGAACGGCACGTGGCCATGTTAAGTGATCGACGTCACAGATTTTCGCAGTGGGCCGGTCATGCTATGCGCGACCTGCATCAGCCGCTCAGAGTTGCAGCGCGGCAGATCCTCAACAAGCAATGCCGAGCTGCCGGGTCATGAGATGCCGTGGACTGTGCGGGCACGACGGGTATCATCGGCTGCGACTAAGGGGTCGCCGCATACTTTATCTCATCCGGGATCCGGGCTGAGCCGAAGGTGTCTGCGCTCACCGCTATGGAGGTTCAGCAGTAATGTGTGGGATCGTCGGGTTTTTCACGCCGGAGCCGTCGCCGGAGGCGACGCAGGTCCTGCGGCGGATGAGCGACACGATCGCGCATCGCGGACCGGACGCTCAGGGCCATTGGTTCGATCCCGCCCACGGAGTCGCGCTGGGGCACCGCCGGCTTGCGATCGTGGACCTGAGTGCCGAAGGGCGGCAGCCGATGCATTCCGCCAGCGGGCGCTACACCATCGTTTTCAACGGCGAGGTCTATAACTTTCAGCGGATCCGCGCCGAGCTGGAGTCGCTAGGGCATCGCTTCCGCGGACATAGCGACACGGAAGTGATGCTGGCGGCATTCGAGGAGTGGAGTATCGGGGCAGCGATACGCCGCTTCGTCGGTATGTTCGCGTTTGGTCTGTGGGACGCGCAGCAGCGCGAGTTGACGCTGGCGCGCGACCGCCTCGGGAAGAAACCCCTATACTACTCGCTCAGCAATGGCCGGTTGATCTTCGGTTCGGAACTGAAAGCGCTACGCGCCTTCCCGGGATTTGATTTCAGGGTCGATCGGCAGGCACTGGCATTGTATGTGCGCCATCTGTACATCCCGGCACCGCACTCCATCTACGAGACTGTCGGCAAACTCGAAGCGGCGCACTTCGTGCGCTTTGCAGCACGCTCAAGCTCGGTCGTCGAACTCGAGCGCCAGTGCTATTGGGATGCCGCGCGGGTGCAGGCACAAGCTGTCGCGCATGCGCCGGCAAGCTCTCTTGATGAGGCGACTAACCACCTGGACCAGCTGCTGCACGATGCCGTGCAGCTGCGCATGATCGCAGATGTGCCTCTCGGGGCATTTCTCTCCGGAGGTATCGACTCGTCACTCGTCGTCGCTGTGATGCAGTCGCTCAGCGACCGACCGGTGCGCACGTTCACCATCGGCTTCAACGAGGACAAGTACAACGAGGCTCACTACGCGAGGGCGGTCGCACGCCATCTCGGCACCGATCACACCGAGACGTATCTCACACCCAAGGAAACCCTGGCAGTCATTCCCAAGCTGCCGCTGATTTACGACGAGCCGTTCGCGGACTCATCGCAGATACCCACTGCGCTGGTGTGCGCCATGGCACGCCAGCACGTCACCGTGGCGCTCTCGGGGGACGGCGGCGACGAGGGCTTCGCAGGATACACACGCTACGCGCAGGCGCGCGATATCTGCGGTCGCATGCCGCGCGTGCCCGCGTGGCTGTCACGAGCGATGAGCCGGAGCATTCCGTGCATCCCCGAGACTCTCTGGGAGAGCGTGGCCCAGACGGCGCGCCCTCTCACCTTCGGCAAGCTGCGTACCGACGGCTTCGGTTACCGGATGCTGCGCCTGGCGGATCGCTTGGGGTGTTCGACCCCGCAACAGTTCTACCGCCACCTGGTGTCGTACTGGACCCACCCCACGAGGCTGGTCATAAACGGTAAGGAGCCGAGCGCCCTGCTGGCGGCTGCGCCCGAGAAAGAGGACCTCGATCAGTTCGTAGACCAGATGATGTTGCTCGATACCCTGACCTACCTTCCCGACGACATATTGGTGAAGGTCGATCGGGCGAGCATGGCCGTCGCTCTCGAGGTGCGTGCACCGCTCCTCGATCATCGCGTGCTCGAGTTCGCATGGCGCTTGCCGCTGGCGCTGAAGCTGCAGGACGGACGCGGCAAGATCGTGCTGCGCAGCCTGCTTAGTCGCTACATACCCCAGGAGCTTTTCGAGCGTCCGAAGACCGGCTTCGCGGTGCCTATCTACAGCTGGTTGCGCGGACCGCTGCGCGACTGGGTGGAGAATCTGCTCGATGAGCGGCGGCTCGAGCGCGAAGGCTACTTCAAGCCGATGCCGATCCGGAATGTTTGGCAGTCGCTGCTGTCCGGAACGTCTGATTGGGCGTACGGAGGTGAGCTGCTATGGGGCGTGCTGATGTTCCAAGCATGGCTGGATCATGCGCGCGAAGGAGCTGCATCCCAGTTCTGCGACCGCGCAACGGCCCCCGCCCAGTTGCTGGCAACCGCGGCGGGCTAGAGGGGACCGCTCTACGGCGCGGCGAGGCCCTGCTCTTCGAAGTCGCTCAACGTACTGGCCCTTGAAAACTCCGCAGTGTCGACGCCGTCCAAGGCACGAAGGACTTATCAGAGGACCGATCGAGGTGGTAACGCGAGCACCAGGTGCACATGCGGGCCCGCGCACGGGGAACGCTCAAACTCTCTTGAGCAAGATGTCAAGACCGAACTGATCTGGCGTCACGAATCCCGGGCCCACCGGGATGCGGTTAATATCGAACGCGTTCCCCGAAGGGGGGTTGACGCCTCCAAAACAGGCCGCGCAGCACACGAAGCCCGCCTTGCGAACCAATGCGCGCGAGCGCTCGCAGATGTTATCGCGGCTACCGAAGGGATATGCAAAAAGCGGCGTCGGCCGTCCCAGCTGCTCGTGCAACTTCCGCTTCGACAGCTCCAGTTCCGCCCACGCCGTCTGCTCATCAGCGGTACCCAGGTCGATGTGCGTATCGGTGTGGCAGCCGATCTCGAACCCTTGCGAGGCGAGTGAGCGGACCTGATCCCAGTCCATCCAGCCGGGTGCTTGCGGCAACCACTGATCCCAGAACGCAACTGTCGGGGTGCCAATAAATCCAGTGGTAACGAAGAAAGTCGCGGGTAACCCGAGCTTGCGCAGAATCGGCGCGGCCACTTCAAAGTTGTCGCGATAGCCGTCGTCCAGGGTGATGGAGAGCGTGCCGCCCATATCCTTGCCGACATTGGAGCCTGCCACCTGCTCCGACAAAGGGATGACCTTGAACTGGGCCTTAAAGAACTCGCAGAATTTCTCGAACTTCTGCGAACTGTAAGTTAGCCCTTCCGGCGAATTGTCGTTGACACGATGAAACGCGACGACAACCATCTTGGAGCGGAAATCCCGCCGAAGGATCCCGGCTTTACCTGCTGCGCGCCCAATAACTGCCTTGATTCTTTTTGCGATCGGAGCACTCATTCTTTGAGCAATTATACACGCCTCCCATTGATCCTTTAGGTCGACTGCTTGATCCTTTAGGTCGACTGCGTCGCACAACCCCTTGTAGGGATTATGTCCTCTGGGTCATGCGGACTTCGAAGCCGGCCTGCGCGAATATACGGACCACTAAGTGTGTTCTGTCCCACTGATTCTTGAGGTAAGTCTTTCAAGTTTCGCAAGCACGGAGTCCGCCGTGGCAGTCCATACGAAGGGCTGACGGTGCTTGACGCTGCGGAAGGAGCCCCAGCGGATGGCCTTCTCGGTGATGTGCCGAAGAAACGCCCCACCTGGTTGAGCCACGAACGGTAAGTGGGAATGAAATGGATGTGCCAGCGGGGATGCCGGGCCAGCCACGCCTTCACTCGCGCATGCTCATGGGTGCTGTAGTTGTCGACGATCAGATGGATGTCGAGCTTCTCGGGAACGCTCTTGTCGATGCACCGCCGGAAGGCGAGGAACTCCTGATGGCGGTGGCGCGGCTTGCAAGCGGTGAGCACGGTGCCGCTCAGCACATCCAGCGCGGCAAAGAGTGTCGTGGTGCGGTGCCGCTGGTAATCGTGTGTAATGCCTTCAACGTAGCCGAGCCCCAGCGGCAGCATCGGCTGGGTGCGCTCGAACGCCCGACACTGGCTCTTCTCGTCCACGCTCATCACTAGGGCGTTCTCGGATGGCTGCAGATAAAGGCCGGCCACATCGCGCAGCTTCTCGATGAAAAGCGCATCGTGGCATGCCTGCCGCCGAGGATCCTGGGCGCTCAGCACCCGATCACCGTGACGGTGTCTCTGGCACAGAGCCAACCGCTGATAATATGATCGTTGCAGCGCAGCCCGAATCGAGCCAATCGGACACGAACGAGTGAATTCTGCTAGTAAACCTATTGTCATGCTCGTCGGCCCAATGCCGCCAACCAAGGGTGGCGTCACGACGTTCATGATAAATCTGATGGCTTCTCCGCTTAACGTCGAATTTGAATTCGCTCCATTCGACACATCTCGGCCGCCAAAGAAGAACGTGGCAGAAAATTGGGGTTATCGCGCAATGCTTCGCGGTGGCGTCGGGCGCATCCTGCAGGGTGCCCTGGTGACGATATGGCATATTTTGAAGTTTCCCTTCGCGGTCGTTGCCGGTCGGATCGACCTCGTGCAGGTTCAGGCCTCTGATTATCAGGTCTTCTGGGAGGCCGCCCTCTACGCCGGGATGGCGCGAATCCTCCGTCGCCCGGTCCTGTTCCGAATCGGCGGCGCGTTCGACATCTTCCATGGCGAAGCGTCAACCATTGAGCGGCGGTTCATCGCTGCCGTGCTGCGGCTACCGGATGTCGTGATCGCGCAATCGCGCTTCGCGAGCGACTACATACGCTCTGCAGGCCGTACAGGTGAAATCGTGCTTCTGCCGAACTGGGTGCACGAGATTGATTCTTCTTCACCCCCGCGCCCGCCCGCCACCCGACCAACCTGCCTGTTCATCGCCGGCCAAGAGGCGCGTCGTAAGGGCATCGAGGAGGTGCTGGGTGCGGCCGAGCAGCTAAAGGCCCGCGGATGCGACGTAGAATTCCAGATGGTCGCCGTCCCGCCGTTTCTGAAGAAGCGCATTGCCGATTCAGGGATCCAAGGCGCGATTCGGATGGAGGGCCCAGCGGAGCACCACCATCTACTCGCATTGATGCAGCGCTGTGAGATTTTCCTGCTTCCCTCACACGGGGAGGGTTTTCCCAATTCGCTCGTCGAAGCGATGGCGGCAGGCATGGCCTGCGTTGCAACGCCGGTGGGCGCGGTGCCGGAAATTGGAGCCGAAGGAGGCATACTCATTGTGCCGGTAGGCAACGCCTCCGCCCTAGCCGATGCGATATCACAGCTGGTTGCATCGGCCGAACTACGTAATCGGCTCGGCATTCAGGCACGCCAGACTGTTTGCGCCCGCTACGTTGCCTCCGTTGCTCTGCCTAAGCTGGCACAGACCTATCGAAAGCTGCTGCTCCCTGCCAACCAAATGTCAGTTGCGCCACACTAGAGAGGGGCATAATGACCTGCGAGCGTCTCGCCCGAAGCGCCTGATCGTCGGCAGCCAGCAATCGCGCCATCGAGTGGTCCCAAGCCAGAACGTCTCGCGCTCACTGCTGTCTGGACTGCCCCATCATTGCCCTACCCATCGGGTCATCCAGCAACGCCGAAATTTTTGCGGCTAATAGCTGATGTTCCAGGCGTGGCTGGCGCACCGGGATGCCGAGTCCGCAGCGAGCGATGACCACGCCCCCGTTCCCGCCTGGCGAGCGCCCTGAACTAAGCATGCGTGAGCCCTGGCTGACCCGCGTCGAGTACGCGGTCGCGGAAATCACGCACCACCCCTCGAAGCTGAAGTGCTTTTCGTGCCCACCGTGCAGCTTTGCCAAATTGACGTCGTGGCTTCGCTATACGGAGTCCGCCAGAGCGGCAAGCTCCCTGGAGTAAGCTTCGATCATCTTGCTCTGCGTGAATCGTTCGCGGACGCTCGCTTCCGCAGCGCTGCCCATAGTACGCGCGGCGCTCTGGCTGAGCTGAGATCGGACAAGAATTGCGTGAGTGCGTCAATATCGCCCGGAGCGAACAGAAAGCCGTTCACACCGGGGTCGACCTGCTCCGCCGCCGCCGCCGATCTGCGTGATTACCACGGGCTTCGCCATCGCCATTGCCTCGAGTGCCGCCAGCGAGAACGTCTCGACGGCGTGCGATGTAAGAGTCATGACATCGCAGGCCGCAATGAACTCACGAACGTCAGGCTGGAACCCGGTGATGACGACGTGACTGCGCAATCCCGAGTTGCTTGATTTGACGCTCAATTGCGGCACGCTCTGTACCGTCGCCGATGATCAGCCCCTTGGCGGGCTGCCCGGCGCTTCGCAAGCGCGCCAACGCAAGCAGGAAGTCCCCGTGTGCCTTTTCTGGACGAAGTGCCGCGCAGATTCCGATCACGTAGTCCCTGGCGAGAAATCCGTAACGTTCGCGCACTGCCTGCTTCTGTGCGCTCGTGAAGCGATCTGTGAAATGGTTCGTGTCGATACCATTATGGATGACAATTTCGCGCTTGGCGCGCAGGCGGCGAGCGTTCCAGTACGCACACTGCAATCGACTGACATACACCAGCAGGTCGAGGCGCCGAAACAATGCCCGATACAGGCTCATTTGCAGCGTCTCCTTCAAAGTCTGCGTGGATGGTCGTGTGAAAGACTTCCACCTGCCGTGGCGGAGAGCGAACGCGGCGTGCTGCCAGCATGGAATAGAGGGCCGGATACTGATTGGCGCTGACTGACGATCTTGATGTTTCGTTCGTCGATGTAGTTCGCGAGCCTTCTGACGACACTGAAATCCAGCTTGCGCTTCACGTCCAGCGAAATCACGGCATCCAGTCGCTCGGCTCTTCAGTTGAGACAGCAGCGCCTCGTCGGTTTTCAAATATCCGAGCGACAACCGGTACGCCTGGCAATCCAGATTGTTGAGGAGCGATACGACTTGCCGTTCGGCTCCGCCGACACCCAACGAATTGACCAAGAACAGGACTCCCGGTTGCATGGCAATCGCTGTGGATCAGTGAGCCGAGAGCGGGCTTAGGCGGGAGCTGTTGCTCCGCGCTCGACCTCCGCGATGCATGGAGAGTCACCGGTCACGCCGTCCTCCGGCATGTCGTCGTTGATCCGATGGAACGCCATGATGATCATCTTGGAACGGAAAGCGCGCGCGAACAGGCCGGCGGTCGCAGCAGCGTGACCGACTGCACCCTTGATCCTCTTCGCGATCGGGATGTTCACGCCGCTGGCCGTCCGGGAGTGCGCGGCGCAGCGGATAGCGCGGGCGGGCTTCAGAAGGCCTTCGCGTCGTGGAAAACACAGCGTACCGTCTTCGCGAGGATTTCCAGGTCGAGCTCGAGCGACCAGGTGCGCAGATACTCGAGGTCGAAGCGCACGCGCTCTTCCATCTCCTCGACGCTCTGAGTCTCGCCGCGCAGCCCGTTCACCTGCGCGAGACCGGTTATGCCCGGCTTCACCTTGTGGCGCAGCATGTAACCCTTGATCAGCTTGCGATAGAGCTCGTTGTGCGCGACCGCGTGGGGGCGCGGACCGACGAGGCTCATAGGACCCTCGAGGACGTTGATCAGCTGCGGCAGCTCATCGAGAGAGTAACGCCGCAGGAACCGCCCGACGCGCGTCATGCGCGGATCGGACTTGGTCGCCTGCACTATCGTCGGGCCATCGTCGGTAACCGTCATCGTACGGAACTTGTAGACGATGATCTCCTCGCCGTTCAGTCCATAGCGGCGCTGACGGAAAATGATTGGACCCGGCGAGCTGAGCCGCACGAGAATCGCGATCACAATCATCAGGGGCGCTGCCAGGAGCAATGCCGTCGCGGAGATCAGGACATCGGTCAGCCGCTTCGCGATTACCCGATAGCCGAAGAACGGGGTCTCGCACATTGCGAGCGCCGGTATGCCATCGATGGCAACGCTGCGCGCCTGGATCAGGTCGAACACGGCGATGTCGGGCAGGTAGTAAATGGATGCCGTGGTGTCGCGCAGTTCCTCGATCAGATCCAGTACCCGCGCAACCTGTCTCACGGGTAAGGCTATGAAGATCACGTCAATACTGTGGGCGCGGACGTAAGCGGCCAGATCGCTCAGCTTTCCGAGTAGTTGGATGTCGCCATTGATATTGAGGCGCTCTCGCCCGCGGTCTTCAAAAAATCCAGCAACCGTCATTCCGTATTCGGAGCCAGGTTGACCCAACCGTTTTGCCAACGCCAGGCTGGACTCCGTGCAACCGGCCAGCACGGCTTTTCGGGCATTGGATGGATCGCGCAGGCACCTTCGCATGAGCTCGTGCAGGGCGAGAGTGGTCGCAACGATGAGCGCGGGTCCGAGCACCGCCCACGTGAGCAGGGCGCGTCTTGAGTAGTGCGCGGAGAACTTCGTTGCGTAGCCAATCGCCAGCAACGCGCCCAGCAACATCATCCAGCGGACCACAACGCCGATGGCGATCGGAACCGAGTGCGAGTGGAGTTGCGCCTGCAAGGAGCGCGGGGGTCGCGGTAGCAGCAGTGCGAGCAGCCCCATGAGCGCCGCCAGCGAGTGGTAGTTCTCGTCGAGGTGTATGTGGTACGCGCCCAGCACGAGGTAGAAGGACGCCACCGCAATCATCGCGGGCGCGACGACCTGCAGCACTGCGATGAGCGCGATCGCCAGGGAGTGTTTGAGTATGAATGGTTCGCTCATGGCGACTTCTTAGGGTCGACTCCGTCTGTGGTTCCGAAAGCCACCACGCGGGAAAGCGTAGCGTAGCGTCTTGGATTCATTGGCGTCAAATCCCTTGTCCCCGTTGTCTGCCTTCCCGCGACTACGGGTGACGTCGAGCCTTAAAGTTCTTCAGCCGAATCCGTGGCCAAGCTCACGAAATTATTCGCATGGCATCTGCCGACTGATCGATGCGGCCGACGCCAATGCAAGACAAACCTATCACAAGCGGCTCCCTTATTGCGGCGCGCCATCGCCGATTGTGTGAACCCGTTCTCAGTCGCACGCGCGAGCGCTGTCGTTCCAGGCCTTGTCTGTGCACAGAGACATATTGCGTGCATCTTCCCGGGGCGTTCTACTCTCAAGGCAAGGGCAAACCCGCCGCAAGGCGGGGACGCAAAGCCTCCGGTCTCAAGTTCCGATTGCTTGTGTGCTTGAGACAGCGGGGTTTCCGGTGCCGCCGGAGTGCGCCACCGTGATTTCTGCTTCGGTCAGGCTTTGCCGTGCCCTCGCAATCGTCAGACGCCACATGCGGGATAGCAGGGTATGGCTGGACCGGTCTCAGACGCCTTCCAAGGCTTACGCTCAGCCGTGTTGGCTGCGGCACTGTCGCTGTGCATTACCGCGTGCGGCCAGGTGGGTGTCTCGGGTTCGGGCTCCGACCTAACATCCAACCAGGCTGGCGTTTCTTCTCCGGGCGGTGGAACGTCGACTACTGACTCCCCGCCGGTCATCTCCGGCACACCTTCTGCGAACGTCGTCGCCGGGCAGAACTACACCTTCACGCCAACGGCTTCGGACGCGGACGGCGACACTCTTAGCTTCACGATTGCCAACATGCCCCCCTGGGCCTCCTTCAGCAGCAGCACCGGGCAGTTGACGGGTACTCCAACGCTCGCCAGTGTCGGTACGTTCGCAAACATCCAGATCAGTGTGAGCGATGGGCAGACGACCACGGCATTGCCTGATTTCTCAATCACCGTACTGGCGACCCAGGTCGGGGCCGCGCCAACGATTTCCGGCAACCCACCCACGCAGGTAGTCGCCGGCAAGCGCTATGCGTTCCAGCCGACCGCCAACGCCGCCAGCGGCACCGCGTTGACATTCTCCATCCAGAACAAGCCCCCGTGGGCGACCTTCAGCGCTTCCAGCGGGTTGCTCGCGGGTACGCCGGCGAGCAGCCAGACCGGCACGTACTCGAACATTGCCATCAGTGTCAGCGACGGCACGCAGTCGAGCGCTCTCGCAGCCTTCTCCATCACGGTGACGAGTTCGGATGCCGGGCCGACTATCACCGGGAATCCCCCGCACCTCGGTCAACGTCGGCTCACCCTACAGCTTCACGCCAACGGCATCCGATCCGAGTGGCAACACGCTGACCTTCAGCATCCAGAACCCGCCGTCGTGGGCGAGCTTCAACACAACCAGCGGCGCGCTCACGGGAACCCCCGCTGCGGCGAATGCGGGAACCTACTCGAATATCGTGATCAGCGTGAGTGACGGCAGCGCGAGCGCATCCCTGCCGGCCTTCAGTATCAGCGTGAACCAGGTATCGAACGGCAGCGCCGCGCTCACCTGGACGCCCGTGACCAAGGACACCAACGGCTCGCCGATTACGAATCTGGCGGGATATCGAGTGCACTACGGAACTTCCGCCAACGCAATGAGCACGGT
The DNA here is from genome assembly GCA_963835645.1 of uncultured Gammaproteobacteria bacterium. Taxonomy (GTDB): domain Bacteria; phylum Pseudomonadota; class Gammaproteobacteria; order Steroidobacterales; family Steroidobacteraceae; genus 13-2-20CM-66-19. The sequence goes on along the minus strand of CAWIGQ010000005.1, from coordinate 37,242 downwards.
CGTGGTGCTGGCGAATCCGAGTCTGACCAACTATCTGGTGACCAATCTCTCCTCGGGAACCTGGTACTTCGGCGTCACTGCCTATACCACGACCGGAATGCAGAGTGCCTTGTCCAACATCGGACAGAAGACCATACCGTAGCGGGAAAGACCGTGCCTTACAGTGGGTCGGACAGGTAGACCTTGGTGTCTGCCTCCTCAAACAGTGGCCGACCGGCCGGAATTGAAGCCACCAAGGTGCAGCGATCGTGGATTTCTTCATGTAATCGGCGGTAAGCATCAACTCTCATAAAACAGTCGCCGAGAGCCGCCGAGCCAGATGAGCAAGGTCGATCAGGTGGACTCAGCCACGCCTCCTCGTCCCTGATGACGAAGACCGTAAATCCCTTGTTCAACCAATAATCCAATCTCCATTCTTCAGGCTGTAATGGCCAAGCGAACGGTTTGACTACCTTTACGTCCTTCTCGTCGAAGCTCTCGAGTCCACTCATCGCCCACGGCAGAGGTCGGATATAGTAACGACCCTCTTCGGGCGCATACGGTCGAACGCGGGGAGGCAACGTTACGCCATACTTCTGTGCCAGCCGCTCGTCCCGCTCCCTCACATCGCGGTCGGCGTTACCGGCGACCGGCAGCCCGGTCAGCTGAAGATCGGTGGCCAATATCCGACGCCGACCAATCCCATCAACCTTACGCAAGGCTTCGGCGACCCGGCTGTGGATCGGCGTGGCAAGCGCTTGTCGATCTACTTCCAACGAGCCAGCGACTAGCACAACGAATGCTGAAACCAACCCAACCATCCCTGGCCAGCGACTCCAATCCTTACGCCCTGCCATCCAGATCCAGGTCATGATCCCAATGGTGCCGATAAGAACGCACACCGGTACATACAACTGTACGTCCGCGCGATTACCGGAAATGGCGGCAGTCACTATGACGCTCACCAGGGTGCTCGTCCAGATCAGAAAAATATCAAGTCGTCGCCAGAAAAGTGGCGAAATCAAGAAGCCCACGAAGAGGGGTAACGTAGGTCCACTGAACCGATCGGTGAGCAGCGGCCATACAGCTTCGAAGGTTTCTCGGAATCCGCGTTGCTGCATGTGCATCGCCGCCAGAACCTGCTGGTAGCCCAGAAAATTTGACCAATCCAGCCACACCCCTACGTTTAATGGCACCCATACAATGATCCCGACTGCTACAGCGATTAAGCTGTCTTGTGCCAGGCGCGGCCACGACTGACCCGTTCGTCGCGCAAGAAACAACAGCGCAACGCCGAATGGAGCCACGACGAACACCGCCGACTGCTTGAAGCTTACAGCCAACGCCACAGCGGCGCCGAACCAAACGACGTCGACTCGCCGCAATTCCTGCGCGTAACGCACCATGGCCCAGACTGCCAGCAGTGCGCTTGCGGCGACGCCCAGATCCTGCTTACCGATATGCGATCGCCAAACGCTGATTGGCAGCAACGCGCTTGCTACGCCGACGAGCAAGCAACTCGTCCGTGACAAGCCTAACCGTGCGGCTATAGCTGCTGAAAGCGGTGCTGCGACAGCCCCGGTGACCGAAACAACCAGGCGCAAAACCAGCAAGAAAGGATCTGGATTGTCAAAAAAGGCTGCACGAAATTCGGCGGTGCTCCGCCAGAGTCGCATGGGTATCCCGATCGCGTAGAGAACTGCGTACCCCGCGGCGGTAAGATAGTTCAGCAGCGGCGGATAATAGTGAGAGGTGGGGATGAGTTGCCCTGTGAGCACTTTCGCTGGATCCGCAATGTCCTCATCCGCATGAATCCCTCCCCACAAAAGGCCGATGCATCGAATTGCGAGAGCAAGGAGGAAAAGCCCAAACAACCACCAAAGCCCGATGCGAACAGGACCACCGTCCTTCAGTGGATAGGCAGACCGAGCGGTCATTTGTATTACCTGGTGTCCTGTCTCATTAACATGTGATCTACATAATAAGGGCGCGGCACACCCGCCGCGACATCAACTGACACCCGCCCGCGCCGCGCGCGGCCCGAAGAGCCGCTTGAGACGCAGAAAGTGCTTCTCGAGCAGGTGATAGCTGCAGAACGCGAGAGCGTAGGACACCAGCAGCACGGCGACGACGTAGACCAATGCGGCCGGTACCGGAGTCTGCTTGCCGAACCGTCCTGTCAGCCACGGTACACCCACAAGACTGTGCAGCAGATTGTGGAACACATAGATGGCGTAGCTGTACTTCCCGCAGGAGCGCACCGGGCCCCAGACGAGCAGCGAGACGACGGGACTTCGCGCGGGCAAGCCCGGCAGGGCGGCCCACGTGACGAACACCGCCGTGGACAGTGCCAGCAGCGTATAGCCGAGCGTCTCGCCCGACAGCCGCCCGATGTCGTAGCCGTGCGTGAAGGGAATTCCCGCGAGGAACACGAGCAGTGCCACTGCCCCCACGACCGCCTGCCGCCGCGCGCAGCTCATCCTGCACGTGTGGGATGCGCAGCGCGCACGCACCTGCGCCTCCGAGCGCCAACGCGTCCATGCGGCAGGCCGTGTTCCCGTAGAGCACCCCCGAGTCTGCGCCGCAGGCTGCGAGCACGCATCGCACCACCAGAGCGCCGATCGCGATCGACAGACAGGCGGGAAGCAGGCGCCGCGGCGCCAACCGAAAGACCACCAGCGGCCAGAGCAGATAGAACTGCTCCTCGACGGCGAGCGACCAGAAGTGGCCGAAGCCATAGGGGAGCGCCGGGATCGCCAGTTGCCCGTAAACAGCCAAAGCGGCGCCTGGTGATCGAGCCTGTACGGGACGTGCGCGCCCAACCCAGGCAGGACGAGCAGGAGCACCGCCAGCACGGCGTAATACAACGGCAGGATGCGCAGGGCGCGCTTTGCGTAGAAGTTGCGAAAGTATCCGGGTTGGCCTTGCGTCTCGAGCAGACCCTTCGTGATGAGAAAGCCCGAAAGCGCGAAGAAGAGCTGCACGCCGATCCAACCGCGGCTGGCGAGCAGCGGGAACAGGTGGAGCCACCGACCCGAGGGGGCGAGCGGCATGCTGGTGGCGTTATGCACCACCACCCAGACAATCGCCATCCCCCGGATGCCGTCGAACGCGGGAATCTGCCGCGACGTCACGCCCACAAGTCTTGTCGGCCCATATCCAGGTAAGCGCTGTCGCAGTCCAGCATCTGCACCCGCAGCGCACCGGGCATGGAGGCATCATCTGCCGGCCGTACCTGGACGGGCACGGTGAAGCGTGCATGAAACCCGCACTGCTCCAGCACGCCGCAGAGCAGCGGATCGTTGGCCCAGGTCACGACCTCGACGGCCTGCGGATCCTGCGCTGCCTGCCCGACGGCGCACGAAATCATCGCGCGCCAGTCGGCTGGATCGGCTGAATCCATCCAGCAGTCCGCGATGCGAACCTGGCTCGGCGCGGCTGCCAGCAGGAAGTAACCCTGAGTGCGCTCCGATCGTTCTACGCTGTAGAGGGCCATCGCAACGATCGGACAGCTGAGCATGTAGCGAAATAGCTCCGCGCTTCGCTCGAATGCGCCCATTCCGCCGGCGGGCCGGGGCAGTACCGACGCGATGCGATGGAGGTCATCCCCGGCGATGCGGCGCACCGTCCAGTTGGCACAGTGGGTCGCAGGCGAAGTGAGGGCCCAGACGGCGCTGCGTGCAAAGCGCGGCCAGCGCCGCCACAGCGGAATCGTGCGAACGCGCAGCAGGCGGGACGGAAACAGCGCACGGGTGTAGGCCGTCGCAGCGCCCATAGGTCGAAAACCGAGGTGGGGCTGGATCTTCAGCGTCAGCGCGCCGCCCGCGATGGAAACCAGCGCCTGCGTCTGCTGGCCGAGCTGCTTCAGCAGTGTGACCCCCGCGCCGGCCTCGCCCGGACGGGCGACCCAGTCGCTCATCTGGACCGTGCGGATTCGCCGGGAGCCCCACATGTACGAGCCCGGCAGGATCGCACTGTGCGCAATGACCCGGCTCCCGTCCGCCAGCACGAAAGAACGCGACCCCGCCCAGTCCGTCCGCGGCTGCCAGTACTTCCAGTGCAGGTGCGAGGGCTCACAGTTGGTGTGGAAGGCCGCCGCGTCGAACAACGCGAGAATCCCCGCTGCATCTGCGGGAGTCGAGGGTCGGAACGAGCGCTTCATGGTGCGCGGGTACTCCTCCCGCGACCGCACCTCAGCACGGCACGAAGAACTCGATGTGCGAGGCGATGCGCCCGCCGCGCACGTCGATCAGGTCCACCAGCTCCGTCGGTACGACAGCGCCGGTGATCTTGGAATGGATATCCACGCGCCAATGGGCCGCCGCGCGCGGCGCCTCCACGGTGAGCGACAGGATCGTGTACTGGCTGAGCCTGAAAGTCTTCACCAGGATCGACAGCCACGGCCGGATCTCGGCGATGCCGATCGCCGCGATCGCGATCGGCTTGCCGTCGGTCGAGCCCGCAATCCGCAGGCGTGCCTCGGCCGCATACAGCCCGCAGAGGCGCTCGAGGTTGCCTTCCAGCCGGGCCGCGTGCAGCTCGCGCACGAGCTGTTCAACTTGCAGGCGATCCGTCATCCCGTGCCCCCTTTGCCCACTTCACCTGACGCGAGCAGTTGACGGATGTCGGCGCCCATGAGCGCGAAGGCGGCGCCGGCATACGCAAAGAGCCCGCGCATGCCATAGAACAGGTGAATCATACCGGGATGGCAGCGGTATATGGTCTGCACGCCCGCGCTCGTCAGCCGCTCGGCGTACGCGTGGCCTTCATCGCGCAGCGGATCGAACTCGGCCGTGTGAATGGCGGTAGGCGGCAGATGACGCACGTCCGCGGCGCGCAGCGGCGAGACTCGCGGGTCCGCGCGGTCGGCGTCTGTGGTGAGGTAGTGCTTGAGGTCGTGTTCCAGGGTATCGCGGTCGACGAGGTAGCCCTGCGCGAGGCTGCGGCGCGAGTCGCTCTCCGCCGCGAAATCCATGATCGGACAGAGCAGGAACTGGCAGGCCAGGCGCACCTGCCCCGCCGCGGCGGCCATCTGGCACACCACCGCAGCCAGAGTCGCACCGGCGGAGTCGCCGCACACCCCCAGCCGCTGGCCGTCGATACCGAGCTCGGCCGCGTGCGCGCCGATCCAGGCCGTGGCGGCGCAGCCGTCCGCGACGGCCGCCGGAAACGGGTGCTCGGGGGCCAGGCGATAGTCCACCGATAGCACCCGGCAGCCGCTGGCGTTGGTCAGCGAGCGGCAGATGGGGTCATGCGTATCGAGGGTTCCGGCGACGAGCCCCCCGCCGTGAAAGTAGATGAGCCCGGGCAGGAGCGTGCGCGGCACGCTGCCTGCGGGGCTGTAGACGCGAACGGCAAGGGGGCCTTCAGGCCCGGGCACCGTGAGGTCTCCGATGGCCCCTACAGCCTCCGGCTGCCCGCAGAAGCTCAGCAGGTGCGCCAGTGCGCCGCGCCGCTCCTCGACCGTGAGGCTGAGCGCGCTTGGAGGATTCATCGCGGCCAGCGTGTCGAGGAACCGCCGGACGCGCGGATCGAGCGGCATACGCTCAGGTGCCGGCGGCCCGGGGGGGCTGCCGCGGCGACCGTCCTGTCACGACTCGAGCGCCCGGCGCGCGCAGGCCGGCCAGTGCGCCACGTCCAGCCCATGATGGGCAAACAGCGCCACCACCAGGCGGTCCATGCCGAACGCCACGCAGCCGGTGTGGGCGAGCTCGTTGCGGCCGTCCTGCAGACCCCAGACCTGGCCGAAATGCTCTCGGTGGTAATTGAAGCTCATGCAGGCGGTGGGTTTCGCGGCCGCGTGATACGGGATCAGCAGCTCGAACTTGAGCGATTGCTGCAACTGGCTCACCGCCATGATCTGGCCGACCCGGCCGAAGAACGGGTCGTTGGCCACATCCACCGTGTACGGCAAGGCGAGCTCATCGGCGAGCTGGCGGGCGCGTGCCATCCACCCCTCGCGGAACGCCGTGATCTCCTCCGGTGAGCCGATGCGCACGAACTCGCGCATACGGAAGGACTGCAGGCGGTCGAGGGAGCGCGAGGGCTCGCGGCGGAAACAATCCGCGGCGACGTCGAATATCAGCCCACCCGGCGGGATGCGCCCGCGGGCCGCCACCAGGGGATAGAGGGGATAGCAGGCCGCCGGCGACAGCACCAGGTCCGAGGCCCCGAGCGAGGTCGTCCAGTCCCCGCCGCTCTCGTGGCGCTCCGCCGCTGAGCGGATGGCCGCCTCGCTCCCATGCAGGGCACACACGCACCCCAGCAGGTTCGGGAAGCTCTTGAGATAACCGGACTTCTCGAGCTGGCGGCGGCTCATGACGGGCGGGAAGCGCAGCACCTCGGCTTGGCTGTCGCGCTGGCGCGAGATGAAGGCCGCGAGCCGCTCGATCACGTCTTCATAGAGCGCTGTTCGCGCATAGACGCCATCGACTCCCATCGGCCGGAAAAGCGCCGCGGCAATGGGCGCCAGCGGATCGTCCCCCGCGGCGATGGTTTCGGGTCCGGGAAGGGTCATGCTCGATTGACTCAGTCGCGCAGCGACGTCGCCATGGGGCTCATCAGCACCGACCCCGTCAGGTTCGCCATGATGCGGTCGTTGTTGATCATGATGGGCGAGGACAGCACGTCGCGCAGGTGCCGCCCGATACTGTATTCGCTGTCGTTGCGATAGCCCGAGAGGCCGCAGGCGCGCATCGCGCTCATGACCGTCGCCGCCGCGAGCTCCGAGGCCTCAACCTTCGTGAGCGTGATCATCGTCTGGAAGTCGAGCGCGCCGAGCGAGTGCGGATCGTTCATGCACTGCTCGTAGCGGCGCAGCGAAGTGCTCAGCATCCCGCGCAGGGTGCGTAAGCTGGCGAGCGCGCGGGTAAATTGCGGCGCGCCCGGTGGGAGCTGGCCGCTGTGACGCATGGCGTTGCGGATGAACGCCTGGGCGCGCCCGGTCGCCGCCGCGGCTATCCCGGTCCACACCGAGCTCCACAGCAGGTGCGCGAACGGCACCATGGTGCGCATGTGAATGTTCTCGTAGGGCTCGGGGATGATCTGCTCGGCACTGGCTTGAGCCTTGAGCGTGTAACCCTCGCTGCAGGTGCCGCGCATGCCGAGCGCGTCCCAGCCCTGCAGGCGCGTGAGGGTGTAGTCGCTCTTGAAGAAGGCCACCAGCACCTGATCGGAGGCCGCGGCATCGGCGGCGCGGCGCGCGGTCGTGACGACGCCATCGGCATAAGCGCCGTAGGAGATCACGCTCGCCTTACGCTCGAGCGTGATGCGTCCGCCGTCGTGATGCTCGACCGGCGCCTCACTCGAGCGGATGTTGCCGCCGCCCTGGCCCTCGGTCGTCGAAGAGGCCAGCAGCAACTGCTCGGCGCACAGGCGCCGCAGCATGCCTTTGAGTGTGGCGTTGTCGCCCATGTGGCGCATGATGCAAGCCACCTTGATCTGGTGCATCGCGAAAATCATGCCGGTCGATGCGCAGGCCTGACCGAGCTGGTAACACACGTCGGCAACGTCGCCGATCCCGGCGCCCTCCCCGCCCAGCGCCTTCGGCACCTGGATGCCGAGGAGCCGCTGCGCCTTGACGGCGCTGAAGGCTTCCGAAGGGAAACGCGAAGCGCTGTCGACCGCGAGCGCATGGCTGGCCGCGATGGCCGCGACGCTCGCCGCGCGTGTCTTCAAATCGTCTGTGACAGCGGTACCTGTTCCCAAGCGTGGCTCCGCGATCTGCTGCACTTCCATTACGAGACCCCCGGATTAGTTTTCCTTGTGCGCGGACGGTAATCTGGCCAAGTGATAAATCATAATACATCAGGACCTTACGCCGTCCTTGCGGGGGACGTCACAAAAGGCGCTGCCCAATAAGTGAAATATTATGCCGCTGGAGATTGAGGCGCATACGAGAGCCGGACGGCCCGCCCGCGGCGCGGCGGGCCCGGCCGCCGCCGCCCGCAGGGGCCCGATTCTCATCGGCCTCATCAACAACATGCCCGACAGCGCACTGCAGTCCACGGAAACGCAGTTTGGCGGCCTGCTGCAGGCCGCCGCGGGCCCCCAGGCGGTGAAGCTGCGCTTTTCCTCCCTCCCGGAGCTGCCGCGATCGCCCGAGGCCCTCGAGCACCTCGCCCGCTCCTACTGGCCGATCGACGAGCTCCTCGCCGAGCCCCCCGATGCGCTGATCGTGACGGGCACCGAGCCGCGCGCCCCGCGCCTGGCCGACGAGCCCTACTGGCAGCGGCTGGTGCAGCTCCTCGCCTGGACGGAAGCGCACACGATCGCCAGCGTGTGGTCGTGTCTCGCGGCCCATGCCGTGGTCGAGATCCTCGACGGTATTCAGCGCCAGCGCCTGGCGGAAAAGCGCTGCGGCGTGTACGAGCACAGCATTCTCGACGGGGCACCCGCTGCTGGCCGGGGTCAGCGCGCCGCTGATGATGCCTCACTCGCGCTGGAACGAGCTGCCCCCTGCGGCGCTGCGCGCAGCAGGCTATACCCTCCTCAGCTGGTCGGCAGAGACCGGAGCGGATGCCTTCCTCCGCCAGCAGCGCAGCCTCCTGCTTTTCTTCCAGGGCCATCCGGAGTACGAGGACATGACGCTGCTCAAGGAGTATCGCCGTGACGTCGGCCGTTTCATGAGCGCACAGCAGCCGCACTACCCGACGCTTCCCTGTGGCTACTTCTCCGCCGACGCCACCGCCGCGCTGAGCGCATTCCGCGAGGAGGCCCTCGTCCATCGCAGCGCCGCACTTCTCGAGCGCTTCCCCTTCACCGCCGTCGCCGCCGCGTTGCAGAACACCTGGCGACCGGCCGCGGTGGCGATCTATCGCAACTGGCTGTCATTCATCGCTGCCGCGAGATCGGCGGCGCGCGCGCCGGAAACGGTATCATTGGCCCCTCTATGAGCGAAGGGCCCCCGCATCACGCTACAAATCCCGAAATCCGTGACCGCCTGCTGCGCCTCGTGGCGCAGATCCTGGGCAAACCGGAGGCGGCGCCGACCCTGCCCGTCGAAGGGCGCCTGAGCGAGCTCGGCATGAGCTCGATCAAGATGGTGAATCTGATGCTCGCCGTGGAAGCGGAATTCGACCTCACCATCCCCCAGGGCGAGATCACGCCGGACAACTTCCGCTCGGTGGCCTCTGTCGAAGCGCTGCTCGTGCGGCTTCTCAGCGCGGACGAATCGCGGCGCACAAGGCCTGATCCAGATCCGCGATGATGTCGTCGATGTGCTCGATGCCGACACTCAGGCGGATGGTCTCGGGACCGATGCCTGCCGCACGCTGCTCTTCCGGCGACATCTGCCGGTGAGTCGTCGAGGCCGGATGACAGGCGAGGGACTTCGCGTCCCCGAGGTTCACCAGGCGCTTGAAGAGCTTCAGCGCATCGTAGAAGCGCGTGCCGGCGTCGTACCCGCCACGGATCGCGAAGGTGAGCAGCGAGCAGGCGCGTCCGTCCAGATACTTCTGGCACAGTGAGTAATAGGGATTGTCGGGGAAGCCCACGTAACTGACGGACTCGACCCGCGCGTCGGCGCGCAGGAACTCCGCCACCCGCCGGGCGTTCTCCACATGCCGCTCGACCCGCAGCGCCACTGTCTCGATCCCCTGCAGCAGCAGGAACGCGTTGAACGGCGAGAGCACCGCGCCGAGCGTTCTCTGGAACACGCTGCGCATGCGGCCGAGGAAGGCCTTCTGCCCGTAGTGCTGGGTGTAGACGAGCCCGTGATAGGACGGGTCCGGCTGGGTGAACATCGGGAAGCGCACGGCGTGCTGCTCCCAGCGGAACTTGCCACTGTCGACCACCGCGCCGCCGAGAGTCGTGCCATGGCCGCCGAGGAATTTCGTCAGCGAGTGCACGATGATGTCGGCGCCGAAATCGATGGGCCGGATGAGTATCGGTGTCGGCACCGTGTTGTCGACGATCAGCGGGATGCGCGCGCGCTGTGCGATGGTCGCGAGCGCCTCGAGGTCGCAGATGTTGCCGGCCGGGTTGCCGACCATCTCGCAGAAGAGCGCCCGCGTGTTGCCGTCGATCAGCGCCTCGAGCTCTGCGGGCTGGTCGGTCTTGCCGAACCGCACCGTCACCCCGAGCCGCGGCAGGATATGGGCGAACAGCGTGTGCGTGGTGCCGTAGAGCTGCGGAACCGAGACCAGGTTGCGGCCGGGCTCGATGAGGTTGAGCACCGTGTAGTACATCGCCGCCTGGCCGGAGCTCGTCACCAGGGCGTCGATGCCGCCCTCGAGGTCGGCGAGGCGCTGCTCGAGCACTGCGCAGGTCGGGTTGGCGATGCGCGTGTAGCGGAAGCCCTCGACCTCCAGATCGAACAGTGCCGCGCCATGCGCGGCGCTGTCGAAGGAGTAGGCGACGGTCTGGTAGATCGGGACGGCAACCGCTTTGGTGGCCGGGTCTGACTCGTAGCCCGAGTGCAGGGCAATGGTCTCAGGTCTCATCGGCACGCACCGCGCGCCGTACCCGAGCGTGTGCCGGCTGGGGTCATCACTGTGATTTGTATCATAGAATTGGCTTAAGCCGCTTCAGGGTGCCGGCACGATGGCAGCGCACAGCGACGAAAACAAGCGATCGCCTCTCAAGGCCTGGGTGCGCGCTCTCGAGCGCACCGCTCCCATCGAGCGCGATCCCAGCCTCACCCTTCCCGTCCTGATCGGGCGGCTTGGCGAGCGGTTCGGGGACGCCCCGGCACTGCTCTCCACCGAGGCCGCCCTCAGCTATCGCTCGCTCGCCGCAGCCTGCAACCGCTACGCGCGCTGGGGGATCGAACGCAGGTTCGCTGCGGGCGACACCGTGTGCCTCGTGATGGCGAACTGTCCCGATTACCTGGCGATCTGGCTCGGGCTCTCCGGCATCGGCGTGACGGTGGCGCTGATCAACACCAACCTGCGCGGCGAGTTGCTGGCGCACTCGATAAACCTCGTGGCGCCCCGTTGCGTCATTGCGGGCGGAGCGCTCTGCGACGCTGTGAACGAGGTGCGCGCGCGGCTGCCCGCAGCGCTCGAGTGCTGGGTCAACGGCCCCGGCGGCGGCGATTTGCCGCGGCTCGATCTCGCGATCGCCTCATTGCCGGGCGATGCGCCCGAGCCCTCGCGCTTTCGCGCCCCGTCTCTCACCGAGCGCGCGCTGTGCATCTACACCTCCGGCACCACGGGCTTGCCCAAAGCCGCCAACGTCAGTCACCTTCGCCTCATGCAGTGGAGCCACTGGTTCGCCGGCCTGATCGACGTGCAGCCCGAGGATCGCATGTACAACTGCCTGCCGCTCTACCACAGCGTGGGTGGAATCGTCGCCACCGGCGCGACACTCGTCGGCGGCGGCGCCGTGGTGCTGCGCGAGCGCTTCTCGGCCAGCGACTTCTGGCAGGACGTCGTCGCCGAGCGCTGCACGCTGTTCCAGTACATCGGCGAGTTGTGCCGCTATCTGGTCAACAGTCCGCACCGGCCCGAGGAGACGCAGCACCGGCTGCGCCTCGCCTGCGGTAACGGGCTGCGCGCGGAGGTCTGGAGCGAGTTCCAGAAGCGCTTTCACGTTCCGCAAATCCTCGAGTATTACGCCGCGACCGAAGGCAACTTCTCGCTCTATAACTGCGAGGGCCAACCCGGAGCGATCGGGCGTATTCCGCCGTTCCTTGCGCATCGCGTGCCGGTGGCGCTGGTGAGGTTCGACGCTGATTCCGGCGCACCGGCGCGCGATCCTTACGGACGCTGCATGCGCTGCGCTCCGGGCGAGCCAGGCGAAGCCATCGGTCAGATCCTCGGCGCGAGCGGCGTGACGCGCTTTGAGGGCTACACCGACCCCGAGGCTTCCGGGAAAAAGGTGCTGCGCGATGTGTTCGCTGCGGGAGACGCCTGGTATCGCACCGGCGATCTCATGCGCCAGGACGCACAGGGCTTTTTCTACTTCGTCGACCGCGTGGGCGACACTTTCCGCTGGAAGGGTGAGAACGTCTCGACGACCGAGGTCGAGGCGGTGATCGCCAGTTGCCCCGGAGTCAGCGAGGTGGCGGTCTACGGCGTTGCCGTGCCGAAGATGGACGGACGCGCCGGCATGGCGGCGCTCGTGGTTGGCAAGGACTTCGATCTGCGGCAGTTGCGGCAGGCGGCGGCGCGGCTGCCCTCTTACGCCCGGCCGCTATTCCTGCGGATCGTGCCGGCGATCGAGCTCACCGGAACCTTCAAGTTGAGGAAGCAGGAGCTCGTGCGACACGGCTACGACCCCGCTCAAGTGAGCGATGAGCTCTATATCGAGGATTCCGCGCGCGATGAGTACGTGCCGCTCGGTGCCGCGATGTACGAGCGGCTGCGGGCGGGGACGCTACGGCTGTAGCGATCGCTCAGTGCGCTCGAGAGGCTCCTGGTACGGCACAGCCTCCGCACGGCCCCCGTCGCGGAAAGTCCAGTAGGAATTGAGGAAGTAGTTGACGAGTGTCGCGGGAATGATGCCGACCAGCTGGTGTACCTGCGGCGCGACGCGCGGGAACGCGTGCGACAGGATGATGAAGGTGAGGTAGCTGATCGCCAGGGAAAAAATCGACACGACGTTGAAGCGCAGGCCCCTCGCATGGAGCGCTCCGACCAGATTGCGCCTCCTGAACGTCCAGTAGTTGTTGCCCAGGAAGTTGGTGATGATCGAGCACTGGATGGCGATCGGTGAGGCCACGAACTTGTTGACGCCGAGTGATAACAGGGCGGTGAAGATGCCGAGGTTGACCACGACGCCGGAGGCGCCAATGAGGCAGAACTTGATGAAGACCTTGGAGCTCTGAAAGCGGATCCAGACGGCGCTGCGCAGGAACTCGACGATGTCCTTGAGGCCGAGCTTGGATTCCCCGGCGATGCGGTCGACGAAATCGACCGGCAGCTCGACCACCTGCGCACCACGCGCGACGGCGGCGTGCAGCAGCGCGATCTGGAACGCGTAACCCTGGACCCGGAAGCCGTCCATGTCGATGCCGTGGATGACAGCGCTGCGGATGGCGCGAAAGCCGGCTGTGCAGTCGTGAATCCGGTAAATGCCGGCGACGTGGCGCGCCACCAGGTTGCCGAAGCGTGAGTTGAGCCGCCGGTAGAAGGCCCATTCCTTCGGGATGCTGCCGCCACGAACGTAGCGGCTGCCGATCACAAAATCGGCGCCCTTCTCGAGCGCAGCAATCAGCCGTGGGACATCGGACGGTTTGTGCGAGAAGTCGGCGTCCATCTCGAATACCGCATCCGCGTGCAGCGGATCGAGCGCGTAACGCATGCCCCTGATGTAGGCGGCGCCCAGACCCTGTCTCCTGCCGGCGAGGAGGTGAACGTTGCCCGAGCGACTGCGGTGCTCGCGCACGACGTCTGCCGTTCCGTCCGGGGAATTGTCGTCCACCACGAGTATGTGCATCTCGTGGGGGAGCGATGGGAAGATTCCTTGCAGCTCATCGATCAGCCGGCCGATGTTCTCGCGCTCGTTAAACGTGGGGACGATCAGGACAATGCGCATCTGACGACCTGCAGAGTCTTGGCGCTCGCTCGGTTCTTGCAAAGAATGTAACCGGCTGTCGCGTCCACGACACGCACGCGACGCTCAAACGTAACAGCAATATCAGCAGATTGCCAATCTGGATGACGCACCCGCTGCCGGCGCCAGAGCCAGCAACGCGCTCAGGCGGTGTTGCCCGCATCCACCGTGAGCGTGGTGCCGGTGATGTTCTTCGCCTTATCGCTCAGCAGGAAGTCGACCGCGGCGGCGGCGTCTCCCGGTTCCGGCAGACGGCGCAACGCGCTGCGCCGCATGATCTTTTCACGTTCCGCCCCGGCCAGTTCGCGGGTCATCTCGGTGTCCATGAATCCGGGAGCCACGGCATTCACGGTGATGCCGAGCGGGCCGACCTCACGCGCGAGCGAGCGCGTGAAACCGATGAGCGCGGCCTTGGTCGCGGAATAGGCCGACAGGCCGTGGTAGCCGGTGGCGGCGACGATGGAGGAGATGTTGACGATGCGGCCGCTTCGCTCGCTCATCATCGAGCGCACGACGTACTTGGTGAGCACCAGCGGCGAGAGCGTATTCAGCCGGATGAGGGTCTCGATCTGCTCATCGCGCATCATCGCCAGCACCCCGGCAGTGCCGAGTCCGGCGTTGTTGATGAGTCCGTAGAGCGGACCGACTTCCTTGCGAAGGCTCGCGACCAGCTGCGGCATCGCCTGAGTCTCGAGCAGATCGAAAGGATGAAACTGCACCGCGCCGCGCCCGGACTGCGCCACCGCCGCCATGCAGCTGGCGCAACGGCTCACTCTCCGAGCGCGCGATGGCGAGCACGCGGTAGCCGCTCGCGGCGAGCGTCGTGGCGATCTCGAGTCCCAGACCGCGGCTGGCGCCGGTGACGATGACGTTACGCAACCGGGCGCACCAGCTTGCCCGATGCCGACATCTCGAGTACGGGCACGATGCGGATCATGGCGGGCACCTTGTGCGGGGCAAGGCAGCGGCGGCAGATCTCGGTGAGCTCGCGGGTGACCGCGTCGGCGGGCGGACGAGCGCTCCCCGCCCCCGCAGCCTCCGCCAGCACCACGTCCGCGGTGACCACCGCGCCGGTAATGGCGTTGCGGCGCGCGCGCACCAGTGACATGCGCACCCAGGGATGGGCATTGATCACCGCCTCGACTTCCTCGGGGTGCACCTTGAGCCCGCCGACGTTGATCACCCCGCCGCGGCGGCCCATGAAGTAGCAGCGCCCGGCGCGGCTCTCGATGCGGTCGCCGGTGTCGACGTACCCGTCCGCGCCGCGCAAAGGTTCGACGCCCTCGCCGAGGTAGCGCAGTGCCGTGCCCGCGGAGCGAATCTGCAGCGTGTCCGCCGCTACGCGCAGCTCCACCGGTCCCGGCGCGCCCAGCAGCTCTGCGGGAAATCCTGCCAGGCCATCGCGCACCTCGAAGGCCACTCCGGCCTCGCTCGAGGCAAACGCGTGCGCCACGGTGGCCTCGGGATAGGTGGCACGCAGATTGTCGAGCACTGCCTGGTCGGCGATCTCCCCCGAGAGGCGCACGTAGCGCGGCGCAATCGTCGCCGCCGCGCCGCTCATGAGTGCGCGTCTCCAGTGCGAGGGGGTGCCGGAGATATGGGTGACGCCGCTGGCGGCGGCGCGGGCGAGAAAATCGGTAATGGACTCGGCGGGGTCCGAGAGCACCAGCGATCCGGCATGCAGCGCGCGCAGGAAAATCTGCAGCCCGCCGTAGCGGCGGATGTCGTAGAAGGTGCTCCACACGATCGGCTCCGGCGGCCGCTGCGCTCCGGCGAGCACGCTGGTGAGGCTCGCAAGCGTGTGCAGCACGAGTTTCGGGGCGCCGGTCGTTCCGGAGGTGAGCAGGATCCACTCGGTCGCCTGCGAGCGCCGCCGGGAAAAATCGCCGCGCAGCAGCGGCGGCTGCACGGTGACGCCGACCCGCAGCTCGGGCGCCACCGACCGAGGAACGGCCGCATCGCGCACCCAGGCGTCGGTGCCTGCGCCGCCGATCACGCCCGGCAGATGCTCCGCTGCCAGATCGGGCGGACAGAGCACGATGCGGCGCGCGACACCGTCGAGCTCGATCATGGCGAGCGCGGCGTTGAGCTGGTCCTTGATGAGCAGCAGCACGCTGCGGTCGCGCAGCTCCTCGAGCCGGCCGCCGAGGCTCGAGGCGTGGGCGAGATCAGCGAGAGGGATTACGGCGCGAGGGCTGTGCAGGCGTCCGCCGGGCACCCCGAACGCGGTGATCGACTCCCAAAGCGAGCGCCCGTCACTTAGCAAAGTTTTCGTACAACCTGACGAAGTCGCCGAACGTGACGGGAAACTCCACCGCGTCCGTGGTGTTGAACGGATCGATCCCAAGGGAGTCCTCGAGGCGCGCCACGATGATCGCGAAGCTCAGCGAATCCAGCCCCGACTCGACGAGCTTCATGTCATCGGTGATGGGTGCCAGGGTGCGGTCCTGTTCCTTGGCGACCTGTTGGAACTCGGACGCGATCTTGGGCCTCACCGACATCTTTCGGACTCCGTAAACGACGCTCGTCCGACGTATATTATCCGAGTCGTTGTCTTTGCAAGGGCGAACTGGCGCACACGGGCTGCGGGTGCTGGCGGTGAGACCTCAAGCCAGTGGCCCCTTACCTAAGGTCCTGATAAAGCAGGCCCTGGCTTGTATAATGCCGCCCGCGTCATACCCGAAGGATTGCTGAAGATCCCATGTCCGAAAAAGTGTTGCCCCTGCGGCAGGCATCCCCGGCGAGCGCGGCCGCGCTCACCGCCGAGGTCGCCGCCCTGATCGTTGAAGCGCTGAACCTGGACGTCGCCCCCGCCGACATCGACCCTGGGGCGCCCCTGTATGGCGAAGGCCTCGGCCTGGATTCGATCGACATCCTCGAGATCGCCCTGGTGGTGTCCAAGCAGTATGGGGTGCAGCTGCGCGCCGATAGCGAAGAGAACGAACGTATCTTCGGCTCGCTGCGCCAGCTGGTCGAGTACATCATCGCGCACAGGACGAAGTAGGCATCTGGCCACGCTGCCGCTGATCGCGCATACCTCCCGTGACGCGGTGGTCGCCTATCGCGCCGGCGCACCCGTTCGCGTGCCGCAGTTCCTCAGCGAGGTGCGGCGGGTCGCCGCGGCGCTCGGCAGCGCATCACACGTGCTGAACGCCTGCGCCGATCGCTATCACTTCACCGTCGGTTTCGCCGCGAGCCTGCTGTCGGGCAAGGTGAGCCTGCTGCCCTCGACCCACACTCCTGAGGTGATGCGCCAGCTGCGCCTCTTCGCCCCGGACGTGATCTGCCTCACCGACGAGGCCGACTGCACCATCGCCCTGCCGCGCGTGACCTATCCGCGCGCTGCACGCGCGCGCCGATGACGAAGCGCTGCCCGGCGCTGCCGCGGCGGCGGTGCCCGCGATCGATGCGGCACAGCTGGCTGCCTGGGTGTTCACTTCAGGCTCCACCGGCACGCCGCTGCCCTATCGCAAGACCTTTGGCCCGCTCATCAGCTGCGTGCGCGTGGAAGCCGAGCGGCTGAATCTGTCGGGGGGCGCGCCGTGCGCGATCGTCGCCACCGTTCCGCCGCAACACATGTACGGCTTCGAGACGAGCGTGCTGCTGCCGATGGCGAACGGCCATGCGTTGTGCGCCGAGCGGCCGTTCTATCCGGCCGACATCGCCGCCGCACTCGAGGCCGTGCCGCGGCCGCGGCTGCTGGTCTCGACGCCGGTGCATCTGCGCGCGCTGCTCGCCTGCGGCATCGCACTGCCTCAGGTGGATCTGATCGTCTCCGCCACCGCACCGCTCGCGCAGCAACTCGCCGCCGAAGCGGAAGCGCGCTTCGACACGCAGCTGCTCGAGATCTACGGCTCGACCGAGACCGGGCAGATCGCCGCGCGCCGCCCGACCCACACCGCCGAGTGGCGGCTGTGGCCCGGGGTGAGGCTGTCGCTCGAAGGCGAGAACAGCTGGGCGCAGGGCGGCCATATCGAACAGCGCTCGCGCCTGTACGACGTGCTCGAGGTGACCGGTGAGGGACGCTTCCTGCTGCATGGCCGGGTGACCGATCTCGTCAACATCGCCGGCAAGCGCAGCTCGCTTAGCTTTCTGAACCATCAGCTGAACTCCATTCCCGGCGTGCTCGATGGCGCGTTCTTCCACCTCGAGGAGTCGCGCGCCTCCCACACCGGCGTCGCGCGCCTCGGCGCCTGCGTGGTGGCCCCGGGGCTTGATGCCGCGCGCGTGCTCGAGGCGCTGCGCCAGCGGATCGACCCGGTGTTCCTGCCGCGCCCGCTGCTGCTCGTGCCGCGCCTGCCGCGCAACAGCACCGGCAAGCTCCCGCAGGAGGCGCTGCGCTCGCTCGCGGCCGCGAACTAAGGAGCCATGGGCACGATCACTTTCACCATCGGCCCGGAGCACCCGGCGCTTGCCGGACACTTTCCCGGCGCGCCGATCGTTCCGGGCGTGCTGCTGCTCGATGAGGTGGTGCGTGCCGCGGAAGCGCAAGGCGGCCCTGCCGGTGCGGGCTGGCGGATCGGCACGGCGAAGTTCCTGAAGCCGGTGCGTCCGGACGAGACGCTCACTCTGCAGCACGAGGCTCTCCCGAATGGCTCGGTGCGCTTCAGCCTCACGCGTGACGGCGAGCCCGTCGCCCACGGCGTGCTGATTCCCGCCTCTGCCGCCGCGCAAGCGGACGATGACCAGCAGGCCGGCTGAGCCCGCCGCGGGCCCGCGCGCCAGCGGGGCGCAGTGGGCGCAGGAGCGCGAGCGCGGCAGCCCGACGCTGCTGCGGATGATGATGTGGGTGGCGCTGCGGCTGGGGCGCCCGCCGGCGCGCTGCAGTCTGTATCTCATCGCCGCCTACTTTTTCGCCTTCGCGCCGGCTGCGCGGCGCAGCGCGCGCCAGTACCTGCGGCGCGCACTCGGGCGCGAGCCGACCGCCCGCGACCGCTTTCGTCAGGTATTTGCCTTCGCCTCCACCATCCTCGATCGTCTCTACCTGGTGCGAGGGCGCTTCGCACTGCTCGAGGTGACGGCCGAGGGCGAGGAGCTGATGCACGCGGCGGTGGCGCGCGGCAGGGGAGCGCTGCTGCTCGGGGCGCACCTGGGAAGCTTCGAGATGATGAGCACGGTCGGCCGGCGTCAGCCGGGCGTACGCGTGGCGGTGGCGATGTATGAAGAAAACGCCAACCGGGTTCGGGCGCTGTTTGGAGCCGGCAATCAGGGCAACGCTCCGGAGATCATTCCGCTCGGTCACCTGGAGGCGATGCTGCGGATCCGCGACTGCCTGAACGAGGGCACCTTCGTCGGCATGCTCGCCGACCGCACCTTCGGCGAGTCACCCGCGCAGGTGGTGAGCTTCCTCGGCGCTCCTGCGCTCTTCCCTTCCGGTCCGATGCGCGCCGCCGCGGCGCTGCGCTGCGAGGCGATCTTCATCACCTGCCTCTATCGCGGCGGCAACCGCTATCACGTGGTGTTCCGGCAGCTCGCCGATTTCTCTCACCCCTGCGCGGGTGGGCGCGAGGCGGCGGTGCGCGAGGCCATCGAGCGCTACGTGGCGCTGGTCGAGGAATATTGCCGCAGTGACCCCTGGAACTGGTTCAACTTCTACGACTTCTGGCACGGCGCCCCCGCAGCTGGCGCCCCCGCGGCCGGCGCCGCCGCGACCGCGGCCTCCTCCGGCGGGGACGGCACGCGCGGAGCGCCCCGGTGAGGCGCTGCGAGGCGCCGACCTGCGGCGCAGCTGCGCGCGCTCACCGAGCGCTGCCCCTCGCACGGCTCGCCGGTGCTATCGCGAGCGCCGCCTGCGCGCTGGTGCTGGCGGCAGCGCCCGCGTGCCTGGTGGCGGCCACCTCCCCCACCGCCCCCATCGCGCCGGCAGCACTCGAGCAGGTGCTGCAGCTTCTCGCCGCACGGCGGCACGGTCACGTCAGCTTCACCGAGGTGCACACGCTCGCGATGCTCGAACGGCCGCTGTACTCCTCGGGCGAGCTCTTGTACGACGCGCCGGATCGCCTGGAGAAGCGCACGCTGCAACCGAAGCCTCAGACGCTGCTTCTCGAGCACGGTGTGCTCACGGCGCGGCGCGGCCACCGCACCTACCGCCTCTCGCTGCGCGAATACCCGCAGGTCGTGCCCTTCGTCGAGAGCATCCGTGCCACGCTCGCGGGCGATCGAGAGGGGCTGGAACGTTTCTTCGCGCTGCAGTTCAGCGGCACTCTCGCGCACTGGAGCCTGCGGCTCGTGCCGACTGACCCGACCGTCGCACATACCGTGAAGGAGATCCGCATCGAAGGCGAGCGCGATTCGATCCACACGGTGCAGATCAGTGAGGCCGACGGCGATGCTTCCCTGCTCACCATCGGCCCTGAAGTCGGTCCATGACCCGCAGCGGGCGCGCCGCCACGCTGATCTGCGCGCTGCTCGCCCTGCTCGCCGGCACGATCGTCGTGCGCGCCTCCTACACCGCCGACCTGTCGGCGTTCCTGCCACGCCGGGCGAGCGCCACGCAGCGGCTGCTGGTGGAGCAGCTGCGCTCGGGTCCCGCCGCGCACCTGATCCTCGCGGCCATCGAGGGGGGCGATGCGCCTGCGCGCGCGCAGGTCTCGGCGCAGCTCGCGGCGCTTCTCAAGTCCGACCCGGCGTTCCTCGCCATCAACAACGGCGATGCCGCGCAACTCGAGCGCGATCGCGAGTTCCTGTTCCGGCATCGCTACCTGCTGAGCCCGGACGTCACGCCGCAGCGTTTTACCGTGGCCGGCCTGCGTGCCGCGATCAGCGATTCCCTCGATGTGCTGGCCTCTCCCGAAGGCTCGCTGGTGAAGCCCCTGTTCACGCACGACCCGACCTCAGAGCTGCTCGCAATCATCGATTCGATGGGCGAGGCTCGCTCGCCGCACACCTCCTTCGGAGTCTGGACTTCGCCCGATGGCGAGCGCGCGCTGCTGCTCGCGCAGACGCGCGCTTCCGGATCTGACACCGACGGGCAGCAGGCGGCCTGCGAAGCCCTGCGGCGCGCCTTCGCCGCGGCGCAGCTCACCCTGCCGGCCGCCGAGCGCGAGCGGCTTACGCTGCAGATGAGCGGGCCGCCGGTGTTCGCGGTCACCTCGCGCGCCACGATCAAGGGCCAGGTGCTCAAGTTGTCCGCGATCAGCGCCGTGCTCATCGCAGCGCTGCTGCTTGCCGTATACCGCTCGCTGCCGGCGCTCGCGCTGACCCTCGTGCCGGTGGCTTCAGGGGCGCTGGCCGGGGTGGCGGCCGTCGCGCTGACCTTTCGCGCGGTGCACGGCATCACCCTCGGCTTCGGCATCACGCTGATCGGTGAGGCGGTCGACTATTCCATCTATCTGCTCATCCAGAATCCGGCGGACTTCCGCCGCGCGGTGTGGCCGACGTTGCGCCTCGGAGTTCTCACCTCGATCTGCGGGTTCGCGGCGCTCCTGCCGTCGGCCTTCCCCGGGCTCGTGCAGCTCGGGGTGTACTCGATCACCGGTCTGATCGCGGCGGCACTCGTCACGCGCTTCGTGCTGCCCGAGTGGCTCCCACGCACACTCGCGATCCGCGACCTCGCGCCCTTCGGCGAGCGCCTGGAACACACGCTGCATCAGATGCGCCGTGCCCGCGCCGCCTTGCTGCTGGTACCGCTGCTCGCGGGCGCGGTGCTCTACCTGCATCGCGGCACGCTCTGGAGCCGCGAGCTCGCGGCCTTGAGCCCGCTGCCCGCGCAAGCCCAGTCCCTCGATGAGCGGCTGCACGCGGATTCCGGCGCGCCTGACGTACGCTATGTCGTGGTCGCATCCGCCGCCGATCGCGAAGCGGCGCTCGCCGCGGCGCAGGAGTTAAGCCTGCGGCTGACGCCGCTGGTGGACGCCGGCGTGATCGGCGGTTTCGAGTCGCCGGCGCGCTACCTGCCGCCGCGTGCCGTGCAGCGCACGCGCCAGGCGAGCCTGCCGCCCCCCGCCGAGCTTGCCGAACGCCTGCAGCAGGCCCTCTCCGGGCTTGCGGTCAGCACCGCGCGGCTGCAACCCTTTCTGCTCGACGTCGAGCAGGCGCGTACTGCGCCCGCGCTGACCCGGGCGGACCTCCAGGGCACCTCCTTCGCGCGCGCGGAAGAGGCGCTTCTGGTCGAGAGTGCGGCGGGCTGGTCGGCGCTGCTGCCGTTGTCGGCGGTGGACTCGGGCGACCTGTCCGACGCCGCCGTCGCAGCCGTGCGCGCGGCGGTGACCGCCGTGCCGGGGGCACGCGCGGAGCTGCTCGACGTGAAGGGCGAGGCCGACCGGCTCTACTCGGGGTATCTCACGGGGGCGGTGCACCTGTGCATCGCCGGGCTCGGCGCCATCGTGCTGTTGCTGCTCGTGGCGTTGCGCTCGCCCGCGCGCGTCGTCCGGGTGGTGGCGCCGCTGGCGCTGGCGGTCCTGGCGGTGGCCGGAACTCTCGTGTTCCTCGGGCAGCAGCTGACGATCCTGCACGTCGTCGGCATGCTGCTGATCGTGGCCGTGGGCTCGAACTACGCCCTGTTCTTCGATCGCCGCAGCGCGCAGCCCCAGCGCGGTTCCGTGCCGCTCACGCTCGCCTCACTCGTGATCGCGAACCTCGCGACGGTGACGGCCTTTGGCGTGCTGGCGTGCTCGAGCGTGCCGCTGCTCGCAGATCTCGGCGCGACGGTGGCGCCCGGGACGCTCCTCGCGCTGCTGTTTGCCGCGCTGCTGGCACGTCCCGCGAGGGTTGCGTGATGCACACGATTTTCGATGCGGCCCGCGCCGGCCACATTGCCCCGACTCGTCTGGTCCTGCTGCCGGCCGCCTACAGCGGCCCCGATGACTTCGTGCGCGCGGGCTTCATCAGCGCCGCACGCGAGCGGCAGCTCGACGTCGATGTGGTGCTCGCCGCAATCGAGCTGCAGCAGGTGATCGACCGCAGCGTGCTCGTGGGCGTGCGGCAGGAGCTGATACTCCCGGCACGCGCGCAGGGGTGCGCCGTGTGGCTCGGCGGCATCTCCCTCGGCGGCTATCTCGCCTTGTGCTGCGCCGAGCGGCACCCGCAGGAGCTGGCCGGCCTTTGCGTATTCGCACCCTACCTCGGCAGTCACATCGTCACCGGTGAAATCGCGCGCGCCAGCGGTGTCGGGGGCTGGGAGCCCGCCGAGCTTGCGAGCGATGATGACGAGCGGCGGGTGTGGCGCTTCATCAAGAGCCTGCGCTCGGGAGCGCTCGCCGTTCACCTCGGCCTCGGGAGCGAGGATCGCTTTGGGGCGCGTCATCGGCTGATGGCGGCGGCGCTCGCGCCGCAGGACGTGGACATCGTGAGCGGCGGTCACGACTGGCCGACCTGGCGGCGGCTGTGGGACAGATTTCTGGATGCGCGCCTGGCGCCCCACCCCTAGAATTTCCCGATGGCCCCTTCGCTTCCCACGCCGCTCCCTCAAGTCCCACCTTCCGGATCCTGGCGGGCGCCGCCCCTCATCCGTGGCTCGGTCGTGCTGCACGCCGGCGCGGCGGCCGCGGCGCTGGCGCGCCCGCAGTGGTGGCCCTGGGCCTTGTCGGCGGTGGTGGCCGATCATCTGCTGCTCACGGCCACGGGGCTGTGGCCGCGCAGCCGCTGGCTCGGGCCGAACTGGACCCGCCTGCCCTCGCCCGTCGCAGACCCCGTCCCCGCCCCCGCCAGCGCAAGCGCCATAGGCCCCGCGGGCGCCGTTCCGGGCACGCTGCCCCAGGCAGCCGCAGTCGCCATCACCATCGACGACGGCCCCGATCCCGAGCTCACCGCGCGCGTGCTCGACGTGCTCGATGAGCACGGCGCCCGCGCCACGTTCTTCTGCATCGGCGAGCGCGTGGCGCAGCACCCGGCGCTCGCGCGTGCGATCGTCGAGCGTCACCATGAGATCGGCAATCACAGCCACCGGCACCTGAAGCGCTTCTCGCTGTTGGGTCCGCGCGCTCTGAGAGAGGAGATCCGTCGCGCGCAGGGGGCGATCCTTGAGGCGACCGGTGAGCGCCCGCGGTTCTTTCGCGCGCCGGCCGGCCTGCGCAACCCCTTTCTCGAGCCGGTCCTCGCGCGCGAGAGCCTGCAGCTCGTCAGCTGGACGCGCCGCGGTTTCGATACCGTGAACGGCAGCGCCCGCGCGGTGCTCGGCCGGCTCACGCGGCGGCTGCGCGCCGGCGACATCCTGCTGCTGCACGATGGCCACGCGGCGCGCACTGCCGCGGGCACGCCGGTGATCCTGGAGGTGTTGCCTGCGCTGCTCGGCGCCCTGCAGGCGGCGCGGCTGACGCCCATCACGCTGCGCGCCGCGCGCGCGCACGCAGCCGGCGCGCCCCTTTGAGCCCTGTGAGTCCCGTGAGCCCGCTGGCGCTGACGGCCTTTACCGCCAGCAGCGCGATCGGGCGCGGGCTCGCCGCAACGCTCGACAGCCTGCGCGCTCAGCGCACCGGGCTTGCCCGCTGCAGCTTTGAGACGGTGACGCTCGAGCTCTGCGTGGGCGAGGTTCCCGGCGTCGACGCTGCGGGTCTGCCGGCGCCGCTGCGCGAGTTCGAGTGCCGCAATAACCGCCTGGCATGGCTGGCGCTCGCCGAAGATGGCTTCGCCGAGGCCGTGCGCGAGAGCGCCGCGCGTCACGGCAGCGAGCGCATCGGGATCTTTCTCGGCACCAGCACCTCCGGGATCCTCGAGACCGAGCTCGCCTACCGCCACCGCGACGGCGCAAGCGGCGCGCTGCCGGCGGAGTTTCGCTACCGCGGTGCGCACAACACTTTCTCGCTCGGCGCCTTTGCGCGTAGCGCCCTGCGCCTCGCCGGCCCCGCGGTGGTGATCTCTTCGGCGTGCTCCTCCAGCGCCAAGGTGTTCGCCTCCGCGCAGCGCGCCATCGAGGCGGGCGTGATCGATGCGGCCCTCGTCGGTGGGGTCGACTCGCTGTGTCTCACGACGCTCTACGGCTTTCACTCCCTGCAGCTCACGTCCCGCACGCCGTGCCGGCCGTTCGATGTGGCGCGCGATGGCATCTCCATCGGCGAAGGCGCGGCGTTCGCACTCCTCGAGCGTCCCGGCAGCAGCCTCGACGCGGATGCGGTGCTGCTGCTCGGGAGCGGCGAGTCGAGCGATGCCTACCACATGTCCTCGCCCCCGCCCGACGGGCGCGGCGCGCGCGCGGCGATGCTGCTGGCGCTCGCGGGCGCCGGGGTCGCCGCAGCGGACATCGAGTACATCAATTTTCACGGCACCGGGACGGCGAGCAACGACGCAGCCGAGGCGCGCGCCGTGGCCAGCGTGCTCGGCGCAGAAGTCCCGGGCAGCTCCACCAAGGGCGCGACCGGTCACACGCTCGGCGCCGCCGGCGCGCTGGAGGCGGTGATCTGCGCGCTCGCGCTTCGGCACGGCCTGATGCCCGCAGGCGTCAACACGACGCAGGTGGATCCCGAGCTGCCGGTGCGTTATCTGCGCGAGAACCGCAGCGGCCGCCTCTCTCGCGTCATGAGCAACTCTTTCGGTTTCGGCGGCTCCAACTGCAGCCTGATCCTCGGGCGGGCCGGGTGAGCACGATGCCGCCGCTCGCAGCCTGGGTGGACGGCATCGGCGTTCTCGGGCCGGGTCTGGCCGATTGGCCCGCCACCGCGCGCGTGCTGCGCGGCGAGGCGCCCTGGCAGAGCACCCCGACGGTGTTGCCCGTGCCGCAGTGCCTGCCGGGCACCGAGCGGCGGCGCACCGGCGCGCCGGTCAAACTCACCCTCGCCGTCGGGCTCGAGGCGACTTCCACAGCCGGCATCGACCCGGCGGCGCTGCCGGCGGTGTTCACCTCCTCCGGGGGCGACGGCCAGAACTGCCACGAGATCTGTCAGGTGCTCGCCTCGGACGACCGGCAGCTCTCGCCGACCCGCTTTCATAACTCGGTGCACAACGCCGCCGCCGGCTACTGGGGCATCGCCACCGGCGCCATGGCCGCCTCCAGCGCCTTGTGCGCCCACGATGCGAGCTTTGCCGCGGGGCTCCTCGAGGCGCTCACGCAGCTGGCGGTGGAGCGTACCGCTGTGTTACTCATCGCCTATGACGCGAGCTACCCCGAGCCGCTGCGCAGCGCCCGCCCCATTCCCGATGCTTTTGGCGTGGCGCTGCTGCTGGCGCCATCGCGCGGGGCGGCCTCGATCGCGCAGCTTGCGGCCTGCTGGAGCGATGCCCCGGCCGACTCTCTGGCGGACGCAGAGCTCGAGAGGCTGCGCCGCTCGATCCCGGCGGCGCGCAGCCTGCCGCTTCTCGCGCAGCTCGCGCGCGGCGAGCGCGGGCGTGTGGCCATCGAGTATCTCGACAACACGCGGCTCGCCGTGGAGGTAAGCCCGTGCCGCTAGACCGGAACTGGATCGAGCAGCACATTCCCCACAAGGGCCACATGTGCCTGCTCGATGAGGTGCTGTCGTGGGACGCCACGCGCATCCGCTGCCGCAGCGCGACGCACCGCGCCACCGACAACCCGCTGCGATCGCACGGGCGACTGGGGGCCGCGTGCGGCATCGAGTACGCCGCGCAGGCCATGGCGGTGCACGGGGCACTCGTGGCCGCGAGCGCGCCACTCGAGCGCACCGTGGCGAGCAGCCTGCGCAGCAGCATCGGCGCCGCGGTCGGCTATCTCGCGAGCGTGCGCAACGTCGCCCTCCACGTGGCGCGGCTCGACGATCTGCAGGCGGATCTGATCGCCGCCGCGCAGCGCATCACCGGTGACGGGCGCACGGTGCTGTACGAGTTCTCCGTGTGGAGCGCCCGCCAGCCGCTGCTGAGTGGTCGCGCCAGCATCGTGTTCGATGCCGCGTTCGGCCTGCCCGCCGCCGGCCGCGGAGCGTGCGCGTGAGCGGCGGGGGCAGGCGAGCGCTGGTGACCGGCGGGAGCGGGGGCATCGGCGGCACGCTGTGCCGCCGCCTGGCGCGCGAGGGTCATCACGTCTACGTGCACTCCCACCGCGGCGCCGCGGTCGCCGAGGCTCTGGTGCGCGAGATTACAGCCGGCGGCGGTCATGCCACGGCAATCAACTTCGACATCACCGATACCGATGCCACGCGGGCTGCGCTCGAGGCGGTGCTCGAGGCCGGGCCCGATCCAGATCCTGGTCAACAACGCCGGCGTCCACGACGATGCGGTATTGCCCGGCATGAGCGCGGCACAGTGGCACCGCGTGATCGATGTCTCCGTCAACGGCTTCTTCAACGCCACCCAACCGCTGCTGCTGCCGATGATCCGCGCCCGCTGGGGCCGCATCGTGAACGTGTCCTCCATCGCCGCGCTCATCGGCAACAAGGGTCAGGTCAACTACGCCGCCGCCAAGGGCGCCCTCAACTCCGCCACCAAGGCGCTGGCGCTCGAAGTGGCGACGCGCGGCATCACGGTGAACGCGGTCGCGCCGGGCATCATCGGCACGCCCATGACCGAGGGGCTGTTCGATGCCTCCGCCATCGAGCGGCTGGTGCCGATGAACCGCATGGGGCTGCCCGATGAGGTGGCGGCGGTGGTGGCCTTCCTCGCCTCGCAAGAGGCGTCCTACGTCACCGCACAGGTGATCTCGGTGAGCGGCGGCATGGCGTAGACTGCGCGCGCTTCCTCCCAGGAGTCCTTGCATGGCGCATCCCCTGCTCTCATCCGCAGGCCGCACTGCCCGGCGCCTGCTCCCCGCTGCGCTCGCGGCCGCCATCACCCTGGGCGCCATGCCCGCGCCCGCTGCAGGCGCACCTGCTGCAGATACACCCGCTGCGGGCACTCCCGCGACCGCGGACACGCGCGCCGCGGGCGACAGCCGCGATGCCGTTGCGCATCTCATCGAGAGCCTCGGCCTGCACGTTGCGCCGCAGCCGGTACGCGAGCGCCCGGGGTGGCGGCCGCCGCGGGTCGTGCTCATCGGCAGGGGCGAGGAGCTGCACGAGCTGCTGCCGCAGCTGCAGCAGGCCGCCCCGGGCGTGAAGCTCGTGGAGATCTCCGCGGCCACGCCGCGCGACTTCGCCGCTGCGGATGCCGCCATCGGGGACTGCTCGCCCGAGGTCCTCGCCCGCGCGCAACACCTGCAGTGGATCCAATGGGGGGCCGCCGGGGTCGAGCGTTGCGTGCAGCAGCCGCTGGTGCGCGAGCGCCGCCCGCTCATCACCAACA
This sequence comes from uncultured Gammaproteobacteria bacterium, assembly GCA_963835645.1. Taxonomy (GTDB): domain Bacteria; phylum Pseudomonadota; class Gammaproteobacteria; order Steroidobacterales; family Steroidobacteraceae; genus 13-2-20CM-66-19. The sequence goes on along the minus strand of CAWIGQ010000005.1, from coordinate 9,663 downwards.
TGCAGCGCACCGCCGCCCCGAGCATGGCCGAGCACGTGCTCGCCCTGATGCTGGCATTGAGCCGTCACCTGCCCTTCTTCATGCGCGAGCAGCAGCAGGCCCACTGGGTCAAGGATGATGCGCCGCCCTCCTCCGACCTCGAGGGCAAGACGCTGCTCGTGGTCGGCCTCGGAGGTATCGGCACGGAGGTGGCGAGCCGCGCGCACGCGCTCGGCATGCGCATCATCGCTACGCGCGCCAGCGGCCACACCGGGCCTGACTACGTGAGCTACGTGGGACTGCCGGACGAGCTGCTCAAGCTCACCCGCGAGGCGGACTTCGTCGTCAATTGCGCGCCGTTGACGGCGCAGACCACCGGCATTTTCAATCAGGAGTTCTTCGGCACGATGAAGCGCAGCGCCTTTTTTCTCAGCGTCGGGCGCGGCAAGAGCACCGTGACGGCGGATCTCATCGCCGCGCTCGGCAGCGGCACGATTGCCGGCGCGGGGCTCGACGTCGCCGACCCCGAGCCGCTGCCCGCCGACAATCCGCTATGGCGGGCGCCGAACCTCATCATCACACCGCACGTCTCCGCGGACACGAGCGCATCGCTGGCGAACTATGGCCTGCTGCTGCGCGAGAATCTGCGCCGCTACGTCGCGGGTGAGCCGATGCTGTCGGTGGTGGATATCGAGCGCGGCTATTGAAACGCGCTAGCCGCGCTCGCCGAGCCAGGAGATGATCCGCGCGGGGATTTGCGTGCGCGCCGCGCGGCTCACGTACATGCCGATGTGCCCGGTGGCGACGGCGCAGGCACTGTAGTCGCGGCTGCCGACGCACTCCTTGAGCACCGCCGAGGCTGCCGCCGGCACGATGTGATCCTCGAGCGCGTAGAGGTTGAGCAGCGGCTGGCGGATGTCGCCGAGATTCACCCGGTGGCCGGCGATCTCGAGCGTGCCGCGGATCAGGCGGTTCTCCTGGTAGAACCACCTCACGAACTGCGCGAGCGCCACGGCCGCCTGCGGCGGGCTGTCGAAGATCCATTTCTCCATGCGCACGAAGTCCTCGATCGCCTGCTGGTCGGCGCTGCCGCTGAGCAGGCGCACGTACTTCTGCTGCGTCAGCCGCAAAGGCATCAGTGCGAGGAACAGCGCGTTCAGCACCTCTCCCGGGATGTTGCCGCTCGCCTCGATGAGGCGCGTGTCGACCCGGCGCACCCATTTCGAGAGCAGGTTGTCGGGGGTGTGGAAATCGACCGGGGTGGTGAGGGTGACGAGGTTGGCGATGCGCTCGCGATGCAGCGCGGTGTAAACGAGGCTCAGCACGCCCCCCTGACACACGCCGAGGAGATTGAGCGCGTCCAGGTCGTGGTCGGCGAGGATGTGGCGCACGGCGCCGCCGAGGTGGCTCTCGATGTACTCCTCGAGATCGATGCGGCGGTCGGCCTCGTCCGGATCGTCCCAGTCGATCAGGTAGACGCTCAGTCCCGCCTCGAGCAAGCGGCGCACCAGCGAGCGATCGGGCTGCAGGTCGAGGATGTAGGGGCGATTGACGAGCGCGAAGCAGATGAGCACCGGCCTCAGCGCCCCGCGCCGTGCGCTCGCGGCGCCCGGCAGCGGCAGGTAGTGATACAGCCTCGTCTTGCCGCAGGCCCACACCGCGCGCTTCGCCGAGCAGCCCACCGTCACGCCGCGCGCCTGCTGCAGCCGCGACAGTGTCTGCGTGACCCGCAGCGTGAGTTGCGCAAACACCGCGCCGTGATCGGCGCCCGGGAAACTCAAGCGCGCGGCCTGCGCGCGCGGGGGCGCTTGCCCGGGCGGCGCGGCGCGGCTGCCCGGGCGGGCTTGTGCGCTCTGGCCGGCTTGTCTCGCCGGCGCGGCGCCGCTGCCGCGTCACCCTTGCCCGCGCTCGTCGTGCGTGTGCCCTGCGGAGGTTCCTTCTCGGTGAGCTCGGCCAGCTGCCGGCGCAGGTCCTTCATCTGGCCATAGAGCGCGTCCACCTCGTTGCGCGTGGGCAGTCCGAAAGCGCGCACCAGCGTCTCGGCATGCCGGCGCTGCTCGACCAGCAGCGCCGCCGAGGTGTTCGCGAGCTCCGCCTGCAGCCGGGCGAAGTCGTCCTTGTGCACCGTCGCCGCGTACGCCTCCTCGGCGCAGCTCACCCACAGCTCATAGAGCTTCAGCGCCTGCTCGGGCGTCGCCGCTGCGCCCGCAGCGCCGCCGAGACGCGCGACGAAGCGCTGCGCGGCGGAGTTGGCAATCTCGCCCCAGTGCGAGGCGAGCTCGGTCTGTAGTTTCGCGAGCCGTCCCCACAGCTCCCAGGTGCGCTGCGCCTCGCCGGATTGAGCGGCGGCGGGCCCGAGCGGCAGTGGCCCGAACGCTGCGGCGGCACCCGGCGCGCTGAAGCCGCCGGGCGCTGCGAATCCCGGCTGAGCTCGCAGGCCTGCGGCGGCACCGCCTGCGCCGAACCAGGGACCCGCCGACTGCGACACGCGCAGCCACTGCTCGAATTGGGCGGCGAGCGGCGCGGCGAGCGATGACCAGTTGGGGAGCTGACCGGCGGCGGGCATGCCGAAGGTCTTGAGCAGCTCGAAGAAACGCTCGGCGGCCCCGGCAAACGCCGCCTCGGGCGTGAATCCGGCACTCGTGAAGGGGTTTTCCATGTTGTATGCGCTGCCAAAAACCGCAACGGAGGGCTACGGCACTATTAAGTTAAGGGTGCTAGAAATCCGGGGAAACCCCCCATATATACCGCGGCGAGCCGGGCTGCAAAGCGTGAAGACCATCATTGTGCGCTGCATACACAAGGGCTATTATCGTGCGCGCCGTCGGTCGGCCGCGCTCAAGGTCGCGTAAGGCCGTCGGCGGCTGAAAGACCAACTAACATGGCCGAAGAACGCCTCATACGCAAATACGCCAACCGGCGTTTGTACGACGCTCACGACAGCCGCCACGTCACGCTCGATGACCTGCGCAAGCTCATCGCCGCGGGCCAGCGCATCAGAGTGGTGGACGACAAGAGCGGTGAGGATCTCACGCGCAGCATCCTGCTGCAGATCATCGCCAGCCAGGAGCAATTCGGCACGCCGGTGCTGAGCACGCAGCTGCTGGAAGCGATCATCCGCTTCTACGGCAACCCGATCCAGCAGATGCTGACGGCGTACCTGGAACAAAGCATCGGCGGTCTCCTGCGGCAACAGAACCTGATGCAGGCGGAGATGGCGAAAGCGCTCGAGACGCCGATGGCGCCGGTGGCCGAGATGGCGCGGCAGAACATGGAGATGTGGGCCAAGATGCAAGCGTCGATGCTGTCGGCCTTCACGCCCCCCGCGGCTGCCGCCGGCGCCGACAAGCCACCCAAAGGCGATCCCGGCAAGCGCCGCAGCTGAAGCGCACGCCCCGGCCGCACCTTCGAGCTGCCCGCAGCCCATCCCCTTCGAATCCCCAAGACAGGAGTGCCAGTACGTGGATGTTCGCGGCAAGACTATTCTCGTGACCGGAGCCGGACGCGGCATCGGCCGCTCGCTCGCCCTGCACTTCGCCAGGAAAGCCGCCAATCTCGCGCTGCTAGACACCAACGCCGCAGACATGGAGCAGACCCTCGCGTGCTGCACGGCGCTCGGGGTGAGCGCGCGCAGTTATGTCACTGACGCTGCTGACGAGGACAGCGTGATCGGCACGCTCGATAAGGTGACGGCAGACTTCGGTGGGCTCGATGGACTCGTCAACAACGCAGGCGTCGTGCGCGATGCCATGCTGGTGAAGGTCAAGGACGGCCAGGTGGTCGGCAAGATGACACTCGCCGACTGGCAGGCGGTCATCAATGTGAATCTCACCGGAGTGTTCCTGTGCGCGCGCGAGGCGGCGCTGCGCATGATCAAGCTCGCGCGCCGCGGGGTCATCGTAAACATCTCGAGCATCTGCCGTGCCGGCAACATGGGACAGACCAACTACAGTGCCGCCAAGGCCGGGGTCGCCGCGATGACCGTGGTGTGGGCGAAGGAGCTCGCGCGCCACGGCATTCGCGTCGGCGCCGTCGCGCCGGGTTTCGTCCATACGCCGCTCCTCGAGAGCATGAAGCCCGAGGCGCTCGCGCGCATGACCGCTCCGATTCCGCTCGGACGCCTCGGTGAACCCGAGGAGATCGCGCACGCGGTCGGATTCATTTTCGAGAACGACCTGTTCACCGGACGCTGCCTGGAAGTGGACGCGGGCCTGCGTATGTGAGGATAGTTTCCTATGCAGCGCAAAATAAGACGCCCTATATTTGTAGCATTCCAGGTCATTTTATTTACAATAAAATACTTATAAATCAATATATTATATGTGTATGACGTCTTCCTCTACCTCGGGCGTAATTTTTCTCTTGCAGTGCATACAAAAACGGGTAGAATATGCCCCACTTGATAACACCTGCACCGGAGATTACGACCATGACCAGCCGCACATTCGATCCCAACACCCTGATTGCCGCCACCCGCGAGGCGTTCGCGCCGATGCTCAAGGCGCAGCAGGAAGGCTTCAAGACCCTCGAGCGCCTGGCGCGTCTGCAGTACGCGGTCGCCGGGGATGTCCTCGAGTCGGGCCTGGCCCGCGTGAACGCGACGTTCGTTGCGGGCACGGCGAGCGAGCTGCTCAGCAAGCAGACCGAGCTCACCAGCCAGTTCGCCGACAAGCTGCGTGCGCGCGCCGAGGAATTCGCGACGGTGACGTCCGAGATCCAGTCCAAGTTCAGCCAGCTCGGCACCGAGATGGCAGCCCACGCAGTGCCGGCCCGCAAGGCGGCCTGATATCTTGGCGGTATCCGTGCACCCGGGGGCTCGCGCTCCCGGGTGCGGTTTTTAGGAGACCGCCGTCTTGACAGCCCGCACGAAGAAGAAGGCCCCGACACCTCGCAAGGCGGTGGCACCCCGTAAAACGACCGCGTCACGCCGAGCCCCTGCGCCCCGTAAAGCGCCCGCGTCGCGCAAAGCCCCAGCACGCCTCAAGGCCGCCGCGCCCGCACAGCCCACGCGCCCCGCACACCGCGCCCCCCACCACGCACCCCGCACACCCCCGACGCCCGGCAAAGCCGCCGCGCCGTCCGATTCGCCCCCTGCCGCGGATGCGCCCGCAACGCCCGACGCCGCACAGTACCTGCGCGCTCAACTTGCCGCACTCACCGGCGGATTGGCGCCCGACGACTATCTGAATTCGTGGTGGGAGTGGTATTTGAACGTCGCCACTCAACCGCGGCGGCAGGCACAACTGGCGCAAAGCGCGTACGACAAGATCCTCGACAGCTGGCGGTTCTTCGCGAGCGCCGCCGGCGGTGCACCGCTCGCCCCGGGACGCGAGGACCTGGGGTTCAGCGATGCCGCCTGGAATGTCTGGCCCTTCAACGTTTACGCCCACGCCTATGCAAACTGGGCCTCCTGGTGGCAGCAGGCGCTCGCCCCCGCCTCGCCCGGGGCGGATCCGAAGGTCTCGCGCGCGAGCTTTGCCGGCAAGCTGTTGCTGGAGGCCGCCTCGCCTGCGAATTTCCTCTACACCAATCCCGAGATCCTCAACCGTACCGCCGCGGAGTCGGGCCAGAATCTGATCCGCGGGCTGAAGAACTGGCTGGACGATGCGCAGCGCGCGGTCGGCGGTGGACGCGCCCCGGGCACGGAGAACTTCGAAGTCGGCAAGGAGGTCGCGATCACGCCCGGCAAGGTCGTGTTCCGCAACCGTCTGATCGAGCTGCTGCAGTATTCCCCGCAGACCCCGACGGTGTACGCGGAGCCGGTCTTCATCACGCCCGCCTGGATCATGAAGTACTACATTCTCGACCTGTCGCCGCGCAACTCGCTGGTGCGCTACCTGGTGGAGAAGGGGCACACCGTTTTCATGACCTCGTGGAAGAACCCCGATGCGGCTGATCGCGAGCTCAGCCTCGATGACTACCTGAAGCTCGGCTTTCTCGATGCCCTCGCCGAAGTGCGCCGCATCGTCCCGCAGCGCAAGTTGCACGCGGTGGGCTACTGCATCGGCGGGACGCTGCTCGCGATCGCCGCGGCGGCGCTGGCTGCCGAGGGTGACAAGTCGCTCGCCTCGATCACGATGTTCGCGGCGCAGACCGACTTCAGCGAGCCGGGTGAGCTGTCGGTCTTCATCACCCCGAGCCAGATCAGCATGCTCGAGGCCATGATGCGCAAGTCCGGCGTGCTCGAGAGCGAGCGCATGGGGGCAGCCTTCGCACTGCTGCGCTCGCGCGACCTCATGTGGGCGCCCGCAGTCAATCAATACCTGCGCGGCGAGCGGCCGAAGCTCAACGACCTCATGGCCTGGAACGCCGATGGCACACGCATGCCCTGTCGCATGCACAGCGAATACCTGGAACGGCTGTATCTGAAGAACGAGCTCGCGCTCGGCACCTTCACCGTGAACGGCAGGCGGCTGGATCTTGCGAACGTGAAGCTGCCGATGTTCGTCGTGGGGACCGAGACCGATCACGTGGCGCCGTGGCGCTCGGTGTACAAGGTCCGCGCCCTCACGCGCAGCTCCGACTACACCTTTCTCCTCACCAGCGGCGGCCACAATGCCGGCATCGTCAGCGGCCCGGTGAACCCCAAGCGCCGCCACCGCATGCTGACCTGGAGCGATGTCACGGCAACGCTCAGCGCGGATGAATGGCTGAAGCGCGCGCCGCTCCTTGAAGGCTCGTGGTGGCCCGCCTGGCAGCACTGGCTGGTGACTCACTCGGGCTCGGCGCAGGTGCCCGCCCGCACGCCGGCCGCTGAGGGTGCCAAAGGCACGGCCGCGCTGGGAGAGGCTCCGGGCAGCTACGTGCGCGGCTAAGTTCGCCGCCCGCCGACAGCATGGACGCGTACAACGAATCGGCGTACTAATATCCCAAAGTCAGAGCCTGACGAACGGACATGGGGACAGGCCATGGGATCAAAGCCAAAGCGCATTGCATACGTCACCGGCGGCATGGGGGGCATCGGCACGGCCATCTGCCAGCGCCTGTGCAAGGAGGGACATACCGTCATCGCCGGCTGCGGGCCAGGCTCGACGCGCAGAGAACGCTGGCTCGCCGAGATGCGCGCGGAGGGCTTCGATATTCACGCCTCCGAGGGCAACGTCTCCGACTGGGACTCGACCAAGCGCGCCTTCGAGGTCGCGCGCGCGGAGGTGGGGCCCATCGACATTCTGGTCAATAATGCCGGCATCACCCGCGACGGCACGTTCCAGAAGATGACCAATGAGGCCTGGCACGCCGTCATCGAGACCAATCTCAATTCGCTGTTCCATGTCACCAAGCAGGTGATCGACGGCATGATCGAGCGCGGCTGGGGCCGCATCGTCAATATCTCCTCGGTGAACGGTCAGCGCGGCCAGTTCGGGCAGACCAATTACTCCACCGCCAAGGCGGGCATCCACGGTTTCACCATGGCGCTGGCGCAGGAAGTGGCCGCGCGCGGCGTCACCGTCAACACCGTATCGCCCGGATACATCGGCACCGACATGGTGCGCGCCGTCAAGCCCGAGCGGCTCGAGAAAATCGTCAGTGCCATACCGGTCAAGCGCCTCGGCGAGCCGGCAGAGATCGCCTCGATCGTCGCCTGGCTGGCGGGCGATGAGTCCGCCTTTGCCACCGGTGCCGACTTTTCCCTGAACGGCGGCCTGCACATGGGCTAGTGCCCCGCTGGGGGCCACGCGCGCCGGAGTTTCGACGTTGAAGGTCTGCGTAGTCGGCGCCGGCGCCATCGGCGGCTTTCTCGGCACCCGCCTGGCGCTCGAAGGCAGCGCGCGCGTATCGGCCCTCGCACGCGGCACGACGCTCGTGGCGCTGCGCGATCACGGCTGGCGCCTGCGGGAGGGCGCGACGCTCCTGCAGGCGCCGCTCGCGCTGGCCGCGGATGATGCGCGCGAGCTCGGCCCCCAGGATCTCGTCATCATCGCGCTGAAGAGCCCGGCGCTGCCAGCGCTCGCACCCGCACTCGCCCCGCTCATCAGCGCCGATACCGTGGTGCTGCCGGCGATGAACGGCGTGCCCTGGTGGTTCAGCACCGGCATCGCCGCACTCGGTACGCGACCGCTCGAGAGCGTCGATCCCGGCGGCCGGATCGCTGCGGCGATTCCCGTCGAGCGTGTCATCGGCTGCGTGGTACACGTGAGCGCCGCGCTCGCCGCTCCGGGCATCAGCGCGCATCGCATGGGACGCGGCCTCATCATCGGCGAGCCCGCGGGCGAAACTTCCGCGCGCGTGCAGCGTCTCGCCGCGCTGCTGGGCCGCGCCGGCTTCGAGCTAACCGTATCGGCGCGCATCCGCTACGACATCTGGTACAAGCTCTGGGGCAACATGACCATGAACCCGGTCTCGGCGCTCACCGCCGCCACCACCGAGCAGGTGCTCGATGATGAGCTGGTGCGCGCGTTCTGTTCCGGGGCCATGCGCGAAGCGGCGGCAGTCGGTGCGCGCATCGGCTGCGAAGTGCGCGAATCTGCGGAAGATCGCTACGCTGTGACCCGCAGGCTCGGCGCCTTCAAGACCTCGATGCTGCAGGATGTCGAAGCGCTGCGACCGCTCGAGCTCGACGCGCTGGTCGGCGCGGTGCGCGAGATCGGTCAGCGCGTCGGCGTCGCGACGCCGAGCATCGATGCACTCTTCGGCCTCACGCGGCTCTTCGGCCGCGTGCGCGGCCTGTATCCGCCGGCATAAACCGGCGCGCTCTCGCAACCACGCAGCTCCTCTCGGGCCACTGCGCGCCAGAAAACGCGCGTGACGTGTAGCCAAATTCGCACGTCGCTCGATCGAGACATTTGCGATGCGTGTTGTGACGCGTTCTACTTGTCTCGCTCCACGCAGACCGCGCCCGCTCGTAGCGTTGTGCATTCCGCGCATCGCTCGTGTCGGAAGCTCGGCAAGTAGAGCAAGTCCGTCGGAAGACGGAAATAAAGCAAGGGGTGGCACTCTCGCAGCCACGACGAGAACGGGGTAGCCGGCAGGCCACCCCGGACGGAAGGGTTTTGCCCGCGACGCGCAAGCCGCGCGTCGGGCTGTGCCCCCCCTTGACACCGTGATGTCACTTCAGGGGAGGCACAATGGAACTGACAGTCTTCACTTGCAAGCCGCTTCGCCGTCTCTTGCTCGGCACGCTCGCCGCCGCCGGCGGCGGCGCCGCCACTGCAGCACACGCCACCACTGCGGCCGATGGACTTGCGATCTCCGGCTCGGCGCCGACCAGCGTTACGGTCGGACACGCCTACTCGTTCACGCCGACAGTAGCCAATCCGAAAAAGCGCACGTTGTTCTTCCGGATTGGGGTTAAGCCGCAGTGGGCAACCTTCAGCAATGCCACCGGCCGTCTTTCGGGCACGCCGCCCGCCGCCTACGGCGGCACTGAAACTGGCTATATTCTCATTAACGTTTACGACGGAGTCGACACCGCCTACCTGTACCCGGAGTTTCGCGTAAGGGTCACCGCTGCCGCTGCCACGACCAGCACGAGCACCGCCGACAAGCCGGCGATCTCCGGCACGCCGCCCGCCAGCGTGAGCGCCGGCAGCACTTACGCCTTCGAGCCCGCCGCCAAGGATCCGGACGGCAAGACACTGTCGTTTTCGGTGAAGAACAAGCCCGCCTGGGCGAGCTTCAGCATCGCCAACGGCCTGCTTGACGGCAAGCCGAGCAGCACGCAGACCGGAACGTACGCAGACATCA
>CAWIGQ010000004.1:0-274057 GCA_963835645.1 uncultured Gammaproteobacteria bacterium | reverse complement strand
ACCGGTGCCTTGCGGGGCCAGCGCCGAGACTACGTAGCTGTTCGCTTGGCCGGCGCTCGTCACAAAGGACTTCTTGGCCGTGATGTGGACCCCGGCCGCGTTTCGTCGCGCCCGCGAGACCGGTGCCCAAAAATGGCTGCGCGAACCGGCCTCACTGAATGCAAGCGTCGACAAATGTCTCCCGGCGGCGATCTCTTTCAAGGTCGGCGCGACCGTGGCGGCTTTGCGCGCCGCAGCAATCGTCGCGGCGGCGCAAACGTGCATGAGATAGACCATGGCGACTGATGCGTCCGCTTCGGCTAGCGCGCTGACGATCGCCGCGAACGTGCGGGGTCCAAGAGCAGATCCGCCGACATCGGCGGGCAACATGATGCCCAGAAGCCCGGCGGGACCGAGGGCCTTTATCGCCTCCGACGAAAATCGCCCTTCCTTGTCGTTTTGGCGTGCCGCCGGAGCCAACACGCGATCGGCTATGTCTTTTGCGCTCGAAATGGCAGCTTCATGATTCATGGTAAGCCCCCGCGGCCTGCAAAATTCAGGAGGAAACAACGCCATCGCACTTCCTCAGGCTACCAGAGAAAGGAGCGACACGTCCTTGCGTGACGTGCTTTCTCGCCGCCAGGCAAGCGCATCGATGCCGAGGCTACGCCCAGGTGGGTTGATCAGGAAGATCAGCTGCAGGACGACCAGGAACATGTAGGTCCAAGGCCATTCGCCCGGCGCGTTGTAAAGTCCGAGCCAAAGGTTAATCGCCATCAACGCGCCAAGCGCTGCACCGAGACGGGTCGCCACGCCGAGGATCAGCGATACCGCTATGAATACCTCGATGGCATAGACCAGCGGGCCGAACACGGTGATATTGGGCAGGACGAGGTCGCGCACCAGCGTGCTTTGAAGCTGGGTGGACGCATGTTCCACCATCACTTCCATCCAGTGGATCAGTCCCCAATCCCAGTGTGGCGGTATCTTCCACAGCGACTGCTGCCACCACATGATGCCAATGATGACGCGCATCAGGCCATAACCGATGTGGTGCAGGGAGCGCTGGCCCGGGTCCGCCCGCCATGAAAACGCCGCCGCTGCAGCGCTGCCCAGGAGCAGGAGCCAAAAGATCACCGTAAACCAAAACTTGTCGGTATCGACGAGGAAAACGAGTGCGTTGCCTATCGGGTTCTCTCTCATACGAAATCTCGCGAGGACCAGCAAAGTGCGGGCGGCGTCGGACACCCGTCATGATCGAATAAGGCCGCTTGTGACACTAGCCCAGGCGGCCGAGAAAAATCTTCAAAAATTGGTGACGCTGACTTGCTCCATTTGTGACAATCTCACAATGGTTCAACGCCGAAGGCGCGCCGCAGGGCGGCGCATTTGGGGATTTTTGATCAGGGTCTTCCATGGCGTCGCCTGTCAACGCCCTTGTCTGCGCGCTGATCGCGACTGCATTCTGGCCGTTGCTCGGTTACGCGCTCGCCCGCCGGCTTGTTCCGCGCGTACTTGCGCTTGGTGCCGCGCCGGTAATCGGTTGGTCGGTGCACAGCGCCGCTACACTGCCGATTTATTTGGTGTTTGGATTCTCGCCCATCCTTGTGGCTGGTATCGGCGGCGTTTGCGTCCTAGTCGCAGGTATTTCGTTCTCGCGGCCCAGTTCGGCAGGCGAGAGCGAACGAGCGATGACCATTCCGGTGTGGGCGTTCGCTGCCGCGGCGGTCGTCGCACTCGTTCCAGCGGTTACTCTCCTGCCAAAATCATCCGGGGATGCCGTCTGGCTTGCCGATGCGACCTTCGATCATGCAAAAAGCGCAATTATCGATGCCATGACGCGGCTAAGCCTGCCACCAGTCAATCCTGTCTTTAGCGAAGCCGGCACGCCGGGACACCTAGCGTACTACTATCTTTGGCATTTCAGCGCCGCCGAGATAGCGCTGGTCACGTCGATGAGCGGCTGGGAAGCTGACATTGGCCTGACCTGCTTCACGGCGTTCGCTTCGCTCAGTTTAATGATAGGGCTCGCATTGTGGCTAAGCAAACGCACCACCGCGGCGATCTGGGTAGTGGCACTTGCCGCCGCCGGTTCACTATGGGTCACGCTCTATTGGACCTTCCATGCCAAGAGCCTCGCGCCTGTGCTCTTGCGGCCGATCGGAATGGCCGGCTGGCTGTTTCAGGCCACATGGGTGCCGCAACATCTGATGGCAACGTCCTGTGTCGTTACTGCCATGCTGCTCGTCACCCGCTACGCCTTGCAGCAAACTTTAGTTTTGGTTCTGATAATCGCCATGTTGATCGTTGCCGGCTTTGAAAGCTCAACCTTTGTCGGCGGCATCACATTCGCTTTTGCCAGCTTGATCGCCGCTCCGATGCTGTTCGTGGCAGCAAACTCAAAACGGCGGCTGCACTTTGTCGGCGGGCTTGCGGTTGCGGCTCTGCTCGTCGTCTTTCTGATCACACCCTTCGTGCGCGACCAACTGACGACGATACACGCTCGTGGCGGCGGTAACCCTTTTGTTATTGCGCCGTACAAGGTATTCGGCGAGCAGTTTCCGGTTTGGCTGCGCCGCATTCCGGATGTTCCGGGCTATTGGCTCATTATACTGCCGGTCGAACTCCCGGCCACATTTATCGCCGGCATGATTGCGCTGGGTGCGGCGCTGCGGAGCGCCATGCCGCGTTCCGAAATACTTGCCATTACGGTCTTCGCCTGTCTCGCCAGCGCCGGCCTCATCATCTCATGGCTTTTGGTGTTGACACTGGGCGACAACAACGAACTCGGCCTGCGCGCCGTCCTCCCCGCCGAGATCGTACTTATCGTGATTACGGCCGCAGGGATTGCCGGGTTACCAGGCGTGTCGCTGCGCGCGCCAATCGTGGCGACCGCGCTCGCCGGGATTGCGTTGAGTATGCCGGACTTCATCCAGACTATACACGACAATATTCTCTCCCCACAGCAGCCGCCTGATGCCAAAGTGTTCGCCCAGACGCCGGACTTATGGGCGGCGGCGCGCCGCCATGCTGCGCCCGCCGCGCGCATCGCCAACAATCCGCTCTTCCTGAAAGACCTCACGCCGTGGCCGGTGAACATATCTTGGGCCTTACTCTCCAACCGTTCATCGTGTTTTGCGGGCCGCGAGATCGGCGACCGCGGCGCCGCAGGCCTGCGCGGCGCTCATGATCCGCTCATCGTCGGTGGCGATCAGCACCTCGCCCGCGCCTGCGGCGCAGGCGCGCTCGTACACCCACTGCAACAGCGGCTTGCCGGCGAGCGGCAACAGCACCTTGCCGGGAAGCCGCGTGGAGGCATAGCGCGCCGGAATCACCACGCGGAACACTGATGCCCCCTCCCCGACGCTCAGCGATCGAGCAGCGGATCGTCGGCCGTGAGCTGGCGCGCCGCTTCCTCGAGCATCACCGGCACCGCGTCACGGATCGGATAGGCGAGGCGATCCAGGCGGCACACGAGCACCTGCGCGTCGCGCTTGTACTGAAGTGTCCCCTTGCACACCGGACAGGCGAGTATCTCCAGCAGGCCCGCATCCATCAGAACTGACCTCCGGCCGGGGCGGTTGTGCGCACCTTCGCCAGTACGCGCGCGAGCAGCTCGCGGGCATCAGCCGCGGCGAGCTCGGCGGTCACCGGCACGTACCACAGCCGCGCATCGGCGAACGCCGTGCATTTTACGGCATCTTTCTCCGTCATGAGCACCGGCAGCTCATCGGCAAACGCCAGCTCCGCGGCGGCGAATGCATGATGATCGGGAAAGGCGTGCTCGATCAGCTCGATTCCCTGCGCGCGCAGCGAGGCGAAGAAGCGCTCCGGATTACCGATGCCGGCCACGGCATGCGCGCGCTGCCCGCGAAACGCCGCCAGCGGACGCGCGGGCGCGCGCGCATCGAGTCTCACCGCCTCCTGCGGGGCGAGCGCCATCGCCAGTGTCCCCTGCGGCGGCAGCGCCTGCGCGAGCGAGGCGTGCTCGCGTGCGCCGTTGACCACCAGCACGTCCGCGTGCCACAGCTGCACGACCGGCTCGCGCAGCGGGCCGGCGGGCAGCAGCCGGCCGTTGCCGAAGCCGCGCATGCCGTCGATCACCACGATCTCACAGTCACGCGCCAGTCGCAGATGCTGCAGCCCGTCGTCGGCGACGATGACGTCGACACCGCGCGCGGCGAGGCTGCGGGCGGCAGCGACCCGGTCGGTGGCGACGATCGTCGGGCAGCCGCTGCGGCGGGCGAGAATCAGGGGCTCATCGCCCACCTCGCGCCAATCCGATGCCGGCTCCACGGTGCGCAACTGGCCGTCCCTTCGGCCGTAGCCGCGCGAGACGATGCCCACCTGCAGCCCCTTCGCGCCGAGCTCGCGCGCCAGCCAGATGACCAGCGGGGTCTTGCCGGTGCCGCCCACGGTGAGATTGCCCACCACCACCACCGGCTTGCCGGCACTTTCGCTGCGCAGCCAGCCTGACTCATAGGCGCGGCGGCGCGCGGCGAGCACTGCGCCGTAGCTCCAGGCGAGCGGCTGCAGCAGCGACGCAGCCGGATGCTCGCGGTACCACAGCGCGCTGAGCCGCCGCTGCATCCGCGTGCCGCCGTCAGTCGGAGAACTGCAGGCGGTGCAGCTGGGCGTAGAGCCCGCCGCGCGCGAGCAGCTGCGCGTGGGTGCCGCTCTCGACGATGCGGCCGGCATCGAGCACGATGATGCGGTCCGCCTGCTCCACGGTGGAGAGGCGGTGGGCGATCACGAACGTCGTGCGGTTACGCACCAGCTGCGCCAGCGCCGCCTGGATGTGCCGCTCTGCCTCGCTGTCGAGTGCGGAGGTGGCCTCGTCGAGGATCAGGATCGGAGCATCCTTCAGCAGCGCGCGTGCGATGGCGATGCGCTGGCGCTGGCCGCCGGACAGCAGCGTGCCGCGATCCCCCACCAGCGCATCAAGGCCACCGCTCTGGCTGCGGATGAACTCGAGAATGTGCGCTGCTTCCGCGGCGCGCTCGATGGCAGCGTCCGGCACATCGAGCCCGAAGGCGATGTTGTTGCGGATGGTGTCATCGAACAGCACGACGTCCTGGCTCACCACGGCGATCTGCTTGCGCAGGCTCTTGAGCTCATAGTCGCGAACGTCGCGGCCGTCGATGCGCGCGCAGCCGGCGCCGACGTCGTAGAAGCGCGGCAGCAGGTTCACCAGCGTCGACTTGCCGCTGCCCGAGCGCCCGACGATCGCCAGGGTCTCACCGGCGGGGACCTCGAGCGACACGTCCGCCAGGGCAGCCGGCCGCCCGCCTGCGGCCGCACTGGCACCGGCCGGGTAGGAAAAGAACACGTGATCGAACTGCACTTCGCCGCGCACGCGCGCTGCGCGCAGGGTGCCGCCCTGCGGCTCGATCGGCTCGTCCAACAGTTCGAAGAGACTCTGTCCGGCCGCAATCCCCTGCTGCAGCGGGCCGGCGACGCCGACCAGTTCGCGCAGCGGCTGCGCGATGCTGACCAGAGCGGTTATAAAGGCCAGCAGATCCCCGCCGCTCATGCGCCCGTAGTAGGCATCCGCGATCGCGATCGACAGCACGAATGCGGCCCCCAGCGCCGTGACGAGCTGCACGATCGGATTCGAGACTCCCCTGGTCAGCACCAGGCGCATGTTCGAGCGCAGGTTGTGGTCATTGACCGCATCGAACTGGCGATTGACGTGCCCTTCGGCGTTGTAGACCTTGATGAGGCGCGGCGCCTCAAAGCTCTCCTTGGCGACGCGCGTGACATCGCCCATCGAGTCCTGGATGCGGCGGCTGTAGCGGCGGAAGTAGCGGTTGATGACCGACACCAGCCAGCCCACGATCGGCCCCAGGATCAGCGCGACCAGCGCCAGACGCCAGTTCAGCCACAGCAGAAAACCCAGGGAACCGATGATGGTAAGCGTGGTGCGAACCACCACGATGATCGAATCGGTGGTCGCCTGACCAATCTGTTCAGTGTTGTAGGTGAGGCGCGACAACAGGGTCGCCGAGGCGTTGTGATCGAAGTAGCCAATCGGCAGCATCAGGATGCGGCGGAACACTTCGCGGCGTATCTGGTTGACGATGCGTCGGCCGACGTAACCCATGAAGTAGGTCTGGGTGAAGTCTCCGATGCCGCGCAGGATGAAAAGCCCCACCAGCGCGACGGGTACCCAGACGATGGCGCGCCGGTCGGGATGCACCAGGACGGTGTCGCCGAACTTCTTAGCGAACAGCGCAAAACTCGTCATGGTGGCGGAGAACAACACCCCGCCGAGCATGCCGAGAATGAAACGCCCGCGATAAGGGGCGAGATAACTCAGGAGGCGTCGGTAGTCGCGCAGCGCGCTGGGCGGCGGGCGCGTCATGAGCGCGCCTGAAATCAAACCGCGGCTGTCGTTCAAGGCTTGCCCGCCGGCTCTTCCTTGACCGTTGCGATATTGACCTCGGCGAACCCGAGCCGCCCGAGCACGTCCATGGCGGTGATGACGGACTGGTGCGTGGCGCGGGCGTCCGCGCGCAGCGTGACCCGCATGGCGCGGTTGGTGCCGGCTTCCTTCAGCAGCGCTGCGCGCAGCGTTTCGGGACTGGAGTTGATGAGCTCGTGCTGGTTCACGAGGTAGCCTCCCTGCTCGGTCACGCTCACCACCAGCGGCTCCCCGCCGACCTTCTCGGTGGGCACGGCGCTCGCCTGGGGCAGGTGCACGCGCAGCCGTCCCTCATCGGTGAATCGGCTCGAGAGGATGAAGAACACCACCAGCAGCAGCACCACGTCGATGAGCGAGACGACGTTGATCTCCGGCTCTTCGTGGCGACTTTGCTTGAGGTTCATCTGGCAGCCCCGGGCCGTATGGGTTAAGCCACGGCCGCCGGCGCCGGGCGCTCGCGACCGCGCGCGGCCTCGAGCGCATCCGCCATGCGGATCGCCTGCTTCTCCATCTCCACCACGATCCCCTCCACCCTGCCACGCAGGTAGCGGTAGAAGATGAGCGCGGGAATCGCCACACACAAGCCCGCGACCGTGCAGATCAGCGCCTCGGCGATGCCGCCGGAGAGGGCGCGCGGATCACCCATGCCGCCCGCCTCTATGGCGTTGAAGGAGCGGATGATGCCCGTGACCGTGCCCAGCAGCCCCAGCAGCGGCGAGACTCCGGCGATGGTGCCGAGGGTATTGATGAAGCGCTCGAGCTCGTGCACCACGTGCCGCCCGGTGTCCTCGAGACGCTCCATGAGGATCTCGCGCGGGCGGTGGCGGTTGGCGAGCCCGACCGCCAGCAACCGCCCGAGCGGGGAATTCTGCTCGAGCGCCGCGATGACCTTGTCATTGATCTGGTTGGCCTCGATCAGCTGCCAGACCCGCTGCGGCAGTTCCCGCGGCAGCACGCGCTTGTCCTGCAGCGTCCACAACCGCTCGAGAATGATGGCCGCCGCGGTGATCGAGCACAGAATGATCGGCCACATCAGCGGGCCGCCGGCCCGCACTATTTCCCACATTAAGCGACCCCGGAGCAGCTGAACCCGCAAAGGCGGCATCATACCGGAGGGGCGTCGCCGCTCAAGGCAGCCGCCGGGGGGTTGCGCGCCGCTGCACATCCCGCGCCGGGAGCCTTCTGGTACAGTCTTTGGTTCGATGCCGCGCCAGCTGCTGAAAAGGATCGTACCGGCCCCCCACATGCTGCGGGAGCGCTGGTTCCTGCGGCCCTTCGGCGAGCGCCTTGCCGACCCGCAGCTGTGGACGCTGCACCGGCGCGGGGTGACCTATGCCTTCGGCGCGGGGCTGGCGATCTGCTTTGTGCCCCTGCCGGTGCACCTGCTGCTGGCGGGCACCATCGCGGTGATCTGGCGTCTGAACATTCCGGTGATCTGCGGCACGACCTTCCTGGTGAACCCCTTTACGGCGGTCCCCGTGTACTACGCCGCCTATCGGGTCGGGGCCGCGCTGCTGCGTCTGCCGCGCCAGCACTTTCACTTCCATCCGACCTGGGATTGGTTCCGCCACGGGCTGATGCCGGTGTGGCAGCCGTTCGTCGCCGGCTGCATCGCCTGCGCCGTGCTCTGTGGCCTGCTCGGCTGGCTCACGCTCGAGGTGGTGTGGCGCTGGCAGGTGACGAACCGCTACCGCACGCGCCACGCCACTCAGTCGGCGTGACGGCGAGCGTGATCATGCGAAGGCACGTTTCGGGGCCGCCGTGGATCCATCCATGGAGGCTGCGGGCGCGCCATCCATGGCGCGCACGCCCCCGAAACCTGCCTTCGCGTGCTTCGCTCGCCTAGCTGAGGCGCGCGCTGAGCACTCCGCGCTCGAGCTCGTAGACATGCTCCATGCGCCCGGCGAGCTTCAGGTCGTGCGTCACCACCACCAGGCTCGTCGCGCGCTCGCGATTGAGCTCGAGCATCAGCGCAAACACACTGGCAGCATTTGCGCCGTCGAGATTGCCGGTCGGCTCATCGGCGAGCACGATGCGCGGCTGCGTGACCAGCGCACGCGCCACCGCCGCGCGCTGGCGCTCGCCACCGGAGAGCTGGTGCGGGCGGTGATCGAGCCGCTCGCCGAGGCCGACGCGCTCGAGCAGCGCGCGCGCCGCCTCGCGCGCTGCGGCGACCTTCGTGCGCCGCACCAGCAGCGGCATCGCCACGTTCTCGAGCGCGGAGAACTCCGGCAGCAGGTGATGAAACTGGTAGACGAAGCCGAGGGCGCGATTGCGCAGCTCGCCGCGCTCGTTCTCGCCGAGCGCGTGGATGTCGCGGCCGGCGACCCGCACCTCCCCGGAGGTGGGCCGATCGAGCCCGCCGAGAATCTGCAGCAGTGTCGTCTTACCCGACCCGGAAGCGCCGACGATCGCCACGCGCTCCCCCGCTGCGACGCTGAGCGCCACGCCCTGCAGCACCGGCAGCAGCACCGGCCCCTGGCGGAAGGTCTTGTGCACGTCGCGGGCCTCGAGGACGGCGTCACTCATAGCGCAGAGCCTCCGCAGGCACGGTGCGCGCTGCGCGCCACGCGGGGTAAATGGTCGCCAGCGCACACAGCACGAACGCCACGCCGCACACTCTGAGCACGTCCAGGCCCTCGACGTAGGCCGGCAGGTCGCTCATGTAGTACACGCGCGCATCGAGGAACTGCGTGCCGAGCAGGTGCTCGAGAGCGCCGACCAGGCTCTCGAGGTTGTCCGCAAGCAGCGTGCCGAGCGCGGCGCCGCCGAGCGTGCCGGCGAGCCCGATCAGCACCCCCTGCACCGCGAACGTCAGCAGCACGTTGCGCGGCGCTGCGCCCAGAGCGCGCAGGATCGCGATGTCGGTCTGCTTCTCCTTCACGATCATTACCAGCGTGGCGACGATGTTGAAGGCGGCGACTGCGACCAGGATCAGCAGGATGAAGAACATCATCGACTTGGTGATCTCGATGGAGCGGAAGAAGTTGGCGTGATCCTCGGTCCAGTCGTTGACGTAGAAACCCTCGCCGCCGAGCGCCAGCGCCACGCGGCGCACCGTCGACGGCGCGCGCAGCGGATCAGCGAGCGCGAGCCGCAGCCCGCTCACCGCGCTACCTAAGCGAAACAGCCGCGCCGCGTCCGACATCTCCACCAGCGCCAGTCCGCGGTCGAACTCATACATGCCCGACTCGAACAGGCCGACCACCTGAAAACGGCGCATGCGCGCGACCACCCCGGTCGGAGTCGCGGTCCCCTCCGGTGCGATCACCACCACCGAGCCGCCGACGTGCGCGTGCAGCGCGCGCGCCAGCGCCGTGCCGAGAATGATGCCGTAGCCCCCGGGCTTGAGGTCATCGAGGCTGCCGGAGATCACCCGTTGCGCAAGCCCGGTCGCGGAGCGCTCCTCGGCGGGCAGCACGCCGCGCACCGTCGCGCCCGCCATCACCCGAGCGTTGCCGAGCATCGCCTGGCTCTCCACGTACGGCACCACCGCCCGCACCCCGCTCTGGCGGCGCACCTGCTGCTGCAGCGTGCGCCAGTCGGCGAGCGATCCGGAGAGCCCCGTCAGGGTGGCGTGCGAGGTGACCGCGAGAATGCGGTTACGCAGCTCGCGCTCGAAGCCGTTCATGACCGAGAGCACGACGATCAGCGTGGCGACGCCGAGCGTCAGGCCGCACACCGACATGAGCGCCACGAACGACACAAAGCCGCGCCGGTGCGCGGAGCGCAGGTAGCGCGTGCCGATCAGCCATTCGTAAGGGGCGCCTGCCACGTGCGGCTACTTGCAGTGCATGGCGCTCATTCGTAGCGCAACGCTTCAGCGGGCGCGGTGCGCGCCGCGCGGGTCGCAGGATACACGGTGGCGAGCGCGGTGAGGATGAGCGCGGCCAGGGCGACCGCCACCACATTCGCGCCGTGCACCTGCGAGGGTATGGTGGTGCTGTAGTAGACGTCGGCGTCCATGATCTGGAAGCGGAAGGTGTGCTCGAGAAACGGCACGATGGTGTCGACGTGCAGCGCGAGCAGCAGCCCCAGCGCCACGCCGAGTCCCACGCCGAGCCAGCCGATCACCAGCCCCTGGGTGATGAAGATGCCCATCACGCGGCGGGGAGCCGCGCCGAAAGTGCGCACGATCGCGATGTCGGTGCGCTTGTCGGTGACCACCATCACCAGCATGGCCACGATGTTGAACGCCGCAATAGCCACGATCAGCAGCAGGATGAGCGACATCATGGTCTTCTCGATGCGGATGGCGCGGAAATAGTTGGCGTTGTCCTGCGTCCAGTCCCGCACCTCGTAGCTGCGCGGCAGCGCCGCGCGCAGCCGCGCCGCGACCGCCGGCGCAGCCAGCACGTCCTTGACGCGGATGCGCAGCCCCTCCTCGGCGCCGCCCGCGGGAGCCAGCGCGCGCAGGTCGTCGAGGCTCGCGAACACCAGCGTCGAGTCGTGCTCCGGCAGGCCCGCCTCGAATGCACCCGCCACCGTGAACTCGCGCAGCTTGGGCGCCGGCGTGCCGTCGGCCCCCATGGTGGGCACCAGCAGAGTCAGGGCATCGCCGACCGACAGCCCGAGGCGCTCGGCAATGATGTCACCGACGATGACGCGCGCGGAGCCCGGGGTCAGATCCGCAA
The DNA here is from genome assembly GCA_963835645.1 of uncultured Gammaproteobacteria bacterium. Taxonomy (GTDB): domain Bacteria; phylum Pseudomonadota; class Gammaproteobacteria; order Steroidobacterales; family Steroidobacteraceae; genus 13-2-20CM-66-19. The sequence goes on along the minus strand of CAWIGQ010000004.1, from coordinate 263,020 downwards.
GACGTCCCTGGGTGATCATCGGCCCGAGCTCGGTGGCGGCAGCGGCCGGCTCGATGCCGCGCAATATCACCGGCACCATCTCCGGTTGGTGCACCGCGAGTGCCTGCAGCTCCGCATACGGCGTCACCGCGCTGACGCCAGGCGCGCCGCTTGCGATGCGCGCCGCCTCCTGCCAGGCCGCGCGGGTCGGCTCAGCGACGGGCGCGCCATCGGCCCCCGGCGCGGCCAGCACGCGCACCTGGGCGCTGAGCGACAGCAAGCGGTCGCGCAGCTCGCCCTCGAAGCCGTTCATGACCGAGAGGATCACGATGAGCGCCGCGACGCCCACGCACACCCCGACCACCGATGCCCAGGTGATGAAGGAGACAAAGAATTTGTGTGAGCGCGCGCGTACGTAGCGCAGGCCCATGTAGATCGGCAGGGGGTGAAACATCGTCGCGATTTAACCACAGTTGCACGGCTTTTCAGACTTGTGTCACAAATCACGCTGACGGGCGCCGGCGCCCGCGTTTGACAGATTCCGACGGTGTTATAGTCGGGTTGCAGTTTTGCGGAGAGTCAGCATGCAGACGCGCATTCTCATCGCACTCCTGAGCGCCTGCGCGGCCACGAGCGCCGCCGTCGCCGAGACCGTCGTGGTCAACGACCAGGTGCAGGTGCGCGAATCACAGATCGATCGGCCGAAGCGCGGCAGCACGATGGGTGAGGTGGAAAAGCATTTCGGCGCGCCGCTCACACGCCATCCGACGGTCGGCGGCGGCTCGGCGCACCAGCCGCCCATCACGCGCTGGGACTACAACGGCTTCTCGGTGATCTTCGAGCGCGACCGCGTGGTCGACTCAGTGAGCCTGTCCGGCTGATTCCTCCCGCTGCGACCCGCCCCTGAAGGGGCGGGAGCGCTTTACGTCCGCTCGAGCGGGGCGCGCCGGGGCGGATGACGACACTTAATGCCGATGTGGTAGTCTCGCGCTTAATACAATAATTTTCCTGGGGATCTGGTGTCTTCCGACGAGCCTCTGCGGGCACACATCGAAGCCCTGGTGCATGCGGGAAGCGTGCGCCGCAAGTCGGCCGCGGCCCAGCTGGAGGCGGAAATCCGCCGGCGCGAGGAGGTGCTGCGGCAGACGTTCCGCCGCTACGTCTCACCGCGCGTCGCCGACAAGATCCTCGAGGATGCGCAGCTGCGCGATACGCTGTTGTCCACGGCCGACGCACGTGCGCACGCGGTGGTGCTGTTCGCCGATCTGCGCGGCTTCACCAGTATTGCCGAGCAGCTCGAGCCGCACAGTGTCGTGCCGCTGCTCAACGAGTACTTCTCGCTCCTGACCGAGATCACCTTCCGCCACGAAGGCACGGTCTTTCACATGGCCGGCGACTGCCTGATGCTCGGCTTCGGCGTACCGCTGGAGCAGCCCGACAGCGCGCAGCGCGCGGTGCGCGCCGCGCGCGAGATGCTCGACGGCTTCCGCGAGCTGGCACGCTCCTGGAGGGAGCGCTACCGGATCGAGGCCGGCCTCGGCATCGGCATCAACGAGGGCGACGTCGTGGCCGGAAATATCGGCTCGTCCTCTTACATGAACTACACCATCATCGGCGACGCGGTGAATGTTGCCGCGCGGCTGTGCCAGCGCGCGCGCGCCGGCGAGATACTGTTCTCGCGCACACTGAAGCAGTCGCTCGACGCCCACGGGGTGGACATCGGTGCAACGCCCCTGCCGGCGCTGCAGCTGCGCGGGCGCTCGCACCCGATCGACATCTTCTGCGTGCCGCTCGAGACACGCCTGCAGTTGAGCCCGGAACCGTTCGCGGCGTGAGGCGCGACGGGCGCCGCTGTGCCGCAGCTGCGCTGAGCACTCTCGGGTAAGCTGCCCGAACGACCGATGATCTCCCTGCTCCACCCTCCGCTGCCGGACGCGGGCAGCCCCCGCTTGCGCTGGCATCAGCTCTACGGCAGCGCCGCGGCGCTGGCGCTTGCGGAAGCCGCGAGCGCCGACCGGCGGCTGTACGTGCTGATCGCCGACGGTGCGCGCGAGCTCGAGCGCCTTACGGCGGAGCTGCGCTTCTTCGCTTCCCGCTCGCTGGCGCTGTTGCGTCTGCCGGACTGGGAGGTGCTGCCGTACGACCTGTTCTCGCCCCATCCGGACATCATCTCCGAGCGGCTGCAGACGCTCTACGAGCTGCCCCACGCCCGTCACGGCTGCCTGATCGTCGCGGCCGATACGCTCATGCAGCGGCTGCCACCGCGCAATTACGTGCAAGGCCGCGCGTTCGGGCTCGCTACCGGTGAGGCGCTCGCCATCGAGCCGTTCCGGCAGCGCCTCATTGAGGCCGGCTACGCGCACGTCAGCCAGGTGGTGAGCCCGGGCGAGTTCGCGGTGCGCGGCTCGCTGCTCGATGTCTATCCGATGGGCACCGCCACGCCGTTGCGCATCGATCTGTTCGACGACCAGATCGAGGCGATCCGCCGCTTCGACCCCGACACGCAGCGCTCTCTCGAGCCCATCGCGAGCGTGCGGCTGCTGCCGGCGCGCGAGGTGCCGCTCGACGCGCAGGCGGTGAAGGACTTCCGCCGCCGCTACCGCACGCGCTTCGAGGGCGATCCGAACAAGAGCGCCATCTACCGCGGCGTGAGCGAGGGACTGGCGCCCGCGGGCGTGGAGTTCTACCAGCCGCTGTTCTTCGAGGCGAGTGCGACGCTGTTCGACTACCTGCCGGCGGACGCCGTGATCGTCCAGGACGCCGCCCTGCCCGGGGCGCTGATCAGGGCATGGCAGGAGATCGGCACACGCTACGAGGATCGCCGCCACGACATCGAGCGTCCGGTGCTCAAGCCCGCGGAATTGTTTCTCGAGCCCGCGGAGCTCGATGCACGGCTGAGTCCCTTCGCCAGCATCACCCTCGATGCCTTCAAGGCGGACACCGAGCTGCAGGGCGAATCTCCCGGCGTGCGCAATTTCCCGACCACGGCGCCGCGCGAGCTGCGGCTCGACGTGCGTGCCGAGCAGCCGTTTGCGCCGCTGGATGAGTTCCTGCGGGCCTTCGAGGGGCGCGTGCTGCTGGCGGCCGATTCTCCCGGCCGGCGCGAGGTGCTGCACGAGATGCTGCGTGCCCACGCCCACGAGGTGAAGACTGTCGACAGCTGGGAGGCGTTTGCCGCGGGCGGGGCGCGCCTTGCGCTCACCGTGGCGCCGGATCTGCAGGGCCTTACGCTCACCGCACCGCCGATCGCCGTGATTGCCGAGGCGCAGCTCTTTGGCGCGCGCGCGCGCCAGGAGCGCACGCGTGCCAGGCGCGCCGCGGACCCGGAGGCCATCCTGCGCGATCTGCAGGACCTCAATCCCGGCGCGCCGGTGGTGCACGAGGAATACGGCGTCGGCCGCTACCTCGGGCTCATGCCGATGGAAGTCGGCGGCCAGCCCGGGGAGTTCCTGGTGCTCGAGTACCAGGACGGCGACCGCATCTACGTGCCGGTGCAGGCGCTGCACCTGGTGAGCCGCTACACGGGAGCTGCGCCCGAGCACGCCCCGCTGCACAAGCTCGGCACCGACCAGTGGGCGCGCGCGCGGCGGCGCGCCGCAGAGCAGATCCGCGACGTCGCCGCGGAGCTCCTCGACCTGTACGCGCGGCGCAAGGCTCAGCAGGGCCTTGCCCTCAAGGTCAGCGAGCTCGATTACCAGGCCTTCGCCAACGCGTTTCCGTTCGAGGAGACCGAGGATCAGGCGCAGTCGATTCGCCAGGTGCTCGCCGATCTTGAGAGCGAGCGCCCGATGGACCGCATCGTCTGCGGTGATGTCGGCTTCGGCAAGACCGAGGTCGCGATGCGGGCGGCGTTCGTCGCGACGCACGCGGGCAAGCAGGTAGCGGTGCTCGCGCCGACGACACTGCTGGTGCAGCAGCACGTGACGAATTTCCGCGATCGCTTCGCCGACTGGCCGGTGCGCGTGGAAGCGCTGTCGCGCTTTGGCACCTCGAAGGAGACCCAGGCGGTGCTCGCGGGCCTCGAGCAGGGCAAGGTGGACATCGTCATCGCCACGCACCGCCTGTTGCACGCGCACGCCCGCTTCAGGGACCTCGGACTCCTCATCATCGACGAGGAGCATCGCTTCGGTGTGCGCGACAAGCAGCGCCTGCAGGCGCTGCGCGCCAATGTGCACGTACTCACCCTCACCGCCACGCCCATTCCGCGCACGCTCAACATGGCGCTCGGCGGACTGCGCGACCTCTCGCTCATCACCACCGCGCCGGCCGAGCGCCTGGCGATCAAGACCTTCCTCATCGAATGGCATGCGCCGACGCTGCGCGAAGCGGCGCTGCGCGAGCTGCGTCGCGGCGGGCAGATCTATTTCGTGCACAACGAAGTGCGCAGCATCGAGAAAATCGCCGCCGAAGTGCGCGCCCTGGTGCCGGAGGCGAGCGTGCGCGTCGCCCACGGGCAGATGCGCGAGCGCGAGCTCGAGCAGCTGATGGTGGACTTCTACCACCGCCGCTTCAGCGTGCTGGTGTGCACCACCATCATCGAGAGCGGCATCGACGTGCCCACCGCCAACACCATCATCATCAACCGCGCCGACCACCTCGGGCTGGCGCAACTGCACCAGCTGCGCGGCCGCGTCGGGCGCTCGCATCACCGCGCCTACGCCTACCTGATCGCACCGCCGCGCCAGGCGCTGCCGCGCGATGCGGTCAAGCGGCTCGAAGCCATCGAGTCGATGGAGGAGCTCGGCGCCGGGTTCGTGCTGGCGACCCACGATCTGGAGATCCGCGGCGCGGGCGAGCTGCTCGGGGAGCAGCAAAGCGGGCAGATGACCGAGATCGGGCTGTCGCTGTACCTGGACATGCTCGATCATGCGGTGCGCGCGCTCAAGGCCGGGCATGAGCCGGTGCTCGATCAGCCACTCGCCGCGGCCACGGAGGTGGAGCTGCGCCTGCCGGCGTTTCTGCCGGAAGCCTATATCAGCGATGTGCACGTGCGGCTGTCGCTGTACAAGCGCATCGCCGCCGCCGACAGCGACAGCGCCCTCGATGACCTCATGGCCGAGCTGCACGATCGCTTCGGCCCGCTGCCGCCTGCGGCGCAGAGTCTGCTGCGCATCGCCAGACTCAAGCTCGGCGCGCGCGCGCTCGGCGTGCGGCGGCTGGACATAGGTCCCCAGGGCGGGACGGTGCTGTTCGAGGAGCGCTCGGGGGTCGAGCCGGCAACGCTGGTGCGCATGATCCAGAAGGGCGGGCGCGAGTTTCGCCTCGAGGGCCCGCTGAAGCTGCGCGTCTCGCGGCAGCTGCCGGCCGAGAGTGCGCGCTTCGAGTTTGCCGCCGAGCTGCTCAGGCGGCTCGGCGAGCCGGCACGCCTCCATTAGAATGAGCCGCATGCACGCACGCCAACTGCGCCTCCTGCTCGCGCTCGCCACCCTCACAGGGCTCGCCTCCCCGCTCCCCGGCACAGCCGAGGAGGCCCCACCCGCGGCGAGCGCCGCCGGCCCGGTCTACAACATCGAGATCATCGTGTTTCGCGCCACCGCCGCGCTCGGAGGTGCGGAAGACTGGAGTGCAGAAGCCGGCGCCCGCAGCATCGCGGGCGATGAGTCCGGCGGCGGCTCGCCGCAGGTCGGGCACTTCGTCGCAGCGCTGCCGCCCTCGGTGTGGCAGCTCACCGAGCTCGAGAGCCACCTGCGCGGCAGCGGTGTCTACGTGCCGGTGGCGCACGTGGCGTGGTCGCAGACGGCGAGCTCCTGGGGCACGCGCGCGGGCTTCGCCGTGCAGCGGCTTGGCATCGACGTCCCCGGACTTACCGGCAACGTGTTCCTCGAGCGCGGGCAGTTCCTGCACCTCGGCATGACGCTCACTTACGCCATGTCCGCCCCGCCGCCGGGCCTCGGCGCCGGGCCCGATACGCCCTTCACCATCAATGAGAGCCGCCGCGTGCATTTCTACGAGCGCAACTACTTCGACCACCCCGCCTTCGGCGTCATTGCGCTGGTAACGCCCGCGCAGGGCGCACGGCCGCCGGGACGTTAGCTTCAGCGGCGCGCGCGTATTGCGCCCACGCGCTACCCGACGAGCTGCTCGCTGCTGAATTCCCAGGTCGCCGCGCCGCGCTCATCCCTGGCGCAGCGCACGCGCTCGCGCGAGGCGGCGATGAACCAGGTCTCAAGCGAGCGCGGCTGGCCGCGGCCGAAGGCTGCCGGATCGAGTACGGCGGCGCAGGCGGCGTGCTGCGGATCGCGTACCGATTGGTAGCGGATGATCTCAACGTGCGCCTCGCGCGCGGCGACCGCGAGCGCCTGGGTGGCTGCGTAGCTCGTACGATGCGTCCAGACTTCCACATCCCGCACCAGCGGGGCCAGAGTGAGATCCACGGCGGCGCCAGTGCGCACCGCAGCCTGAAAGGCGGTGTGCGGCACCGCTTTCAGCGCCGGTGTGCCGGGCGAGTCGAGCAGAAACCGCAACCGCCAGTAGCTTTTCTCCGCCAGCCCCGTGCGCAGCGCCTCCGCTCCATACCAGACCCCCGCCTCGAGCGCGGCACGAAAGCGCGAGCCGCTATGCGGGCGGTAGCGAAAAGGGGTGGCGAGAAGGTAGTGCAGCTTGCGCAGTGCCTCCGGCAGGGCGGGCTTGCTCTGCTCGAGAATCGACTCGAGGGCTGCCTGCTCATCGAGTGAATCGACCAGCCGCATGGTCGAGGCCGTGTGCTGCGCCTCGACCACGCGCCACAGCGCATGCGCGTAGGCGCGCGCCTCAGATGCGAGCGCGCGCGGCGTCCAGGTAGTCAACGGTGCGCACCAGGCCTGCCGGGTCACGCATGAGCCTGAGGGGCACGCCGCCCAAGGCGTGGTTTTCGCTGCGCAGCCAGGCCCGCGCCGCCACATCGTCCGAGCCCACGATGGCGTCGAGCGAGCGGAACAGCCGCACGAACAGCGCCGCGAGCTGCCAGGGCTTGGATCCCGGCTCGAGGTGCTTCTGGCCGTTGGCGAGGCGTGAGAGCGTCGCTGCGCTTACACCGATGACCTCGGCCAGATCCGCCTGTGCGACGGCGAGGAAGCGCGCAGCGCGCACCGTGGCGCGCGACAGGACAGCAGCGGCATCGGTCGTCGGGCGGGTCCTGGGGGTCGATCGGGGGCTCATTCCTGTGGAAATAATATCAGCTTATTATTTCCATGGCAAAGAAGCATCGCCCGCGCCGACACCCCTGCAGCTGGCGCCCGTGCGGGCGGCCGCGCGGGCGGCGTCAGCCGTGAAAGTCGCTCGCCTCGGCCGTGATGATGGTGTCCTTGCCGTTCTTCTTGGCGCGCTTGAGCGCCGCGGCACACGCTTTGAGGAATCCCTGGACGCCGAGCGTGCGCGGCGGCACGAGGCTGGCGATTCCGGCACTGAGCGTGACATAACGGCCGTTGCCGGCCGTCGGGTGATGCATCAGCAGCTCGCGCACGCGCTGCGTCACCACCTGGGCGTATTGCGAGGCGCGCTCGGCGGCCTCCCCCTGGGTCAGCACGGCGAAGGTGCCTCCTTCCCAACGGCCCACCAGGTCCCCGCCGCGCCGGTAGGACGCGCCGATCACGCGCGCCACACGGCGGATGCAGGCATCGCCCGCCGCGCGGTCGAATTTTTCGTTGTAGGCGCCCAGATCGTCGATGTCGAACAGCGTCAGCCCGATCTCGTGCGAGTCGCGCTGCGCGAGCTGCCAGTCACGCCGCAGCAGCTCCTCGAAGTACGCGCGTGAGTGCAGAGCGGTGAGCCGGTCTTCGCGCAGCCAGGAGGGCAAGCCGTTGCTCTGGCGCTCGGCGTGTTTCAGGCGCTCGCTGGCATCGCGGTGATAGCCGACGAAGTGGGTAAGCTTGCCCGCGGTGCGCACCGGCTGGATCACCGTCTCGTTCCAGAACAGCGATCCGTCGGGGCGGTAGTTGCGCACCAGCACGCGTGCCGGCTCGCCTTTGCCGATCGCCTCGGCGAGGCGCGTGCGCGCCTCCTGGTCGCGATCGGTACCCTGGAGGATGCGCAGGTTGGTGCCCAGCAGCGCCGCCGCCGGATAGCCGCACATCTGCGCGAATGCCGTGTTGACGAAGACCACCGGGCAGTCGGCGGCCGAGGCATCGCAGATCACGATGCCTTCGGGAGCGCTGTCGACGACCCGACGCCAGGCTTCCGCCGACCAGTGATTCACGGGTTGCTTCCGGGGTCGACGAGCGTCAGGGCCGGAGCGGCAGCGGCGCGCGCCAGGAGCTCGCGGGCGCGTGCCCATTCCGGGGAGGCCTCGAGAGCGGCGCGCGCGGGCGCGCCGCTGCGCCCATGCAGGCGCACGAGCCGCAGGCTCGAGGCCGGCTGGGGCTCGACATCGAGCCGCGCCAGGAGCTCAAGCACGCTCGCGCGATTGTTGCAGACCGGTAGCATGTCGCAACCTGCCGACAGGGCTTGCCGGACCCGGGTCACCACGTCCCCATAGGCCGCCGCGGCCCCTCCCATGGACAGGTCATCCGTAAACACTACCCCCTGAAACCCCAGCTCTCCGCGCAGCACGTCGCGAATCCAGCGGGCCGACAGGCTCGCGGGGGCCGTATCGACGGCCGGGAACAGCACATGGGCCACCATGACGGCCGGTAACCCGTTGGCGATCAGCCTGCGGTAAGGGGCGAGGTCCGCGGCAAGATCCGCCAGGGGTCGCCGGTCGACCGGCAGCGTCAGGTGAGAGTCGGCGACCACCGCGCTGTGCCCGGGGAAGTGCTTGGCGGTGGCGGCCATGCCGGCCTCGCGCATCCCGAGCATCCAGGCGACGGCCAGCTGGCCGACCGCATCCGCAGAAGCATGGAAGGCGCGGTCACCGATGACCTCGCTCACCCCGCGGTCGAGGTCGACGCAGGGGGCGAAGGAGCTGTCGACGCCGTGGGCGCGCAGCTCCGCCGCCATCAGCCAGCCCATCGAGCGGGCGAGCTTGATCCCGGCGCGGGGTTCGAGGTCAAACTCGTGGCCGATGCGCCGCGGCGGCGGCAGCAGCGAGAAACCGGGGCGAAAGCGCTGGATGCGGCCGCCCTCCTGGTCCACGCCCACGATGAGCGGGGGCGAGCGCTCGGCATGAATGGCGCGAGTGAGCGCGGAGAGCTGGGCCGGGTCGCTGTAGTTGCGGGTGAAGAGGATCACCCCGCCGACGAGCGGGTGATGCAGCAGCTCGCGCTCCTCGGCGGTGAGAGCGGTCCCGCCGAGGTCGATCATCAGCGGGCCGAGGCTCATGTCGGCGAGGCTCGCGCCCTGCGGCGCGGGTCGGCCCTCAGCAGCGCGAGCGATTCGACGTGCGCGGTGTGTGGAAACATGTCGACCACGCCTGCCGCTTCGAGCGTAAAGCCGTGCTCATGCACCAACACCCCCAGATCGCGCGCCAGGCTCCCCGGATGGCAGGAAATATACAACACCCGCTGCGGCCCCAGACCCGCCACGGATGCCAGCACCTCGCGCGCTCCGCTGCGCGGCGGGTCGAGCAGCACGTGGGTGTAGGGCTGACGCCACCACGACAGAGCCGCATCCGGCGCGGCAGCGAGGTCGGCGCAGTGAAACTGCGCGTTGCCTATGCCGTTGCGGGCCGCGTTGGCGCGCGCGCGCGCGATGAGCGCGCCCGCGCCTTCGACGCCCACCGCGCTCGCGGCGCTACGCGCCAGAGCGAGCGTGAAGTTTCCCAGGCCGCAGAACAGATCGAGCACCGCGGAGTCGGGTGTGAGCTCGAGCAGCTCCGCCGCGCGCGCGACCAGCGCCTGGTTGACGGCCGCGTTGACCTGGATGAAATCGGTCGGCGCGAACTCGAGTTGCAGACCAAATCGCGGCAGCCCATAGCGCAGCGCCTCGCCGGGCGTGCCGAGTGGCTGCACTGAGTCCGGCCCGCCCGGCTGCAGGTACAGCCGCACGCCGTGCGCGGCTGCGAACGCGCACAAGGCGGCGCGATCCTCGTCCGTCGGGGGTTTGAGCACCCGCAGCACCAGAGCGGTCGCGTTGTCCGCCACCGCGACCTCGATCTGCGGCAGCTGTTCGCGGATGCTTAGGCCGGTCAAGACTTCCGCCAGCGGCGCGATCAGCGCTCCGACCGGCGCCGCCAGCACCTCGCAGGCGGCGAGCTGCGCCACGTACGGCGCGGCGCGCTCGCGAAAGCCGACCACCACGCGGCCCTTCCTGCGCACGAACTTCGCACCGAGGCGCGCACGGCGGCGGTACCCCCACACCGGGCCGGTCAGCGCCGGCAGCCAGCTCCCGGGCGTGACGCGCGCCACCCGCTCGAGAGCGTGCCTGAGCTCGCTCTCCTTGGCGGCGAGCTGGGCCTGCGGCGCCAGATGCTGCAGCGCGCAGCCGCCGCAGACGCCGAAATGCGCGCAGCGCGGGGCGACGCGCTCGGGCGAGGACTCGAGCAGCTCGAGCAGCTCGCCCTCGTCATGCGCCCGGTGACGCCGCCTGCGCCGGAAGCGGATGCGCTCGCCCGGCAGCGCGCCGGCGACGAAAACGGTCTTACCCCCGTGCACGACGCCCTCGCCCTCATGCGTGAGCGCGCTGACCGTGCCCGTCTGCGCCGCGGCCTCATCCGCGGCTGCAGGCCCGGCGCCGCCGCCCGCCGCGGCGCCCCGCGCCGCGGCGCTCAAGCGCCGCCCTGCCAGGCGTGCAGGAACTCGGCGAAGTGCGGCTCCTTCGAGGCGCGCAGATAACCGCGCACGCGCTCGACCTCCTCGGCGTGCTGCGCCGGCGTGAGCTGCCCGCGCAGCTGCGCGAAGCGCAGGTAGATCAGCCACGTGTTGAGCACATCGGTCTCGCAGTAGCGGCGGATGGCGCCGATCTCCCCGCTCTGCCAGGCGTGCCAGACCTGCCCGCCCTCGAAGCCGAGCTTGCCGGGCAGCCCCAGCAGGCACGCCATGCTCGCCAGCGACACGCGGCCGCGGCTCTGGAAGGCCGCCAGCACGTCCATGAGGTCGGTATGGCGCCAGTGGTAGCGGTTGAGGTAGTTGTTGTAGCGGAACTCTGTGTCCGCCTCGCCCGTCTCCCACAGGCGCGGCGCCTGCGCGCCAGCGAGCAGTGCCCGGTAGGTGAGCACCGGCAGATCGAAGCCCGAGCCGTTCCAGGACACCAGATCGGGCGAGAACTTCTCGATGCCATCGAAGAAGCGCTGCACCAGCTCGGCCTCGCTGCTGCCGGCATCGCCGAGGCTCCACACCCGGAAATCCTCGCCGTTGCGCAGCGCGCAGGAGATCGCCACCACGCGCTGCTGCTCGAGCGGCAGGAAATCCCGGCCGGCAGACAGGCGCCCCGCGCCTGAGGCGCTGGCATTACCCTGGCGGCGCAGGGCAAACATCGCCCGCGCCACCTGCTCGTCGGCGAGTCCCTCGAGCCCATACAGGCGCCGCCCGAGCGCGACATCGGGCACCGTCTCGATATCGAAGACCAGCGTGTTCACGCAGCCCTCATCAGCACCGCCACCGCCACCACCAGCCCGCGCTCGTCGGTGAGCGTCACGTGCGCCTCGCCGATTCGTAAGGCCTGGCGCACGCGCTCGCCGCGCTCGGAGAACACCACTTCGGGCTTGCCCCAGGCGTTCTGCACCACGCCGACGTCGCGGATCCACACCCCGTGGGCGAAGCCGGTGCCCATCGCCTTGACGATCGCCTCCTTGGCGGCGAAGCGCATGGCGAGAAAGCGCTCACGCCGCGCGGTCAGCGCCAGCTGGGCGTGCTCGGCCGGCATCAGCAGGTGCTCGATGAAGCGCGTGCCGTAGCGCTCGAGCGTGCGTGCGACGCGGGCGCTCTCGAGCACGTCGACGCCGATGCCGTAGATCACGCGCGCGCCTCCCGCATCAGCGCCTTCATCTCCCGCACCGCGGCGGGCAGGCCCACGAACAGCGCGTGCGCGATGATGGCGTGCCCGATGTTGAGCTCGACGATCTCGTGCATCGCTGCCACCGGCCGTACGTTGCGATAGTTGAGTCCATGTCCGGCGTGCACCTCGAGCCCCAGGCCGGCGGCCAGGCGCGCGGCGCTGCGCAGCCGCTCGAGCTCCGTGGCTGCGGCCGCGCCAGCGGCTTCGGCGTACGCGCCGGTGTGCAGCTCGACCACCGGCGCCCCCGTCTGCGCCGCCGCCTCGACCTGCGGGCGGTCCGGATCGATGAACAGCGCCACCCGCACCCCCGCCTGGCGCAGCCTTGTGGTTGCCTGGTGCACGCGCTCGAGCTGCGCCGCCACGTCGAGGCCGCCTTCGGTGGTGAGCTCGGTACGCCGCTCGGGGACCAGGCAGCAATCCGCCGGCCGCACTTCGGCGGCGATCGCGAGCATCTCATCCGTCACCGCCATCTCCAGGTTCATGCGCGTCTGCAGCAGAGTGCGCAGCGTGTGCACGTCGCGGTCCTGGATGTGGCGGCGGTCCTCGCGCAGGTGCAGCGTGATGTTATCCGCGCCGGCGCTCTCTGCGGCGAGCGCTGCGTGCACCGGGTCCGGGTAACGCCCGCGCCGCACCTGCCGCAGCGTGGCCACGTGATCGATGTTGATGCCGAGGTCAATGCCAGCCGTCATTGCGCCGCCTTCCGCGCCATGGTTTTCGCCACCGCCCGCGTCGCAAGCGGCCGCCCCTCGAGGCACGCCCCGAGGGCTGCCTGCAGCACGCGCCGCGCATCCTCGAGCTCACGCGTAGCGCTCAAGCTCTCACGCTCGAGGCTCAGGAGCGAGCGCCCGGCGAGCGCGCGCCGCTCACGCGCGCCCGCCCGCACCAGCCCCTCGCCTGGGCGGAAATGATAGTACCCGTCCGGCTCGATGCGCCTGCCCGAGTGCGCTTCGCGGGCCAGATCCAGCCCGTAGCCGAGCAGCTGCAGCAGGCGCTTCTCGAACACCCGCAGGGCCGGCGCGAGCGGCGCACCCGCGCGCAGCCGCTCGAGCGCTCGGGTGTAGTGATCGAACAGCTCCGGCAGCGGATCGTGGCGCGTGGTGAGCCGCAGCAGCAGCTCATTGAGGTAGAACGCCGCCAGCAGACACCCGGCGGGGAGCGGCGCGGTGTGCGCCGCGCGCTCCGCGCCGGTGAGCGATGCGGCCTCGCCGCGCCCGCTCCAGGACAACAGCAGCGGCTGGAAGGGCTGCAGCACGGCGCTGAGTTTGGCAGCGGGCCCGCGCACGCCGCGCGCAAACAGCGTGAGCCGCCCGTGCTCGCGGGTCAGCACCTCGAGGATGCGGCTGGTGTCGCGCCACGGTCTGTGGTGCAGCACGTACCCCGCGGTGAGCTCGATGCGGCGCAGGCTGCGGCTCATTCGACGCCGAGCTCCTTCAGCGCACGGGCGTTGTCGGCCCAGTTCTCGCGCACCTTGACCCACAGGTTCAGATGCAGGCGCTGGCCGAGCAGCCCGTTCAGCGCCAGGCGCGCCGCGCGCCCGACGCGCTTCAGCCGCTCGCCGCCGGCGCCGATCACGATCGGCTTCTGCCCGGAGCGATCGACCCAGATCGCGGCGTCGACCATGAGCTGGCCCTCATCCTCAGTGAGCCGCTCCACCTCGACCGCGATGCCGTAGGGCACCTCCTGGTTGAGCTCGAGGGTGAGTTTCTCGCGGATCATTTCCGCGATGCGGAATTTCAGGCTGCGGTCGGTGAGCTCGCCGTCCGGAAACAGCGGCGGCGCGAGGGGCAGATGCGCGGCGATCGTCTGCCGCAGGTCATCGAGATTCTCCCCGCGCAGCGCCGAAACCGGCACTACGGCCAGAAAGGCGTGCCGGGGGGCGAGCTCGGCCAGGTACGGCAGCAGCTGCTGGCGCGGGCGCACGCGGTCGATCTTGTTGACGGCCGCAATCAGCGGCCGCGCGGACCTGGCGATGCGCGTCAGCGCCAGTTGATCCTCGGCGCTCCAGCGCAACGCTTCCAGCACCAGTACCACGAGATCGGCGGCCTCGAGCGCCGTAGTGGCGGTGCGGTTCATCGCGCGATTCAGCGCACGGCGCCCGTGCGCGTGCAGCCCCGGGGTATCGACGAAGGCGATCTGCGCGTGCGCCGAGGTGAGCACGCCGAGGATGCGGTGACGCGTGGTCTGGGGGCGCGGGGTGACGATGCTGAGCTTGTGTCCGACGAGCGCATTGAGCAGCGTCGACTTGCCGACGTTGGGCCGTCCCACGAGAGCGGCGAAGCCGCTGCGAAATTCGCCCGGGGGCTGAGCGCTCACGCCGGTGCGTCCGCCGTCGGTTGCACTTCGATCTGCGCGAGCATGCGCTCTGCGGCCTGCTGCTCCGCGCGGCGGCGGCTCGAGCCGCCGCCCTCGGCGCGCAGTCGCAGCGCCGGCACCTCGCAGCTCACGCGGAAGGTCTGGGCATGGTCCTCGCCCTCGATGCCGAGGACCGTGTAGCGCGGCAGGGTGAAGCTGCGCGACTGCAGGTACTCCTGCAGCCGCGTCTTGGCGTCTTTCAGCGCCTCGGGCGCAGGCAGCGCTGCGATGCGCGCGCCGAAGAGCTGCGTGATGATCGCCTCCACGGCGCCGAGGCCGGCATCGAGAAAGATCGCCCCGCACAGCGCCTCCAGCGCATCGGCGAGGATCGACTGGCGGCGAAAGCCGCCGCTCTTGAGCTCTCCGGACCCGAGCTGCAGCATCGCGCCGAGCCCGAGCGTTGCGGCCACTTCGGCGAGCGGCTCGCGGCTCACCAGCCGCGCGCGCAGGCGGCTCAAGTCCCCTTCCGCCGCCTGCGGGAAATCCGCGTACAGCTGCCGCGCGATGACCAGATTGAGGACCGCATCGCCGAGGAACTCGAGCCGCTCGTTGTTGGGGCCGGCCGCGCTGCGGTGGGTCAGGGCGGCGCGAAACAGCGCGACATCACGCGGCGCGTAGCCGAGCTGCTGCCGCACCCAGGCCGCCGGCCAGTCGGCACTTGTCATGTCCCGCGTGTCGGCATGCCCATGGTCTGCGGCCGGCGCAGCCGCTAGTCGCCGGCTCCGCCGCCGATCTTCACCGTCTTGTCGAAGGCTACGTGCAGCGACACGTTGCCAAAGAGCGGCGCCTCGTCGTCGTACTGTGACTCAATCACCCAGCTGCTGCCCTCGCGCGTGATCTTCATGTCCTTGGCGGTCGGGTAGTCGACCACTTCGATCATCAGGTGCTTGTCGATCGCGTTGCGGATCGACGCCGGGTCGACCTGGCCGCCCTTCACCTCGCCGCCGGCCTGATCCATCGCCTTGGCGATCTTCATGTAGTTCAGGTACACCGGCGTCAGCCGCATGCCGGCGTAGAGCACGATCACCAGGGGCGTGAGCAGAAACAGCCAGCCGATCGCAGTGACGCCCTTTTGCCTGTTACGCATCGATGTAACCCCCGGGAGTGCGTTACGGAATGGCGGAGCCGATGCGGCTCCAGATAGGGCCGCCGGAGCGGCGCGGATCCCAATTGAACCAGATGCGGGTCGCCCGCCCCACGAGGTTCTCCTCCGGCACGTAACCCCACGAGCGACCGTCGTCGCTGTTGTCACGATTATCACCCATCATCAGATAATGCCCCGGCGGCACGTCGCCGACAAACGGCGCCATGCGCGAGCTCCCCGGGGCGTCCTCGTCGCCGCACACGTAGCCGCGCACGCCGCTGCGGTTGCACCCCGGCAGCAGCGGCTGGCGGTCGATCGCCACCGGGCAGAACATCGCCTCGTGCTCGTGGCTGCCGAGCCGCTCGTGCGCGAGCGAGAAGTTCACGTAGCAGCCGTCATTGTAGCGTCTGGGTCCGACGTAAAACGGCACCGCCTTGCCGTTGACGATGATGAGGTTGTCGTGCACCTCGACGTGATCGCCCGGCAGGCCCACCAGGCGCTTGATGAAATTGGTCGAAGGGTCCACCGGCCAGCGGAATACCACCACGTCGCCGCGTTGTGGCTCGCTGACGTTCACGATCTTGCGATTGATGACCGGCAGGCGCAGCCCGTAGACATACTTGTTGACGACGATGAAATCGCCATCGAGGAGCGTCGGCATCATGGAATCGGAGGGGATGCGGAAGGGCTCGAACACGAAGGAGCGCAGCAGCAGCACCACCAGCGCGACCGGAAAGAAGCTGCGCGCATAGTCGACCGTGCCCGGCTCGCTCAGCGCGCTTACGTCGCGGCCGGCGGCACGTGCCGCGGCGGTGCGTTGTGGCCGCAGCAGCAGCGCATCCAGCGCCCACACCACCCCGGTGAGCACCGTGATCGCCAGCAGCACGGCGCTGAAGTCCAGCCGCTCGGCCAGCAGCAGCCGCAGCACCGCGCAGGCGATCAGTATCGGCAGCGCGCTGTACAGCACCGCCATCAGCGGCGCATCGCGCGGCGGCTGCGCCTTGGTAAGCGTGCGCCGCGGGCGCAGGAACCAGTCGTCGATCACGCAGACCACCGTCACCGGCAGCGCCAGCCAGGAGAGCAGCACGATGATCGGCATCAGGGACTGTAGCATTGGCAAAACCTTAGTGTTTCCGGCCGACCTGCAAAACCGCCAGGAACGCTTCCTGCGGGATCTCGACGTGTCCTAACTGCTTCATGCGCTTCTTGCCTTCCTTCTGCTTCTCCAGGAGCTTGCGCTTGCGGGTGACGTCGCCGCCGTAGCACTTCGCCAACACGTTCTTGCGCAATGCCTTGACGGTGGCGCGCGCGATGACCGCGCTGCCGATCGCCGCCTGCACCGCCACCTCGAACATCTGCCGCGGGATGAGCTCGTGCATCTTGTCCACCAGTTCGCGGCCGCGCTGATAGGCGCTGTCCTTGTGCACGATGATCGACAGCGCATCCACCTTGTCACCGTTGATGAGGATGTCGAGCTTCTGCAGCGGTGCCGGCTCGAAGTGGCTGAATTCGTAATCGAACGAGGCGTAGCCGCGGCTCACGGACTTGAGGCGGTCGAAGAAATCGAGCACGACTTCCGCGAGCGGCAGCGCGTACTGCAGCGACACCTGCGTCCCGAGGTACAGCATCTTCTTCTGCGTGCCGCGCTTGTCGTTGCACAGCTTCAGGACCGCGCCGACGTGATCCGGAGGCACGAGAATGCTCGCCACGATGATCGGCTCGCGGATTTCCTCGATGTCCTGCGGCGGCGGCAGCTTCGCCGGGTTGTCGACGTACCCGACGGTGCCGTCGCGTTGCAGCACCTCGTACACCACGGTGGGCGCGCTGGTCACCAGCGTCAGCTGGTACTCGCGCTCCAGGCGCTCCTGCACGATGTCCATGTGCAGCAGACCCAGGAAGCCGCAGCGGAAGCCGAAGCCGAGTGCGCCGGAGACTTCCGGCTCATAGTGCAGCGCGGAGTCGTTGAGGCGCAGCTTGGCGAGCGCATCGCGGAACTTCTCGAAGTCCTCCGAGTTCACCGGAAACAGCCCCGCGAACACGCGCGGCTTGATCTGCTTGAAGCCCGGCAGCGGCGCCGCGGCCGGGCGGTTCTCCAGGGTGATCGTGTCCCCGACCGGTGCGCCGTCGATCTCCTTGATGCCGGCCACCACGAAGCCGACGTCTCCGGTGGCGAGCTCGCGCTCGACTACCGGCTTGGGCGTGAAGCGCCCGAGGCGATCGACGAGGTGGCTGCGACCGGTGGACACGACGCGGATCTTCTCGCCGCTCCTGAGAGAGCCGTTGACGACGCGCACCAGCGACACGACCCCGACATAGTTGTCGAACCAGGAATCGATGATCAGTGCCTGCAGCGGCCCCGCACTGGCTCCGCGCGGCGCGGGGATGCGCCGGATGATCATCTCCAGCAGCTCGGGGACTCCCTCGCCGGTCTTGGCGCTCACCCGCGCCGCATCGGTGGCCTCGATACCGATGATCTCCTCGATCTCGCGCCTCACGCGCTCGGCATCCGCAGACGGCAGGTCGATCTTGTTGATGACCGGCAGCACCTCCAGGCCCTGCTCAAGGGCGGTGTAGCAGTTGGCGACGCTTTGCGCCTCCACGCCCTGGGAGGCGTCCACCACCAGCAGCGCGCCGTCGCAGGCCGCGAGCGAGCGCGACACCTCGTAGGAGAAATCCACGTGCCCGGGGGTATCGATCATGTTGAGCTGGTAACGCTTCCCGTCGCGCGCGCTGTAGTAGAGCGTCACGCTCTGCGCCTTGATGGTGATCCCGCGCTCGCGCTCGAGCTCCATGGAGTCGAGCACCTGCGCCTGCATCTCGCGGTCCGCCAGGCCGCCACAGAGCTGGATGAAGCGGTCCGCGAGGGTCGATTTGCCGTGGTCGACGTGCGCGATGATGGAGAAGTTACGTATCTGCCGCATGCTTAAGCTGACTACTGCCGCGTGTTGCCGCGCCCTTCAGCCAGTCAAGCGGCGGGCGGATTATATAGGGAAGGCCGTTACGGAGCGCGCCGCGCGTCCTATGCGCCGCCGGTGGCCGCCGCCCCGCGCAGCAGCCGCTCGAGTTCCGTCCGGTCGAGGCGGTGGCGGCAAACCACGGTGCCGTCCAACAACAGCACCGGCACGTCGAGCCCGTGGCGACGCCGCAGCAGCGGATCGGCATCGACGTCGCGCACTTCTATCGGCGGCAGCGGCATGCGCCTGCCGAGGGCAGCAAGCTCGGCGAGCATCTCCTCGCACAGGGCGCAGTCGCGCCGCTGCACGACCGTAAGATGCGGCGGCGCCATTCTTCTACGGGCGCGGAGCGCCGAGTGAGCTTGGGTCCTGTGCCTTGACCTGGGTGGCGATGAACTGCACGGTGGCCGGCGGAACCTCGCCCACCGCGGTGATCTTGTGCCCGTCGATGACGGTGGAGAACGCCGACGATGAGCCGACAGTGGCCGACTGGGTCACGGGCGGGGAAGGGGCGTGCGACGTCTGTGCCTCGACGAACACCGATACCGAGGCCAGGCCGTCGGTGAACACCAGGTGGTCCACCGGGTTGGCAGAGCCCGGCAGCATCTGCGCCGAGCGCACCGTCATCCTGAAGCCCGGCGGCAGGCGCATGGCATTCCAGGCGAGCGCGGCCACAGCCGGCGGCAGGGGCAGCGCCGCATCGCGCAGCCACTGGAAGCCCTCGGTGGAAACCTCGGGCCTGAAGGCTGAGTCGGGGATGTGCGCTGAGAGCGTCAGGTTCGCGAACACGATCTGCTCAATGATGTGGCCATGCGCGTCGCACAGCTGGGTCTTCATCGGCATGGCGGTGGAATCATCGATCCACAACCGGTAGCCGTAGCGATACTCGTCCTTCGGCGACACGGTGATGAGGTGGGTGTCGTGGCGGTTGAGACGGGTGCGCCCGATCTCGCGGATGTCATAGAAGCTCGCGCTCTGGTCGTTGACCGTGGGGAAGTCGACCAGCGGTTCCTCGCGCGGACGCTGCTCCACCAGCACCGTGCGCCTGTCGGGCAGGTAGCAGGCGAGACTCGGGCCGGTGCGGATGAACTCCCGGCCCGAGCCATCCAGGGAGGCGAGCCGCTCGGACACCACACCGTCCTGCACGCGGTGAATGATGCGCAGCATCTCCACGCGCCCGCCGTGCCAGTGCGAGAAAGTGCCGTCGTAGTTGCGCGTGGTGAGCGCCTGGTTCATGCGCTCGAGCCAGCGCGTTGGCGCCTGTTCAGCCGGGGTACTGTGTGTCGGGGTCTGTGCGGCCGCCGGCCCGGCGGCGAGCGCCGCGCCCGCTGCCGCGGAGCCCAGGATCAGGGCAAGGAGCTGCCCGCTATTGCGTGCCGCTCTTGGCGTCATCCGGCAGGTCCTCGACGCCGGCGGCTCCCGGCTCGCTGGTCATGAAGGCCGACAGCAGATTGCGCCGCGCGACCGGGGAGGAAAACATGCTGTGCGCCACGACATAGTTGGCGAGCTCGGTGCTCGGCACCACCATCGGGGCGATCTTGGGCGTGCGCGGCACGACGTAGCTGTCGCCGGTGGCGGCGGTCGCAGCAACGCTGGCGCTGACGGGCACGGCTGTGGGTGTTGGGGCGAGCTGCGCGTTGAGCGCGGCGCTCGCCAGCGGTGACTGCGTGCGCAGCCATACGATCGACACGGCCGCCACGCCGGCCGCGACGGCCGTGGCGGCCAGCGGCTGCCACCAGCGCAAGCCGCCGCGCAGGCCGCGCGCCGCGGCGGATGCGGCCAGCTGCGGCTCGGCGAGCAGCACCGCGCTCACGCGCCCGGCCAGTGGCGCATTCAGCCGCACGCCGCGCTCGGTGCGGATCACCGCGCCCATCACGGCGTAGCGGCCCCAGCGCGCTTTCAACTGCTCATCGCGCGACAGCCGCCGCGCCAGCAGCTCGCACTCCGCCGTCGGCAGCTCGTCGTCGAACATCGCCGAGAGCTGACTATCGAGTTCCTCGTTCATCCCAACTCCTCCGCACGTCCCAGGCCGCCCTCGAACACCTCCCGCAGGCGGCGGTCGATGGCTTCGCGCGCTCTGAAGATGCGCGACCGCACGGTGCCCACCGGGCAATCCATCGCGGCGGCGATCTCCTCGTAAGACAGGCCCTCGAGCTCGCGCAGCACGATCGCGGTGCGCAGATCCTCGGGCAGGGCGTCGATGGCGGCATTGACGGTGGAGCGGATCTCGTCCGTCAGCACCAGCCCTTCGGGGGTTTCCGAATCCTTCATGCGGCCTTGCATGTCGTGCGACTCATCGTTGCTGTTGCGGTCGAGGTCATATTCGATGGGGCTGCGGTCACGCGAAACGACGGCGTTCTTGGCGGTGTTGATGGCTATGCGATACAGCCAGGTGTAGAACGCGCTGTCGCCGCGAAACTGCGGCAGCGCCCGGTAAGCCTTGATGAAGGCCTCCTGCGCAATATCCTCAGCCTCCGCCGGGTTGCGCACGTAGCGCATGACCAGCTTGACGAGTTTGTGCTGGTACTTGAGCACCAGCGCATCGAACGCCCCCTTGTCTCCGCGTTGCACGCGGCGTACCAGGCTCAGATCGCTTACATCGGCGCCCATGCGCGCCCTCTACTCCCCGGCGGAGGGGCGCCGCGCTGTGAGCTGAATAGACTGTGACCTCTTGTAAAAGTTCAGCATGGTCGGCCGCCGATGTTACGGCCAGAATACCCCCGACCCGCCCCCCGATCGACATAATGTCCGGATGCGCCCCACCAGGCGCGCCAGTTGCGGCTCGACGGGCACCTCCCCGCCCAGCAGGTACCCCTGCAGTACGGGATCGGGCAGCGCCAGCAGCTCGGCCAGGGCCCCCCGCTCCTCGCGCGAGGCGCCGCTGAGCGCCTCGCGCACGAACCGCTCGAGCAGCACGTCGAGCTCCTTCATGCCACGGCGGCAGTGCCACAGCAGGCGCCGCGTCTGCGCGTCATCCGTCGCAGGGCTCGTGCCGGGGCTCTGCGGGCATGGTGCGCTGCGCTCGGGCACGGTCAGCTCTGGCGCTCGACCAGCATCTTCTTGATTTCGGCGATCGCGCGCGCCGGGTTCAGATCCTTCGGGCACGCATCGGTGCAGTTCATGATGGTGTGGCAGCGATACAGCCGGAAGGGGTCCTCGAGCGCGTCGAGGCGCTCGCCGGCAGCTTCGTCGCGGCTGTCGATGATCCAGCGGTAAGCGGCGAGCAGCGCCGCAGGACCGAGAAAGCGCTCGCTGTTCCACCAGTAGCTCGGGCAGGCGGTCGAGCAGCACGCGCACAGGATGCAGGCCGCGGGCCGGTCGATCCTCTCCTGGTCTTGCTTCGACTGCAGCCGCTCGCGGTCCGGGGAGGCGGGGGTGCGCGCCTGCAGCCAGGGCTTCACCGCGGCGTACTGTGCATAGAAGTTGGTGAGATCGGGCACCAGATCCTTGACCACCGGCATGTGCGGCAGCGGGTAGATGCGGATCTCGCCGCTGAGGTCCTGCATATGAGTGGTACAGGCGAGGCGGTTGACCCCGTTGATGTTCATGGCGCAGGAGCCGCAGATGCCTTCGCGGCACGAGCGGCGGAAAGTAAGCGAGGAATCGGTGACGGATTTCAGCTGGATCAGGGCATCGAGCACCATCGGCCCGCAGCTCTTCACGTCGAGCTCGAAGCTGTCGAGGCGCGGGTTCTCGCCCGAGTCGGGATTGTAGCGGTAGATGCGCAGGCGCCGCAGCTCACGCGCACCCGGCGGCGGCGGATGGGTAACGCCCTTGACGATGCGCGAGTTGGCGGGCAGGCGGAATTCGGCCATCGCAGTTCCTTCAGTAGGTCCGCACCCGCGGCGGAATCGACTCCACGTCGCCCGTCAGCGTATTGAGGTGCACCGGGCGGTAGTCGAAGCGCGCGCGCCGCGGCCCCTGCACCCACACCAGCGTGTGCTTCAGCCAGTTCACATCGTCGCGCTGCGGGAAGTCCTCGCGCGCGTGCGCGCCGCGGCTCTCGGTGCGATTGGCCGCGGAGTGGATCGTGGCGGTCGCCTGCAGCAGCAGGTTCTCGAGCTCGAGCGTCTCGATCAGGTCGGTATTCCAGATGAGCGAGCGGTCGGCGATGCGCACGTCGGCAAAGGAGGCAAACGTCGCGCCGATCCGCTCGATCCCCTGCGCGAGGCTCTCGCCGGTACGGAACACGGCGGCATCGAGCTGCATCGTCTTCTGCATCTCGAGGCGGATCGCCGCGGTGCCGCGCGTGCCGTTGGCATTGCGCAGTCGCTCGAGACGCGCCACCGCCGCTTCGCCCGCGTCCGCCGCCAGCGGCGCATGCCGGCTGCCGGGCCGGATGATCTCGGCGCAGCGCCGCGCCGCTTCGCGCCCGAAGATCACCAGGTCGAGCAGCGAGTTGGAGCCTAAGCGGTTGGCGCCGTGCACCGAGACGCACGCTGCCTCCCCTACCGCCATCAGTCCGGGGACGGTGCTGTCGGGATTGCCGGCCCGCGGACACACCACTTCGCCGTGGTAGTTGCAGGGAATGCCGCCCATGTTGTAGTGCACCGTGGGCTGGACCGGAATCGGCTCGCGGGTGACGTCGACGCCGGCGAAAATGCGCGCGGTCTCGGCAATCCCCGGCAGACGCTCGTGGATGACGGCGGCGCCGAGGTGCTCGAGGTGCAGGTCGATGTAATCGCGCTCGGGGCCGACACCGCGCCCCTCGCGGATCTCCACCGTCATCGCCCGGCTGACGACGTCGCGCGAGGCGAGATCCTTGGCGTTGGGCGCATAGCGCTCCATGAAGCGCTCGCCCTTCGAGTTGGTGAGGTAGCCGCCCTCGCCGCGCGCGCCTTCGGTGATCAGACAGCCCGCGCCGTAGATCCCGGTGGGGTGGAACTGCACGAACTCCATGTCCTGCAGCGGCAGCCCGGCACGCAGCACCATGGCATTGCCGTCGCCGGTGCAGGAGTGCGCCCCGGTGCAGGTGAAATACGTGCGTCCGTAGCCTCCGGTGGCGAGGATCGTCATGTGCGCGCGGAAGCGATGCAGCGTGCCTGCGGTGAGATCGAGCGCCACCACGCCGCGGCACGCGCCGTCCGCCATGAGCAGGTCGATCGCAAAGTACTCGATGAAAAAAGTCGCGGCGTGGCGGATCGACTGCTGGTAGAGCGTGTGCAGCATGGCGTGGCCGGTGCGGTCGGCGGCGGCGCAGGTGCGCTGCGCAATGCCCTTGCCAAAGTGAGTCGTCATGCCGCCGAAGGGCCGCTGGTAGATGAGCCCGGTCTCGGTGCGCGAGAACGGCACGCCGTAATGCTCCAGCTCGATCACTGCGGCAGACGCCTCCTTGCACATGAGCTCGATCGCGTCCTGATCGCCGAGCCAGTCCGAGCCCTTCACCGTGTCGTACATGTGCCAGCGCCAGTCATCCTCGCCCATGTTGCCGAGGGCGGCCGAGATGCCGCCCTGTGCCGCGACCGTGTGACTGCGGGTGGGAAAGAGCTTGGTGATGCAGGCGGTCGACAGGCCACTCTCGGCAAGCCCAAGGGTCGCGCGCAGTCCCGCCCCGCCTGCCCCGACGACGATGACGTCGTAGCTGTGGTCGATGAGAGGGTAGGCGCTCACGGCGCGCCCCCGAGCGTCACCCTGAGAACGGCAAATACCCCGGCCGCGCCGAGCAGTACGTGGGCGAAGGTCACGCTGACGAGTATCACGCTCTTCAGGCCCGCAGTGTGCACGTAGTCCTCGACCACGACGCGAACGCCGAGCTGCGAGTGCCAGACGGCCACCAGCACGAACAGCATGAGCAGCAGTGCCGTCCAGCTTCCGCCCATCCACGCGCTCACGGTCGCATGATCGAGCGATGGCAGCGCCAGCAGCGACACCACGAACCAGATCGACAGCGGCACGAGCGCCACCGAGGTGAGTCGCTGCACCCACCAGTGATGCACACCGGAGCGCGCCGCGCCAGTCCCCAGCACCCGCCTCAGGGGGCTGCGCAGGCTCATGGCGCGCGCCCCCCGGCGAACCAGGCGCAGTACGCGACGAGCAGCATCAGCGCAACGCTGAGCGCAGCGACCAGCCAGGCGCTCCTCTGCGCCTGCGTGCGCTCGAGCCCGCGGCCGGTGTCCCAGATGAGGTGGCGGATGCCGGCGGTGAAGTGATAGCAGGCGCAGACGATGAGCGCGGCGTAGATCAGCTTCGCGAGCGGCAGCGACAGCAGCCGCTGCGCGCGCGCCTGCGCGCGCGCTCCGCCCGCCACCGCCATCAGCCAGTACACCAGCAGCAGCAGGCCCGCCGACAAGCCAAGGCCGGCCAAGCGATTGAGAATCGATGTCGTCAGGGTGTACTTGAACTTGTACACCGAGAGGTGAGGCGAGAGCGGTCGCATCGGCATAGACTAAAAATCGATGCAGCGGCCGTTCTTTTCCCAGTCGCCGAAGCGCGTGGGCTCAGCTCCGGCCGGGCCGCCGATCTCGCGCGCACGCGCGGCGGGCGCTGCGCCGGGAGTCGCCCCTCGGGCAGTAGCGGGTGTTGGGGCATCGGCAGTGTCGGCGCAGGGCAGTGAAGCGTGAGGGGGCGGGCTCTTGCGCTGCGGCGTCGACATACCCATTAAGTCTGCCAGAATTCGCCCGAGGCAGCTCAACTCCATGCGCAGCGAATGCAGATCCGTGCCGCTCCCCTCGCTCGGCGTGCTGCGTGCGCGTGGCCCGGACACGCGGTCGTTTCTGCAGGGCCAGTTGTCGAACGACCTGACGCGGCTCACGGCGGATCGCGCGCTGCTGGCGGGTTATCACAACCCGCAGGGCCGGGTGATCGCGCTGCTGCGAGTGTTGCAGCTCGCGCCAGATGACCTCCTGGCGATCCTGCCGCGCGAGCTGGTCGGCGCCGTGGCGCAGCGTCTGGGCAGATTCGTCCTGCGCGCGAAAGTGAGGCTGACGGACGAGTCGCCACAGTGGACGATCACCGGCGTCATCGGGTGCGAGCCGGCGAGCGGCGCGGCGCAGCCGCTGCCGCCAGCGTCGACGGTCGCCGCCGGCACGGCGCCCAACCCTCGTCCGCGACGCCCTTACCCGTGAGCGTGAACGGCGTGACGCGCATCGATGCCTCGCTGGCGCTGCGTGTGGCGCAGCAGCCGGCGCGCTGGCTGCTCCTGAGTCCCGGGGCGCAGCCGCTGACGGTCGGCGGCTGCAGCGCGGCCGGTGTGGAGCTCTGGCAGCGCCTCGCGATCGCGGCGGGTGAGCCGCAGGTCTACGCGGCGACCTCGGAAGCCTTCGTGGCGCAAATGCTCAATCTCGATGCGCTCGGAGCCATCGCCTTCGACAAGGGCTGCTACACCGGACAGGAGATCATCGCGCGCGCGCACTATCGCGGTAAGGTCAAGCGGCGGCTGCAGCGCTTCCTCGCCGCAGCTCCCGCGCGGCTCGCCCCCGGAGACGACGGTGAGCTCGGCGACGGCCGCTCTTTCAAGGTGGTCGATGCCGCGCAGCGGGCGGATGGAGGCTGCGAATTCCTCGCCGTGACTACGATCGGGACCGAACCCGCGGCAGCGGGCGGCGCCGCGGGCGCGACCCGTCCCGCCTCCCCCGCAGCAGCGCCCCTTGGCGCGCAAATGCTCGAGCTGCCGTACGCACTGCCGGATTGAGCGCACGGGTCAGCTGCGGCTGCCCGCACGAGTGTCACTGCGCTTGCGGCCGCATGTGCGGAAAGAGAATGACGTCGCGGATCGAAGGTGAATCGGTGAAGAACATGACGAGGCGGTCGATGCCGACCCCGAGCCCGGCCGCGGGCGGCATGCCGTACTCGAGCGCGCGCACGTAGTCGGCGTCGTAGAACATCGCCTCCTCGTCACCGCGGTCCTTGCGCGCCGCCTGCGCGCGAAAGCGCGCGGCCTGATCCTCAGGGTCATTGAGCTCGGAGAAGCCGTTGGCAATCTCGCGCCCGGCGAGGAAAAACTCGAAGCGGTCGGCGATGAAGGCATCGGCGTCGTTACGGCGTGAGAGCGGTGAAACCTCCGCCGGGTAGGCGTCGACAAACGTCGGATCGAGCAGCGCGCTCTCGACGGTCTTCTCGAACAGCGCGATCTGCAGCTTGCCCGCGCCGTCGTGCGGCTCGACCCTGCTGCCGAGCTGCTCGCAGCGCTTGCGCAGGTAAGTCAGGTCGCGCAGCGACAGCGGGTCGATGTCGGGGTTGTGCTCGATGATCGCCTGCTCGACCGTCAGGCGGCGGAACGGCGCGGCCAGATCGTAGCTGCGCCCCTGATAGGTGATCCGCTGGCTGCCGTGCAGCGTGTCGGCGAGGCCGCGGATCGCTTTCTCGACCCAGTCCATGAGATCCCGGTAGTCGGCGTACGCCAGGTACAGCTCGAGCATCGTGAATTCCGGGTTGTGCTGCGTGGACAGGCCCTCGTTGCGGAAGTTGCGGTTGATCTCATACACGCGCTCGAGGCCGCCGACGATGAGACGCTTCAGGTACAGCTCGGGCGCGATGCGCAGGTACATGTCCAGGTCGAGCGCATTGTGATGCGTGCGAAAGGGCCGCGCGGCGGCGCCGCCCGGAATCGGCTGCAGCATGGGCGTCTCGACTTCGAGGAAGTCGAGTGCATCGAGAAAGTCGCGCAGGTAGCGCACGATACGCGTGCGTGCGCGGAACACCTGGCGCGCCTTCTCGCTCATGATGAGATCGACATAGCGCTGGCGGTAGCGTGTCTCGGTGTCGGCGAGCCCGTGCCACTTGTCCGGCAGCGGGCGCAACGACTTCACCAGCAGGCGCAGCGCGTCGACGCGCACCGACAGCTCGCCGGTCTTGGTGCGGAACAGCACCCCGCTCGCGCCGAGGATGTCGCCGCTGTCGAAGCCCTTGAAGGCCTCGTAGATCTCACCGAGCGCTTCCTGCTGCAGGTACAGCTGGATCTGCCCGGTGCGGTCGCCGATCTTGGCGAAGCTCGCCTTGCCCATCAGGCGCTTGAACATCAGCCGCCCGCCGACCCTGACACGCGTCGGGTTGGCGTCGAGCCATTCGCCGCTCTTCTCGCCGAAGGCCGCGTGCAGCTGCCCGGCGAGTGCATCGCGGCGGTAGTCGTTGGGAAAGGCGCCGCCACCCGTACCGCCGCCCGTACCGCCGCCCGTACCGCCGCCCGCGCCGCCGCCCGCACTGCCCTCACCGCCCGGGCCGCCGGGGCCGCCGTCGGCCCGCTGGCGCAGCTGCGCGAGCTTCGCGCGCCGCTCGGTGATCAGCTTGTTCTCGTCGGCCGCCGGCGCGGCGCCCTCTTTCTCTTCGACCATGTCTATAGCCCCGCCTTGAGCGATGCTTCCATGAACTGATCCAGGTCCCCGTCGAGCACCGCGGCCGTGTTGCCCACCTCCACACCGGTGCGCAGGTCCTTGATGCGCGACTGGTCGAGGACGTACGAGCGGATCTGGTTGCCCCAGCTCACGTCGGACTTCGAGTCCTCCAGCACGCGGGCGGCGGCATTACGCTTGTTGACCTCCAGCTCGTAGAGCTTCGCCTTCAGCATCTTCATGGCGGTGGAGCGGTTCTTGTGCTGGCTGCGCTCGTTCTGGCAGGCGACCACGATGCCGGTCGGCAGATGCGTGATGCGCACCGCCGACTCGGTCTTGTTCACGTGCTGGCCGCCGGCGCCGGAGGAGCGGTAGACGTCCACCCTGAGGTCCGCCGGGTTGACCGCGATCTCGATGTCGTCGTCGATCTCCGGCGAGACGAACACGGAGGCAAACGAGGTGTGCCGGCGATTACCGGAATCGAATGGCGACTTGCGCACCAGGCGGTGCACGCCGATCTCGGTGCGCAGCCAGCCGTAGGCGTACTCGCCCTGCACCGCCACCGTGGCGCTCTTGATGCCGGCCACCTCCCCGGGACTGGAGTCGATCACCTCGCAGCTGAAGCCGCGCGCGGCGCCCCAGCGCAGGTACATGCGCAGCAGCATCTGCGCCCAGTCCTGCGCCTCGGTGCCGCCCGCGCCCGCCTGGATGTCGAGAAAGGCGTTGTGGGCATCCATCTCGCCGCGGAACATGCGCTTGAGCTCCAGGTGCCGCACGTCCGCCTCCAGGCGCTGCGCGTCGCGCTCGATGTCGCGCGCGGCGTGCTCATCTGCCTCGGCCTCGGCCATGTCGAGAAGCTCGGACGCCTCGCCAATGCCCTTGATGGCGCGGTCGATCTCGCCGACGTCGGTGCTCAGGCGCGCACGTTCGCGCCCGAGCTCCTGGGCGCGCGCGGGGTTCGACCAGATGGCGGGCTCCTCGAGCTCGCGCCCGACCTCCTCGAGGCGCTCGAGCTTGCGGTCGTACTCAAAGAAACCCCCTGAGCGAGGCCACGCGCTCGCCGAGATCTTTGAGCTGACGCTTGAGCTGATTGACTTCCATAAAAGCGCCCGGATGCTAACACACCGCCGCGCGCAGTTTAGCGAGCCGCGGCCGGCAGGAGATGATCGATCAGCAGCTGCAGCCGCCGCTCGCCCTGGTACTCGTTCACCTCCAGGCGGTAGACGAGGTGCCTGAGTCCTTCCGGCGGCTCGAACTCGCCGCGCTCAACGATGTGGTTGAAGGCGACGGCGTCGAAGGCGCGGCCGCCGCGCGGCACCTCCGCCCACATCTTCACGTGCCGCTCGC
The DNA here is from genome assembly GCA_963835645.1 of uncultured Gammaproteobacteria bacterium. Classification (GTDB taxonomy): domain Bacteria; phylum Pseudomonadota; class Gammaproteobacteria; order Steroidobacterales; family Steroidobacteraceae; genus 13-2-20CM-66-19. Next base: position 234,191 of record CAWIGQ010000004.1, on the reverse strand, counting down.
CGATCACACGTGCGCCGCGGATGCTGAACAGGCCGTCGAAGCTCGGCTCGGGGAAGGCCTGGCCCCAGGGGCCGCCCGCGCGCAGCGCCCGCGCCGTATCCAGCGCGATCTCCTCGGGTGCGAGCTCGCCGTCGGTCTCGATGGCGTCCGCGGCGGCGGCGCCGCCCGTCCAGCGCGCCACTTCCGCATCGAACGCACGCGCGAAATCATCGAGCCGTGCGCGCTCGAGCGTAAGCCCCGCGGCCATGGCGTGGCCACCGAAGCGGCTGATGAGGTCGGGGTGGCGCGCGGCGATCGCATCGAGCACGTCGCGGATATGGATCCCCGCCACCGAGCGCGCCGAGCCGCGCAGCGTCGCCGCATCGGCGCTGGCGAAGGCGATCACGGGACGGCGCACGCGATCCTTCACGCGGCTCGCGACCAGGCCCACCACGCCCTGGTGCCAGCTGTCGTCAAACAGGCATACGCCGCTGCGCTGCACGGCAGCGGGAGCGGAGATTTCCAGTACCCGCACGGCGTCGAGCGCCTCCTGCTGCATCTTCGCCTCGATCGCGCGGCGCTCCTGGTTGAGCTCATCGAGGCGCGCGGCGAGGGGCTGCGCCGTTGCATCGTCGTCGGCGAGCAGGCACTGGATGCCGATGCTCATGTCGTCGAGGCGGCCGGCGGCGTTCAGGCGCGGGGCGACGGCGAAGGCAAGATCGGCCGCGGTGAGGTCGGCTGCCGCACGGCCCGCGAGCGCCAGCAGCGCGCGGATGCCGGGCACGCAGCGGCCGGCGCGGATGCGGCGCAGGCCCTGCGCGACCAGCACGCGGTTGTTGGCATCGAGCGGTACCACGTCGGCGACGGTGCCGAGTGCCACGAGGTCCAGCCACTGCGCGACGCCCGGGCCCGCGCCGGCGAAGCCTGCCGCATCGAGACGGTGCCGGAGCGCTGCCATCACGTAGAAGGCGACACCAACGCCCGCCAGTGCGCGGCTGGCGAAGCGGCTGCCGGCGAGGTTGGGGTTGACGATCACGTTGGCCTGCGGCAGTTGCGCGCCCGGCAGATGATGGTCGGTAATCAGCACATCGATACCGCGGGCACGTGCCGCCGCCACCCCCGCGTTGCTCGAGATGCCGTTGTCGACGGTCACGATGAGGCTCGGCGAGCGCTGCGCCGCCAGCGCAACGATCTCGGGTGTCAGGCCGTACCCGAACTGGAAGCGGTTCGGCACCAGGAAATCGACCGCCGTGAACGCGCAGGCCTTGAGCGCGCGCACCACGAGCGCGCTGCTGGTCGCGCCGTCGGCGTCGAAGTCGCCGATGACCACCACGCGGCCCGTCGTGCGATGCGCGAGCAGCAGGTCGACGGCCGCCCCGCCCCCCTCCAGCGTGCCGACCGGCAGCAGCCGCTCGAGCGAGGTGTCCAGCTCCGCCGCCGAGCGCACGCCCCGCGCGGCGTAGACGCGCCCGAGCACCGGATGCAGCTCAGGCGGCAGCAGTCCCGGGGCTGCGAGCGTGCGGCGTACGATGCGCAGATTCACGCGAAACCTCCCAGGCCGGCGCGCCGGCGGCGCCAGAAGCGCAGCCGGCTGCCGCGCCCGAGCGTTGCCCGTGCATCGTTGATGATCAGCGTCACGCGCGCGAGCTCGCCGCGGCGCAGAGCCCGCAGCGCCGGAGACACGAAGCGCTCATCGAGGCGCGCCAGCGCCTGTGCAAGCGAATCCGCATGTGCGCCCTGCAACTCCCCTGCCGCCTTCGCCACCAGCACCGCGCACCGCGCAGCCCCTGCCCCGAGCACATCCTCGAGCCGCTGCGGCAGCCCCTGCACGGCGCTCCCCTGAAGATGCCACAACCCGGCGAGCCAGGCGTCCTCACCGAATGCCGCCGCCGCGTCCGGCACCGCGCGCCGCTGGGGCTCGGCCCGCCCGCCCTCGGCGCCCCACAGCCACAGGGCACTCACCGGCAGCTCCCCGCGCTGGCGGCGCGCTTCGTTCAGCGCCTGAGCGTGCAGCCACATTTCGATCTCGGCCACCAGGCGCCGCAGTGGCGCTGCCGCCGGCCCCTGCGGCAGGCACTGCCCCACATCGCCGCCGGCGCAGCGCGCGGGCTCCGTGATCGCGACCGGGGCGATGCCCGCGGTCCGGAGGAGAAAATCACCCGACGCCAGAGGCAGGAGCGAGAAGTCCGGCGCAGGGAAGCTGCGGCGAAAGTCCTCCGCCAGCGCCGCCAGCTCCTCGGGTGGCAGGCGCAGCAGGCCGCGATGATCGAGATACACGCGTGTCAGGCCCGCGCCGAAGTGTACCGGGGTGGCGATCCAGCTCGCGCCGGCGCCGTACGCCCCCGCGGGGTGCGCCGCGCCCGCGACGCATGACACCGCCAGTGCGCTCAGGTCGGCGCGGCCCACGTGACGCGCCAGCCACGCGCGCCAGCCCTGCGTCAGTGGCGCACGCTCACCGCAGCGGCCGGCCGCTTCGATCCCGGGGAGCGGCGCGAATGTCGCGGCGAGCCCGGGCGCCGCCGTCTCTGTGCCGCGTGGCAGGTAGAGGTCGGCAATGACCATGACGATCTCGCGCACGGGGCGCTATCGTAGCGCGGTGAAGTTCACTCTCGAACCGGGCACGCAGGCCAACCTCATCCGCGGCTACTCGCACATGCAGCTGCGCATCGGCGAGCAGCTCGTCGAGCGCAGCTGCATCGTCACGGCTGCACGGCTCATCACCGACTGGGAGCCGGCGGCGTTCGCCGATCTCGTGCCCGCTCACCTGGAGGCGATCTTTGCGCTCGCGCCGGAGTTGGCTCTGCTCGGCACCGGACCGACGCAGCAGTTCGCGACTGCTGCAGTGCGCGCAGCGTTTGCGCAGCGCAACGTGGGACTCGAGGTCATGCAACTCGGCGCGGCATGCCGCACCTTCAACGTGCTGGTTCAGGAGGAGCGGCGGGTCGCCGCGGCGCTGTTCCTGCGTTAGGGCCGCAGGCTGCGAGGATGATCGGCAGAAGACACAAGGGGAGGGTCAACCAACCAAACAATCATTCGAAGCTGACAGACTCGAACAATTGCACTGTTCTTGTTGTTGTTACCAACGTTATTGCTCTTGTTTGCGACTCCCTCCTCCCTGTGTCTTCTGCAGGTCACCCTCCGTTCACTGTCGTCGTTAGCAGACAGGAGGCGCATGTTAAACGGGTCGCAGAAGCCAGCGCAACCTGTTTGAGGCATATAAGATTTTTTTCCTGTTGCGCGAGCGAACGACCGCGTCGTTGCACGCAATCTGCTGTTTTTTCGGGCCTTTTTCGCGCGGCTGCGGCTGCATCCCGCGCGGAGTTACCCTTGGATCTTGTGTATTATCAGCTTGTTATATCGTATTCATGATTGGTGACATTAGGTGATGCAACTTAAGGCTCCCGGCCACGCTTCAGGCGGTGCCGCCCAGTAGTGGCACGAAGGCGACGGGGCCCAGCGGCTCGCGCTCCACGCGCTGCTCGCGCCGCGTCAGGCGCACGAGCTGCTGCTCGCCTTCGGGACCGATCGGGACCACCAGCCGCCCGCCGACCTTCAGCTGCTGCAGGAGTGCGTCCGGCACGGTGAGGGGGGCTGCAGCCACGAGGATGCCGTCGTAGGGGGCGTGCGACTTCCAGCCGAGGCTGCCGTCGCCGTGACGGAAGCGCACGTTGCGGATGCCGAGCTCCTTGAGTCGCTCCCGCGCGCGCGCAAGCAGCGGCTCGATGCGCTCGATGGTATAGAGGTGCGTGACCAGGGGGGCGAGCACCGCCGTCTGGTACCCGCAGCCCGTGCCCACCTCGAGCACGCTCTCCGCCGCGCCACCTTCGAGCAGCGCCTCGGTCATGCGGGCGACGATGTAGGGCTGCGAGATGGTCTGCCCGAAGCCGATCGGCAGTGCCGTGTCTTCGTAAGCGCGGCTGCCGAGCGCCTCGTCGACAAAAATATGCCGCGGCACGTTGCGGATGCGCTCGAGCACGGCGAGATTGGCAATGCCCTGCTCACGCAGGCGCTGCACCAGGCGGTCGCGCGTGCGCATGGAGGTCATTCCGATCCCCGACAGCCGCAGGTCAGCCATTGAGCGCATCCAGCCAGCTCCCGAGCGCCGGCAGCGCCGCGTGGCGGGTGAGATCCACCTGCAGCGGCGTGACCGACACGTGGCCGGCGGCGACGGTATCGAAATCGGTGCCGGGCCCTGCGTCCTGCTGCGCGCCCGCGGGGCCAATCCAGTACACCGTGCGCCCGCGCGGGTCGTGCGCGCGCATCACCGGCTCGGAACGATGCCGGTAGCCGAGACGGCTGGCGCGGAAACCGCGCAGCTGACTGAAAGGCACGTCCGGCACGTTGACGTTGAGGATCAGCGTGGACTGCAGGGGCCTGCTGAGCAGCTGCGCCACCAGCAGCCGCGCCACCTCCGCCCCGGTTTCAAAGTGACCGCCGCCCTGGCCGCCGGTGCACAGCGACACCGCAATCGTCGGCAGCCCGAGGAAACGCCCCTCCACGGCTGCAGCGACCGTCCCTGAATACAACACGTCGTCACCGAGGTTCGGGCCGTCATTAACGCCCGACACCACCATGTCGTGCTCGAAGTCGAACAGCCCGGAGATCGCCAGGTGCACGCAGTCGGTGGGCGTGCCGGGCACGAAATACACGCCGGGCTCGGACTCGAACACGCGCAGCGGCACATCGAGGGTGAGCGAATTGCTTGCGCCGCTCTTATTGCGGTCCGGCGCCACGACGGTGACCTCGGCGAGCGTGGCGAGCGCCTCGCGCAGGCGGCGGATGCCTTCGGCGCGAAAGCCGTCGTCGTTACTGACCAGAATCTTCACTTAGGGGTTGCGTTGCGGGTGCGCCGGAAATCCCGCTGACTATACTTTAAGAAGGACTACCGGCGGAGCCGACCGTGACTACCCTGCCCGGCGATGACAACCCTGACGACGACGCGGACGATACGCGCTTGTTCCAGGATGCGGTGCGCGGTGTCAGGCCGCTGCGGCAACGCACTGTCGCGCCCCGCCCGCCCCGGGCGCCCCCGCACGCGCGCTTCGCGCGCGCTGATCGCGCGGCGGTGCTCAAGGAGAGCCTGGAACCGGAGGGCGCCGACCCGCAGCTCGCCGGCGGCGAGGAGTTGGTGTTCCATCGCCCGCAGGTGCAGCCGGCGGTGCTGCGCAAGCTGCGTCGCGGCGAGTATCGCGTGCAGCGGGAGATCGACCTGCACGGTCTGACGGCTGCAGAGGCGAAAGCCGCACTGCGGCAGTTCCTCGTCGGCGCCCTGGAGCAGCAGGTGCGCTGCGTGCGTATCATCCACGGCAAGGGATTGCGCTCAGGGCATCGCGGGCCGGTGCTCAAGGCCGCGGTGAATGTGGTCCTGCGCCGTACCGGCGCGGTACTCGCCTATGTGTCGGCTCGCCCGGTCGACGGCGGCACCGGTGCGGTTTACGTACTGCTGGCGCCGCACTGACGCTCAGCCGCCTTCATCGTCTGCGCCCGCAGCGGCAGCGGCGCCATCCGTCTCGACCAACTCGCGCAACACGACCGTCGCGAAGCTTCCGCGTGTCAGACGGAACCGCAGCAACACCGCCGCGGGCTCGCTCTCGCACTGCAGCTGCCTGACCGCGAGGCGCAGGCTGCGCCGCTCCTGCCGCAGCCCCGCGGCCTCGCACAGGCCGCGCTCGGACGCGAAGGCCGTGGCCACGCGCGACTCGAGCTCGAGCACCTGCCCGAGGGTCTGCGGGTACCCTTCCCCCCACAGCGGTCCCGTGGGGTGAATTTCCAGCCGCTCGCTGCGCGTGGCCAGGCTGTCATCCACGGCGTCCACTGCAAAGCGGCTGCCACGGCCGTCGAGATTGGCCAGGTCCCCTGGCAGCAGCCGATCCCAGCTGCCGGCGCGAACGCGCTCGGCGAGCAGCGCGTTGAAGATCACGCTGCGCGCGGCGGAGATGACGAAGCCACGCTCGGCGCGCGCCAGAGCGCTGAAGCCCGCCGCCACGCGCGCGAGGTTCGCGCCGTCACGGCCGAAGCGCTGGGGGCCGAAGTAGTTCGGCACGCCGCAGCGGGCAATCTGCGCCAGGCGCGGCGCGATCAGGGCGGCGAGCGCGGCGCCGTCCCCATCGCACGCGCCGATGCGCACGGCGAAGGAATTGCCCGCAAGAGCCCCGCGCGGCAGCTTGCGGGTGTGAGCGTGCGCTTCGAGCACCTCGAACTGATCGCTCGCCACCGCCGCCCAGCTGACGGGCCGGCGCGGCTGCGGCACCGAGAACCACTGGACCGCGATCGCACGGCGGTCCTTGAGCCCGGCGTAACCGACCTCGCGGGGGTGGCAGGCGGCGGCCCGCGCCAGCTCGCGCGCCACCCACGGCGTGTTGGCATTGCGCTTGCGCACCTTGAGCAGCAGGTGCCGACCGGCTCCGGCGGGCGCGAATCCGAGCTCCTCTTCGACCACGAAGTCCTCTGGCGTGGCGCGCAGCCGCGCGCGCGCCGCCGGCCCGAAGGCTCGCGGCGGGTCGAGCGCAACCTGGCGCGCGCTGAGTTCGCAAGTCTGCAAAGCGGCCGCCCGCTGGTAAGGTCCCTGGGGTGTGAGTGTGCCGCGCTGCACGGTTGCCTCCAATCGGCCCGAGGGGCTAGGCTGCACGCCGTTCCGGCACCGGATAACAAATTCCAACGGGGGATTGCGATGCTTAAGCTCCACTGCCTGTTCACCCTGGCGGCCGCCGCCTGCCTGTGCTCTGCCGGCGCTGCGGCGCAGACTAAAATCGAGTGGAGCGACAACTGTGACAAGGCCGACCCCTCATACACGGTGCAGGTCGGGGATCGCGCCGACCACAGCTTTGGCCTCTCGCAGGTGAAATGCCACGTCGCCAAGCCGGTGGAGATCGGCGCTGACAAAGGCAAGGAAGCGGTGGCCACCATCTCCGCTGAGTCCAGCGGCAACAAGAGCCGCGAACGCGGCGTCTACGTGCTCACCCTCGAGAGCGGCGACAAGGCGTACCTGCCCTTCCAGGGCATCATCGCGCTGAAGGACGGCAACCCCACCGGGTCGGAGGGCACCTGGACCTTTGCGGGCGGGACCGGCAAGCTCAAGGGGATCAAGGGCAAGGGTACCTTCAAGTGCTCCCCCGCCGCCGGCGATGCGTGGAACTGCAGCGGCGAAGGCGAGTACGAGCTCGCGAAGTAGCTCGCGGCAGCCGCTCCCGGCGGCGCGCCGTAAGGCTAGGACTCGCTGAGCAGCACCACCGCCTGCGCGGCGACGCCTTCCGCGCGGCCGAGAAAGCCCAGACCCTCGGTGGTGGTGGCCTTGACATTGACGTGCGTCTCATCGATCCCGAGCAGCTGCGCGATGCGCCGCCGCATCGCCTCGCGGTGCGGGGCGATCTTCGGCGCCTGCGCGATCACGGTGACGTCCGTGTTCGCCACCGCGAAGCCCCGCTCGCGCAGCATTGCGAGCACGCTCGCGACGAAGCCGGCGCTGTCCGCGCCGCGCCACCTGGGATCGCTGTCGCTGAAATGCTGGCCGATGTCGCCCAGGCCCGCAGCCCCGAGCAGTGCATCGCACAACGCGTGCAGCACGACGTCTCCGTCTGAATGCGCGAGCACGCCGCGCGTGTGCGCGATGCGCACGCCGCCGAGCATGATGAAGTCCCCGGGGCCGAAGGCATGCACGTCGAACCCTGAGCCGATTCTCATGAGTCGTCCTGCGCGGCGCTGCCGCAGCGCCGCGATCGCAACACCGCCGCGGCGAGCACCAGGTCCGGGGCGGTCGTGATCTTGAGGTTGGTCGCCGACCCCGCGACCAGGAGCGGCTGCTCGCCCAGCCACTCCAGGGCCTGTGCCTCATCGGTCGGCGAGCGCCCGCACGTATGGGCCCGATCGAGCGCTGCACACAGGCTCCCATAGCGGAACATCTGTGGCGTGAGCGCCCGCCACAGGCCCGAGCGCTCCACGGTCTGGGACACCGCCGGTGCCTGCGCTGCGGCCGGCCCGGGCTGCGGATCCCGAGCGCGCTTGAGGGTATCGGCCGCCGGCACCGCCAGCAGCCCGCCGAGCGGGTGGGTGCCGAGCGCCGCGAGCAGCCGCTCGAGATCCTGCACATCGAGGCAGGGGCGTACCGCATCGTGCACCAACACCCAATCGCCGGCCGCCGCCCGCCCCTCGAGAGCGGCGAGGCCGCGCCGCACCGAGTGGCTGCGCTGCTCGCCTCCGGTGACCACGCTCAGTGCCGGCCCGCCGCTGGCCCCCGCAGCGTCGCCTTCACGCGCACGCGTCGCAAGGCGCGCCCCGGCTGCATCGTCCGCCGCCAGCGCCAGCACCACTTCAACGCAGCGTGCGTCGGCGAGAAAGGGGGCGAGCGCCCATTCGATGACCGTGCGTCCCTCGAGAGGCGCGTACTGCTTCGGCAGTGGCGCACCGAAGCGCCGTCCGGCGCCCGCGGCCGGCATGACGAGCCAGTAACGCATGGCAGTGTGAGCGTCAGCGGGCCGCTGCGGACCGCGTCGGCGCGTGATTCGGATCGCCGGGCCGGGCGGGAACCACCTGATAGAAGGTCTCGTCGCGGGCGACCATCCCCAAGTCGCTGCGGGCGCGCTCCTCGAGCGCGTCCATCCCGGTCTTCAGGTCACGCACCTCGGCGGCGAGCTGGCGGTTGCGATCGGTAAGCTGCTCGTTCTGCGCGCGCTGCGCAGCCACCGCCTGCTGCAGGCGCGCGACTTCGCGCACTCCATCGCCGGACATCCACACCCGGTATTGCAGCAGGATTACGGCCACGGCCAGCGCGGCAGCGAGCCACTTCATGGGTGCGACAGCGTAGCAGACAGCGCTGCAGCCGGAAACGCCTCGCGGCCGGCATAGCGCACCGTGCCGAGCTCGGCCTCGATGCGCAGCAGCTGGTTGTACTTGGCGGTGCGGTCCGAGCGCGACAGCGAGCCGCTCTTGATCTGTGAGGCGGCTGTAGCCACGGCGATGTCGGCGATGGTGCTGTCGCAGGTCTCGCCGGAGCGGTGCGAGACCACCGAGGCATAGCGCGCCTTGTCGGCCATGTCGATGCAGGCGAGCGTCTCGGTGAGCGTGCCGATCTGGTTGGGCTTGATGAGGATGGCGTTGGCGATGTGCTGCCCGATCGCCTGCCGCAGTATCTTCGTGTTGGTGACGAACACGTCATCGCCGACCAGCTGAAGCTTCGCGCCCAGCGCGCGGCTGAGCTGCGCCCAGCCGTCCCAGTCCGCCTCGCTCATGCCATCTTCGATGGTGATGATGGGGTATTTCGCTGCGAGGGCGGCGAGATATGCGCTGAACTCGGCGGCCGAGAAGCTGCGCTTCTCGGATTCGAGCTGGTAGCGGCCGTCGCGGAAGAATTCCGAGCTGGCGACGTCGAGCCCCAGGCATACATCGCTGCCCGGCCGGTAGCCCGCCTGCTCGATGGCCTGCAGGATGATGCCCAGCGCCGCCTCGTTCGATTCGAGACTCGGCGCGAAGCCGCCCTCATCCCCGACAGCGGTGGCGAGGCCGCGCCCGGCGAGCAGTTTCTTCAGCGTGTGGAAGATTTCCGCGCCGTAGCGCAGTGCCTCGCGGAAAGTGGGCGCCCCGACGGGGAGGATCATGAACTCCTGGACGTCGAGGTTGTTGTCCGCGTGCGCCCCGCCATTGATGATGTTCATCTGGGGCACCGGCATGACGGGCTCGCGCGCCCCGCCCTCGAGCTGTGCCAGGTGGCGGTAGAGCGGGATGCCGGCGTCGTTCGCGGCCGCGTGCGCGCTCGCGAGCGATACGCCGAGGATGGCGTTCGCGCCCAGGCGGCTCTTGTTCTCGGTGCCGTCGAGCTCGATCATTCTGCGATCGATGGCGGCCTGCTCGCGCGGGTCGAGGCCCAGGAGCGCCGCACGCAGCGCCGTGTTCACGTGCTCGACGGCCTTGAGCACGCCCTTGCCGCCATAGCGGCTCCTGTCGCCATCGCGCAGCTCCACCGCCTCGCGCGTGCCGGTGGAGGCCCCGGAAGGCACCGCCGCCCGGCCGCGTACTCCCGAATCGAGGATCACGTCGGTCTCGACGGTGGGATTGCCGCGCGAGTCGAGGATCTCGCGAGCGCGGATGTCACTGATGCGGCTCATCGCCCTGGGCCTCCTGGAGCTCGGTTTGACTACAACAGCGATTCCTCGAACGGCGCTTTCTTCACCGCGCGGTCCAGCTCCACGAGCGTGGTGAGCAGCGGCTCCATACGCGCGAGCGGCCAGGCGTTCGGACCGTCCGAGAGCGCCTCTTCGGGCCGCGGGTGTGTCTCCATGAAGAGGCCGGCGACGCCCGCGGCCACCGCGGCGCGCGCCAGCACCGGGATGAACTCGCGCTGCCCGCCCGAGGAGGCGCCCTGGCCACCCGGCAGCTGTACCGAATGCGTCGCATCGAAGACCACCGGACAGCCGCTCTGGCGCAGGATCGACAGCGAGCGCATGTCGGAGACCAGATTGTTGTAGCCGAAGGAAAAGCCGCGCTCGCACACCATGATGTGCTCGTTGCCGGTGGAGCGGGCCTTATCGACCACGTTCTGCATTTCCCACGGCGAGAGGAACTGCCCCTTCTTGATGTTGACCGGCTTGCCCTGGGAAGCGGCGTTGATGATGAAATTCGTCTGCCGGCACAGAAACGCCGGCGTCTGCAGCACGTCGACCACCGCGGCAACCTCCCCGAGGGGGGTGTCCTCGTGAACGTCGGTGAGCACCGGCACGCCCACTGCGCGGCGCACCGCCTCGAGCACCTTGAGCCCCGCCTCGATTCCGGGGCCGCGGAAGCTGTTGCGCGAGGAGCGGTTCGCCTTGTCGTAGGAGGCCTTGAAAATGTACGCAATGCCCAGGCGCGAGGTGATCTCCCTGAGACGCCCGGCGATCTCCTCGGTGAGTGCCGGGCTCTCGATCACGCAGGGACCGGCGATCAGAAACAGCGGCTCGCGGGGCCCGACTTCGTAACCCGTCAGCTGCATGGCTGAAGCGTAGCTGCGGCGCGCAGTGGCGGCCGCATCAGGCCCCTGCCACGCGCGGCAGCTGCGAGGCGCGCTCGGCGCGCGCGGCGCGGATGAAGCCGGTGAACAGCGGATGCCCGTCGCGCGGGGTGGAGGTGAACTCCGGGTGAAACTGCGTCGCCGTGAACCAGGGGTGATTGGGCAGCTCGATCACCTCCACCAGGCCGTCGCGCGAGAACCCCGCGAAGCGCATCCCCGCCTGGCGGTAGCGCTCGAGGTAGTGATTGTTGAACTCGTAGCGGTGGCGATGGCGCTCCATGATGATGTCGCGCCCGTAGAGCTCGCGCGCCCGCGTCCCGGCCGCGAGCAGCACTTCCTGGGCGCCGAGGCGCATGGTGCCGCCCTTGGCGCAAGCCTCGTCGCGGGTCTGTGCGCCATGCACCGGGTCCTGCCACTCCGAGATCAGCGCGATCACCGGATGGGGCGTCGCACGGTTGAACTCGGTGCTGTTGGCGTCGGCGAGCCCCTGCACATGCCGCCCGAACTCCACGATGGCCACCTGCATCCCTAAGCAGATGCCCAGATACGGTACGCCGTGCTCGCGCGCGTAGCGCACCGCCTGGATCTTGCCCTCGATGCCGCGCTCGCCGAAGCCGCCGGGCACCAGGATCGCGTCCACGCCCTTCAGCAGGCGAGGCCCGTGCTGCTCGATGTCGGTGGACTCGATGTAGTGGATGTTGACGCGCGTGCGGCTCTTCAGGCCCGCGTGCATCAGCGCCTCGTGCAGCGAGAGGTAGGAATCGCGGATCTGCACGTACTTGCCGACCATGGCGATGTCGACCTGACCGTCGGGGTTCGCCTTGGCGCTCACCACCTGGCGCCACTCGGCGAGGTCGGTGGACGGGACCTGGAGGCGCAGTTTGTCGACCACGATGTCATCGAGCGCCTGCTCGTGCAGCAGGATCGGGATGCGATAAATGTCGTCCGCGTCGACCGCGGAGATCACCGCCCGCTCCTCGACATTGGTGAACAGCGCGATCTTGCGCCGCTGCTCCTCGGGCAGCGGATGGCGGCAGCGGCACAGCAGCACGTCGGGCTGGATACCGATGCCGCGCAGCTCCTTCACCGAATGCTGCGTCGGTTTGGTCTTGATCTCGCCCGAGCCGCCGACGATCGGCACCAGTGTCAGGTGCATGTAGACGCAGTTGTTACGGCCGAGCTCTACGCCGAGCTGGCGGATCGCCTCGAGGAATGGCAGCGACTCGATGTCGCCCACCGTGCCGCCGATTTCCACCATGCAGACGTCCGAGCCGTCGGCGCCGAGCTTGATGCTGCGCTTGATCTCATCGGTGATGTGCGGGATCACCTGCACCGTGGCGCCGAGGTAGTCCCCGCGCCGTTCCTTGGCGATGACGCGCTCGTAGATGCGCCCGGTGGTGAAATTGCTGTTGCGCCCCGTCGTGGTGCGCACGAAGCGCTCGTAATGGCCGAGGTCCAGGTCGGTCTCGGTGCCGTCCTGGGTGACGAACACTTCCCCGTGCTGGAACGGGCTCATGGTCCCGGGATCGACGTTGATGTAGGGGTCGAGCTTCACCATCGCCACCTTCAGGCCGCGTGCCTCGAGGATCGCGCCGAGCGAGGCGGCGGCGATGCCCTTGCCCAACGAGGACACGACGCCACCGGTGACGAATACGAAACGCGTCATCTGAAGACCAAGGAGTTCCCGTCGCATGAGGTCGCTGCCGCACAAAATGCCGGTAGCGACGACGGGCCAGCAGGTTAGCACATCTATCCCGGCCCGGGGGGCTCAGGGCTGCGCGCCGCCCCCCGGCGGGTGGCCTCAGCCGCTGTCGCTCCAGATGAGGCGCGCGCGGTGCGCGCTCGCGCCGCTCGCCTGCACGGACTCATCGAGCCACAGGCCCGCGGCCGCGATCAGCCGCTCGCCGGCGAAGATCAGCGGCAGCCGCGCGCGCTGTGCGACCGGCACGCGCGCCTCCTGCAGCAGGCTCTTGAGCGCGCGCCGCGCTCCGCCGCGCACCGGGCGCAGCTGCTCCCCGCCGCGGCGCGCGCTTACCGTCAGCAGCGGCGCGAGCGCGTCCAGGTCGAGCGGCCCGCGCGTGTCGCGCCGGAGCATGAGAGTGCCGAAGGGGGCCGGCAGCACGCAGCGCTCGTTGTCGCGCCAGTGCCACGCGGCCGCGAGGGGCTCGGTCGGTGCCACGGCGGCGGCGGGCGCCATCGGCTCGGGCGTCCCCCGCTGCGGCGGGTGCAGCGACAGCAGGTCCGCCTGACGGCGCACCACCGCGCCCTCCCAGGCGACGAGCGGCTGCGCGTCCTCGCGCGCCGCAAGCAAGGGGCCGGCAATCTCCTCGAGGCGCGTGGCCGGTGGCGCGAGATGCCCGGCAGCGGTGATCCAGTAGCGCAGCGCGTTGCGGCGCCGGTCCGCACTCAGGGCGCGTAGCCCCTGCGCCGACAGCATTGCCCCGCAGGCGGCGCGGGCGGCATCGGCGGCGCCGAGCGCATCGAGCAGCCGCTGCGCTTGCGCGGCGTGACGGGCGCTGCGTGCCACCGTCGCCGCCGCCTGCGGCCAGCGCTCGCGGATCAGCGGCAGCACACGCACGCGCAGGTAATTGCGATCGAGGCGCAGAGCGCGTTGCTCTCATCCTCGATCCACGGCAGGCCCTGCGCACTCACCCAGGCGCTGAGCTCGGCGTGGCTGAGCGCCAGCAGCGGCCTCACCAGCACTGCGCCTGCGAACGGTGTGATCGCCGGCATGGCTGCAAGGCCTGCGACACCGGCGCCGCGCAGCAGCTGCAGCAGCACGGTCTCGAGCTGATCGTCCTGATGATGTGCGGTGAGCAGCGCCTCGCCGGCGGCGAGCGCCGTGCCGAGCAGCGCGTAGCGTGCATGGCGCGCGGCGGCCTCGGGCGACTCGCCGCGCCCGCGCATCACGGTGGCGGTGCGCACCACGAGCGGCACCCCCAGTGAGCGGGCCACGCGGCGGCAGTGCGCGCTCCAGCGCGATGAATGCGGGTGCAGGCGGTGATCTACGTGTACGGCGCGCAGCCTGAGCCGCGGCTGCGGCAACCTCGCCAGCGCCGCCAGCAGCGCGGTGGAGTCGGCGCCACCGCTGAAGGCGACGCACAGGGGCGTCTGCGGGAAGTGCGGCAGCAGCTGCGCCAGGCGCTGGTGCAGCCAGCGCGGGCCGAAGCGCTGCGGGGGGCGGCGCGCCGTGCGTGCCACCGCTCGGCTCAGGCTGCGTCTTCGGCAAACACGCCGAAGCCGGCGATCTTCTCCGCGCGCGCCGCGCGCAGCTGCTCGCGCGGCACCGCTTCGAGCTCATCCAGGTGTCGGATGAGTGTGGCCTTGAGGCGTGTGGCGACCGCCGGCGGATCGCGATGCGCCCCGCCGAGAGGCTCCTCGATGACCTCATCGACGAGCCCGAGCTTCAGCAGCCGGTCGGCGGTGAGGTTGAGCGCATCGGCGGCCACTTCCTTCTTGTCCTGGCTCTTCCACAGGATGGAAGCGCAGCCCTCCGGGGAGATCACCGAGTAGGTGCTGTACTGGAGCATCAGCAGGCGGTCGCACACGCCGATGCCGAGCGCGCCGCCCGAGCCGCCCTCGCCGGTGACGACGGTGACGATCGGAATGCGCAGCACCGACATCTCGAACAGATTGCGCGCGATCGCCTCGCTCTGGCCGCGCTCCTCGGCGCCGACGCCGGGGTACGCCCCCTGGGTGTCGATGAGCGTCACCAGCGGCAGGGAGAAGCGCTCGGCGAGGCGCATCAGGCGCAGCGCCTTGCGGTAGCCCTCCGGCTTCGGCATGCCGTAGTTGCGGCGCACGCGCTCCTTGGTGTCGCGCCCCTTCTGGTGGCCGATGATCATCAGCGCGCGCTCGTCGATGCGTGCGAGCCCCCCGACGATCGCGCCGTCGTCCGCGTACATGCGGTCCCCGTGCAGCTCGTGGAATTCCGTACAGATGGCGTTCACGTAATCGAGCGTGTAGGGACGATGCGGATGGCGTGCCAGCTGCGTGATCTGCCAGGGAGTGAGGTTGGCGAAGATGCTTTGCGTCAGCTGGCGGCTCTTCGCCTGCAGCCGCCCGATCTCATCCTGGAGGTTGACCTCGGATTCCGAGGTCACGTGCCTGAGCTCTTCGATTTTCGCCTCGAGCTCGGCGATCGGCTGCTCAAAGTCGAGAAACGATACGGCCATGCGCGCTGAGCCTACCCTAACTCAGCGGCCGTCGGCGGAGAATGCGCCGCCGGGCGGCGCGGGCGCCGCCGCGTGCACCACCTGCACCGCGTCGCGGCCCACCAGGGCCTCCAGCTGCTCGAGCAGCTCGCGGCTGGCGCGCACGGTCCATTCCTCTCCCAGGGTGAGTGCGCCGCTCGCGCCGCTGGCGCAGTATTCGATCGTGATCGGGCAGGGGCCCGGACGCCACGGCTCCAGCACTGCGGCGAGGCGCTCGGTGAGCAGCGCCGCGTCGGTGTGCGTGCAGCGGATCACCAGCCGCCGCGCGCAACGCGAGCGCACTTCGTCGAGCTCGCTGATGCGGCGCGCGGACAGCCGCCAGGCGTCGCTGAACTCATCGAAGCGCAACAGCCCCTCGACCAGCACCAGCGCGTCCTTGGCGATCACCTCGCGGTGCTTGAGCCAGGTCTCCTCGAACAGCATGACCTCGATGCGCCCGGTGCGATCATCGAGCGTGAGCACCACGCGCGCGCCGCGCTTCTTCACCTCATCGATGAGGCCGGCGATCGTCACCTGCTTGCCGCCGCCGAAGCGCCCGCCCTCGAACGCGGGCGTCGGCCGATCGCTCACCAGATCGCCGATGCGATGGGTGACCAGCCCCGGCAGGCTCGACTCGAAACGCGCGAGCGGGTGGCCGGTAAGGTACAGCCCGAGCGTCTCGCGCTCGCCCGCCAGGCGCACCGCCTCGCTCCACTCCGGCAGCGGCGCAGCGCGGCGCGCGGGGGCACTGCCGGGGCGCTCATCGCTCACGAGGCCGAACAGGTCGTTCTGCCCCGCCTGGTGGGCGCGGCTGTTCTGATCGCCGAGCTGCATCGCCGCGCTCAGGCGGTCCATGAGCGTCGCGCGGTTGGCGCCGAGGCCGTCGAGGCTGCCGGAGCGCAGCAGCGCCTCCAGCACGCGGCGGTTGAGCTTCTGCAGGTCGAGCCGCCGGCAGAGGTCCTCGAGCGCCTGGAAAGGCCCGTGCGTTTCGCGCTCGGCGATCAGCGCCTCGACCGCGCCGCGGCCGACGCCGCGCACCGCACCGAGCCCGTAGCGGATGCTGCGCTCGCCGCAGGCGGTGAACTCGTAGCGCGAGGCATTGACGTCCGGCGACAGCACCGTGAGCCCCATGTCGCTGCACTCCTTGATGAGGGTCACGACCTTGTCGACGTGGTCCATGTCCGCCGACAGTACCGCCGCCATGAACTGCGCCGGGTAATGCGCCTTGAGGTAAGCGGTCTGGAAGGACAGCAGCGCATACGCGGCGGAATGCGATTTGTTGAAGCCGTAGCCGGCGAACTTCTCCATCAGGTCGAAGATGTGGGCGGCGGTGTGCTCGCGCACGCCGCCCCTCACCGCGCCGCCGACGAACACCGAGCGCTGCTGCGCCATCTCCTCGGGCTTCTTCTTGCCCATCGCGCGGCGCAGCAGGTCCGCCCCGCCGAGCGTGTAGCCGGCGAGCACCTGCGCGATCTGCATCACCTGCTCCTGATACAGGATCACCCCGTAGGTGGGCTTCAGGATCGGCTCGAGGCTCGGGTGCAGGTAGTCGATCGGGCCGGCGTGCCGTGCGTGCTTGCGGTTGATGAAGTCATCGACCATGCCCGACTGCAGCGGGCCGGGTCGAAACAACGCAACCAGCGCGACGATCTCCTCGAAGCAGTCCGGCTGCAGCCGCCGGATGAGGTCCTTCATGCCGCGCGATTCGAGCTGGAACACCGCGGTGGTGCGGCAGGACTTGAGCAGCGCGTACGTGGCCGGGTCGTCCATCGACAGCGCGCTCATGGTGAGCGGCGCGGCGCCGGCGGGGCGCTCGTGGTTGATGAGCGCGAGCGCGCGGTCGATGACCGTGAGTGTGCGCAGACCGAGAAAATCGAACTTCACCAGTCCCGCCGCCTCGACGTCGTCCTTGTCGAACTGCGTGACCAGGCTCCCCCCGGAGGCGTCGCAGTACAGCGGCGCGAAGTCGGTGAGCACCGAGGGCGCGATCACGACGCCGCCGGCGTGCATGCCGGCATTGCGCGTCAGACCCTCGAGCGAGCGCGCCAGATCGATGAGATTCCTCACCTCGTCATCGCTCTGGTACAGCCGCTTGAGCTCGGGCTCCTTCTCCAGCGCGGCATCGAGGGTGATGCCCAGCTCGAAGGGAATGAGCTTGGCGATGCGGTCGACGTAGCCGTACGTCATACCGAGCACGCGGCCGACGTCGCGCACTACCGCCTTCGCCGCCATCGTGCCGTAGGTGATGATCTGCGAGACGCGCTCGCGACCGTACTTCTGCGCCACGTAGTCGATCACCTTATCGCGGCCGTCCATGCAGAAGTCGATGTCGAAATCGGGCATCGAGACGCGCTCGGGGTTCATGAAGCGCTCGAACAGCAGGTCGTAGCGGATCGGGTCGAGATCGGTGATGCCGAGGCAGTAGGCCACGAGCGACCCTGCGCCCGAGCCGCGCCCGGGACCGACGGGCACGCCGTTGCTGCGCGCCCAGCGGATGAAGTCGGCGACGATGAGGAAGTAGCCGGCAAAGCCCATCTGGCAGATCACATCGAGCTCGCGCGCCAGGCGCTCGCGGTGCCCGGGCGGCACTGCCGCGGCGCCCGTGAAGCGCCGCTCGAGGCCGCGCGCGCTTTCAACGCGCAGGAACTCCTCGGTGCTCAAGTCCCCGGGGACCGGGTATTGCGGCAGCCGCGCCTGCCCGAGGGTGAGCGTCAGGCTGCAACGGCGCGCGATCTCCACGGAGTTGGCGAGTGCCTCGGGCACGTCCGCGAACAGCGCCGCCATCTGCTGGGGGGTGCGCAGGTACTGCTGGCGCGAGTAGCGGCGCACGCGGCCGGTGTCAGCAAGCAACGCGCCATCCTGGATGCACACGCGCGCCTCGTGCGACTCGAACTGCTCGGCCCTGAGAAAGCGCACATCGTTGGTGGCGACCACCGGCACGCCGCGGCGCGCGGCGAGCGCCACCGCGCCGGCGATGTAGGTTTCCTCGAAGGGCCGCCCCAGGCGTTGCAGCTCGAGGTAGAAGCGCCCCGGCAGCAGCGCCAGCCAGGCCTCGAGCGCGCGAGCGGCTTCGGCTTCGCGGCCATTCACCAGCGCGCGGCCGATATCGCCCTCGATCGCGCACGACAGCCCGATCAGTCCCTCCAGGCAGCCCGCCGAGAGCCAGGCGCGCTCGATGCGCGGCGCGCCGCGCTCCTGGCCCTCGAGGTAGGCGCGCGTCACCAGGCGGGTGAGGTTGCGGTAACCGCTGCGCGACTGGCACAGCAGCGTCAGGCGCGTTGGCGCCTGCCGCTCGCCCTCCTCGCGCAGCAGCAGGTCGACGCCGATCAGCGGCTTGACGCCGGCCTTGAGCGCCTCGCCGTGAAACTTCACCATCGCGAACAGGTTGCTCTGATCGGTGACCGCGACCGCCGGCATGCCTGCGGCCACCACCGCGGCGATGAGCTCGGGCACGCGCACCACGCTGTCGATCAGGGAATATTCGGTGTGCAGCCGCAGATGGACGAAGCCCGGTGACATCAGGGCGCCTTCACGGGTGCGAACGAGCGGCGGTGCTGCGGCGAGGGCGTGCGGCCCCTGAGAGCCTCGAGATGCGCGGGCGTGGCGTAGCCCTTGTGCACGGCGAGCTCGAAACCCGGATAGCAGGCATCGAGCGCACCCATCATCGCATCGCGGTACGTCTTGGCGAGGATCGAGGCCGCGCTGATCGCCGCGACGCTCGCGTCGCCTGCGACGATGGCCTCGAGCGTGCACGGCAGCGCGAGGTCCGCGATGCACGGACAGCGGTTGCCGTCGACCCTGACGTGCGTCGGCGGCACCGGCAATGCCAGCAGCGCGCGCCGCATCGCGAGCAGCGTCGCCTCGAGGATGTTCAGGCAATCGATCTCGTCGCGATCGGCCCAGCCGAGGCCGAAGGCGAGCGCGCGGGTGCGGATGATGGCGGCGAGGCGCGCGCGCTCCGCGGGCGGGAGAATCTTCGAGTCGGCGAGGCCGCGGATGCGCCGCTGCGGATGCAGGATCACGGCCGCAGCGACCACCGGTCCTGCGAGCGGCCCGCGGCCCGCCTCGTCCACGCCCGCCACGCGTGCCAGATCGGGACAGCCTCTTGCACGCATGACGCTCACGCGCACTCAGCCATGTACCTGGCCATCGGGCACGCCGCAAACGGCACCCCCGTGCCGCACGAGCGCGAGGATCGCATCCGCTGCGAGCGCGGCGCCGCCGCGGCGCAGCGTGCGGTGCACCGCCTCGAATTGCTCCTGCAGCTCATGCACGTGCGCGGGGTCTCCCATTTCACGCAGCAGCGCGTCCGCCAAAGCCGTCCCCGTCACCTGCTCCTGGAAGAGCTCCGGCACCAGCCCCCGTCCGGCGAGCAGGTTCGGTTGCGAAAAGTATCGCACCTTCACGAGGCGAAGGGTCCTGAGCAGAAACGCGGTGAGAGCGCTCACGCGGTAGGCGACGACCATGGGCCGACCGCTGAGGAGCGCTTCCAGCGTCGCGGTCCCGGAGGCGACGAGCGCCCCGTCGGCGGCGGCCAGCGCCCTTTGTGCCTGTCCGTCGAGCACACGAATCGCAGGCGCGTCAGGGGCTTGTGCAATCTCCTTCTCGAACGCCTGACGCGCGCGGGCGGAGGCCATGGGTGCGATGAAGCGGTAGTCGGGGCGGCGCGCCGCAAGGCGCGCGGCCGCGGCGACGAAGGGCGCGGCGAGGCGCGACACCTCGCCCAGGCGGCTCCCCGGAAGCAGCGCCACCAGCGGCGCCTCGCCCTCGAGGGAGAGTGAGCGCCGTGCGGCGGCCCGATCGACGGCGAGCGGAATCTCATCCGCGAGCGGGTGCCCGACGAACACTGCGGGCACCTGGTGCTGCGCATAGAACTCGCTCTCGAACGGCAGCAGGCACAGCACCAGGTCGCAGGATGCGCCGATGGTGCGCACCCGCCCCTGCCGCCATGCCCACACCTGGGGGCTCACGTACTGCACCGTGCGGATGCCGGCGGCTTTCAGCCGCCGCGCCAGGCGCAGATTGAACTCCGGCGAGTCGATGCCGATGAACACGTCGGGTCGCGCGGCGCGAAAGCGCGCCATCAGCCGGGCACGCAGGCGCAGCAGCCGCGGCAGATGGTGCAGCACCTCGGCGAGCCCCATGACCGCGAGCTCATCGGCCGCGGCCCATGCCTCGCACCCGGCGGCGATCATCTTCGGGCCCGCGACACCGAAGCAGGCGAGCCCCGGCACCCGCGCGCGCAGTGCCGCAATCAGCGCCGCGCCCAGCTGGTCGCCCGAATGCTCGCCCGCCACGATGCCGACGCGCAGCGGCGCGCCGGCGGCCTGCGCCACGCCCGGGGCGCTCATCGCACCAGGCTGCGCGCGGAGGACTGGATGAAGTCGACGAAGACGCGGATCTCAGGCTGCGCCTGCGCGAGCGGCGCGAGACGCGCGAGCGCGTCCGCGAGCTTCAGCTCCGAACGATACAGGATGCGGTAGGCCTCGCGGACGTTCTTGATCTGCTCCTCGCTGAAGCCGCGCCGCTTGAGGCCCTCGGCGTTGACCGCGTGCGGCACGGCCGGGTTGCCCGCGACCATAACGTACGGCGGCACGTCGCGGCTGAGGATCGAGCCGCCGCCGACAAAGGCGTGCGCGCCGATCTTGGCGAACTGGTGCACGGCGGTGAGGCCGCCGAGGATCGCCCAGTCGCCGATCTCGACGTGGCCGCCGAGCGAGGCACAGTTGGCGAAAACGGTGTTGCTGCCCACGACGCAGTCGTGGGCGACATGCGAGAACGCCATGAACAGGTTGTCGTTGCCGATGAGCGTGACGCCCCTGTCGTGAGTGGTGCCGCGGTTGATGGTGCAGCTCTCGCGAAAGACGTTGCGGTCACCGATCTCGAGCCGCGTCGACTCGCCCTGGTATTTCTTGTCCTGCGGTGCATCGCCGATGGAGGCGAACTGGAAGATGCGGTTGTCGGCGCCGATGGTGGTCGGGCCGTTGACGACCGCGTGCGGACCGATCACGGTCCGCGGCCCGATCTGCACCCCAGGACCTACGATGCTGAAAGGCCCGACGCTCACATCCTGCGCCAGCTGCGCCTGCGGGGAAACGATGGCACGCGCGTCGATCACCCACCCGCTCCCGGGGCCAGCATCATCTGCGCATGCGCCGCCTCCTCTTCACCGACCAGCGCCACGGTGGAAAAGCGCCAGATGCCCCGCAGCGAGCGCTGCAGCTGTGCCGTGAGCAGCAGCTGGTCACCGGGCACCACCGGGCGGCGGAAGCGCGCATCGTCGATGCCGACGAAGTAGAAGCGTGTGTTGTGGTCCGGGATCACGTTGGCCGTCACGAAGCACAGGATTCCGGCGGCCTGCGCGAGGGCTTCGATGATCATCACGCCGGGCATCACCGGGCGGCCGGGGAAGTGGCCGGGGAAGAACGGTTCGTTGTAGGTCACGTTCTTCAGCGCGCGGATGCTGTGTCCCGGCAGGCACTCGAGCACGCGATCGACGAGCAGAAACGGGTAGCGGTGCGGCAGCCGCTCGAGGATCGCCAGCATGTCGAGTTGCACCGCCTCAGTCATGATCCTCGTCCGGCGCGCTCGGGCGGCCCGCGGCCCGCTCGAGTGCTCTCAGGCGCGCCTCGAGCGAGGCGCTGCGCTTGAAGCGGGCAACCAGCCGCCGCCAGGTGCGTGCTTCTTCGATCGGCAGTGTGCCGGAGTATACCCCGGCGCTCGCGATCGAGTTGCTCACCGCCGAGCAGCCGGTGATCACGACGTCGTCGGCGATGCTGATGTGCCCCGCGAAGCCCACCATGCCGCCGATCATGCAACGCCTGCCGATAGTGGTGCTGCCGGACACGCCGGTGCAGGCGGCGATCGCGGTGTGGGCGCCGATGCGCACGTTGTGGCCGATCTGGATGAGATTATCGAGCTTGACGCCCTCCTCGATGATGGTGTCCTCGATGGCGCCGCGATCGATGGTGGTGTTGGCGCCGATCTCGACGTCCGCGCCGATGCGCACGCTGCCGAGCTGCGGCACCTTCACCCAGCGGCCGCTCTCGGGCGCGAAACCGAAGCCGTCCGCGCCGATCACCACTCCCGGCTGCAGCACGCTGCGCGCCCCGATGCGCACGCCAGGGCCGAGCGTCACGCGCGCCACCAGCCGCACGTCGCTCTCGAGCGTGACGCCCTCGGCGAGCACGCAGTGCGGGCCGATGAGAGAGCGCGCGCCGACGGCGGCGTTCGGCCCCACCGCGGCGCAGGCGCCGATCTGCGCGCTCGGATCGATGCGCGCGCTCATCGCCACCACCGCGCTCGGGTGCACACCGGGGGTGAGGGGGGCGGGGGGGTGCAGCAGCGCTGCGATGCGCGCGTAGGTGGCGTAGGGGTTGTCGCACAGGAGCATCGCGGTGCGGCAGTCCGCAGCGCTCGCCTCGCTGAGCAGCACAGCCGCCGCGCGCGTGTCCGCGAGCTGCGCGCGATAGCGCGGGTTGGCGAGGAACGCGAGTGCCTGCGGGTCGGCATGCGCCAGCGTTGCCACGCGCTCGATGCGCGTGTCCGGGTCACCGCGCAGCGCGCAGCCGAAGCGCACGGCAAGCTCTCCAAGCGAGACCGGCACGGCTGTCCGACCTGAGCGCAGCGCCTGTCTCGAGGCGCGCGGCTACTTCGACGGCGGTTTCGCCGGCGCCGGCGCCGGCGCCGGTTTAGCCGCGGCGGGCGCGCCGGCGTGCGCCTGCAGCGCCGCGAGGATCGCAGGCGTGATGTCGAAGGCCGGCGTGTAGTAGACCAGCGTCTCGGCGGTGAGGATCAGATCGTAGTTCTGTGCCTTGGCGTAAGTGCGCACCTCTTCGCCGAGGAGCCGCTGCAGACGCGACATCTCCTCGTTGCGGCGCGCGGTGGCGTCGTCATTGAACTCCCCGCGTGCGCGCTCCAGATCGCGCGCGCCGTCGCGCAGCTCCTTCTCCGCCCGCACACGCTGATCTTCCGTCATGGTGGCGGCGTCCTTCTGCAGCTTTTCCTGCTTCGCCTTGAGCGTCTGCTCCTGTGCCTGCAGGGTGCGCTGGCGCGGCGCGAACTCGGCCCGCATGGATTCGCTCGCGGCCTTGCCCTGAGGGGATTCCTCGAGGAGCTTTTGCGGGTCGACGACACCGACCTTGTTTTCGGCCCAGGCCGGCAGCGCCAGTGCGCAGCCCGCCGCCATCAACCCCACTGCCAACTTAGCTGTGATCGAACGCTTCACGGAAACTACCTGCCTTCGTATGTAATCTGATTACGAGCGCCGGGCGCTGCATCAGCCCCGGCTTAAACGCTTAGTATCGCGTAGAACCAGCCCCGGCGGCTTGAATTCTTCAACCCGCCGGCCGCTTCAGAACGCGTTACCCACCGAGAACTGGAAGACCTCACGCTCATCACCCCAGGTGGTGATGCCGTCTCCGTTCTTGGCGTTCAGGGGCACTCCCAGGCTGAAGCGGAAGAGCCCGAGCGGCGCGAGCCACTGCACGGCGACACCGACCGAGCGCTTGAGACCCTCGCAGCGGAAGCTGTAGCAGTCTGGCGTGAGGTTGTCCGGGCCGTAGAACTTGATCGCCGAGCCCGTCTGGTAGACCCCGCCCAGGTCGAGGAACGCGCTGACGCGGGCGGTCTGCGCGAATTTCGCCGGCATCGGGAAGATCAGCTCGTTCTGGCTGGTGATGCGCATGTTGCCGCCATAGGGGTTGCCGAACTGGTCCTTCGGTCCCAGGCGGCTCTCGCGAAAGCCGCGCACGCTGTCCGGCCCGCCGCCGAAGAACTGCCGGTAGGGCGGGATCGCGGTGGTCCTGCCGAGCGGGGCACCGTAGTCGATGCCCTCGAGGAACGACAGCGTGAAGCCATGCCACAGCGGCACGTACCTGATGAACTGGTAGTTGCCGATCCAGTACTTGACGTCGCTCCCCGGCACGCTCACGGAGTAGGAGATGTTCTGGCGAAAGCCGTGGTCGGCGAACAGGGTGCGATTGCGCGTATCCCAGTCCCAGCCGACCACCGCCTCGGTGGTCTTGAAGTTCGTGCCGTAGAACACGTACTCGTTGTTGCTGGCGTCGTCATGCGCCAGGCGGCTGTAGGTATGGCCGTTCTCCTGCACCCACTGCTGCGCCTGCTCCGCGCTGCTGAGCGAGTTGGTGAGCAGCTGCGAGCTGTTGAACGCGCCGCCGAAGCGCAGGTACATGAACTCGGTGATCGGGTACGCCCAGGTGGGCCCGAGGCTGAGCGTCTGCGAGGAGAAGGTCGACGACGAGGAGACGAACTGCGTGACGTCGCTGTAGGTGATCGATTCGGTGCGCTGGAGGTTGTCGATGTTGGTGTAGGGGTTGGTGTGCTGGATGGTGTAGACCTTGCTGAAGGCGCCGCCGTTGAGGTTGACGCCGATGCGCTGCCCGGTGCCGAGGAAATCGGCGTCCGCGAAGCTGCCGTTCAGCTGGAACTTGTAGGTCTCCGAATAGCCGATGCCGCCGGAGAGCTGCGACGCCGGACCCTCCTCGATCTTGAAGTTGACGTCCACCAGGTCCGGGGAGCCGGCCACCGGCGTGGTCTCGAACTCGATGTTCTTCACGTACGGCAGGCGCTGGACGCGCTGCTTGGAGCGCTCGAGCGAGGTGTTCGACAGCCAGCCGCCCTCGAGCTGGCGCATCTCGCGGCGCAGCACCTCGTCGTTGATGCGATTGGTGCCGCTGAAGGAGATGTTGCGCACGTAGACGCGGTTGCCCGGGTCGACGAAGAACGTGAGCGCCACGGTGTGCTTGGCGTTGTCGGCCGCCGGCACCGGGTCGACCTTGGCGAAGGCGTAGCCGTCGCGGCCCATGCGGTTTTGCATCAGCTCCTGCGACCCGGTGATCAGCTTGCGGTTGAAGGTATCGCCCGGATGGATCAGCAGCAGCCGCTCGAGCTGCGCCTGCGGCACGACGAAGGTGCCGGCGAGCTTCACCTGCGACACCGTGTAGACCTGGCCTTCCGCGATGTTGACGGTGATGAAGATGTCTTCCTTCTCGGGAGCGATCTGCACCTGGGTCGAGTCGATCTGGAAGTTGGCGTAACCACGATCCATGTAGTAGTTGCGCACCTTCTCCAGGTCGCCCTGCAGCGATTCGCGCGAGTAGCGGTCGTCCTGCTTGTACCAGGACAGCCAGTTGGGGGTCTTGAGCTCGAGGGTCTCGAGGATCGCCTTCTGCGGGAAGCTGGTGTCGCCGACGATGTTGATCTCGCGGATCTTGGCGCGCGAGCCTTCCTTGATGTCGATCTTGATCTTGACGCGGTTGCCGGCCTCCTCCTCCACCTTGGAATCGATCCTCACCCCGTACTTGCCGCGGGCGAAGTACTGGTCGGTGAGGTACTGCGTCACGTCCTCGAGCACCGAGCGGTCGAAGGTCTTGCCGGTCGCCAGTCCCACGCCGCGCAACGACTTCTGCAGGTCCTCGGTTTTGATGTCCTTGTTGCCGGTGATCTCGAAGCTCTCGATCGAGGGCCGCTCGAGCACCACCACGATCAGGGTGTTGCCGTCGCGCCGCACCTGCACGTCGCGGAAGAAGCCGGTGGCGTAGAGCGCGCGGATCGCTTCGCGCACGCGCTGCGCGGTGAGGTGATCGCCGATGTTGACCGGCAGGTAGTTGTAGACGGTGCCTTCGGAGACGCGTTGCAGGCCTTCGACCTTGATGTCGCCGACGGTGAAATCCGCCGGCGTCGTCGTCTCGCTCTGCGCGAGCGCCAGGGCGCACTGCAGGGCTGCTGCGAGACACGCGACCAGGACCCGTGGCCGCGCGCGTTTCATGTTCTTGTCACCCGTGACTCTCTTCCGTTCGCGCCTTGAGCGCTGTTCACTCTGTGCTTCACACTGTTCGCGTGCCGGGCGCGTGCCTCCACCCCGCTCGCTAAGCTTGCGGCCCCGACGGCGGCCTGCCGAACGCTCAACTGAACTGGCGCGCAATATCGTTGTATAGCGCGACACCCATCAGGACGATGAGCAGGGCGATACCCAGCTGCTGTCCCAATGCCTGCGCCCGCTCCGACAGCGGACTGCCCTTCAGCCACTCCACCAGCTGGAAGAGGATCTGGCCGCCATCGAGGATGGGGATCGGCAACAGGTTGAGGAACCCCAGCGACAGGGAAATCAGGACCAGGAAGCTCAGGAACGAGGCGACGCCCGCCTCGGCGGAATCGCCGGCGAACTCGGCGATCGACAGCGGCCCGCTCAGGTTCTTCAGCGACACCCGCCCGAGCACCATGCGCCAGAACAGCCGCCCCTGCAGCAGCGTCATATTCCAGGCTTCGCTGCCGGCACGCGCCAGCGCCGCCGCCGGTCCGAGATCGGTATGCAGCAGCATGCTTTCGGGGTAGCCCACGCCCTTGGGCTGCATGACGCGGATGCGGCCGATGCGCTTGCCGCCGATCTCCTCGCTCGCCACCTGCAGCTGCACGCTGCGCAGCGCGCCGCCGCGGCGGTAGTCGATGCTGATCTGCGCGCCGGGCCGGGCGCTGACGTATTCGACGATCTGGCGGAAGTCGCTCATCGGCACCCCGTCGATGGCGACGACGCGATCGCCCGCCAGCAGCCCCGCACGCGCCGCCGGTCCCTGCGGCGTCACCGGCCCGAGCACCGCCGGCACCGGTGGCGTCCAGAACCCGAAGCCGAGCCCGCGGAACAGCTCCGAGGGCTCGGTGAGACGGCGCCGCGCGGCGCTGTCGGGGACGCTGAGCCGCGCCTGGCGCATCTCACCGTCGCTGCCGCGCACGCTCAGGACCGCCTCCCCGCGCGCGCTCATGGCATCGAGCAGGCCGAACACCACGTCGCGCTGAGCCGTCACTACCGTGCCGTTCAGCGCGTGGATCTCATCGCCCGGGCGCAGCCCGCCAACGGCGGCGATGGAGCCGGCACTCACCTCGCCGACCTTCGGGCGCACCTCGGTCACGCCGCTCAACCACAGCATGCCCCAGAGCACCAGCACCGCGAACAGGATGTTGAAGGCAGGGCCGGCGAGCAGCACCACGATGCGCTGCCACGGCGGACGGCGGTTGAAGGCGCGCGGCAGGTCCGCCGGCTCGACCGGACCCTCGCGCTCGTCGAGGAGTTTAACGTAGCCGCCGAGCGGGATCGCCGCCAGCACGTACTCGATGCGATCGGCGCCGCCCACGTGCGTCAGCAGCGGCCTGCCGAAGCCGATGGAGAATCTCAGCACCCGAAAGCCCAGGCGGCGCGCGACCCAGAAGTGGCCGAACTCATGCACCGTGACCAGCAGGCCCACGGCGATGACGAACCACAACACGTACCAGACGAAGCTCATGCGTGAGCGCCTCTCACCGATGCACCTCTTGTAAGGCCGACGATCCGCTCACGTGCGCGCACTCGGCCTTCCGCATCGGCGGCGAGGACGTCCTCCAGCTCGCCGATTGCTCCCCCGGTGCTCCGCTCCACTACGGCTTCAATGACCGCGGCGATGCCGAGAAAGTTCAATCGCCCCTCGAGGAAGGCCTCGACCGCGACCTCGTTGGCGGCGTTGAGTACCACCGGCTGCAGCCCGCCGGCGCGCGCCGCGGCCTGGGCCAGCGCGAGGCATCGGAACTTGTCGGTATCGGGAGCCCGGAACTCGAGCCGCCCCGTCTTGAGCAGGTCGAGGAATTCTACACCGGAGTCGATTCTGTCGGGCCAGGCGAGCGCGTGCGCGATCGGCGTGCGCATGTCGGGCGCGCTGAGCTGGCCGAGCACCGAGCCGTCGACATATTCCACCAGCGAATGCACGATGCTCTGCGGGTGCACCAGGATCTGCACCTGCGCCGGAGTGAGCCCGAAGAGCAGGCAGGCCTCGATCAGCTCGAGTCCCTTGTTCATGAGCGTCGCGCAGTCGACGGAGATCTTGCGGCCCATGACCCAGTTCGGATGCGCAATCGCCGCTTGCGGCGTGACGCCGGCCAGAGCTTCGCTCGGGGTGTCGCGGAACGGCCCGCCCGAGGCGGTGAGGAGCACACGCCGCACGCCGGGCGGCACGACGCCGGTCCTCGCACCCGCAGGCAGACACTGGAAGATCGCGTTGTGCTCGCTGTCGATCGGCAGCAGCACCGCGCCGGACGCGTTCACCGCCGCAAGCAGCAGCGGGCCCGCCATGACGAGCGATTCCTTGTTGGCCAGCAACAGCCGCTTGCCGGCGCACGCCGCCGCGAGCGTCGAGCGCAGTCCCGCGGAGCCCACGATCGCCGCCATCACGCACTGCGCCTCCGGCAGCACCGCGAGCTCCTCGAGCGCGCCGGCGCCAGCGAGCACGCGGGTGCCGGCGGCCGCGCCCCCGAGCAACCCCTTCAGCTGCGCGGCGGCGCCCGGATCGGCGAGCGCTGCGTACGCCGGCCGGTACTGCAGCACCTGCCGCGCGAGCTTCGCCGCGTTGGTGTTGGCGGCGATTGCGACCAGGCGGAAGCGCTCGGGATGGCGCGCGAGCACATCGAGAGTGCTCTCGCCGACCGAGCCGGTGGAACCGAGCACGGTGACTCCGATCATGCAACGACTCCAAGGAGCCTCAGCCCCAGCAGCAGCACGGGAGCCGCCCCGGTGATACTGTCGATGCGGTCCATGACCCCGCCGTGCCCGGGGAACACGCTGCCGCTGTCCTTCATGCCGGCGAAACGCTTGAGCAGGCTCTCGGTGAGATCGCCGACGATCGAGAAGCCCACGGCCGCAAGACACAGCGGCAGGAATGCCGCCAGCGACACGTGAAACCACAGGCTTCCGGCGATGGCTACCAGCACGCTCACAGCGATCCCTCCGAGCACACCCTCCCAGGTCTTCCCCGGGGACACCTCCGGCGCGAGGCGCAAGCGTCCGAAGCGCCGGCCGCAGAAGAATGCACCGATGTCGGCGACCCACACCAGCACCAGCGCGAACAGCACCCATTGTGCACCGTTGGGCTGCGCCAGCCGCAGCTGCACCAGCGCCAGCCACGCGGGCACCAGCGCCAGCACCCCGGCCGCCGCCGCGGACCAGGGCGCGACGCGCCGCGGCGCGAGCACGATCCACAACAGCGCGGCGAGCCACCACAGCAGCGCCGTGGCCAGCACCACCTCAAGCGCCCCCGGCGTCGCGCAGACGCGCCACGCCACCCACAGCAGTACGGCGATCAGCAGCACATACGCCGCGCGCCAGGCGCGCGCCCCGACCATGAGGAACGCGGACCACTCCCAGGCGCCGGCAAGTGCCAGCGCGGTGATCCCCGCCACCGTGACCCACACGGGCAGCCACAGCAGGACCGCGAGCGCCACCGCCGCCAGCACCACGGCGGTCAGCACACGCTTGCGCAGGGTGTCCGCCATGGCCGCTCAGCCGCGGCTCGCCCGACGCTGCGCGGCCGTCTGTCCGAAGCGCCGCTCGCGGCCGGCGAAGAACGCGAGCGCCTCCTCGAGATCGCCCGCAGTGAAGTCCGGCCACAGCCGTGCCGTGAAATACAGCTCCGCGTACGCCAGGTCCCAGAGCAGGAAATTGCTGATGCGGTGCTCGCCGCCGGTGCGAATCAGCAGGTCCGCCTCCGGCAGTCCGGCGAGCGCGAGACCTGCGGCAAAGCGCTCCTCGGTGATCTCTTCGGGGCGCAGTGCACCACTTGAACATTCTCTCGCAAGCTTCTGGGCTGCCTGAATAATATCCCAGCGACCACCATAGCTCATCGCCACCTGCAGTTTCAGTCCCGGATTCGCGGCGGTGCGCGCCTCGGCCGCGGCGATCCGCCGCTGCAGCCGCATCGCAAGGTTGCCGCGCGCGCCGATGAAGCGCACCCGCACCGCTTGCGCGTGCAACTCGTCGATCTCGCGATCGAGCGCATCGACGAACAGCCGCATCAGGCTGCCGACTTCCTCCGCCGGGCGGCTCCAGTTCTCGCTCGAGAAGGCGAACAGCGTCAGCGCCTCGATCCGCAGGCGCGAGCATTCCTCGATGCACATGCGCGCAGGCTTCAACCCCGCCTCGTGGCCGGCGGGGCGCGCGAACCCGTGCGCGGCCGCCCAGCGGCCGTTGCCGTCCATGGTGATCGCGATGTGCCGTGGCGGGCGCTTACCTGGGGCAGCGGCCATCACACCTGCATGACCTCTTTCTCCTTGCCCGCGAGCAGCGCGTCGATATCGGCAATGTGCTTGTCGGTGAGCTTCTGCACCTCGGTCTCGGCGCGCCGCTCGTCGTCCTGCGAGACGAGCTTCTTCTTCAGGCGGTCCTTGATGTCGTTCATGACGTCGCGGCGCACGTTGCGCACCGCCACGCGCGCATTCTCGGCGTCGTGGCGCAGCATCTTGGTGATCTCGCGGCGCCGCTCCTCGTTGAGCGGCGGCATGGGGATGCGGATTACGGTGCCGGCGGTCATCGGCGTGAGCCCCAGGTCCGACTTGAAGATCGCCTTCTCGATCGCCTGCACCACGCTCTTCTCCCACGGCGAGATCACCAGGGTGCGGCCGTCCTCGACGGCAATGCTCGCCACCTGCTGCAGCGGCACCTCGGAGCCGTAGTAATCCACCTTCAGGTGCTCGACCAGGCTCGGGTGGGCGCGCCCGGTGCGCAGCTTCTTCAGATCCGCCTGGAACGTCTGCACGCATTTTGCCATGCGCTCGCGTGCGTCTTTCTTGAGGTCTTCGAGCATGGGTTGCATGGGTTGTCCCTCCTTTCGCCGGTAAGCGCCGCTACTCGCATGTGACCGTGGTACCCACGTCCTCGCCGCGCACGATGCGGGTGAGGTCGCCCGGATTGTTGAGATTGAACACCCGCAAAGGCAAGCGGTTGTCGCGACACATGACGATCGCGGTCGCGTCCATCACGTTGAGGCGGTCAGCGAGCACCTTGTCGAAGGTCAGATGCGGGTAGCGCACCGCCGATGGGCTGCGCAGCGGATCGTCGGAGTACACCCCGTTCACCCGCGTGGCCTTCAGCAGCACGTCGGCGTTGATCTCGATCGCCCGTAGCGCAGCCGCCGTGTCGGTGGTGAAGAACGGGTTGCCGGTGCCGGCGGCAAAGATCGCGATGCGCCCCTTCTCCAGGTGGCGCACGGCGCGGCGGCGGATGTAGTCCTCGCAGACCTCGTTGATGCGGATTGCGGACATCACGCGCGCGTGCATCCCGAAGCTCTCGAGCGCATCCTGCATGGCGAGCGCATTCATCACCGTGGCGAGCATGCCCATGTGATCGGCGGCCACGCGATCCATGCCGGCGCGCGCCAGGCCCGCGCCGCGGAAGATGTTGCCGCCGCCGATCACCACCGCCAGCTGCACCTGCATCTCGATGATCTCCTGCAGCTCGCCGGCAATGCGCCTGATGACCGCCGGGTCGATGCCGTAGTCACCCTCGCCCATCAGTGCCTCGCCCGAGAGCTTCACCAGGATCCTCGAGTAGACTGCTTTGGCTTGCGTCATCCTGCTTCCCCTGAAGACGTATGGAAAAAACCCCGCGCGCGGCGGGGTTTAACTCCTTTGACACTCGCGCGCGGTCAGTGCCTGACCGACGGCTCGGAACCCTTGACCTGGGCCATGACACCGGCGACGAAGTCATCGGTTTTTTTTTCGATGCCCGCGCCGACTTCGAAGCGCTCGAACGCCACGACCTCGGCCCGCGCGCCCTTCAGCAGCTTCTCGATCGTCACGTCCGGATCCTTGACGAAGGGCTGCCCGGCGAGGCTGATCTCGCTCAGCGCCTTGCGCAGCCGCCCCTCGACCATCTTCGCCACGATCTCCGGCGGCTTGCCCTCGCCCTGCGCCTGCTCTGTGAGGATCGCACGCTCCTTCGCCACCACCTCCGGTGGCACCTGCGCCTGCGCGAGGTAGCGCGGGTTGCTCGCCGCCACGTGCATGGCCAGGTCATAGGCGAGGCTCGCCGCTCCGCCCCGCACGGCCACGAGCGCGCCGATGCGCGTGCCGTGCACGTAAGCGCCGAGGTGCTCGGGTGAGGTGAGCACCGTGAAGCGCCGGATGCTGATGTTCTCGCCAATCTTCGCAATGAGCCCGCGGCGGCGCTCCTCGATGCTCTCGCCGGAGGCGAGGCGCAGCTCCGCGAGAGCCGGCAGCGTCGCGGGGCGCTCGCGCAGCGCGCTCTCGGCCACGGCCTGGGCGAAGGCACGGAATTGCTCTGCGCGGGCGACGAAGTCCGTCTCGCAGTTGACCTCCACCATCGCCGCGGTGCGCGCATCGGCGGACTTCACCGCAACCACGACGCCCTCCGCCGCCACGCGGGTCGCCTTCTTGTCGGCCTTCGCCAGGCCCTGCCGGCGCATGAGCTCGGCGGCGGCGTCGAGGTCGCCCTTGGTTTCCACGAGCGCCTTCTTGCACTCCATCATGCCCGCCCCGGTGCGCTCGCGGAGCTGCTTGACTGCGTCTGCTGTGATGTTCATGAGGACATTCTCTCCCTGGACCTCACTCGCCCGGCCCTGCGCCCGCGCCACCGCGTCCCTTGCGCCGGGCGGTCCCGGGGCCCGGACGGCGGACCACGTCCGCGGCTGGCGGAACCGTGACGACGGCGGCGGCAGCTTCCGCAGCCTCTTCCGCCTCGAGCTCCTCCTCCTCCTCGGCAAGCTCCTCGACGGCGCCAGGCGGCGCCTTGACGGGCGGGAGCTTGCGCCGTGCCGGCGCCTTCTTGCGCACCGACGGCTGCGGGCGCCTGCCGGCGCGCGCGGCCTTCTTGCGCGGATTGCCCGCTTCGTCGAGCTCGACGAACTCATCCTCGCCGACGGCGACCTGGGGCACGGACTGCTTGCCCTCGAGCACCGCGTCGGCAACGCCTGCGGCATAGAGCTGGATGGCGCGCATGGCGTCATCGTTGCCGGGGATCACGTAGTCGATGCCGTCCGGGGAGCAGTTGGTGTCGACGATCGCGACCACCGGGATGCCGAGCTTGCGGGCTTCGTGGATCGCGATGTTCTCGTGACCGACGTCGACCACGAACAGTGCATCCGGAAGCGACTCCATGTGCTTGATGCCGCCGAGACTTCTCTCGAGCTTGTCCATCTCGCGCCGCAGCTGCGTGGCCTCCTTCTTGCCGCGCTTCTCCAGCGCGCCGGAGACCGCCAGCTCGGTGATCTCGCCGAGGCGCTTGATCGACTGGCGGATGGTCTTGAAGTTCGTGAGCATGCCGCCGAGCCAGCGCTGGTTCACGTAGGGCTGCGCGGCGCGCTCGGCCTCCTTCTGGATGGACTCGCGCGCCGAGCGCTTGGTGCCGACGAACAGCACCGTGCCGCCGTCCGCAATGACACCCTTGATGAAGCTCGCCGCCTCCGCGTACATCGGCTGCGTCTTCTCGAGGTTGATGATGTGGATCTTGTTGCGCTCGCCGAAGATGAAGGGCGCCATCTTCGGGTTCCAGAAGCGGGTCTGATGTCCGAAATGGACACCCGCCTCCAGCATCTGTCGCATGGACACGCCGGGCATGCAGAGCTCCTGTGTGGGTTAAGCCTCCGCGCACCCTCAGCGACCATCCCGAAGGCCCGAAGCGGGCTCAAGCGGGACACCCAGTCGCTAAGTTATCGGTGCGCGTGTGGGTTGCGTTGCCAAAAAAGGCCGCGCTTTATACCATGAAGACCTCGTCGGAACAATGTCTTACGCCGCCGCCGCGGCCTCTTGCCCGCCCGGGGCAGCGGCCCCATTTCCCTGCAACTATGCACGTCACTATCAAGTCCCCCGAAGAGCAGCAGAAGATGCGCGTTGCCGGTCGCCTCGCCGCCGAGGTGCTCGACATGATCGGCGCGCACGTGGTGCCGGGGGTCACGACCGAGGAGCTCGACCGCATCTGCCACGACTACATCGTGAACGTGCAGCGCTCGGTGCCCGCGAACCTCAACTACCGCGGCTTCCCGAAGACCATCTGTACCTCCGTGAACCACGTGGTGTGCCACGGCATCCCGAACGACAAGCGCCTGAAGGCCGGCGACATCGTCAATATCGACGTCACGGTGATTCGTGACGGTTTTCACGGCGACACCAGCCGCATGTATGTCGTCGGCAAGGCGGCGCCGCACGCGCAGCGCCTGGCCGAGACCTGCTTCGCCGCCATGTGGCGCGGCATCGAGGCGGTGCGTCCAGGCGCGCACCTCGGCGACATCGGTCATGCCATCCAGAGCTTCGTGGAGCAGAATGACTACTCGGTGGTGCGCGAGTACTGCGGCCACGGCATCGGGCGGATCTACCACGAGGACCCGCAGGTGCTCCACTACGGCGAGCCGGGCACGGGCATGGAGCTCAAAGCCGGCATGACCTTCACCATCGAGCCGATGGTCAACGCCGGCAAGCGCCACGTGCGGCTGCTGCCGGACGGCTGGACGGTGATCACCAAGGACCACTCGCTGTCGGCGCAGTGGGAGCATACGGTGCTGGTCACCGACCACGGGGTCGACGTGCTGACGCTCGGCGCGAACGGCGCGCAGCACTAAAGGCTCAAAGCGCACCATGGGTGCTAAGGGAGACTGAGCTGCTCGAGGAGACGCGCCCGTCCCCGCCGCTTGAGCACTCCTGGCCGCTGCTGGCGCGACTGCCGGCGCAACTTGCGGCCGACACTGCGCCGCACGCGTGGCGTGAGATCCTGCGCGCAGCTCACGAGGAGCTCAAAGCACGCTTTCTCGCCGAGGAGCCCGTCGAGGAGCTGGTGCACGCGCGCGCGGCGCTCATCGATGCGGTGCTGCGCGAAGCCTGGCGCACGCACTGCGCCGGGCAGCCCCGCTGGGCGCTGATTGCGGTCGGCGGTTATGGCCGCGGCGAGCTGCACCCCGCCTCCGACATCGACATCCTGCTGCTCGTACCGCAGCCCCCGGATACCGTCGACAGCGGCGTGGTCGAGAGGCTCGTGACGTTCCTGTGGGACATCGGGCTGGAGGTTGGCCACAGCGTGCGCACCGTGGGCGAGTGCCGCGAGCAGTGCGTCGGCGATGTGAGCGTCATGACGACGCTGCTCGAGGCGCGCCTGCTGGCCGGCAACGCCGCGCAGCTCGCGACGATGCGCGAGGCGCTCGCGCCCGATCGCATCTGGCCCGTCAAGCAGTTCTTCGAAGCCAAGGTGCGCGAGCAGACCCAGCGGCACCTGAAGGCCAACGACACCGCCTACAACCTCGAGCCGAACGTCAAGACCGGCCCCGGCGGACTGCGCGACATCCAGACCATCGCCTGGGTCGCCAGGCGCCATTTCGGCACCGACAGCCTCGATGGGCTCGTCACGCACGGCTTCCTGACGCAGGCGGAGCTGCGGCGCCTGAAGCAGGCCCGGGCCTTCCTGTGGAAGGTGCGCTTCGGGCTGCACACGCTCGCCGGGCGGCACGAGGACCGCCTGCTGTTCGATCACCAGGTCCTTCTTGCGCTCCGCTTCGGCTACGAGGACGCCTCCTACACGCTCGCGGTCGAGCAGTTCATGCAGCGCTACTACCGCACGGTGATGGATGTGAGCCTGCTGAACGAGCTGCTGCTGCAGCTGTTCCGCGAGGCGATCCTCTCGGAGAGCGAGCCGCCGCGGCCGCTGAATGCGCGCTTTCAGGTGCGCAGCGGCTCGCTCGAGGCGGTGAGCGAGGAGGTGTTCGCCCGCACCCCTGCCGCGCTCCTCGAGCTGTTCGCGCTGCTGCAGCAGAATCCGGACATCCGTGGGGTGCGCGCTTCCACCATGCGTGCGGTGGCGAAGAACCTGTGGCTGATCGACGAGGAATTCCGCCAGAACCCGCGCCATCACCGGCTGTTTCTCGAGATCCTGCGCTCGCCGGTCGGCGTGACGCACGAGCTGCGGCGCATGAACACCTACGGCGTGCTCGGACGCTATATCCCGGCCTTCGGGCGCATCGTCGGGCGCATGCAGTACGACCTGTTCCACGCCTACACCGTGGATGCGCACACGCTGTTCGTGGTGAGCAACCTGCGCCGCTTTGCGATCCCGCGCTACGACCAGGAGCTCCCTGAAGCCTCGCGCGTCATGCAGTCGCTGCCGCGCAGCGAAGTCGCCTACCTCGCGGCGCTGTTTCACGACGTCGCCAAGGGGCGCGGTGGCGATCACTCCGAGCTCGGCGCGGTGGACGCCGAAGCTTTCTGCCTCGAGCAGGGGCTGTCGCCGTACGATGCGCGCCTGGTCGCCTGGCTGGTGCGCAACCACCTCGAGCTCTCGATCACCTCGCAGAAGCAGGACATCGGTGATCCGCAGGTAATCAACGCCTTCGCGCGCAAGGTGGGCGATGAGACGCATCTCGATTACCTGTACGTGCTCACCTGCGCCGACGTGCGCGGCACCAACCCGAAGCTGTGGAATTCCTGGAAAGCCTCGCTGTTCTCGGACTGCTACCATCGGGTGAAGCGCGCCTTGCGCCGCGGGCTCGAGAGCCCGATCGACCCGGAGCACCTGGTGCGCGAGACCCAGGATGGCGCGCGGCGGCTGCTGATCGAGCACGGCGTCGCGGAAGCTGACATCGCCGGCGTCTGGCTGCCCTTCAGCGCCGGGTACTTCCTGCAGCATTCCCCCGAGGAAGTCGCCTGGCACACACGCCTGCTGGCCGAGCGCGAGGCGGGCTCGGATGAGCCGCTGGTGGCGCTCGATGCGCGCAGCGTGCGCGGCACGACTGCGGTGCTGATCTTCACGCGCCCGCGCCGCCACGGGTTCGCGCGCACCACCGCAGCTCTTGACCAGCTCGGGCTCAACATTGTCGACGCGCGCATCACCCCCACCGGCGATGGCTTCAGCCTCGACCTGTATCACCTGCTCGAGGACGACGGCGCGGCGATCGCGGACCAGGACCGGCTGGCCGAGATCGAACAGGCGCTGTGGCGCTCGCTGCAGGGGGCGGCGGATGCGCCCCTTGCGGTGTCGCGCCGCGCGCCGCGCCAGGCGCGCATGTTCAACACGCCGACACAGATCGCACTCAGCGTCGATGAGCGCAACCGCCGCTCGGTGCTCGAGCTCACCGCGGGCGACCGGCCCGGTCTGCTGTGCGAGGTGGGTCAGGTGCTGATGCAGCAGCGCATCGAGCTGCACGCCGCCAAGATCATGACGGTCGGCGAGCGCGCCGAGGACGTCTTCTATCTCACCGACTTCGACAACCGCCCGCTGAGCCTCGCTGCCGCCGAGCAGCTG
The DNA here is from genome assembly GCA_963835645.1 of uncultured Gammaproteobacteria bacterium. Lineage (GTDB taxonomy): Bacteria > Pseudomonadota > Gammaproteobacteria > Steroidobacterales > Steroidobacteraceae > 13-2-20CM-66-19. The sequence continues at coordinate 196,987 of CAWIGQ010000004.1, read as the reverse complement.
AAGGAGCGCCTGGTGCAGGCGCTCGACGAGCGCCAGGCGGCGCTGCGCGCCCCGCCTGCGGGCACGCCGCTGCGCGCATGAAACCCGGCGCGGATGCCGTGCGGCCCGCGCCCGTGCGAGACTGCCCGGCATGAGCGATCTGGCGAGCCTCAAGTCCACCATCGACGCGGCCTACGAGCGCCGTGCACAGCTCACGCCGCAGAGCCTGTCGCGCGAGCTCGATGCCGCGCTCGAGGAATGCCTCGCACTCCTCGACAGCGGCCGCGTGCGCGTGGCGGAGCCGCACGCGGGGCGCTGGGTGGTCAATGAGTGGCTGAAGAAAGCGGTGCTGCTGTGCTTCCGCGTACGCGACAACCGCCTGATGGACGCCGGGTTCACGCGCTTCTACGACAAGGTGCCGCTGAAGTACGCCAACGCCAGCGAAGCGCAGCTGCGCGAGGGTGGTGCGCGCATCGTGCCGCACGCGGTGGTGCGCCGCGGCGCCTACGTCGCGCCGAACGTCGTGCTGATGCCCTGCTACGTCAACATCGGCGCCTGGGTCGGGCCCGGGACCATGGTCGACACCTGGGCGACCGTCGGCTCGTGCGCGCAGATCGGCAGCAACGTGCACCTCTCGGGCGGGGTCGGCATCGGCGGGGTGCTCGAGCCGCTGCAGGCGGCCCCGACCATCATCGAGGACGACTGCTTCATCGGTGCGCGCTCGGAGGTCGTGGAAGGCGTCGTGGTGGAGGCCGGGTCGGTGATCTCCATGGGCGTGTTTCTCGGGCAGAGCACCCGCATCTATGACCGCGCCAGCGGCGCCATCCTGCGCGGGCGCGTCCCGGCCGGCTCGGTGGTGGTATCGGGCACGCTGCCCGCTGCCGACGGCCGCTACAGCCTCTACTGCGCGGTCATCGTCAAGCGCGTCGATGCGCAGACGCGCGCCAAGACCTCCATCAATGAGCTGCTGCGCAGCGCCGATTCCACTTAATCTCGCCGCCAGGGCTGCACCCGTGCCCGGCAGCGGCGGTTTCCGCACTGCTACCGCTGTGTAACCGGTGTGCGACTGACCGCATAACCGCCGGCCCCTAACAATCGTCGCCGTTTGCAGGCGTAACGACAGTCAAGTCAGGGAGCTACGGCTACATGTTTACGACTCTTGTTGGCAGAAGGCGCCCGAAGAATTTGCGGCTGCGGTGCTGGGTACTGGTCTTGTGCAGCGCCGTGGCCGCATCAAGCCCCGCACTCGCGCAGCAGAAGACCGGGCCGGGGATCAGCGGCGACGACAGCCTGACCTGGAATGGCATCACGCTGTACGGCGTCATCGACATCGGCCTGCAATACGATACGCACAGTGCGCCGTTCACCCCCTATCGTCCGTCCGCGAGTGGCAACATCGTGCGGCAGAACAGCGCAGGGTCGGTGACCGGACTGACACCCAGCAACATGGGCCAGACGCGAGTCGGCCTGGCAGGCATCGAGCCCCTGGCGGGCGATTGGTCGGCCGTGTTCCAGGCGGAAACCTTCTTCAACCCCCAGTCCGGCGAAATCGCGAATTCTCTGAAGTCGTTGGCCGTGAACAATGGTCTGCCGCTCGCCAAGCAGAGCGTCGGCGTCGATGGCAGCTCGGCGGGTCAGGCCTTTCAGACCGCCTTCGTCGGGCTGCAATCGGCGCGCTTTGGTGCCCTCACCTTCGGTCGTCAGGTGACGCTGCTCTCGGAAGGCACGATCAAGTACGACCCCAATTACCTCTCTACCGCGTTCGGCCTGCTCGGCGCGTCAAACACGTATTCCGGCGGCGGCAGCAGCGAGAACAACCGGCTCGATTCGGCGGCGAAATATCTGGTGAGCTTCAACGACCTGGTGCACCTCGGTGCGCTGTACAAGTTCAACGGATCCAGTGGGTCCGCCAACACCGCCGTCCAGGCGGATATAGGTGCCGAATATGCGGGCGCATCGGTGGATGCGTATTATTCGAAAGTCAATAGCGCCATCACGGCGAGCTCCCTGACCGCCGCTCAAGTCGCCAGCGCTTCCGCTTTAGGGTATTCGGTATCGAATTCTCTGGCAGGCGACCATCTCGGACAATACGGCATATGCCCTCATGGCGTTGTACAAGCTCGACCCCGTTAAATTCTTCGCCGGCTACGAGTACATCAAGTATGAGAATCCAAAGACACCGTTGAACGCCGGCTTCACCGACATCGGCGGTTACGTTCTGGCTTTCGTCAACAACAAGGCCTACGACAATGAGAAGCTGGTGCAGGTCTATTGGACCGGTGTCCGCTACACCGTGATTCCCCACCTCGACCTGACCATCGCCTACTACGGCGTTCATCAGGATGCCTACGGCACCGGAACCCAGGCGGGCTGCTCGACGAATGCGCACGGTGTTTGCAGCGGAAGCCTCGAGGCGTTTTCGTTCGACGCCGACTACAGATTCAACCAGCACTTCGACGTTTACCTGGGCGCCATGTACAGCGACGTGCACGACGGTCTGGCCAACGGCTACCTCAACACGAACAACCTCAATCCCACCGTTGGCGTGCGCTACAAGTTCTGACCGGCGAACGTGCGCTGCGCGCGGTCGGGTTGCCGGCCGCGCGCGCGTCAGCGGCCCGGGCGACGACCTTATTTCAGCGGGTCGCTGTGGCTCAGCACGCGCTGGAACATGGCGATGATCGCCGGCTCGGGCCGGTGGATGGGCGGCAGCGCCTGATAGTTCTGCCAACCCCCGCCGAGACTTCGATAGAGCTCGACGAACTCCTCGGCGGCCGCCACCTGCGTCGCCGCGTACTGCTCCTCGATGTCGTACTCCTGGCGCTGCGCGTCCACCACGTTCAGGAAATCGGTGAGACCGCGCTCATAGCGCTCATTGGCGAGCGTCACGGCCCGCTGACTGGCGGTGAGGGCGGTTTCGAGCTTGCCGAGGCTCACCTGCTGCGCGCTGTACAGGCCCATGTTGGTGTCGACTTCGCGCACCGCCGCCTGGATGGTCCTCTTGTAGTTGACCAACAGCGCGCGCGTCTGCAGGTCGGCGATTTCCACCTGTGCATCCAGCTGGCCGAAGTCGAGCAGCGGCCACGCCGCTGCCGGACCCGCCGACCAGATGTGCGCCCCGACGATCGGCAACCCGGGTGCGTCCTGGCGCTGGAAGCCGATCGAGCCGGAAACTGCGAGCGAGGGGAACAGATCGGCCGTCGCGATGCCGATCCGCGCGGTCGCTCCGGCCAGCTCGCGCTCGGCTTCCTGGATATCGGGACGGCGCCGCAGCAGCTCGACCGGCAAACCCGCAGCGACCGCACCCGGCACGGCGGGAACCATGGCCGTGGCACCGAGCTCCTTCACCATGTCTTCCGGATACCTGCCCAGCAGGATCGCGATCGTGTACTCGGCCGCGCGCACCTGCGCTTCAACCGGCGCGTCCTGGGCCTCGAGCGTAGCGAGCTCGCGCGTCGCGAGCGTCACGTCGAGCTCGTTCGTGATGCCGCGCTCGTAGCGTATGCTGACGATGCGCAGCGACTCGCGCAGTACGCCGATGGCCGCGCTCAGCACCGAGGCGCGCACCTGCAGCCCGCGCAGATCCACGTAAGCACGCGCGACGTCGGCGATCACCGAGACCAGCACGCTGTTGCGCGCGGCGCGGGTTGCCTGGGTATCGTAACCGGCCGCTTCGATCTCCCGGCGGTATTTGCCGAAGATGTCCAGCTGCCAGACCGCATCGAAGCCGCCCACCTCGTTGATGTGCTGCAGGCCGGTGCCGTTGCTTGCGGAAATCTGCGATTGCGGTGCGCGGCCGCGGGCGAGATCGTTGCCGGTGCCACGGCCACCGCCCCCGGCCGCTTCCGCCTCGGGCAGTACGCTGCCGATGATTGCAGCCTCGTAGGTTCGCGCGGCCTGCAGCCGATCGAGCGCAATGATGACGTCAGGATTGCCGCTGATCGCACGCTCGACCAGCGAGTCGAGCTCCGGATCCTTCAGCGCATGCCACCACGCCGCAAAGTCCACCGCCGGCGCACTCGCGGCCTGGCCCGCGGGTGCACCGGCGGGCAGCGCCGCGCTGCCGACCTCCGCGTAGCCTTCCGGGGTGGGAATCTTCGGGGTGTGGTAATTCGGGCCTACTGCGCAGCCTGTCACGAGGCTCGCGCCGAGCGTCAGGAAGAAGATGCGCAGGCGCCGGCTCAAGTCGCTCGCTCCTTCAACGCTCGGCGGTCGCTACCGGCGCCGCAGCGCCGAAGTTGGCCGTGTGCGCGCGCACCAGTTCGCCGTCGGTGATCTGGCTGCTGACGTTCAAAGCGAGCCGGTCACCCGGCGCAGCCCCCGCGGACAGCTCGACGACGTTGCCATCATCGCGGCCGATGGTGACGTTGCGGAAGCTGATCCTCCCGGACGGGTCGACGCGCGCGACCTGCGGGCCGCTGGCGCGGAACGTGAGCGCAGCGGCTGGTACCTGCACCAGGCCGCGCGACGGCAGCCCGAACGCGAGCTTGACGTACATTCCAGGGACGAAGTCGTCCTTCGGGTTCGGAATGTCCACCTCCACCCGCAGCGTTCGCGCCTGCGGATTGATGGCGTCGGAGGTGCGGGTCACCTTGCCGGTGTATTCACGCGTGACCCCGCCGTTGGTCTCGATCTGTACTGGAGCGCTACTGTGGATCAGATCGTCCGCCGCGCTCTGCGGCGCATCGACGAAGAAGCGCATCGGGTCGTTCTGGGTGATCACGTACAGGGGCGTCGTCGCCGAGGTGCTGCCGGCGGTGACGAGATTGCCGATATCGATGTCGCGTACGGTGATCACCCCGTCGTAGGGCGCCGTCACCTTCTTGAACTGTGTGAGCGCTTCGTACTGGTTCACGCGCGCCCGGGCGAGTGCCACGTCCGCCTGCGCCGACATCTGGCGCGCGACCGCGCTGTCGTAGCCGGCTTTCTTCTCCTCGCGCTCCTGCTCCGACACCACGCCCTTGGGCGAATCACGCCAGCGCTCGTAGGTCGTCCTGCTGAACTCGGTCTCGGCCTTGCGGACCAGGACCGTTGCCTGATCGGCGTTCAGCTGCGCGCGCGCCGCCGCGAGCTGGGCATCCAGATCGGGCGTGTCGATGAGAGCGAGTACCTGCCCGGCATGCACATGATCGCCGATGTCGACGGACCAGCTGCCGACATAGCCGTTGACGCGCGCGTAGATGGTGCTCGCGTGCCAGGCGGCCGTATAGCCGGGAAGCACCAGGCGCTGCACGGCGCCCACCGCTTTCGCGACGATGACATCGACCGGCGGCGGTGCGCTGCTTGCCTCCTGGGTGGCGCGGGCGACGCTGCGCGCCTTGAAGAACCGGTCGATGCTCACCAGCACGAAGGCGACGCCTAGCACGATGGCGAGAACGATCGCCCCCTTCTTCAGCCGCGCGCCGGTATCGGCTTCAAAATGCGCCGATGCCGCGTGCGACTCGCTGGCAGTCATGTCCTCGCAATATCCGGTGTCCCGGACCGTCCCGTCCGGGTCCGTGCGGCTGTCTTGCTTGCGGTCGCTCTCTTGCATGGGCTGTGCGCCTCAGGGAGTGTGCGCGGCGGTGGCGGGCGGCGCCGGCCGCCGCAGCAGCCGGTACATGGTCGGCACGAACACCAGCGTCGCGAAGGTTGCAAACAACAGCCCGCCGATCACCGCGCGGGCGAGCGGCGCGTTCTGCTCGCCCCCCTCGCCCACGCCGATCGCCATCGGCACCATGCCGAGGATCATGGCGCCGGCCGTCATCAGCACCGGGCGCAAGCGGGTGTAACCGGCGGTCGCCGCGGCAGGCAGCGGAGCGTCGCCCGCTGCCAGGCGCTGATTGGCGAAGCTCACGACCAGAATGCTGTTGGCGGTCGTGAGTCCGATCGACATGAGCGTGCCCATGAGAGCAGGCACGCTCAGGTGAGTCTGGCTCAGGTACAACATCCACATGACCCCGCTCAGCGTGAACGGCACCGCCATCAGCACGATGAGCGGATCGATCCAGCTCTGGAAGTTGATCACGAGGAACAGGTAGACCAGCACGATCGCGAGCGCGATGCCGGTGAATAGCCCGGTGTAGCTCTCGCGCATCGTCTCCACCTGGCCGCTCAAAGTCACCTGCATCGCCTTCTGTGCCGGCGGCTGGTTAGCGGCGATCACCCGGTCGATGTCGCGCGAAGTCGAGTACAGATCGCGCCCCTGGACGTTGGCGTGCACGTCGAACACCGGCCGGATGTTCAGCTGCGAGGTCACCATCGGCACCTTGCGGCGGCCGATGGAGGAGAGGTTCATCAGGAGCTGGGACTGACTGCTCCCCTCGGCGCTGCTCACCGGCATGATCTTCAGATCCTGCGACGAGGCGATGTCGTAGGGCGGCTGCTGCACCACCAGCGGATAGCTCACGCCGTTGCTCGGGTCGACCCAGAAGTTCGGTGCGGTCTGTGCGCTGGAATTCGTGGTCACCAGCACGTTGCTGGCCGCGTCACGTTGCGTGAGTCCCACCTGGGTGGCGAGCGCGCGATCGACGTCGAGCGACAGCGCCGGAGCATCGGGAACCTGAAACACGTGCGCATCCACCACGCCGGGTACGCGCGCGATCAACCGCGTGAGCCGCGCCGCCAGCCTGTAGGCGCTGCCGCTATCGGAGGCCGTGACGCGAATGTCGATCGGTGCGGGCTGTCCGAAATTGAGCACCTGGTCGACGATGTCCGCGGGCTGGAAGAAGAACTGCAGCGCCGGAAATCTCTGCGGCAGCTCGCGGCGCAGCATGGCGGTGAGATCCGCGGTCGGCGCGTGCTTCTTCAGCAGCGAGATCAGGATCTCCCCGTCCATCGGACCCACGGTCGCCGAGTCGCTCAGCGCGATGTTGATGCCGCTGTAGGGCAGACCGATGTTGTCGAGGATCACGCTGATCTGGTCATTGCCGACCAGCTCGCGGATCGTCGCTTCGACCTGCGAGAAGTACTGCTGGGTCGTCTCGATGCGCGTGCCGGGCGGCGCGCGCACGTGCAGGCGCATCTCGCCGGCATCGACGTCGGGGAAGAAGTCGCGTCCGAGAAGCGGAAACAGCGGCAGCGAGATGAGCATGATGGCGAGGAACGCGAGCACCGTGATCTTCGGCTGCGACAACGCCCAGGCGAGCGCGTTGCGATACGCCTCACGAAAGCGCTGAAAGCCGCGCTCGAATCCCAGATGCACCTGCAGCAGGGGGTGCACGCGCGGGGCCTGAGTGGCGGCGGAACCGCCGTGCGCCGCGGCCGCTGCGCCGTGCGCCGGGCGCGCCTGCGAGCGCATCAGGTACAGGAACAACACCGGCACCATGGTGAAGGACAGCGCCAGGCTTGCGAGCAGCGCGACGATCACCGACACCGACAGCGGCGAGAACAGATACTTCGCCGTGCCCTGCAGCAGAAACACCGGAACGAACACGATGCAGATGCACAGCGTCGAGAGGAAAGTCGGTGTTCCGACCTCGGCGCAACCGTTGACGATCGCATCCGACAGCTGCGGGCGCAGCCCGGCGTGGCGCTCGATGTTCTCGATCACCACCGTACCGTTGTCCACCAGGATGCCGACGGCCAGCGCGAAGCCGCCGAGGGTCATGGTGTTGAGCGTCTCCCCGCCCGCGCCCATCAGCAGCACCGCACTGATGATCGACAGTGGAATAGCCGCCAGGATCATCACGGTGAGCCGCCAGTTGCCCAGGAACAGCAGGATCATGAGCGCGGTCAGCCCCGCGGCCAGCGCCCCGCCCATCAGCACACTGTTGAGGGCCGCCTTGACGAATACCGACTGATCGAAGATGGGCTTGATGCGCACGCCCGCGGGCATCATGTGGCGGATTTGCGGCAGCACGGCGCGGATGCCGTTGATCACCGCAAGCGTCGACACGCCACCGGTGTTACGGATGCTCATGAGCGCCCCCGGCACGCCATCGACCGAGACGGAGTTGGTCTGTACCTGGAAACCGTCGTGCACGTGCGCCACGTCGCGCATGAAGACTTCCCGTCCGGCCACCCACTTGATCGGAAAGGAGTTGATCGCGTCGATGACGTCCGGGCTGTTGTTCATGGCGACCAGATAGTCGAATTTACCGATCTTCACATCGCCCGCCGGCAGAATGACGTTCTGTGTCTGCAGGGCGTTGCTCACGTCCTGCGGGGTGAGCCCGCGCGCGGTAAGGGCTTGGCTGTCGAGGTCGGCCATGATGACGCGCGGCTTGCCGCCGTACGGATAGGGCACTTCCGCGCCGTGCACCACCGCGAGCGCCGGGCGGATGATGTTCTGCCCGAGATCGTTGAGCGCCGTGTCCGGCAGCGAGTCGCTCGACAGGCTCAGCTGGATGATCGGCACGTCGGTGGCACCGTAGCGGATGACCAGAGGCGGCGTGATGCTCGGCGGCATGTACTTGAGCACCACCAGGGCGCTGCTGGCGAGTTGCGCTACGGCCCGGGTGACGTCGGCACCCTCGTGCAGATAGACCTTCTCGACACCCACGCCCTCGTAGCTGGTCGCCTCGATGCGCGAGATGTCATCGACCAGGGAGGCCATCTGCCGCTCGTGCAGCGTCAGGATGCGGTTCTGAATGTCCTCGGCGTCCATGCCGGCATAGGTCCACACGACGCTGCACACCGGGATATCCATCTCCGGGAAGATGTCGACGGGCATGCGCAGCGCCTCGCCGATCCCGAGCAGGCCGATGAGGATCAGCAGAGCTGCGACAGTGTAGGGTCGCCTGAGGACGTACTGGACCAGCGGCATGCGCTCGGCTCCCTTAGGCCCGCGACGCAGCTTCAGCGGCGAGCGGCTGCCGCACGCGGAAAGTACTGCCCTTGCCTGGGACGCTGACCACCTCGACCTCGGCGCCGTGAGCGGTGCAGATCGACTTCACGATGGCGAGGCCCAAGCCGGCACCGCCCTGCTCGCGCGAGCGCGAGCCGTCGACTCGATAGAAGCGCTTGAATACGTGGGGCAGCGCCTCGGGTGGAATGCCGACGCCGTCGTCGGTGACATCGAGAATCGCGAAGCTCCCCTCGCGCCGTACCGAGAGACGTACGCGCCCGCCGCTCGGGGTGTACTTGATGGCGTTGTCGAGCAGATTGACGATCACCTGCTTGAGGCGCGCGCGGTCGCCCTCCACGGTGACCCCGGTGGCGGACTCGCAGGCCACGCTGACGTTCTTGTCCTCGGCGAGGAGGTTCATCTGTTCGGCGGTGGTCGTGGCCAGCTCCGCCAGATCGAAGCGCAGCCACTCGGCGTGCGCCTCGCCCGCATCCAGGCGCGAGAGCGCGAACAGGCTTTCGACGATTTCCCCGAGACGCTCGACTTCCTCGAGGACGCTGCCGAGCATCTCGCGCGTCTCGTCCCCGAGCTGTCCGTCCTGCGCCAGGCTCTCGAGCTCCCCGCGCATCACGGTGAGCGGCGTTCGCAGCTCGTGGCTCGCGTCGGCGACGAACTGCTTGGAGCTGCGAATGGCGTCCTCGAGGCGGCTGATCATGTGATTGAGCGACACCGACAGCCGCTCGAGCTCATCGCCGCTGTGCACCACCGGCAGCCGCTCGCTCAGGCTGTGCTGGGTGATGGCTTCGGCCTTGGCCGCGATGCGCTCCACCGGCTCGAGCGCCCGGCGCACCAGGACGAAACCACCCGCCACGGCGACGCCCACCGCGATCGGCAGTCCGACCGCCAGCAGCATCAGCACCTGCGCCGCCGTAGCCTCCGCAGGCGCATCAGATTCGCCGACTTCCACGCGATAGCGCGTGCCGTCGGCCCCGGTGGCCGAGAGCGCCGCTATCAGCAATGCGCCTGCGGCGAGAGGCACCTCGCGCGAGGAGCTCCCGGTGGCGGCTGCCGCAGCCGGCGGGACCTGCGCCGGATTGAAGCGCTCGTCCTTCGGCGTTCCCGAGATGTACACCACCTCGCCGTCGGCGCGGGTGATGCGGATGAAGCGGCCATTGATTTCGGGCGAATACAGACTCTCGACCTGGTTGCCGATGGCGTCCTCGCTGCTTCTGCTCGCGTGCGCCACCAGCGTGTCGGCGATCTGGCGGGCGCGACGCGCCTGCGTGTCGAGCAGGTTCGCCTCCAGGTAGTGCCGCAGGAACAGGTAGGTCAGGCCGCCGAGCAGCACGAACACGATCGTCAGCACCCCGGCGTACCAGGCCACGAGACGAAAGCTGAGTGAGCGCGTGTTCATGCTGCGGGGGTGTTCATGCGCCGGGAGCGTCGCCGAGGCCATAGCCTACCCCGCGCACCGTGCGGATCAGCTTGAGCGGAAACGGATCGTCGACCTTGCTGCGCAGGTGCCGCACGTACACGTCCACGATATTGGTGAGGCCCTCGAAGCTCTGGTCCCAGACGTGCTCGATGATCATGGTGCGCGAGAAGACGCGCCCGGGATTGGCGGCCAGGTACTCGAGCAGCGCGTATTCCTTCGGCGTGAGCTCGATCCTGCGCCCGCCGCGACGCACCTGCTGCGTGAAGCGGTCCACTTCCAGATCCGCAACGCGCAGCACCGAGGAGCGCGTGATGGGACCGCGCCGCAGGAGCGCTTTCACGCGCATCACCAGCTCCGCGAACGCGAAGGGCTTGGTGAGGTAGTCGTCGGCGCCTGCCTCGAAGTGATGCACCTTCTCTTCGGTCGCATCACGCGCCGTGAGGATCAGGATCGGCACCTGCTCATTCTTCTTACGGATGCGCTTCAGCAGCTCCGCGCCGCTCAGGCGCGGGAGCATCAGGTCGAGGATGATGAGATCGTAGTCGTAGGCCTCGGCGAGCTCCCAGCCGCGCTGGCCGTCATCGGCAACGTCGACCGCATAGCGTTCCGCCCGCAGCGCGCGCGCCACGAGGTCGGAAACTTTCTTCTCATCCTCTACCAGGAGTAAACGCATCTTGGGTCCATCGCGCCGAGCAAACCATACCGGCATTAACGGCACGCAAACAGGCGATTAAAAACCATTCAGAATCCTCTCACAGTGAGCTAAGCAATTGATAAATAACAGCTTAGTGCACTGCAGACCCGCGCAGGGCCGTGACGTCATGGCGCCGTACGCAGGCCCGAAAGCGCCGCACGTGTCACAGAACTGTCATCTACGTGCAGTCGGAGTGTCATACAAGCGAAGCACAGTGAGCACGCCTGACGTGGACGGGCCATGCAGGTCGGAGCGTCGCATGCGCGCATCAGCGAGGCTCCGTCGGCTCTGCAAAAACCACAGGAAATCTCATGATGAACCCTATCCGTGCCTGTCTCCTTGCGGTTTCGTTGGCGGCGGCGGGTGTTGCGCATGCGCAGGCGGGGGGCAGCCCCGCGCCGGCCGCGAGCAACGGCGCCCTGACCTGGAATGGGATCACGCTCTACGGCATCGTGGACGTGGATTTTCAATATGAAAACCATGGTGCGCCGTTCAGCAACTACTTCATTTCTGGCGGTTCGGACATCGTGCAGAAGAACAGTAACAATGCTGTGTCCGGCTTCACCTCAAACGGCATGAGCCAGTCGCGCGTCGGTCTGCAAGGCAACGAGCCGTTGAATTTTCTGGATTGGTCGGCTGTGTTCAAGCTCGAGAGCTACTTCAATCCGGCATCGGGCCAGATCACCGATGCCGTGAAATCGGTTGTTCAGAACAACGGCCGCGCGCTGGCCGACCAGAGCACCAACATCGATTCAAGCATCGCCGGACAGCCCTTCGAGCAAGCGTTCGTCGGTATCAGCTCCCCCACCTGGGGAACGCTCACGTTCGGCCGTCAGAACTCGACACTCGCCGATCTCATCGCCAAATATGATCCGCAGCAGACCTCGTATGCCTTCTCGCTGCTCGGACTGTCCGGCACTCCGGCCGGAGGCGGCGACACGCAGGATCGGCGCCTCGACAGCTCGATCAAGTACGACGCTCACTTCTTCGACCTGGTTCACATCGGCGCGCAGTACAAGACCCAGAACTCATCGGCGCAGAACTACGCCATCGCCGGCTCGGGCGAGGCGTTCACCGCGTTCGAGGGGGCGCTGGGTGCGCAGTACGCGGGCGCGTCCGTCGATGCGTTCTACACCAAGGTTCGCGATGCGGTCTCCGTGTCGACCTTGAGCACCGCACAGCTGGCGGCACTGCCGGGCTTGAACCTGTCGCCGAACAACTCGGTCGCCGGAACGATCTCGGACAATGATTCCTACGGGGTCATGGTCTCGTACGCCATCACCCCGGTGCCAGTGACCCTCTACGGTGGCTGGCAGCACATCACCTACATGAATCCCTCGATCCCTCTGGCGCCGGGATTCGACGATATCGGTGGATACACGCTGGGAGCCGTGAACAACACGGCCTATAAGGATGCCGACAAGATCCTGAAGGTGTACTGGGGGGGTCTGCGATATGCAGTGACACCGCAATTCACGGTAGCGATCGCCTACTACGGAGAGAAACAGGACGCCTACGCGACCGGCGCCGATGCGGGCTGCTCGAGCAAGGTGAGCAGCAAGTGCAGCGGAAACTTCAACGCAGGATCCATCTCGCTCGACTATCACTTCACCAAGCGCTTCGATGCCTACCTCGGCGCCATGTGGTCGGGCGTGTCAAACGGCCTCGCCAATGGGTACCTGCAGACCAGCATGATCGATCCGACCATCGGAGTGCGATTCACCTTCTAATCGATCGACCCGGGCGTCGTGGGTCCCATGGCCGGTTCACGGCCATGGGACCTCCAGCCGGAGAGCGCCGAATTCAGCCGAAGCGCCCGGTAATGTAGTCCTCGGTGAGGCGGTGGCGCGGGTTGGTGAACACGCGGTCGGTCTCGCCGACCTCGATCAGCTCCCCGAGATGGAAGTAGGCGGTGCGCTGCGACACGCGCGCCGCCTGTTGCATCGAGTGCGTGACCACCACGATCGCGTAACTCTCGCGCAGCTCATCGATGAGATCCTCGATGCGTGCGGTGGCGATCGGATCGAGCGCTGAGCATGGCTCGTCCATGAGAATCACCTCCGGCTGCACGGCGATCGTGCGGGCGATGCACAGCCGCTGCTGCTGCCCGCCCGAGAGCCCGGTGCCGGGACTGGTCAGGCGGTCCTTGACCTCCTCCCACAGCCCGGCGCGTGTCAGGCTGCTGCAGACGATGTCATCGAGCTGGGCGCGGCTACGCGCCAGCCCATGGATGCGCGGACCGTAGGCGACGTTGTCGTAGATGGACTTCGGGAACGGATTGGGCTTCTGGAACACCATGCCGATGCGGGCGCGCAGCTGCACCGCGTCCTGATCGGCGGCGTGAATGTCGCGGCCGTCGAGCTGGATCATGCCAGTGACGCGCGCTCCGGGGATGGTGTCGTTCATGCGATTCAGGCAGCGCAGGAACGTCGACTTGCCGCATCCCGACGGTCCGATCATCGCCAGCACCTGCCGCCGCCCCACATCGATGCTCACGTCCTTGAGCGCCTGCTTCGCCCCATAGAACACATTCACCTGGCGGCATGAGAAAACCGGGTCGGCGACGGCGGCCTGCGCCTCCGGTTGCCCCGGCCCGCGCGCCTCGAGCGAGGCGGCCGAGGGCATGCGGCCGCTGGGCTTGAGGTTCAGGCCGCCTTCGCGGCTGCGCGGGCGCACGCCACCGTTACCCGCGCCGGCTGCACCCGCAGGCGCGCCCCCCGCACTTGCAGGCCCGCCCGCCGCAGCGGCGCCGTCCGCGCCCGCGCGCGGCGGCTGCGGCTCCTGTGAGCTCTCCTCTTCCGGTCTCTCGCTCATGGCGTGGTCGAGTTCAGCCAAATCGTCCGGTGACGTAATCGTCGGTGCGGCGGTTCTTCGGCGCGGTGAAGATCTGCTCGGTCGCTCCGATCTCCACCAGCTCACCCAGATACATGAAGGCGGTGAAATTCGAAACTCGCGCTGCCTGCTGCAGGTTGTGCGTCACGATCGCGATGCAGTAGCTCTCGCGCAGACTCTGCAGCGTCTCCTCGATGCGCAGCGTGGAGATCGGATCGAGCGCCGCCGTGGGCTCGTCGAACAGGATAACCTCAGGATGCAGTGCCAGGGTACGCGCAATGCACAGCCGCTGCTGCTGCCCGCCCGAGAGCCCGCGGCCGTCCTCATGCAGCTTGTCCTTGACCTCCTCCCACATCGCCGCATCGCGCAGCGCCTCCTCGACCCGGTCGGTCAGCTCGCTGCGCGAGATGCGCCGCGACAGGCGCAGTCCGAACGCCACGTTGTCGAAGATCGACATGGGGAAAGGCGTGGCTTTCTGGAACACCATGCCGACCTTGAAGCGCAGCGCCGCCACGTCGACGGTCGGCGCGAGGATGTCCTCGCCGTCGAGCCGCACGTCGCCGCTGGCACGGTGGCCCGGGTACAGGGCGTACATGCGGTTGAATACCCGCAGCAGCGTCGACTTGCCGCAGCCCGAGGGGCCGATGAAGGCCGTGATCCTGCGATCCGGGAGCGTGAGGTTGATGTCCTTGAGGGCGTGCAGCCTGCCGTAGTAGAAATCCAGGTGCCGCACCTCGAACTTGACCACGCCGGGCTGGGCGGCAAGCGGCGGAGCACTGAGCTGGGCTTCGGGGGCGCCCATCACTGCTTGCCGCCGGGATTGAGCGAGGACACCACGATGCGCGCGCTGATGCTCAGGATGAGAATGCTCAGCGTGATCAGCAGCGCCCCCGACCAGGCGAGCTGCTGCCAGTTCGGGTAGGGACTCAGCGCGAACTGGAAGATCACCACCGGCAGGTTGGCCATCGGCGCGTTGAGATTGCTGCTCCAGAACTGGTTGTTGAGCGCGGTGAAGAGCAGCGGCGCGGTCTCGCCGCTGATGCGCGCCACCGCGAGCAGCAGGCCCGTCAGGACGCCGCTGCGCGCGGCCGGGTAGATGACGCTGGTGATGGTGCGCCAGTGATACGCCCCCATGGCGGTAGAGGCATCCTTCATGCCCTGCGGCACCAGATTCAGCATGTCCTCGGTGGTGCGCACCGTCACCGGCAGGGCGATGATCGCAAGCGCCACCGCTCCGGCGAGGGCCGAGAAGTGCCCCATGCGCACCACCAGCAGCTCGTAAACGAAGAGTCCGATGATGATCGAGGGAGCCGACAGCAGCACGTCGTTCACGAAGCGGATCACGGTGCTGATGCGCGCGGTGCGCCCGTACTCTGCCAGGTAGGTGCCGGCGAGCATGCCGATCGGTCCGCCGATGAGGATGCCGATCACGGTCATCACCACACTGCCGTAGATCGCATTCAGCAGCCCCCCGCTCCCACCCGGCGGCGGCGTCATGGCCGTGAACAGGCTCACCGACATCCCGGCCACGCCGTTGCGGATGAGGGTCCACAGGATCGCGCCGAGGAAGAACAGCCCGATCGCGGTCGCAACGCCCGACAGGGCGAGCGCCAGCACGTTGGTGAGCTTGCGGACCGTGCGGCGGCTCATACGGAGGACAGCGCCTTGCGATCGAGCCGCAGCAGCATCAGACGCGCTGCGGCGATCACCGTGAAGGTGATGAGAAAGAGCAGCACACCGAGCGCCACGAGCGAGGCGGTGTACAGGTCGCCGACCGCCTCGGTGAACTCATTGGCGATCGAGGCGGAGATGGTCGTGCCGGGCGCGAGGAGCGAGGAGCCGATGCGGTGCGCGTTGCCGATGACGAAAGTCACCGCCATGGTCTCACCCAGCGCCCGGCCGAGCCCGAGCATGATGCCGCCGATAATACCGGTGCGCGCATACGGCACGACCACCTGCCAGATCACTTCCCAGGTCGTGGCGCCGAGACCGTAACCGGACTCCTTGAGCACGTCCGGCACGGTCTCGAAGACATCGCGCATCACCGCGGAAATGAACGGGATGACCATGATCGCGAGCACGAAGCTCGCGCTCAGCACGCCGATGCCGAACGGCGGCCCCTGAAACAGCCTGCCGACGAGCGGCAGCGGGCCGAGCCACTCGATCAGCCAGGGCTGCACGTGCCGCTGCAGGATCGGCGCCAGCACGAACAGGCCCCAGATGCCGTAAATGATGCTCGGCACGGCCGCCAGCAGCTCGATGGCCACACCCACCGGGCGCTTGAGCCAGGAGGGGGCGAGCTCGGTGAGGAAGATCGCGATACCGAAGCTCACGGGGATCGCCAACAGCAGCGCCAGGAGCGAGGTGACCAGCGTGCCGTACACGGGTGCGAGCGCGCCGAACTGGTCGGTCACCGGGTTCCAGATCTCGCGCGTGAGGAAAGCCAGCTTGAAGTGCCTGAAGGCGGGCCAGGATCCGACCAGCAGCGAGATGGCGACGCCGCCGAGCAGCAGCACCACCAGCAGTGCCGCGGCAAAAGTGGCCGCACGAAACGCGCGCTCGCGCAGCCTCTGTCCCGCGGCATGGCGCGGATCGATGGCATCCACGGTGTTCACGGCGGACGACAACCTGTCACGCTCATCATTCCCGGACCGGACCGCGGCGACGCCGCGCGCCTGGCGCAGCGGCCCGTTCCAACAAGGGCACACGGCCGCGCGTGCCCGGCGAGGATTCGCCGGACGCTCGGGCGGCGGCTTCAGGTCACATCGCCGGGACACCTTTGATCTGCGCCTTCCACGTGGCCCGGATCTGCCCGATCAGGCTCTCCGGCAGCGGCACGTAGTCGAGCTCCGCGGCCATCTTGCCGCCGTTCTTGTAGGCCCAGTCGAAGAACTTCAGCGCCGCCGCGGTGGCGGCCGGATCCGGCGGCACGCTGTAGACGAGGATGAAGCTCGCGCCGGTGATCGGCCAGCTCTTCTCGCCCGGTTGATTGGTGAGTACCAGGTGATATCCGGGCGCATGCGCCCAGTCGGCGCTCGCCGCCGCCGCCTGAAACGTGTCCGCATCGGGAGCCACCTTCCTGCCGGAGGAGTTGATGAGATCGGTGTACGTCATCTTATTCTGCTTGGCGTAGGCGTACTCGACGTAGCCGATGGCGCCATCGGTCTGGGTCGTCATGTTGGCGACGCCCTCATTGCCCTTCGCGCCAATGCCCACCGGCCATTGCACCGAAGTGCTGGCGCCGATGGTCTCCTTGAACTTCGGGTACGAGTTGGACAGATAGTTCGAGAACAGGAAATTGGTCCCGGAGCCGTCCGAGCGGTAGATCGGCGCGATTGCGGTCGCGGGCAGCGCGAGCGACGGATTGAGTTTCCTGATGCGCGCATCATTCCACCTGGTGATCTCGCCGAGATAGATGGCCGCGACGGTTACGCCGTCGAGCACCATCTGCCCGCCCTGCACGCCCTTGATGTTCACCACCGGCACCACCCCGCCGATGATCATCGGGAACTGCACCAGTCCTGCCTCCTGCAGGTCCTTGGGCTCGAGCGGCATGTCGGACGCGCCGAAGGTGACGGTCTTCGCCTTGATCTGCTTGATGCCACCGCCGGAGCCGATCGACTGGTAGTTCAGGCCGATGCCGGTCTGTTGCCTGTAGGCATCGGCCCATTTCGAGTAAATCGGATACGGAAAGGTCGCGCCCGCTCCCGAGATGTCGGTTGCGTGGGCGACGGCGGCGAACGCGGCCACGGCTGCCACTGCCACGAGCACGCGCTTGGCATTGAATCGCTTCATGATTCGGCTCCTTGAGCTCGCGGGATCGGTCGTACCCAGCACCGCTGGCGCGCATCAGAGGCACTGCTGGCGCGCATTAAATGACAATGATGTGACGTTCTCATGACAACTCCGGCACAGGCCGCCGACGAGGCGCAGCCACGTGCGTGTGGGCCGCGCGCACAGTGTTGCCGCCGCTCTTTACAGGCGCGTGACGCGCGCGCGGCTTGCCGACGGCTAAGCGAGGCCGTATAAACGCGCACCGCCCGAGCGGGCGTGAGGCGCCGCCCCCTGATGTCTCAAGCCATTGAACTGACGGAAAATCTCCTCGCGCGCCGTTCCGTCACTCCCTCCGACGAGGGGTGCCAGCAGGTCATGGCCGAGCGCCTCGCGGCCGCAGGCTTCGCGCTCGAGCGCATGCCATTTGGCAACGTCGAGAACTTCTGGGCGCGGCGCGGGCGCGACGGACCGCTGTTCTGTTTCGCGGGACACACCGACGTCGTGCCGACCGGCCCGCTCGAGGAGTGGCGCAGCGACCCCTTCGTGCCCGTGATCCGCGACGGCATGCTCTACGGCCGCGGAGCGGCGGATATGAAGAGCGGGCTCGCGGCCATGGTCACGGCTACGGAGGAGTTCGTGCGCACGCATTCCGATCACCGCGGATCGATCGCGTTTCTCATCACCAGCGACGAGGAAGGAGCCTCGGTCGATGGCACGCGGCGCGTGGTCCAGGCGCTGCGCGAGCGCGGCGAGCGTATCGACTGGTGCCTGGTCGGTGAGCCCTCGAGCGAGGTATCGATCGGTGACACGATCAAGGTGGGCCGCCGCGGATCGCTGAGCGGGCGGCTCACGGTGCACGGCGTGCAGGGACACGTCGCCTATCCGCAGCTTGCCGAGAACCCGGTGCACACGCTCGCCCCGGCGCTCGCCGAGCTCACCGGGCGCGAGTGGGATGGGGGGACGGAGCACTTTCAGCCGACCACTTTTCAGGTCTCCAATCTCAACGCCGGCACCGGTGCGCCGAACGTCATCCCCGGCGAGCTCAAGGCGCGCTTTAACCTGCGCTACTCGCCGGTGCAGACGCTGGAGAGTCTCAAGGCCTCGGTCGAGGAGATCCTGCGCCGTCACCGCGTGCGTTACAGCCTGGAGTGGTATCTCTCCGGGGAACCCTTCTATACGGTGCCGGGATTGCTCTCGCGCGCCGTCGGGGATGCCGTGGCGGAGGTCGCCCGCGCACAGCCGAAGCTCTCCACCGGCGGGGGCACCTCCGACGGGCGCTTCATCGCGCCGCTGGGCGCGCAGGTGGTGGAGCTCGGCGTGGTCAACGCCTCGATCCACAAGGTGAACGAGTGCGTGCGCGTCGCGGACATCGACGCGCTGCACCGCATGTACTTCAACGTGCTGCGGAACCTTCTCGCCTGAGGTTGCCGACAACGCCCGCGGCGCCGAGGAGCAGCGCCCAGATCAGCACCCACGCGGGCATGGCCAGTCCCAGGAAGCGCCAGTTCACCGTGATGCACTCCCCGCTGCCGGTGAGAACCTTGCGGATCAGAGCCCCGAGCGGCATGAACTTCAGCAGTACCGACAGCGGCGCGCCGCAGGAGGGGAGCGAGCCGGGGGGCAGGCTCTGCACGTACATGTGGCGTGCAGCTACCGCGGCGGTCGCGAGCGCGGCGAGGGCGATCACGAGCACGTAGCCGTAGCGGCCACGACCGCGCGGGTGATGCAGCGCGGCGGCGAGGAATACCGCTGCGAGAAGCGCTACGCCGATGCGCTGGAAGATGCACAGCGGACAGGGATCGAGCCCCAGATGAAACTGCGCATACAGCGCGTACGCCAGCAGCGCCGCGCACGCGGCGAAACCAGCAGCATTGATCAGACGGCGCTCAGGCACGCAGGGCGGCAAGCGACGGCGCGAGCGGCTACGCCGGCGGCTGAGCGAGCGCGGCGCCGGTGCCGCCGCGCAGCTCGCGCTCGACATCATCGAGCGAGGTGTGGCGGATGTCCTTGCCGTGCACCATGTAAATGACGTACTCGCTGATGTTCTTGGCGTGGTCGCCGATGCGCTCGAGAGCCCGCACCACCCACATGACATCCAGCGCGCGCCGGATGGTGCGCGGGTCTTCCATCATGAAGGTGATGCTCTGGCGCTGGATCGCCTCGTATTCCTCGTCCACCAGGCGGTCCTGACGCGCCACGCGCAGCGCGGACTCCACATCCATGCGCGCAAAGGCATCGAGCGCGTCGTGCACCATCTCCGAGACCACCCGGCCGAGATGCTTGATCTCGCGGTACTTGTCTGCCGGTCGCTCCATGGTGGCGAGACGCGAGGCGATATAGCCGATCTTCTCGCCTTCGTCGCCGATGCGCTCGAGGTCGGTGATGGTCTTGATGATGGCCACGATCACGCGCAGGTCGCCGGCGGCGGGCGCGCGGGTGGCGAGAATGCGGCTGCACTCCTCGTCGATGGCGACCTCCATGTTGTTGACCTGGTGGTCGTCCATCGCCACCGATTCACCGAGCGAGCTGTCACCCTCGACCAGCGCGGTGATGGCCTTGTGCAGCTGCTGTTCGACGAAGCCGCCCATGCCGAGCACCTTGCTGCGCACGCGCTCGAGATCCTCATTGAAGCGTCGCGAAATGTGATGACTGAGGTCCGCGGTCTCCATCAGTTAGCGTCTCCGGCCATACGCGCGATCATAGCGGAACTGCGGCACGCCGTGCGCACACGCGCCGGTCGAGCCGCAGCGCCGAGCCTATCGCGACGCGCAGGTCCGGGTGCAGGACTCCGGTCACACCCTGCTCGATGACATCGAGCCGGCCGGGGGCGGGAACGGCGGCCACCGGCACGCCGCAGGCGAGCGCTTCACTGCCGGAACGCTGCGGCGCGCGGCGCAGCCGCGGCCAACGCAGCAGCTCGAGTACGCCGCGCTCGCTCTCGATGAGGGCGGTGCACGATTCCACCCAGTCACCGGTGTTGCCGTAGAGCGTGCCGGCGATGTGGCACAGGTTGGCGCGATGGATGTGGCCGCACACGACACCGTCGTAGCCGAGGTGCCGCGCGTGAGCGGCGGCGTGCTGCTCGAACTGCTCGATGTAGCGCAGGCTCGTGCCGATGCTCAGCTTCAGTCGCTCGGCGAGCGGCCAGTAGGGCTTGCCGAGCGCCCGGCGCACGTTGTTGACCGAGTGGCTCACCCGCACCATTGCGCCGTGCAGCGCATCGCCCAGGTGCGTCAGCCAGCGCGGACCGGGCAGCACGCCGTCGAACTGGTCTCCGTGCAGCACCAGCAGCCGCTCGCCACGCGCCGTACGGTGTACCCATTCGCGATGCACCTCGAACTGGCCCTGCAGCATGGGTGCCAGCATCGCGAGACTCGCGTCGTGGTTTCCCGGGATATAAACGAGGCGTACCCCGGCGCGCTGACGCGCGAGCAGCGTGCGCACCACCTGCGTGTGGCCGGCGCTCCAGAAGGCGCGGCGCGCGAGACTGAGCGCATCGACGATATCGCCGACCAGCACGATGCACTCAGCGTCCACGCCGTGAAGGAACTCGTTCAGCTCGCGCACGCGCGCGTGCCGGAAACCGAGATGGATGTCCGAGAGAAACAGCGTACGGACTTTGGTACCGCCTGCCATAAGCCTTCTGCCGCGCATCCTTCAGGGCCGTCCGGGTGAACCCTAGCGTCGCCGCGAAGCATTTCGGTTCTGTGACAATGCGGCTAATTCTTTCTTACAAATTAGCGAGTTGTGCGTGATACCTAAGAAGCCAGTGCAGTGCTTTCGGGCCGCGCCGCCGCGATGATGCGCGCGGCGGGGAAGTGACAGGTGAAAGTGCTGCCCGCGCCGAGTTTACTCTGCACCTCGAGCGTTGCGCCGTGGCGCTGCAGGACGTGCTTGACGATCGCCAGGCCGAGACCTGAGCCGCCGGTGGCGCGCGAGCGGCCCGGATCGACGCGGTAGAAGCGCTCGGTGAGGCGCGGAATGTGCTCGCTCGGAATTCCAAAGCCGGTATCGCTCACCGCGAAGTGGCCGCCCTCCTCATCCACCCACCAGCGCATTTCCACCGAGCCTTCCGCCGGGGTGAACTTGGCGGCGTTATCGACGAGGTTGGAGAACGCAGAGTGAATCTCCGGCTCGTCGCCGCGCAGCTGCGCCCCGGAATCGAGAGCCACGCGCACATCGAGCGGGTGATGCGGACGCGCCAGCACGTCCTTGCGCAGCAGCGCCAGCAACGCTGCAATGTCGATCGGTTCGCCACCCCCGACCTCGGCGGTCTCCTCGAGCCGCGACAGCTCGAGCAGGTCATGGATGATGGCCGTCATGCGCTCGGCCTGGCGGCGCATCTCTGCAACCGGCCCCTGCAGCTCGGCATCGAGTGCCGGATCCTGAGCGAGCGTCTCGAGGTAGCCTGAGATCACCGTCAGCGGCGAGCGCAGCTCGTGCGAGGCGTTGGCGACGAAGTCGCGGCGCACCGCCTCGAGGCGCATCTGGCGCGAGACGTCGCTCACCAGCAGCAGCAGCTGCCCATCACCATAGGGCGCAACCTGCATCGACAGGTAGCAGTCCTCCCCGGTGGTGGGCCGAATGACGACCGGATTGGAATAGTCCCGCCCGGCGAGATAGCGCACGAACTCGGGCTCGCGCAGCAGATTCTCGATGCGCATGCCGAGATCGGCGGTGCTGCGCAGGCTCAGCAGCCGCGCGGCCATGCGGTTGAACCAGACGATCTCGCGCTGGGCGTTGAGTATCACCACCCCGTTCGGCAGTGCCGCGGTGGAGCGCTGCAGCTGGCGCATGAGCTGCACGAAGCGCTGCTTGTGGAAGCGCTTGCGCCGGTGCAGCCGCACGATCTGGGCAATGATCTCGCCCCAGACGCCACCCACGTCGGGCGGATCGGCGTAGCTGCGATGACGCAGCCACCATTCCAGGCGGAAGAGGTTGGCGAGCACCCAGGCAAGGTGCAGCGCGACCGCGCAGGCGAGGCCGCCCCAGACACTGCCGAACAGCCAGCCGATGCCACAGCCGAGGCTTACGGTGACGAGCAATCGACCCGCGGCGAACCACCACGCCTGTGTCGCGGGTTCCATGGGTTAGGCGCGCCTCTGTCTATATCGTGCGTGCCGAGAACCGATAACCCGATCCGCGGACCGTCTGCACGTAACGATCGCACCCGAAATCCTCGAGCGCCTTGCGCAGGCGGCGGATGTGTACGTCGATGGTGCGTTCCTCGACGTAGACATTGCCGCCCCAGATGCGATCGAGCAGCTGGTCGCGAGTGTAGACACGCTCGGGGTGGGTCATGAAAAATTCGAGCATGCGGTATTCGGTCGGGCCGAGCGCCACGGTGCGCTCCCCGACCATCACGCGGTGGCTTCCCTGGTCGAGCACCAGGCCCTCGAATTCGATTAGCTCGTCGCCACCGTTCGCCCCGCTCCGGCGCAGCACGGCGTTGATGCGCGCGAGCAGCTCGCGCGGTGAGAAGGGCTTGGTGACGTAGTCGTCGGCGCCGCCCTCGAGGCCTGCCACCTTATCGCCCTCCTCAGCCCGGGCGGTCAGCATGATGACCGGCAGCTCGCGCGTCTCACGGTCACGCTTCAGCGCCCGCGTCAGCTCCAGTCCGCTCATGTCAGGCAGCATCCAGTCCACCAGCACCAGGTCCGGGCGCGCATCGGCGAGCGCCGCGCGTGCAGTGCGGCAATCCTCCGCCTCCCGCACCTCGAAGCCGGCGCGCTTCAGCCCGAAGGCGATCATCTCGCGGATCGGCCGCTCATCCTCGACGATCAGTACCTGTTTTGCCGGCATCGTGATTACCGCCTGCAGGGGCGCGGCTATTACAGAGGCACTCTGTTGCAGATTCATGACAACGCTGCAAACGGTGTCAGTTTAATGACTGCGGCCGGGGCACACGCGCAATATCGTCGCGCAAGTAAACCGGAAGCGCCTGTTCTGGCGGAAAAACCCGCCCGCCTGCGACCTCGGGCGCCGCCAGAAGTGCGATTTCCGCGGCCCCCGGCAGGAGCTCCTCCCTGAGGCTGTCCAGGGCACTGTGCAGCGCAGCGCGCAACTGCGGGTAGGCGGCAAATCCCCGCCCCGCCCCGCATACGCGCTCGCCCGCTGCCGGGCCGATCGCGGTGCGGCCTGCCGAGCAAGCGGAAGCCTGGGCTTGGCGGCTCCATGCCGTCGGCAGCGTCACGGCATCGGGCCTGCTCAGGCGCTCATCCCCGAGCGGCGCGGCGAGACCCTCGCGGCGCTCGAAGCATCCCCAGTACACCTCGCCCATGCGGGCATCGGTGCACGCGAGCACGCGGGCGACGTCGGGATCTGCCCCGAGGACGCGCTGCGCGAGCGCTCGCAGATCGGAGACGGGCACCACGGGTAGTCCTGCGCCAAAGGCGAGACCCTGCGTCACGCTTGCCGCCAGGCGCACGCCGGTGAATGCCCCCGGGCCGCGGCCGAAGGCAATGGCGCTGAGTGTGCCGAGCGCCACGCCGGCTTCCGCCAGCACCTCATCGGCCATCGCCAGAATGTGCCCGGCGTGTCCGCGCTCGAGCCGCTTCTCGCGCGTGATCACTCGCCCGTCAATGAAGAGTGCGGCCGAGCAGCTTTCCGTAGCGCTGTCGAGCGCGAGGATCTTCACGGCATGGCCGTCGCGCGGGCGCCGCCGCAGCCGCGCGGCGCGTGCCGGACAAGGAAGCGCTTCGCCTCGGCGGCGTCCTGCGTCACGCTCATGGTGGGCAGAGCTGCCAGGAATACGCGGCCGTAAGCGCGTCCAACCATGCGCGGATCACAGATCACGACCACGCCGTAGTCGTCCTCGCTGCGGATCAGCCGGCCGGCACCCTGCTTGAGTGCGAGCGCCGCTTCGGGAAGCTGGTAGTCGCGAAACGCATTGCCGCCGCTCGCGGTAAGGTGCTCGATGCGCGCGCGCACCAGCGGATCATCGGGGGAGGCAAACGGGAGCTTTTCGATCACGACCAGCCGCAGCGCCTCGCCCTTCACATCCACCCCCTCCCAGAAGCTCGCCGTGCCGAGCAGCACGCCGTTGCCGTCAGCGCGGAACTCCTGCAGCAGCCGCTCGCGCGGCGCCTCGCCCTGCACGTACAGGCGATAGGGCGCGGCGTCTGCCCAGCGTTCGCGCAGCAGCGCCGCCCCCTGCGCGAGGGCGCGGTGGCTGGTGAACAGCACGAAGGCGCCACCGCCCGCGGCATCGATCAGCGGCACGGCAGTGTCGATCACTGCCGCGACATAGCCTGCGGATGCGGGTTGCGGCAATCCTGACGGCAGATACAGCAGGCTCTGACGCTCATGATCGAACGGGCTATCGATGCGCAGTGTCGGCGCATCGCCGAGGCCGAGCCGCCCGGTGAAGTGCCCGAACTCCTCTCCGAGTGAGAGCGTGGCGGAGGTGAAGATCCACGCCCCGCAGCGCGCCTCGACCATCGAGCGGAAGCGCTGCGAGATGTCGAACGGCATGAGGCTCAGGCTGAGGCCGCGCGTGCTGCTCTCGAGAGTTCGCGCCCCCTCGAGCTCATCCACCGCAGCGATCCTCCCCAGGCTTGCGGCCAGCTCCACCGCGCGCTCGGCGAGCGGCGCCAGCGCCCCCTGCGCATCGGCGGGGAGCACCGCAGCCAGATCCTCCAGTGCCTGCCTCAGCGTGTGCACCGCCTCGCCGAGCGCATCGTCATCGCGCATCCAGGCCACGCGGCCGGCAGCCTGCGGAGCCGCAGCGCGCAGCTCCCGCAGGGCCTCGTCTGCGGCGCGCAGCGCGGCCGCCGGCGCCTGCGGTATGACCTGTCCCCCGGCGCGTGCAACCTGCACCGACAGCTCCACGCGCAGGTCCTTCAGCAGCGTCTCGACCTGGCGGCTGCTGACATTGGCGCCGAAGAACTGCGTAGCGAGATCAGGAATCTGGTGAGCCTCATCGAGTATCACGGCGTCGGCGCAACCGAGCAGGTCGCCAAAGCCGTCTTCCTTCAGCGCCAGGTCCGCAAGCAGCAGGTGATGGTTGACGATGACGATGTCGGCCTCCAGCGCCTCGCGCCTGGCTGCCGCCACGCAACAGTGGGAGATCTCCGGGCAGCGCATGCCTAAGCAACTCTCGCGCGTCGAGGTGACCTGCGCCCACACCGGGTGCGTGTCGGAGAGGCCGCGTACTTCCGCCAGATCACCGCGCGGCGTGGTGCGCGCCCAGCGCACGATGCGCGCGAGCATGGTGCTACGCGAGCTGCCCCCGCGCGCCGCGGGGAGCTCGCCGAGTGCGAGCTGCTCGCCCTGAGTGTCGGCGCGTGCCAGACGGTAGCGACACAGGTAGTTTGCGCGGCCCTTCAGCAGCGCGACGCGCGCCGGCCGGCCGAGCGCTGCACTCACCAGCGGCAGGTCCTTCGAGAACAGCTGATCCTGCAGCGTGCGCGTGCCGGTGGAGATCAACACGCGGACACCCGAGAGCAATGCCGGCACCAGGTAAGCGAAGGTCTTGCCCGTGCCGGTGCCCGCCTCCACGACCAGCGACTCGCGCGCGGCGAGCGCGCCGGCGACGCGCTGCGCCATACGCAGCTGCTCGCGGCGGACTTTGAAACCGGTGAGCGCCGCCTCGAGCGGGCCGCCGTGACCGAAGATTTCTTCAAGATCCAACATGTCGCCGGGCGCCTCGGGCTGCGCCCGGGCGTGATGCTCGCGCGCGCGCGCCGCGCATGTCGAGAGGCATATCTTGCTGAATTTCCTGCAAACTGGTGCGCGGCACGGTAATAGAAGAGAATAAGCGCCGCGCTATTACTTTATCAGGGCGAGGGAGCTGCCCGGGACATACTTGGCGGTTTCCGAAGCCTCATCGAATAAGAGGACTGCGCCCGTGGCTACTGCCGCACACACACTGAGCCCGCTCCCCCACCTGAGCCGCGCCGTAGCCGACTGGGTGAGCTCGGTGTGCGAGCTGACGCAGCCGCGCAGCGTCCACTGGTGCGAGGGGACTGAGGCCGAGGCGCGGGAGCTGACCGCGCAGCTGCTGCGCAGCGGCGGGCTGCAGGCGCTCAATGCCGAGCACTTTCCCGGCTGCCAGCTGTACCGCTCCGCGCCCAACGACGTGGCGCGCGTGGAGCATCTCACCTACATCTGCACGTCCTCGCAGGAGGATGCGGGGCCGAATAACCATTGGATCGACCCGCAGCAGGCGCACGCCAGGATGCGCGAGCTGTTTCGCGGCTGCATGCGCGAGCGCACGTTGTACGTGATCCCCTACTGCATGGGGCCGCTGGACTCGCCGCTCGCGCGCTGCGGCGTGGAAATCACCGACAGTGCCTACGTCGTGCTCAACATGCTGATCATGACGCGCGCCGGGCGCGCGCCACTCGAGCGCATCGCGCGCGAGGAGCGTTTTGTGCGCGGCCTGCACTCCATCGGCGAGCTCGACCCCGAGCGCCGCTTCATCATGCACTTTCCCGAGGAGCTCGCCATCGAGAGCTACGGCTCGGGCTACGGCGGCAACGCGCTGCTCGGCAAGAAGTGCCATGCGCTGCGCATCGCCAGCTGGCAGGCGCGCACCGAGGGCTGGCTGGCCGAGCATATGCTGATCGTCGGGGTGCAGAACCCGCGCGGCGAGACTCACTACCTGGCGTGCGCTTTCCCTTCCGCCTGCGGCAAGACCAATCTCGCCATGCTCATTCCGCCCGCCTCGCTCCCCGGCTGGCGCGTGTACACCGTGGGAGATGACATCGCCTGGCTGCACCCGGGCGAGGACGGGCGGCTGTGGGCGATCAACCCGGAAGCCGGCTATTTCGGCGTGGTTCCGGGCACCAACCCGCAGACCAACCGCAACGCCTACGAGATGATCCGCCGCGACACGCTCTTCACCAACGTCGGGCTCACGGCGGACAACCAGCCCTGGTGGGAGGGTCTCACCAGCGGCAAGCCGGTGCTCGACTGGCAGGGCCGGCCTTATGATCGCGCGCGCGGCCCGGCGGCCCATCCGAATTCGCGTTTCACGGTTTCCGCACGCCGTAACCCCAGCTACTCGCCGCATGCCGAGGATGCGTGCGGGGTGCCGATTGCGGCGCTCGTCTTCGGCGGCCGGCGGCGCGAGGTCGCACCGCTCGTCTACGAAGCGCGCGACTGGCAGCACGGAGTGCTGGTCGGCGCATCGGTCGCCTCCGAAACCACCGCGGCTGCGGTTGGCCAGGTCGGCGTCACTCGGCGCGACCCGATGGCGATGCAGCCGTTCTGCGGTTACCACTTCGGCGACTACTGGCGGCACTGGCTGAACGTAGGCGCGAAGCTCGCACGGCCCCCCCGCATGTATCACGTCAACTGGTTCCGGCGCGACGCGGACGGCAAGTTCCTCTGGCCGGGATTCGGCGAAAACCTGCGGGTTCTCGCCTGGATGCTCGATCGCTGCGCGGGCCGGGTCGGCGCCGCCGAATCGCCCATCGGCTGGCTGCCGCGGCCGGCTGATCTCGACACCCGCGGCCTCAACCTGGCACCGGAAGCGCTCAGCGCATTGCTCACGGTCGATGCGGCCCTGTGGCGCAGGGAGGTTGCCGATATCCGCGAGTACCTGACGAAGTTTGGCAGCCGCCTGCCGCCTGAGATGCTCGTGGAACTGCAGAACACGGAACAGCGGCTCCGCTGAGCCGCCGCGCGGTGCGCGCTTGCGGAAGGCTAGCCCTCTTCGCAGGCGTAGCGGATGGTCTGCGGCGAGCCCTGCTCGGGGAGGCGCCCCAGCCCGATCATCCCCTGGCCCCTGATCTGCAGGCTGTCGCGCCGCACGAACGACTCCTCGCCATCGGAGCTCTGCACGAAGGTGCCGTTGGTACTCTGGTCGATCAGCACGAACTTGTTGCGGCTGATCTCGATGCGTGCATGCAGCCGTGAGATCAGGTTGCCCTTGATCACGACGTCATTGTCCTCGGCACGGCCGATGGTGATGCTCGAATGCCGCTCGTCGACCAGCAGCTCGCGGTCATCGCACCGCAGCCGCAGCCGCATGGTGCGCGCCGGTCGCGAGTCGATCGCGATGCCCGGCAGCATGCTGGTGACGTCTTCGGTCTGCCACAGCACTTCGTAGAGCGCAACCTCGCTGCCCTGGCCCTTGAGCGTGGCGATGTCGATCTGGCGGCAGGCGGCGCGCCACTCCGGCGAGAGCTTCTCCACCGTCGCCGCGGTGGTGATGATCTGGCCGGCTTTGGCCTGGCTGGTCATGCGGTTGGCGGTGTGCACCGCGGCACCGAACACGTCGCGGTTCTCGAGCATCACCGGGCCGAAGTGACAGCCGATGCGGATCGCCACCGGCTGGCCGTCGACCTTCAGCTGGGCATGCGTGGAGATCTGCTGCTGCATCTGCGCGGCGGCATTGAGCGCGGCATCCGCGGTGGGGAAGGTCGCCATCACCTCATCGCCCATGGTCTTGATCACCGTGCCCTGGCGTTGCTCGGTGGCGCCGCGCATCACGTCGATGCAGATCGCCACCATGTCACGCGCCCGCACATCCCCCATCAGATCGTACAGGCGCGTCGAGCCGACCACGTCGGCGAACAGGATCGCGAGTTCGATGTCCTTGCCCATGTCGTGCGCCAGATTATACGCGCGCGCTTTCGCGCGCCACTTACCAGGCCGGCGGCCGCGCCCCCACGGGAATCACTCGTTGCAACAGCTCTGCACCCGCCCCGGTGGCCCGCGCGCCTTCGCTCAGATTGCGGCGGAATTCGCGCGCGCCCGGCTCGCCGGCGTACAGGCCCAGCATGTGCCGCACGATCGGCGCGAGCCGGGCGCCGGCGGCCAGCTCGCGCGCGGCGTAAGCCCGCATGCGCTCGAGCAGCGCCTCGCGGGACGGCAGTGCGCCCCCTGCAGGGTGCAACGCCTGTTGCAGTTGCGCGAGCACGAACGGCCGGTGATACGCTTCGCGCCCGAGCATGACGCCATCGCACCAGCCGAGCGCCTCGAGCACCGCCTGCGGCTCGCGCAGCCCGCCATTGACCACGATCGGCAGCAGCGGAAACACCCGTTTCAGCCGCCGCACCACTTCATAACGCAGCGGCGGAACCTCGCGGTTGTCCTTTGGCGATAAGCCGCCAAGCACCGCCTGGCGCGCGTGCACGATCGCGACCGCGCATCCGGCATCACGCACGCTGCCGACAAAATGACACAACGATTCGAAATCGCTGTCTGCGAAGTGCCCCACGGCGCGGTGCACTTCGCGAGCGCCCGCGTTGAGCACGCCAATGCGCATCTTCACGGTCACCGGCAGGCGCACCGCCGCGCGTATCGCCGCCACGCACTCGGCGACCCGGGTGGGCTCCTGCATCAGGCAGGCGCCGAAGGCGCCGCTCGCCACCCGCTCGCTGGGGCAGCCGCAGTTGAGGTTGATCTCATCGTAGCCCGCCTCTTCCCCCGCACGCGCCGCGGCCGCGAGCTCACGCGGCTCGCTGCCGCCGAGCTGCAGCGCGAGTGGGTGCTCTTCCGGGTCGAAGGCCAGCAACCGTGCGCGGTCGCCACGCAGGATCGCAGCCGCGGTGATCATCTCGGTGTACAGCAGCACGTGCGGCGAGAAGCCGCGCAGGAAATACCGGCAATGGCGGTCGGTCCAGTCCATCATCGGAGCGACGCTAAGTCTTCTGTCTAACATGCTAATATTGCTTGCTGTTTATGTGCTGACTCGTGTAGACGTACTGATAGCATAGTGATAGCATTCTGTGCATGGCTACGATCATTATCAGAGATCTTCCGGATGATCTCCACGAGCGCCTTAGGGCCCAGGCCAAGCGTAACCATCGATCCCTGACTAAGGAAGCTATCGTCCTGATCGAGCGTCACCTGAGTCAATCGCGCCCAACGCCGGAGCTGCCCGCGCCGCTACGTCTCAAGGCTGGACCTGTGACAATCAAGCAGATCGAGGCTGCGATCTCCAAAGGCCGCGATTAGGCGGGTCGATGCAAGTCGTCGACACGAACATACTCGCTTATCTACTGCTCCAAGGCGATCGCACAGCGGCGGCTCGCACCCTCTTCGCTCGGGACTCGGACTGGCGCAGCGATTCATTCGCCTTGGTCGAGTTCTGCAATGTGCTGGCGACTATGGTCAGAACGCGCTCACTTCCGGCAGCGCGGGCACGGGAATCGCTGAGCAAAGCAGAGCAAATCCTCGAACCAGGCTTGCATCCAGCGGCTCATGGCGCATCACTGGCTACTGCTGGAGAGTTCAGAATCCCGGTATACGACGCGCGCTTCCTCGTCGTAGCTCAGGCACTCGGCGCGCGATTGGTTACGGAGGACGGCAAACTTCGCCGCGCGGCGCCGGCGTTGACGCAATCGCTAAGCGACAGTCTGCGGCAGCTTGGCGACTACAAAGCACCATCCGTCTAATCGATGCACTCCATGGGCGGATCCGGTTAAAGTGGCCCGTACAGCTCTCGAACCAACTCCACCACCATCGTCTTGACCAACTCCGCATTGACTTCCGCGATCGTGTAATCGCCTACCGGACTGCTGCCACGACTGTCAGAGGTATTTCGCTCAAACTGGATCCGCCGGGCCTGTCGATTCGACCTGGCCCGGAGGTACGGATAACCCCCCAGGCCGTGACCAATGCGCGCGTGTCTGCTGACGGGAATATCAATTCGCGCATCGCCTCCGTCCGTTGCCACTCTCGCAGCCACGCCTCGCGTGTTGAGTGCCTGGGCCATCTGCTGCAGGGCAGGCGCAACCACAGTGGCCAAGCAAACTGTGGCGGCCTGGCTGAAATTCTCCTCGGCCGAGGTCTTGCCGGCTGCCTCAGTGCGGGCCTGAGCCACGCGAGCATTGTGGTGGGCGAAGATTGCGTCAAGCTCCTGCTCGATGTCTTTGGCCATACCCGATACCCCGAGTCAAGCTACAAGGACGATCCGCGCTTCGCCGCATTCTGCCGGAAGGTCGGCCTGCCAACATCGGCGGAGGTTGCAGGGCGGACATGACGTGCGAGAGTCCTGCGGCATAGAAGGCATATAAGTCGTTCCCGGAGTGTCGTGCAAGTTCACAGGCCGGCGTCTGCTTACTCCGCGTTCGACGTCTCGTGGTGATAATCGAAGGATAGGGCGATCACGCGTTGTGTGCGTCGCTCGACTATCGGGCTGTCGGCTGGATCGCCGCGCAGCTGGCTGATTGCCGCGTCGAGGCTGATAAGCCAGCGCTTGCCGATGAACTTGATGGCGCTGAAGCCGACTCCGGCGGCGGCAGTGCCGTCGTGCGTGATCAAGTACTCCGGGTGCCCGGAGGCGAGTGACTGCTGCGCGCTAACGCCGTAGAGTGACTGCAGGTAATGGTGGTCGGCGAGCGTGATGGACGGTCCGGCGAACATCACAAAGCGCTTTGAGCTCCCCGGCAGTGGAATGTATGCGGCCGCATCGCCCACGGCACCCTCGGCACCGCCGATGAACTGCCGCGCGTCGAACCGCAGGATCAGCGGAAACTTCCTCGACAGCACCACCGAGCCGTACAGCTTCGCGACCGGGGCCGGAGAGATATCGCCCATGCCGCGTAGGTTGGTGAGGTCATCCTTCTTCTCGCGGCCGAGGTCGTAGGTCATGGCGAGGCCGAACTGGTAGTGAGCGCCGCGCAGGAAGTTATAACCCACGCCCTCGCCGGTGGAGAAGAAGGCGGTGTCGCGATGGTAGACGATGACATTCGGTCCGCCGCTCAGACGATAAGCCCGCGCCCCGCCGTACACCGGCTGCACCTCAGCGGCGACGCCGAGCACGGTGCGCCACTCCGGCAGGTTGGGCTCGAAAAGTCGCGCCAGGACGATGCCGCCAGAGTACTGCCATTCCTGCAGCGGCGAAGGTGTCTGGGCACGGGCGGCGCGGGCGCCGGCGGCACCGAGTACCAAGGCCAGAACGAAGTAACGCAGTGCGGCGATGGTTCGCGGCGCCGGGCGCACGCTCATGAAGGTCCCTTTCCGGAGCGCAACCGCGCAGCTCCAGCACCCATCACAGCAGGCCGGTCGCGCTCAGGCTGTCAGCGTACCACGCAACAGCGCTGCCGAAGCCGTGACGGGTATTTCGAGGGGACGTAAAGGGGACAAGCCAAGAATGCCTGGTCTGAGACGAGGCACAACCAGGTTCACATGCACGGCTTGAGCACATACCACTCTCGCCCGAGTCCGGGAAAGCCGAATTATACCGCCAGTTGGACATGCCACTACACTGTAGTTACGCTAGTCATTATGAGCTCGTTGCGCTTCGAATGGGACGAAAAAAAGAACGCCTCCAATTGGCGCAGGCATCGCGTGTCCTTCGACCAAGCGCGAGCAGCCTTTCTCGACGACAACGCGCGGGTGATCCCGGATCCTGATCACTCACAGCGTGAAGAGCGTTTTGTGCTGATTGGATTGAGCATTTCACTGCGGATCTTGGTCGTCTGCCATTGCTGTCGTGGGAGCGACGAAGTCATCCGCATCATTTCGGCTCGCAGAGCCGACCGAGATGAAATCAAGCAATATCAATGGTGGTTGAAATGAAAAAACGCTACGACTTCTCCAAGTCGATTCGGAATCCGTATCTGAATAAGGCCAAGCAGCAGCTCACAATCCGTCTCGATAAGGATACGGTCGCCTACTTCAAAGCGTTGGCGGAGAAAAACGGCATCCCATATCAGAATCTGATCAACCTCTATCTGCGGGATTGTGCTGAATCGGCCAAGACACTCACGATGAAATGGGGCTAGGAATACAGGCTCTCGGGTACATACTCAATGGAACTCGTCGAGCGTGAACAGTGTTTGGCCGAGCTGGCGAAATGCCTGGCCACCGCCGTCCGCGACGGCGGTTGTATCGCATTCCTGGAGGGTGAGGCCGGCGTCGGCAAGACTGCGCTGCTGCAGGAGTTCTGCAGGCGGCAGCACGAAGTGCCTGTGCTGTGGGGCGCCTGCGATGCACTCTTCACGCCTCGGCCTCTCGCGCCGCTGCACGACATCGCTCGGCAGACGCAGGGCGCGTTGCTGGCAGCCGTAAATTCCGGGGCAACTCCCGCCGTGATATTTGCTGCGGCGCTTCATGAGCTGGAGCGCACGCCAGGCGCTGGTCGTCTTCGAAGATGTGCATTGGGCGGACGAAGCAACGCTCGACCTACTCAAGTATCTTGGTCGGCGCATCCACCGCACGCACGCACTGCTTGCGGTTTCCTATCGCAATGACGAACTGGGCCCGCGGCATCCGTTGCGGTTCGTAATCGGCGATTTGCCTCGCGCCAGCACATGCAGGATGCCCCTCGCGCCACTCTCCGAAGCTGCAGTCACGCAGCTTGCAAGCCAGGCCGGTCGGCCTGTGAAAGGCTTGTACGGCATCACGGGCGGCAACCCATTCTTCGTGACCGAAGTGCTGGCGACAGCGGCCGAAACAGTACCGGTCACGGTGCGCGACGCCGTGCTCGCGCGCGCCGTCAGGCTCTCGGCGGCAGCACGCGAAATCGCGGAACTCGTCTGCGTTGTTCCCGGAAAGATGGAGCCGTGGCTGCTCGAGCAGGCCGCGCGACCGGATGAGTCGGCGATTGAAGGTTGCCTGGGTATCGGCATGGTGCGCCACGAGGACCTCTCTCTCGGCTTCCGGCATGAGCTTGCCCGCCAAGCCCTTGAGGACACACTCTCACAACCGCGCCGACAGAGTCTGCATGCGAAAGTGCTCGAGACTCTGGCAGCGCGTTCCGATATTCCCGCTGCGCGGCTAGCCCACCACGCCGGCGGCGCACGCAATAGCCTCGGAGTGCTGCGTTACGCTCCCCTCGCCGCCACCGAGGCGGCGTCGGTGGGTGCGCATCGTGAGGCGGCATCGCACTATCAACTTGCCCTGCGTTACGCCGACGATCTGCCGCCGGCTGAGCGCGCACACCTTCAGGAACGACTGGCGTACGAGTGTTATCTGACGGGTGAGCATGAGCGAGCCCGCGAAGCCCAGCGCTCCGCGCTGGAGATCTGGCGTGCATCGGGGAATCGGTTAAAGGAAGGCGACGCTCTGCATTGGTTGTCGAAGCTCAGCTGGGTTGCGGGCGATGGTGCGCAGGCAAACCAGTACTCCGCCGATGCCATCAGGACGCTCGAATCGCTGCCCGCCGGCCCGGAGCTGG
Source organism: uncultured Gammaproteobacteria bacterium (assembly GCA_963835645.1). GTDB lineage: Bacteria > Pseudomonadota > Gammaproteobacteria > Steroidobacterales > Steroidobacteraceae > 13-2-20CM-66-19. The sequence continues at coordinate 162,429 of CAWIGQ010000004.1, read as the reverse complement.
CCTGGGCCTACTGCTCTCGAGCGGAACTCGACCTGGAGGCTCACGAGATCGACTCGGCGATCGGTTGGGCGCAGCGAGCCATCACGCTCGCGGAGCCGTGGGCGAACAGTGAGCTCCTGTGCGATGCCTTCAATGCGCTCGGCACCGTGCGACTAATCGGCGGCAACACATCAGGCTGGGCGGATCTCAACCGAAGCCTGAACCTCGCGCTGGCGTGCGGCTCGCAGCAACAGGTGGTCAGCGCCTATACGAACCTGGCCGCCATGGCTGTCTCGCGCCGTCAATACGAGCAGGCGTCGGGCTATATGCGTGCCGGACTGCGGTACTGCGAAGAGCGCGATCTGGATTATTTCCGGCTCTACATGCTCGCCTACCGCGCGCGCATGAGGTTCGAGCAGGGAAACTGGAACGCAGCGAGTGAAGACGTGGAAGCTGTGTTGCGGCACCCGCGCACCGCATCCAACGCACGTATTCCTGCATTGCGGACTCTCGGGCACCTGCGAATCCGGCGCGGCGACCCCGATGTCCGCACGCCGCTGCAGGAAGCGCGCGCGCTCGCCGGGTCGGCACCGGCGCTGCAGCGCGCCGGCACTCTCGCTGCGGTGTACGCGGAGGCCGCGTGGCTCGCAGGCGATCGAGAGGGCGTCGCCCGTGAGGTGCAGCCGGTATACGAGCTTGCGCGACGACGGCGCGATCCGCGAATGAACGGCGAGTTGGCAGCATGGCTGTGGCGAGTGGGTGCCCTGACGGAGCAACCAAGCGATATCGCCGAGCCGTACGCATTGGAGATCTCCGGCGACTGGCGGGGCGCGGCGAACCTCTGGCAGGCGTTAGGCTGTCCCTACGAGCACGCAAGCGTGCTCGCCTGGTACGGAACCGAACCCGATCAGCGGCAGGCGCTCGCGATCTTCGAGCAGCTTGGTGCCGCCCCGGCGGCCCAAACCCTGCGCCGGCAAATGCGCGCACTTGGCGTCCGCCGCATCCCGCGCGGCTCGCGCACCTCCACCCGCCGCCATCCGCTCGGTCTCACGCGGCGCGAAGCCGAGGTTCTCGCGCTGCTGTCCGAGGGTCTGCGCAATTCAACAATTGCCAGGCGCCTGTTCCTCTCGACGAAGACGGTCGAGCATCATATCTCCACAATCCTCGCGAAACTCGGCGTGCAAACGCGCGCCGAGGCGGTTGCGCTAACACGCAAGCAGACCGACAAGATAACCTAGTATCACGCAGCCCCGCGAGCGCGGACAATCGGGCCGCTGCAGCGTGGTCAACGTCCCGCGGGATTGTCCTACTTCGGTAACAGCGTTACCGGAACCTCGGTGACGGAATCGACCGGCAGACCGTTGGCGGTCGCCGCCTTGCGGATGGCGGCTTCGCTCGGTCCCTCGTAGACGCAGTAGGTCTTGGTCTTCGTGGCGTTAGCGTACGACATCACCCAGTGCACGCCAAACTTGGCGTTGTTGGCATTAACCTTTGCCTTGAGGACCGCGTCGAGCCCGTCGAGCGCACCCTCTGGGAAGGTGCGCTCGACAACATAACGGTGAATGCTGCTGTTCGTAGCTGGCGCCGGCAAGGACTGCGCGCTGGCCACGACAGTGGCGCTTAGGACAAGTGAACTCAAAAGGGTAGTCAGAGTCTTCATGAGTGGTCATCTCCGGAATGAGCAACTTCAATAGCGGAAGCCCGCAGCCGGGTCGGCTCAATTGAGCACCTGGTGGGCGCAGGTGACGCTGGTGTTCCAGTCGGCGTAACTTCCCTGAGGGTTATGCTCCCATGCCCAGACATGGATTTCGTAGAACGCCGGCAGTCCGTAGCGATTGGGTGCGCCGATGTAGTTCAGCAGATTCCCGTCCAGCGCCGGCACACTGCCCGGGGGATTCTTGCTCGCCCAGACGCTCTCGAGCACGATGAATTCGACCCCGACCAGACGCATCGCGCCGTTGCGCATCGGCTCGTAGATGAGCGCCTCCGGCTGCTCCGCGTTCAGTACACCCGCGCTGATACGCGCGGGCAGAACGAAGTGCACACCCATCGCCCCGGTATCCGGCCCGCTGACGCACGGGGTGGCCGGTACGAAGCCTTCCGCAATCGCCACATTGATGTCGACGTAGCGCGCGGTGGCGTTGTGCACCTTGTCGATCAAAGGGGTTGCAGCGTCCCCTGCCGCGGCGATGAGCGGTAGTTGCAGGACGAGCAGTGTGCAAAGTGCACGCGTGATTGGCTTGATGAGCGAGGCATTCATGGGACGCTTCCTCCGCTGCCGCGAGGCAGTTACTTGTAGAAATACGGGTTGAGCACGCGGACCTCGGTGATGCGCTCGATCGGGAGCTTGCTGCGGCTTGCCGTGCGGCGAATGGCCTCGGGCGTAGGCCCGTCGTACACACAGAAAGTCTTCTTCTTGTCCGCGCTCACATACGAGTGAACCCAGGTGACCTGATCAGACTGGTTGCTTTCCACCACGGCCATGCATGCCTTAGCACCGGTCTCATCGGCAGCAATCTGCAGTCCGTCAGGAAACTCTCTCTCGACCATGTAGCGTGGCATGGCGGCATTCCATGGTTTGGGTCAGGGACCCGTTCGTCGCACACGATAAAGGTGCGCACGCCGCGCCAGACCGGGAGAGCTGCCCATATTGCGCGCTCCACACCCCCAAGTTGCGCCTGCGCCGGCGGCCTGGCGTATCGCAAGATCAGCGCTTTCCTCCCTATATCGCGGGACTATGGCGCAACCGCGACAGAGGAGTGTGGCGGCGGAGCGGCTTTGCCGTGCGTGGAGGGGGATTTTCGAGGAGACGTAAAGGAGACAAGTGTCTCTGAGAAACGGCCTTAGTCGCTCCAGTCCATCATGGGAGCGACTGACACCCGCCGATCGATCTTTGCACCCGGGCAAGATCATCATCCACCAGCGAGCGCGACAAAACCGAGCTTCCCACAATTACCTAGATGGCATCGAATACCAACCAGGCTCATCGCCCAATTCGGGCTTAAATCGACGGCGACTGGCGGTGCTTATTTGGTTGAAGCGTCCTCGTGTACCTGCAGTGACTGCCAGGCGTCTTGCAATACGGGCTTGATGAGACGCGTGAATTCGACGTAGGCCGGCGGTTTGTAATGCAGTTGATCGCTCTGGTACAGATCGAGACGCACGCCGCCGCGGCTGTTGAAGACGGCCTTATTGATGTCGACGTAGATCACGCGGTCATTTCCAGTCGCGTAAGTCTTTATCTCGGCATTCGCGGCGTCGACGATGTTCCAACGCGCTCTTTTCTCTGGCGCCCGGAGAATCGAGGCAAAGATCACCTTCGTCGTCGGCAGCTCGGCCGCAACGCGGTCGACGAAATGCCGGAAATTTGTTGAGACGATCGTGGCACTCTTGCCTGCGTCAATGTCATTGCTGCCACAATAATAAACAATGATGCGCGGACGATATTGCAGTACGAGCTGTTCGATATGGCTCAATTGATAGTCCGTCTGTGAGCCGCCGACTGCGGTTAAAAACTGGCAGCGGGGCCATCTGCTCAGTCACAGACATCCACTGCTCGAAGATGCTGCCGCCGACGAATACGATCGCCTCTTGCGGCGGCAGCCGACGGTGGTCTTGCCTCTCGAAGGCAGTGAGGCGGCGGCTCATCCACAGCGCGTCGGGGTCTGAAGCGGCGGGAAGCGCGGCTGCCGCGCCCGATGTTGGCACCTGTGCAGGGCACATGGGCGCTGCCGTGATGCACAGCGCCAGCGCGGCAGCGAAAGACGCGATCAGTCGATCAATGTTCATAGGCCCCTCTTTCGGATCTGGTTCGAGATCTCGATCGAGGCATACATCTCGGTCACCTCGTAACGGCGCCTTCGCACCGTTCGTGCCACCTACTCCTCGAAGCGACCCGTGGCGTCACGATCGCGCTCGTATCGTCTCGTGAGCGGAAACGGCGGCAACCAGGACTCGCGACGGACGATCCAGCTTTCGTAGGTTGGCATCAGTTGGTCAGGGGCATCCAGGGATCCTAGGTTCACTTCGATTTCGTCTGCGGTGCGTGCGAAAATGGACGAGCCGCAGCGGGGACAGAAAAATCGCCCGGCGTAGTCGCGTGTTTCGCCATCGATCGTCACCGCACCCTGAGGGAACACCGCGGAAGCGTGGAAAAGGGCCCCATGATGCTTGCGGCAGTCGAGACAGTGACAAAGGCCGACCCGGTATGGGAGTCCCGACGCGACAATTCGGACGTGGCCGCAAAGGCAACCGCCCGTGAATCGGTCCATGCTGCATCTCCTCTAAAATCAAACGGTCGAAATGTTTACAACGAACCCCGTCGGGCGTCCATCACGGCAACCACGCTGTTGACCGCCATCGGAAGGCCGAGGAGACGTTCCGGCTCGCGCAAAATTCAACTGTGATAACTGTCACAGTTCCCGGGATACGCCCGCTGATGGATCGCCCAATTTTGACGCCGACGCTAATAAATGGTGTCAATTTACTGCTAGAAGTCAAACGATGAAGATTCGTTGGAAGGTAACAACACTGATCGCTACGTTGTTCGCAGCTCTTGGCGTGACAGGAATCCTTGTCGCGCGGTACGTGCTAATGCCCAGCTTTGCCGCGCTCGAGCACACCCAGGCCGAGGTTGCGATGCGGCGCATTCAGTTCACCCTGGATCGGACGTTCGCACAGCTCGCGCTGTCAGCGGCTAGCTGGGGAAACTGGACGGACGCTTGGCGCTTCGCGCAAGACCATAACCAGACTTTCATCACTGAACAGGTTACCGCCGCCGGCCTTACGCAGCTTAACATCAACACGCTGATATTCACCGATCCGAGCGGACAATTTCTCGCGTCCGCGACTCTTGATTTGCGAACCGACAGACCGCTCGATCTGGACTTCGCGGCTCGCCAGACGCTGCCCCAGGACTTCCCGTGGCGTGGCAATTTGCACGACGGGCGACCGGCTTATGGTTTCTTGCAAACCAATCGCGGAATCCTGCTCGCTGCCGCCGCGCCGGTACTGGACGGCTTTGGGCATGGGCCGCCCCGCGGCATGGTGATCATGGGCAGGCTGATATCACCTCGGGAGGTCGCAGCGATTGGTGCTCAGGCGCAGGCGAATCTCTCCTTGTTGCCGCCATCGAATTCGCGTGGTCCGGATCGGCTGGTCGAAACGGACCGGTTCATACAGGTTTATCAGCCCTTTTATGACATTTATGGTCGTCCGATCTTGACGCTGCGAATCGACGTGCCGCGGGAGATCACGCAGCGGGGCTATGCAGCGGTGTACTACGCGTTCGCGTATCTCATGATTGCTGCCGTAATGATCGTCGTATTGTTGGTAATTCTCTTGAATCGGACGGTCTTGAACCCACTCGCTCGAGTCACTCGCCATGCGGTCGCGATCGGTGAAGGCGCGGATCTTACAACTCGGCTCGATTTCAGGGGAAAGGATGAAATCGCGGTCCTGGCGCGCGAGTTTGACCGTATGGTGGCGCACGTCGTGCAGCTAGCCTATTGCGATTCGTTGACGGGGCTGCCGAATCGCGAACAGGCGCACCGCCGCTTGCGCGCAGCGCTCGCCGCCGCGCAACAGCATGGACGCCTGCTCGCGCTCATCTACATCGACCTAGACAACTTCAAGCGCATCAATGACACCCTCGGCCACAGCATCGGCGATGAAGTCCTGGTTACCGCAACCGACCGGCTGCGCAAGGCGCTGCGCAGCGGCGGGAACCGCAAGGCCGATGAGCTCTCGATCGGGTGTAGCGGCGATCTCGCCCGCTTGGGCGGCGATGAATTCATGGTGGTACTGCCCGAGATCGGCAGCAGCGACGATGCCGCGCGTGTGGCCGAACGCTTGATCGCCGCACTGGACGAGCCCATGCCGCTCTCGAAGCACACCATCGCGATTACGCCGAGTATTGGTATCGCGGTCGCGCCAACTGACGGCGCCGACGCCAGTGCGCTCCTGCGTCATGCCGATCTCGCGATGTACTTTTGCAAGCGCCGTGGGCCGGGCACCTATGCCTTCTTCGATGCCTCGATGAACGAGGGCGCCCTTCAACGCTACACGATCGAGACCAAGTTGCGCGGCGCGCTCGAGCGCGGTGAATTGTCGTTGCACTATCAGCCGCAGATCAACATGACCACCGGCGACGTGACAGGCATGGAAGCGCTGTTGCGCTGGGTCCATCCGGAGCTTGGTGCCGTGCCGCCGACCGAGTTCATTCCGATCGCCGAGGCGACCGGGCTGATTGTTCCGATCGGCGAATGGGTGCTGCGGACCGCGTGCCAGCAGGCCAAGAAGTGGCATGACGAGGACCTCGCGATTCCGCGCATCGCGGTCAATGTCGCGACTCAGCAATTCGCCATGCACAATTTCGTGGCTCAGGTCGCGACGATCCTGACTGAGACCGGACTGACGTCCACTCTGCTCGAGCTCGAGATTACCGAATCGATGATCATGCTTGAGGAGGCGCGGGCGGCGAGCGTGCTCGAGGAGCTGCACGCCATCGGCGTATCGATCGCGATCGATGACTTCGGTACCGGCTACTCCAACTTCCAGCGCCTGCGCCGCATGGCGATCGATCGGCTCAAACTGGATCGCTCCTTCATCCGAGATCTGGGCAGCGACACCGGCGATCGCGCGATTGCCGCAGCCATTCTGGCGATGGCGCGGGCGCTGGAGGTGGAAGTGGTCGCGGAAGGCGTCGAGTCGTTCGCGCAGTTCCGCTTCCTGCAGGCGCACCAGTGTGCGCAGTGCCAGGGGTTCCTGCTGAGCCGCGCCTTGCCGGCTTCCGAGGCGCGCCTGCTGCTCGAACGCGCACGTGAGAAATTCGAGGGCAGCCCGACGCAGCGCGTTCGCTATCTCAGGCGCGCCGAGGGCTGAGGAGAAAGACACGAGTCGGGGCGTTTAAAGCCGACGAATCGCGCCGATTGTTCGTCAGACAATCATCATCCAACGCGGCACAGGGTTCGAGCTGCCGCGGACACTCCTCACCAGTAATAGTCATGTGGTCTCTTGCAGTCGGGCCAAATCAGCAGGTCGGCATCGTACCCACGCAAAATGCGATTTTCGAAACGATAAGTCTTGATTCGCGCCGGTTGAATGACCGTCGCGTGGGTCCACCATCCAGGCTCGTTCATGACGAGGCGCTGGAGCTGAACCTGTACGCCGCGGCCAGGATGTAAGATGAGGCCATGGGAAGCATGATTCTTCTTGATCTGACGGGCGGCGTCGCTCTGCTGTTGTGGGGCCTGCATATGGTTCGCACCGGGATAGTGCGCGCCTTTGGCTCCGACCTAAGACGCTTCCTGGGAATGGCGCTGCGCAATCGTTGCGTCGCGTTCGTGGCCGGCATGTTCGTGACCGCGCTCCTTCAAAGCAGCACCGCGACGGGTTTGATGACCGCCTCGTTCGTCAGCGGCGGCACAGTCGATTTGGTCCCCGCGCTCGCAATCATGCTGGGCGCGAATGTCGGCACCACGCTCATCGTCCAGGTCCTCTCTTTCGATGTTTCGGCGGTGGCGCCGGTCCTGTTTCTGATCGGTGTGATTGCGTTCAAGCGTGGCGGGCTGACACGCACCCGCGATCTCGGGCGAGTGGCCATCGGCGTGGGTCTCATGGTGTTATCACTGCACATCCTCCTCGACACCCTGGCGCCTGCCGAGAACGCGCCGGCCGTCCGCAGTCTGCTCGGCGCGATGACCGGCGAGCCTTTGCTGTGCCTTCTGATGGCCGCCGCACTCACTTGGGCCGCCCACTCCAGCGTGACGGTGGTTCTACTGGTGATGTCCCTTGCCTATTCGCATTTCATCACGCCGGTTGCCGCGCTGGCCCTGATCCTCGGTGCCAACCTCGGCAGTGCGATCAATCCCTTTGTCGAGGGTAGCCAGGGTGACAATCCTGCCAGCCGCCGGCTGCCATTGGGCAATCTGCTCAATCGCTTGGTAGGGTGCGCGCTGGTGTTCCCGTTTTTGCACCCAATCGCCCAGGCACTCGCTCGCATCGAGCCCAATCCCTCGCGGATGGCCGCTGATTTTCACACCGCGTTCAATGTAGCCCTGGCGCTCGTTTTCATTCTGCCGTTGGACGGCGTGGCAGCGCTGTTGACACGGCTGCTGCCGGAGCGCGTGAAACCTAGTGACCCGTCGACGCCGCTGTATCTGGATGAGACCGCCCTCGCGACACCCTCCGTGGCCCTAGCCTGTGCGGCGCGCGAAACCCTGCATATCGGCGACATCATCGAAAGCATGCTGCGCCAGACGATGACGGCACTCCTGACCGACGACCGCAAACTGGTAGCAGAAATCTGCCGCATGGATGATGCCGTGGACCGGCTCGATGAGGCGGTAAAGCTGTACGTCACCCAGATCACCCGCGAGAGCCTTAGCCAATCAGACGGTCAGCGGGCGATGGAAATCATCTCCTTTTCAATCAATCTGGAGCATGTCGGGGATATCATCGACAAGAATCTCATGGAGCTTGCGGCCAAGAAGATCAAGCGCAAGGTCGTCTTCTCGAAGGAAGGCGCAGCAGAGTTGGAATCATTCCATCAGGAAGTCTTCAACAACCTCAAACTGGCTTTCAGCGTCTTCATGTCCGGCGACGTTAGAATCGCGCGGCAGTTGCTAACCGAAAAGGCGACGCTCCGCGCCGCTGAGCTGGCCGCGGCCGAAAGCCATCTCGCGCGCTTGCGGGAAGGGCGCCCGGAGAGCATCGAGTCCAGCTCGCTGCATCTGGACGTCCTGCGCGACTTGAAACGCATCCATTCGCATATCTGCTCGGTCGCCTATCCGGTGCTTGAGCGCACCGGGGTATTGCAAGCCAGTCGGTTGAAGGAAGTCGATGCCGATTCGAGTTCCACGGCTGTCGGAGTTCCTGCCGCCTCAGCCCCTCCTCCTAAGCGATGATTTCAGCAGATCAGGCGAGGCCGGAGCGACTCTTCAGGCACACGAGCAGAATCTCATCGACGTCGTCCGTCGCGATCATTCCCGGGGTGAGATCCAGCTTCTTCTGAAACCGAAGTCCCAGCGGCATAAATATCTGGTTGTACCACCGCATGGCCCGCTCACGATGATGCATGAGCCACCACATTCCGATGTTGACGAGAAGCGAGGATCGCGGCTGCATCCCAAACACCGCGCTGCTTGCAACGGCGAGGTGATGCTGGGTCAGCTTTGCCACCAGGCGCTGTGGTTCGTAACGCCGCTTGTGGCCCACGAAGTCATCGAACGAGGTCCAACGAGAAGGGTGCAGCGGCGTCGAGATCAGAAGGGTGCCACCCTGCTTCGCAACCCGCACTAGCTCCGACAAGGCGCCATCATCATCCTCGACGTGCTCTATGATATCGAGTGCGCATACCAGATCGAATGCACCGTCCACAAAGGGCAGAGAGGACACATCACCCAGTACGACGTGCGCATTGCGCCCGCGAAGCTTCGCCAGCGCTGGCGCGCTGATGTCCACAAATTGAGTGTCTTCCAGAGGCAGGCGCGGTCTGAGGCCGGGCGCAACCTCGAGCCGTCGAGCGGATTTGGGCAGCAGGGAACGTACGAGCGGCCACGTATTGAACCGCTGGGGCTCGACTAAGCGAGCGCCGGACCAGAGTAAGTCGTAGAAACGGCGATTCTCTTCCCGTAGGTTCTGCGCACTTTGCGCCCGTTGACGCGGTGGCTGCATCGTCCGATGACTGTAGCACGATCCAGTTTTTCAGCCGATCTCTCCACGGACTGAACAGGCCGTGGTTGTGCGAGCTGGCCAGCGTCGAATACGCCTTTGCCGTCTGATAGCTTTCTGGCTATCATGTCGAGGTGGCTCAGACAACGGCATCACGACTGCTGGTCTCCGCCCGGCGCGGCGCCGGGCTAACGCAACGCGATCTGGCGCGCCGTGCGCGTACGTCACAGTCCGTCATCGCCCGTATTGAGAGTGGCGCTACCAGCCCAAGCTGGAAAACGCTGCAGCGTTTGGTGAACCGTGCGGGTTTTGACTTGCAAGCAGTACTCAGTCCGAGGCGTAGCCGCTCTCATATGCTCGACGACGTCCCGCGTATATTGCGATTGACGCCCGAACAGCGCCTGCTGGAACTGCATCACGCGGCGCGCTTCCTTGCGGCCGCGACGCGTGTCGATGACGGGGCCGTTTGACCCGGAGCGAATCCTCCGCGCCCTGTCGAAGCGCGGAGTCCTCTACGTCCTGGTGGGCGCTACCGCCGCGCGCCTGCAGGGTTTCCCGCGCCTCACGGCTGATGCCGACATTACGCCAGCCACCGATCCTGACAATCTCAAACGCCTGTCCGCGGCGCTGCGCGATCTGCACGCGCGCGTTTACACGGAAGCCGTGCCGGAAGGCCTACCTTTCAGCTGTGATGGCGATACGCTCGGGCGCGCCAGTGTCTGGAACCTGACGACCGACGCCGGCCGGCTGGACCTCATCTTCAAGCCGAGCGGCACCCAAGGCTACGACGATCTCGCTAAATCGGCCGTTACCTATCAGGCCTTTGGTATCGAATTGCGTGCCGCGAGCCTGGAGGACATCTTGCGCTCAAAGCTCGCATCGAATCGTCCTCAGGACCAGCAGGATGCGATCATCCTCACCGAGATGCTGAAGCGCCGTTAGAAGTGTTCGGAACCGCTCCTCGGGACTAACGCCTTACGGCAGCGAGCCAGTGGTCGCGCCAGGAACCGCCATCCTCTGCAATTCGCCGAGCAGCGCCTGAGGAGAGACCGGCCTCCCAAGGAACTGCCGCAACAGTTCGCTCGTTTCATACTCTTGCCCTGTCTTGAGCAAGCGCTCGGACACCCAGCCATACCAGCGGACATCACCGACCTGGAAAGGACCGAGCAGCTCCGCGATGCGCTGCCTGATGTCCGCGGTGATTACGGCGCCCAGACCGTAGTTCACCATGTACCCGGGCTTGTGGACCAGCTGCACCCGCACCGCCCACCATGCAAGCTCCGGATGCGGCTTGATGTGCATGTAGCGGCTGGTGATGTCAGTCCACACCGAGTTGGGATCAGCGTCGGGACCACGCAGCATGCGTAGATCGAAGAGAGCCCAGGCAACGTCGAGCATGACAGCCGAGTACAGAGCTCGCAGCGAGACGGATTCGGCAACGCTCATGCCGAGATACTTCTTCTGCCAGGCCGGGTCGTACACGCTCCATGCCGGCACGTCCGCGAAGGCTTCGAAGAAGATCGGATCGCCCAGATCCATGAAGGCGGGCCGCGTGCGCAGGGCCAGCATGTGCGCGGCGTGGCCATTCTCGTGTACCAGTTCGTTGAGCGGACCGAGGCCGCCGTGCTCATAACTTGCCGAAACACGCACGATCGTCGGCTGCCAGATGCCGTTGAGCATCCGGCCGCGCCGCACGTAGTCGGTGTACGCGAGCGGTGCCTTGCCGGTGCGCGCATCCAGATCGTAGATCACGTGCGACTTCGCAAGATCCAGACCAAGATCCAGGTAGTAGCGCTGACTCAGCGGTTGCAGCGCTTCGCGCGGGATGGCCCCGGCGAGCTCGCGTTCGGCCGCGCCACCGTCAAAGCGATAGTCCCAGGGCTCAACCGCAACGTCGCCGCTCACCTGCCTCCAGCTATCGAGGATGCGTACCAGCCAACGTTCGGTCTCAGCGACCGATACGCCGACGGTGCGCGCCGCAGCATCGATGGGCGATCGCTTCTTCCTGGCCTGCACCGCCGCCATCCTGATCATCCGGCGGTAGGGACTGTGCGTTTCGTCACCGCCATTGAGCGATTGCCACAGCGGCAGGAAAGCCATGAACAGAGACTTGCGACGCTGCGGCTCCGCCATGCGCGTCAGCAGCTCGAACGCCGCCACTCGAGTGAGCGTGCCGTTCTCGAATTCAAGGCTGTTGGCAAGTTCGGCGAAGCAGGCGTACAGAGCTTGCTGCAGGGGCTCCAGCTGCAGATCCTGCCGCTGCGCATCCTTGCAGCGGCCCACGGGCGCCAGTGACTGCGGCGTTAAGGAAGACTCCAGCACCGCGGCGCGCATGACCTGCAGGGCTCTCGCGTCTGCCGCGGATAGCTCCCGCACCGGAACTCTCTTCAGGTTAGCCAGAAGCTCCGCACGCTTTACAGCGTAGATCTGTTGCCAGGCCTCGCGGCTCTTACCGGCATAACTGCGGTCCGGATAGCGGTCGGGGTCGGAGTCGATCAGCGATACGGCACCATAGGCATCATTGAAGTCCGCGTACGCCTCCTCGATCTGCAGCAGTGTTTCGGGCCTGCCTGCTTCTTGTCCTGGGCAATCGCTGCGCTCGTCGCCAGCGGCGATAGCAGCATCAGGCACAGATACGGCAGGCTCTGACTTGTTTTCGTTGACCGCGGGGCATCCGCCTCCAATCCACCCACTCGCCGGTTGCCGAAGTACCGCACGTCCTACGGACAAGCGCTGGTCGACGAATCGCGCACGCCCGCGCTGCGCGCGTGCGCACAGAACGCAGAGACCTGCCTCCTCTTCAGACCATCCCAGGCAGCAAGCTGCGCGCCGAGACTGGTGTGCAGGCCGGCATAGGTTTCGATCTCCTGCGCGTTGGGTGCCGTGTCGGCGTCGTCGAGCAGACCGCTGAAGGCATAGATCTGCTCGTTCAACATGCCGGGGAAATTCAGATTGGCCTCGGACCCCTTGATATTGACCTGCATCAGCACCGCTTCGATTTGCGAGGCCTGCCTGAGGAGTGCGTTCCCCTCGGCCGTGAGCGCTGCGCCGTTTGGCGTACCGCTCGCCTTCTGCAGCGCAGCCGCGACCGCGCTCCTGACGGCGCGAATGTCGTTCACGGCGCGATGCAGCGCATCCTGGTCGTGATAGACCTCCATCGCCAGCGCGAACTTCTGCTGCAGGCCCGCGAGCGAGCCCTGGTCGCGCGGATCGGGGGCAACGGTCAGTGGCACAGTCTGCGTCTGCCCACCGTAGGTGAGCTTGATGGTGTAGTTGCCGGGCAGCACGAGCGGTCCGCGTGGCGGCAGGCCCTCGTAGAATGCGTCGGGAATCTGCACCGGGTCGTCATAGCGCAGATCCCAGACAAAGCGGTTCATGCCCTGCTGCGCCGGCAGCGTGTCCTCGGGATGCACCTGATCCGGCCATTCCGGCGGCTGCTCGCCCTTCGCCGCCTTCACGCTGGTCAGATGGCGCACCACGCCGCCCTGGGCATCGAGAATGTCGATGCCGATCGCGCCCGTGGGCAGCGCAGGCAGATGGTAGTCGATGAGAATGCCGGCGGGCGGATTCTGGCCCACGGGCGGGCGCGTATCCACCTGGTCAGGATAGTAGAGCCGGTAACCGGTTTCGGGCGTGTAGAGGTACACGCTCGATGCTGCCGCTGCGGCGGCGACCTGCCGCAAGGGCGTAACGTCGTCGAGAATCCAGAATGAGCGGCCATGGGTGGCGACCACCAGGTCGTTGCCCTTGACCACCAGGTCGTGAACCGGAGAGCGCGGCAGATTGAGCTGCAGGCTCTGCCAGTGTTGCCCGTCGTCGAAGGACACGAAGACGCCGGTTTCGGTGGCGGCATAAAGCAGACCGCGCTTGAGCGAATCCTCGCGAACCGCGTGAACGAACGACCCGTCGGGCAGGCCGGCATCGATGCGCCTCCAGCTCCGGCCGCCATCGCCGGTCATGAAGATAAACGGCCTGTTGTCGTCGAGCTTGTGGCGATCGACCGCGACATAGGCGGTGCTCACATCGTAGCGCGACGGCTCGATCATGCTGATCGTGCTCCACTGCGGCATTTCGCGGGGAGTCACGTTCGCCCAGCTGCCGCCGTCGTTGCGGGTGAGTTGGATCAGGCCGTCATCGGTTCCGACCCAGATCATGCCTTTGGCCAGCGGTGACTCCGCGATGGCGAAGATCGTGTCGTAGTACTCGACGCTGGTGATGTCCTTGGTGATGGGGCCGCCGGAGGCCTGCTCCTTGGATTTGTCGTTGCGCGTGAGATCGGGGCTGATGGCGCTCCAGCTGCTGCCGTCATTGGTCGTGCGGTAGAGGCGCTCCATGCCGTAATAGAGCGTGTCCGGGTCGAACGGCGACATGAGCAGCGGCGAGGTCCAGTTGAAGCGATGCTCGAGGTCCTTGGCGGCATGGCCTGAGGCGTCGATCGGCCATACCGAGATCACCTGCAACTGCATCGTGTGCTTGTTGAAGCGGCCGACGAAGTTTTCGCTGGTGCCATAGACAATGTCGGCATCGCGCGGATCGGCGATGACGAAGCCGCTCTCGCCGCTGAACACGTCGTACCAGTCGCGCGCCACGATGGCGCCTTCGACATCCATGCTGGCGATGGCGACGCTGGTATTGTCCTGCTGCGCGCCGTAGACATAGTAGGGGAAGCGGTCGTCGACCGACACGTGGTAGAACTGTGCCGTCGGCTGATTCTTCTGTGTGCTCCAGGTCTTGCCGTTATCGAACGAGATCGAGGCGCCGCCATCGCTCGCCTCGATGATCCGGTCTGGACTGGTCGGATCGATCCACAGTCCGTGATGATCGCCATGGCGCGCGGGCAGGAGTTCGAACGTCCTGCCACCGTCGGTGGAGCGGAACAGCCCGGTGTTCGCGGCGTACACCGTGTCGAGGTGCTTCGGGTCAGCGAGGATCGTGGAAAAATACCAGGCCCGCTGGCTGAGCCGTCCGTCATCGTTGACTCGCTGCCAGTGCACCCCGCCGTCATCGGAGCGGAACAGACCGCCTTGTGCCGCCTCGATCATCGCGTAGATGCGCTTGGAGTCCGCGCCGGAGACCGAGACGTGGATGCGCCCGAGAATACCCGTGGGCAGCCCGTTGCCCGACAGGCGCGTCCAGCTCCCACCCCCGTCAGTGGAACGATACAGCCCGCTGCCGGGACCGCCGCTCGAGAAATTCCACGGCTGCCGCCGTGCCTGCCACAGTGCGGCATAGACAATTCTTGAGTTGTGCGGATCGAAGCTGACGTCGATCGCGCCGGTCTGCTCGTCCTTGTAGAGCACCTTCGTCCAGGATTTGCCGCCATCGGTCGTGCGGAACACGCCGCGTTCCGTGTTGGGACCGAAGGCATGCCCCAGAGCAGCAACCAGCACGATGTCCGGATTGTCCGGGTCGACGATCAGCGCCCCGATCTGGCGGGTATCGGTAAGTCCGATATTGCTCCAGGTCTTGCCACCGTCGACCGACTTGTAGACCCCATCGCCATAGGTCATATCGCCGCGCGGCGCGGCTTCGCCGGTGCCGACGTAGATGACGTTGTGATTGGAGGGGGCGAGCGCGATTGCGCCGACGGAGCAGATGGCCGTGTGATCGGTCAGTGCCAGCCAGGTGGCGCCGCCGTCGGTAGTCTTCCAGACCCCGCCCGCTACCGCGCCGAAATAAAACGTGGCGGGATCCCCGGGGATGCCGGTGGCGGCGAGCGCGCGCCCGCCACGATAGGGTCCGATGCCCCGCCACTGCAGGGCCGCGAAAAGCCTCGGGTTGACCACAGATGCGCTCTCACCGCCTGCCGCAGCCGTCGCCGGCGCGGCATTTGCATCGACCATTTGCACGGTCGCGATGGCAAGAGCGCCCAGTGCGACACAACAACGCATCAGCCTGGAGCACGGTGAAGGTGCGCGACGGATTTGCATGTTTTCCCCTTGGTCCTGAGGTCGGCTCAGGCGAGTGTATCTGCCACGACGGTATCGCGGGTAACCGCAGCCGCGAGAACGTAGATGATCCACGGAGCTATCGAGAGCTCCGATTGCCAGTGGTAAGGCTCGTCTTCCCGTCCGAGTGGTTTATGACACGCGATCAGATCCAGTCCTGATGCGGCAAACAGACGCAGGTAGTCCTCGTGGAACCACACCAGATCCACTACGGGGCGTTGATCCGCGACGTCCTTTATTATGATCCGCACCGTATCACCGCTCCTGGCCCTGCGGTTTTGTGGAAACTCCCTGGTGGTGAACGACGCCCACTCGTGCGTGTAAATCTCCGGCGTCGAGCCCAGTAAAATGATTCGCCCGTCCTGATCCAGCAACTCTCGCAGGCCGCGCAACAGGCGGGTGCGTTTGTCGACATCGGGAATGTTGTCGAACGCGAATGCACAGAGAATAACGTCAAAGCTGTCGCGCTCGAACCCGCTGAAATCGCCTTCAGCGACCCATTCATACGATCCGTGTGGGTCGGCCTTCCTCGCCAGTTCGATCATACTGGGCGAAATATCGATGCCGATGACATCGAAGCCCAGGTTTTTCAGAAACCCGGTAGAGCGGCCAGCCCCGCAACCAAAATCGAGCGCGACGAGTCCTTTGACATTCGCCGCGATGATGGCCGGCAAGTCGCGGTACGCCAGGTAGTAAGTGCCGGGGAACTCCAGCGTGGCATAGCTCGCCGCTCTCTGCGCATCGTCATATACATTGGAAAATGACAATGACGTCTCCTTCATCGCGCCGCTACGAAGGTCCAGCTGCGCACGGTTATCCGCGGGGGTTGCGCCGTGCGAATCTTCGCCCAAGAGCTGCTGCGCTGACAATTCGGGCGGCGAAGCGAGCAGACTGTGACGCTGTTCGCGCTGCGCGCAATGCCGGCGATCCCGGCCGGACCTGCCGGCGCTTCCGCATAAGTACTGTCCGCATGAGAATGCGTGGAATCACGATTGGCCCGTCTGCAGCCGCAGGGCATCGTGTGAGCGTAGCAATAGGCAAACTCATCGAAAGATGAGGACGCAAAGCCTCCGGTCTAAGGGCCCAAGCCTATGACAGCGGGGTTGCCGGGGCGGTGACGCCGCTTCGTTAGACACTCGGCCTGCCGCATCAGGCCAGGTCGTGCAACGCCCACACATCGGTTCCCGACAACCGGAATGACGTTCCGTTAACCGGTTGTGGAGTCCGAATGCAGCACTCTGGATCGATCTTCCGTCTGTCGTCGTGGGTTGCGCTTGCGGCGACGTTGATACTTGCCGGCTGTGGAGGAGCAGACGACTCGTCGAATGCCTCAGGCCCGACATCATCGGCCAGCTCCCTCGAGCAGCCGCCCGCCGGCGGCGGGAATCAGACGCCGCCACCAGCGCTGCTGCCCAAAGCAGCTACGTCGAGCGCAACACTCAGCTGGATCGCGCCGAGCACGAATACCAACGGGTCCGCCCTGACGGACCTGGGTGGCTTCAAGATTTACTACGGCACGGCTCCGGACAAGCTTACGAGCACGATCACCCTTTCCAACACCGGTCTGGCGACTTACGTAATCGACGGGCTTGCCGCCGGCACGACCTACTACTTTGCGATCACCGCGGTGACGACCGGCGGCATCGAAAGTGCCGAGTCCCAGGTTGCCTCCAAAACCATCTCTTCATGAAACGAGAGGGAAACTGATGAGCAATCTCAACGATTCCAGGGGCCAGCCGACGCCAGTCACGGAAGCGGACGCGACCTCGCGTTATGTGATTCAGCTCCGTACCTCACCGGTTCCCATTGATCCGCGCAGCGTCCCGCGCCTGGACCTCTTCGACCTTTACAGCCTCCACTGTGATGTTCGATTCGAGAACGATGTGGTGCGCCATGCGTTGCGGCTGGGATACTTCAAGGAGGTCAGCACCGCGAAAACGGTGGCACGTTACCTCTCGTCGTATTTTGATTCAGCCGAGATCGTGCAACTCACCGCGGCGCAGTACGCGCGCTCGAAGCGCCAGCTTCGATTCGCTCGCTGTGGTCACGTCTGCTGGACCCCTTGCACCACCGCTGACCGAGCACTCGCACCCGCGTCCGATAGCCGGTGCGGCTGACTGCGCCGAGCGTGCCGTCGGAATCGGCCGCGAGATCTTCCGCCACGGTAGCCAGCGGTAAGTCTGTCTTGATCAGCAGCTCCGAGGCTCGTCGGACCCGGGCGGCGACAATCTCCTGGTGCAGCGAGCGCTTCAACAGTGCCCGGAAGCGTCGCTGCAGCACACTGCGCGAGAGACCGACCTGGCGCACGATCGCCTCCACCGTGAGGCCTTCGTGCGCGCGCTCGCGAATGAGCGACAGCGCAGCTGCCAGTGCCGCATCGTCAATCGCCAGCATGTCGCTCGACAGGCGCGTGATCGCCTGCTGCGGCTTGACCAGCACAGGCCTATCCGGCGCTCGCCCCGAGCGCAAGATGCCGTCGAGGGCCGCGGCGGCCTCGTATCCAACGCTGGTATGTCCCGCCTGAATGCTCGAAAGCGGCGGGTCGCACACTTCGCACAGCGGCTCATCGTTATCGACGCTGATCACCGCCACTTCGTCAGGGACAACGACATCGGCCCGTCGACATGCCTCCAGGAACTGCGGACCGCGCTGATCGCTGCAGACCAGTATGCCCGCTGGCTTTGGCAGAGCCGCGACCCAGCGGGCCAGGCGGTTCTCGAGGCGCTCCCACGAGCGCCTGCCTGCTGCATCGCGCGGCACTTCATATTTCGGCACCTGCGCCTGCACCGCCGCGCAGAACCCGGCGTAGCGTTGCGCCGACCAGTTCTCTCCTTCGATGCCGAAGTAACCGAAGTGATGCAGGCCGCGATCGAGCAGGTGGTCCGCCGCCATTTGGGCGATGGCCGTGTTATCAACGTGCACCAGGGGGAACGGCAGATCCGGCACTACGCCCAGCACGTCGATAGTCGGGATATGGGCCGCGCGAATTGCCTCCGCCATGGCGCGCGTCTGGATACGGGCGACGATGCCATCGCCCCGCCAGTGTCGCAGCCAGGAAGGCGCGGAGTCAGTGAGTCCATGCGGCTCGTGATAGAGCGCCCACGGCTGGTGCTCGCGCAGGTAGCGGGCGATGCCACGCAGGATGTCGCGACCGGGCACAAGCGAGGTTTCAATCAGCAGCGCCACGTGCGGACGAGGGGTCGGCAGGCTGGCAGCGCGGCGGTGACTCATTCGCTCGGGGATCCCCGTGGTGACCGGCTTTCTACAAGGCTTGCCCGAATCTTAAGATTGTCGTCCGCAGAGCGGGCGCTAGACAACCCGCCCGGGCGCGTGGGTGCAGCGTAAGCCATATGTTCACGCTTGGGAAATTTCCTGATCCTCAGACTCGCCCCGGCGCTGCTGCCGGCACTTGCTGCAACCCTCGCCGCGGCGCTCACCGCGCTTGCTGCAGCACCTCGAATCGGCCGCCGTGCGGAAATTCATGGTGGACTATGAGATGCTCGCGGAGGCGCAGCGCGATGTCACGCCCGAGGTCGCCGCACGGCAGCTGCGCCGCAGCTGTGCGGTCGCCTGATCAGATGTCCGGATGGCGCGCTCACGCAATAAACCCGATGCGACCACGCCAGGCAGAGCTCACAGCTGGCTGCTGCTCGCGTCGGCGCTTGCGATTCTTGCCGGGAGTCGCGGCGCTGCAGCGCCGGCGGTTACGCCGCAGACAGAGCACTCGCCCGCGCCGCTCGAATTGATCGTCCTGGGCTCAGGTGGACCTGCTGCACTGGGCCGGGCGTCATCGAGTTATCTCGTGCTGCTCGACGGTGAGCCCCGGATACTCGTCGATGCGGGCCCAGGGTCGTTTGCACGTGCCGGCGAAGCGCACGTATCGCTCGATGCGCTCGACGTCGTGCTGCTGACGCACCTGCATGTCGACCACGCCGCCGAGTTGCCGGGATTCGTGAAGGCGCGCGCTGTCTCCGCGGGTGAGCCCATCCACTTCGACATCTATGGACCAACGGGCCGGGCGGCGCATGCGGGCAGCCCCGCGTTTCCATCGACGAGCCGGTTCGTCACCTTGTTGTTCGGTGCCCACGGCGCCTTCGCCTACCTCAAGGACTTCTCGGCTCCGGTGAGCTTTCGGGTCATCGACCTGCCGGGCTCGAGCACCGAGCTCGGGCAGCCGCGCCTGATCCTCAGTCGCCAGGACGTGGCGATCAGCGCCATCGGTGGGCACCATGGAGACGCGCCCGCCGTCATTTATCGGATTGACTTCCGTGGACGCAGCATCGTCTTCAGCGGTGACATCGATGCGCACGGCTTGCCCGCACTGGAAGCGATCGCGCGTGGCGCGTCTCTGCTCGTATTCCACGCGGTGGTGCTCGATCCCCCGGGTTCACCCGAGGTGCTCTACTCGCTGCATACGCCACCGAATGCGATCGGAGCACTCGCTGCACGCAGTCACATCGCGGCGATCCTGCTGAGCCACCTCTCGCCCGCGGTCGATAGCAATCGCGCGGCGGTCAAGGCCTCAATCGCGAGCCATTACCACGGCAGTGTAGAATTTGCCGCCGATGGCATGCGACTCGTGCCGTAGGACGCGACCGGGAGCCGCGGCTCTCGCTCAACTGCGCACCCGGCATAAGCTCATGGCGAATGCGCATTGCCAGAGGTCGCGCAAAGGTGCGAGGATCCGCGACTCTGTGGCATCAGCGCCGGGGGAATCTCATGACACTCTCGCTCAACGACATTGCGCCTGATTTCGAAGCCGAGACCACCGAGGGCAAGATCCGCTTCCACGACTGGATCGGGAACAGCTGGGTGGTGCTGTTCTCCCATCCCAAGGACTTCACGCCGGTCTGTACGACCGAGCTCGGCTACATGGCGAGGATCAAGCCCGAGTTCGACAAGCGCGGCGTCAAGATCATCGGTCTGTCGGTGGATCCGCTCGACCGCCATGCCGGCTGGGCGAGCGACATCAAGGAAACGCAGGGCTTCGCGCCGAACTATCCGATGATCGCCGACGTCGATTACAACGTGTCGAAGCTCTACGGCATGTTGCCGGCGCCGGTGTCGGGCGATCCAGCCAAGCGAACGGCGGCCGACAATCAGACCGTGCGCAACGTCTTCGTTATCGGCCCCGACAAGAAGATCAAGCTGATCCTGGTCTATCCGATGACCACCGGGCGTAACTTCGATGAAGTGCTGCGCGTCATCGACTCGCTGCAGCTCACTGCCAGGCACAAAGTGGCGACGCCGGTGAACTGGAAGAGCGGCGAGGACGTCATCATCGCAGGCTCGGTCTCCGACGACGACGCGAAGAAGCAATACCCGCAGGGCTGGAAGGCACCGAAGCCCTATATCCGCATCGTGCCGCAGCCACGCGGGTAGCGTCAGACGCTCACGGCGCGCCGCGCGGCCTTCCCGGCCGGGCGCGCCAGGAGCGCGCTGCCGCGCTCGCCTACCCGCGTCCGACGAAGGGCATCTTGGTCGCCATCACGGTGAGGAACTGTACATTGGCATCGAGCGGCAGGCTGGCCATGTAGACGATCGCCCGGGCGACGTGCTCGACTTCAAGCGTGGGCTCAATGCGTCTGGAGCCGTCAGCTTGCGCCACGCCCTTCTTCATCGCCCTGGTCATCTGCGTTGCGGCGTTGCCGATGTCGATCTGACCGCAGGCGATGTCGTACTTTCGGCCGTCGAGAGCGGTGGCCTTGGTAAGCCCGACGATGGCGTGCTTGGTCGCGGTATAAGGTACGGAATCCGGTCTCGGGCTGTAAGCGGAGAGCGAGCCGTTGTTGATGATCCGGCCGCCGCGCGGACGCTGGGCCTGCATCAGACGAAACGCCTCCCGGGTACACAGAAACGTCCCGGTGAGATTGATGTCGACGACCTCCTGCCATTGACGTGGCGTCAGCTGCTCCAGGGGTGCCGCGGTTCCGAAGACACCGGCGTTGTTGAACAGAACGTCCAACCGGCCGAAGGCCCTACGGGTGCGCGCGAACAGGGCCCTCACTGAAGCCGGCCGGCTGACGTCGGCCGCAATGACGAGAGCTCGCGAGCCGAGAGCCCCGGCCCCCGCCGCCGTTGCCGCGAGTGCCTGGCGCCTGCGCCCCGCGAGAACGACCGCATATCCTTCACGCAGCAGTGCCAGCGCGGCCTGGCGGCCGATGCCGCTGCCGGCGCCCGTGACCATCGCGACTTTACCCACGATGAAATTGTTGTCGTTGGCCAACCTGCCCCCAGCGGTGCGACCTCGTCCGCCGCTGCGTCCATCCTATAAGCTCCCGCTGGTAGATTTTCAACCGGCCAGTCCAATGAATCACCAGCTCTTCGACCTGACGGATGACCCGGACGAGCTGTGCAATCTCGCCGCGCGCGCCGGCAATGATATGGCCGAGGCGCTGCGCGCGCGTGTGCAGCGAAGCTGGTCCCTGGAGAGCGTGCACGCGCAGGTGCTCGCCAGTCAGCGCCGGCGGTTGCTGGTCGCCGCCGCGCTGCGACTCGGGCAGCAGACTTCGTGGGACTATCAGCCGCGGTTCGATGCCAGTGAACAATACGTGCGCAACAACAAGAGTCTGGTGGAGCTCGAGGCGGCGGCGCGCTTTCCGCGGTTCTCGCCCGGCTGAGCAGCTGAGGCTGCGGTCGCGCGCTTTAGTGCTGCTGATAAGCCAATCGCACCCAGATCATGCGCGCGTTCAGCAGGTAGAACGACTCACTGCCGAATTCGCTCGCGCTCACCGGCGGGCGCTGGTTGCTCAGATTGCAGCCCTCCAGCGACAGCAGGTAATGTCCCTTGCGATAGCCGAGCGTCGCATCGAGCCGGGTATAGCCGCCCACCGGCGCGATATTTTCCTCATCCAGGTAGCGCCGGCCGACGTAGGTCGTGAGCAGTGTTGCCGTCAAGCCGCGCGGCGGCTCGTAGAGTATCCCGGCCGAGGCGAGCTGATGGGGCGACAGCGGCAGTTCCCGTCCCGCGACGTCGGCGTAGGCATTGGACTCGATATCGAAGAACAGGTACTGCGTGAAGCGCGCGTCGTGATAGGCATAATTGGCGACGAGCGCGAGATCGTCCGTTAACCGGTAGCGCCCCTCGAGCTCCGCGCCTTTCAGTTGCTCGCCGGCGGCGTTGGTGAGAAAGCCGGACTCGGTCGCGACCACCAGATTGCTGAAGTCCAGCCGAAAGAGCTCCGCCTGGTAGGAGAGGCGGCCGTCCGCCGCCACGCCCTTGAGGCCGGCCTCATAGCTCTTTGCAGTCTCCGGACGCAGCACCGCCGGCTGATAATCCGGGCCGAAATCGAGCGCCGAGGGCTTGAAGGCGTCACGATAATCCGCATAGAGCACCGCCTCATCGCGGCCACCACTCCAGAGGCGGTAGCTGGCGCCGAGCGTTTCGGTGAGGCGGATCACGCTGCGGCTCGCGCTCTGCTCGGCCAGTTGTACCGTCGGCGTGAACGGCGGCACGGTGAGATCGCTGGAGAACTTGTCCTCGTCGGTCTCGTTGAGACGAACCCCCGCAAGCACGTCCCAGCGCGCAGCCGGCTTCCAGTCGAGCTGCGCATACTGCCCGGCAAACAACCGTCGATCGGAGACCAGGCCGAACTCATTGACCGGCAACTGCGTCGTCGGCGGCGGCACCACCGAGCCGTTGAGCGGCACGGTGTAGGCGCTGTTGCCGTTGGCCGTGGGCTGGCGCCCGTAGCCGTAGAGCAGGTCGGTGCCGACGATCAGCGTGGTGTCGGCGAACAGCTTCCCGGCCAGATGCGTGTCGAAATAATCGTCGATGATCTTGCGATTCTGATTCTGTGTGTCGGCTGCGCCGCTCAGGTCCGGATGCAGGAAGGCGCGGATGTCGTCAATGTGGGTGTGGGAGAGCGAGACCAGCGTGTCCCATGTTCCCCAGGGCGTTGGCCGCGTATAGCCGACGGCCAGCTGATACCTGTCCTCGTGCAGCGCGGCATCCGCAGGATTGAAATTGACATTCAGCGGCGTGAGGCTGGTCAGGGCCGTGCCCTGGCGGATCACGGGACTGGGCGGGACGTCGCGAACGATGTTGAGGTTCGCATCCACGCGCAGCTGGCCGCTCCCCAGGTCCAGGGCAGCGCGATAGAGCAGACGCCCGTCGGAGACGCTCTCGCGCGCGTCGGCGAATCCCAGGCTCTCGCCGTCGGCAGCAAACGAGTGGCGGTAGTCGCCCCATTGCGGCAGGGCGAACGCAGCCGATCCGCGTGCCGAGCCATAACTGCCGAGCGCCAGGTCCGCGGCATCGGCCGCCTCGCCGGCAGGGAAATGAATGAGGTGCACGACTCCGACAAAGGAGGTTGCGCCATACATGACAGGTGCGGCGCCCTTGAGAACCTCGATGCGCTCGGCGTCGTTGAGGTTCAGCGACGTTATCGCAGGGTTGAAGGCGCCTCCCCACGGGACGTCGTCGACGACCAGCAGGAAGGCGTCGAATTCATGCAATCCCCAGAACGAAGGCACGGCGCTCGATGGGCCGGCATCGCCACCCGCCGGTGCCTCGACCCCCGGCACCAGGCTCAACGCGGAGGCCATGTCCTGCGCATTGCGCTGGCGCAGCTCGCTGCCCGAAACCACCGTGATGTCGGCGGGGACCTGATCGACAGGCTCGGGGATCCGGGTCGCCGTCACCACGATCTCGTGCAACGGCTCATTGCCGGGAGCCTCGCCGGGCTCAGCGGCGGCGCCTGCTCCGTGGCCGGCTACGCACAGCAGTCCGCACAGCAGGCGCCGGCGGATTCGGCCACGTCTCGCGGCTGCGCCTGGCGGCGCGAGATCAGCGGGCTCCGGCATCCGCGGCCCGCAGAATGGCCTGCAGGCTCAGTTCGACGTCCGCCTCAGTCGTTGCCCAGGACGACACGCTGATGCGCATGGCGGTGTGTCCCTGCCAGAGCGTACCGCCACACCAGCAGGTGCCCTCGCTCTGGATGCGCTCGATCACCTGGCGCGTGCGCTCCGCGCTGCCAAAAGACACCAGCACCTGGTTGAGTACCACGTCATTGAGCACCTGATAACCCGCGCGCGTAAGACCTTCGGCAAAGCGTTGCGCAAATCGACAGGTTCGCTCGATCAGCTCGGCAAGCCCGGCGCGGCCGAGCTGACGCAACGCCGCCCACACTGCAATACCCCGTGCGCGGCGCGAGAAGTCGGGGGTGTACTGGTAGGGAATGCGATCCTCGCCCTGCACCAGATAGGCGGCGTCGATCGACATGGCGGCGCGCAGTGCGACGGCGTCGCGTGCCAGCACCAGGCCGCTGTCGTACGGCACGTTGAGCCATTTGTGTGCGTCGGTCGCCCAGGAATCAGCCTGCTCGACCCCGCGCGCGAGGTGTGCACGCGCGGGGGCAGCCGCGGCCCACAAGCCAAATGCACCGTCGACGTGCACCCACGCTCCCCGTGGCCGCGCGCGCTGACAGATTTCTGCGATCGGATCGAAGCTGCCGGTGTTCACGTTTCCTGCCTGCAGGCAGACGATGGTCCGCTCATCGATCTGCGGAACATCCGTCAACCGCATTCGTCCCTGCGCGTCACACGGCACGCGCACGACCCGCTCGCGCCCCAGGCCCACCATCGACAGCGCCTTGCGCACGCTGGCATGCACCTCTTCGCTGACAACCACCGTCAATGGCGGTGCACCAAACAGGCCGCGGGCCTCGACGTCCCAGCCCGCGCGCTCGAGCAACGCATGGCGCGCCGCCGCCAGAGCGCAGAAATTTGCGGCAGTGGCACTCGTCACGAAGCCTCCGGCACTGCCGGCGGGCAGCCGCAGAAGATCATTCAGCCACGCCAGCGCCACCTTCTCGAGGGCGGCGTTGATCGGCGAAGTTACGACGAGTCCCGCGTTCTGATCCCAGGCCGCGGCGAGCCAGTCAGCGGCCACGGTGACCGGCAACGAGCCGCCGATGACGAAGCCGAAGAATCGGCCGCCGGCGGAGGCCATGGTCGCGGGCGAGCCGAATTCATCGAGCTCGGCAAGCACCTCTTCGGCCGCACAGGGCTGTTCAGGGATCGGACGGTTGAAAACCGCCAGTGCGTCGAGTGCTGCGCGCGCGGGTGCTACCGGGCGTGCGCCGAGATCGGCGAGATACCGGCCCGCGCGGCGCGCGGCATCGTCCAACAAGCTACTCATGGCATCCGACATCCCATCGCGCTCAACGCTGCGCCGTGGCGGGGTAACGCGAGGCGCCGTCAGCGCGCTGCACCTCGACCCGGGCATCGTTGAAGCACGCGCCCTCGGCAAGATCGGCCTTGTGCGTGGGAGCGAGTGCCGAGACCGTCTGCCCGTTGTGGCTCGTACGCAGCCAGGCGCCTTTCTCGGAGCAAACAACGCCGGGGCGCACGACCGTGGTGATGCGCAGCGGCAGGAGCACTTCTCCGGATTCGTTCCACACCTTCACCAGCTCGCCGTCCGTCAAGCCGCGCCCGGCCGCGTCCTGCGGGTGCATCTCGAGCATGGGAGTCGCATCGCTTGCGGCGAGGCCCCCGAAGGTCGAGGTGATCCGCTTGTCGGAGGCGGGCGTGATCAGGGTGAGCGGGTACCGGGACTCGAGCGGCCGGTAGCCCGGAAGCGCGGCGCCGTAGCGTTTGCCCAGGGTTTCGGACAGCAACTCTATCTTGCCGCTGGGGGTTCGCGGCCAGACGGTGTCGCACAGAACGGGCTCCGCTCCGGCGTACTCCATCCTCAGTGCCCGATCGATCGGGATGCCGCTGGGCGCATGACCCTGCATGCGCGGATCGTCCGCGTCGAGGGCCGCGTCCATCAGCTCGCCGTCGCTCGCCCGGAATGCGGGTTCGGTAAAGCCGAACCTCGCTGCCAGTCGCCGGAAGATCTCGGTATTGGGCAGACTCTCGCCGACCGGCGCAATCACCGCCTCGGCGCGCTGCAGATACTGCTGTCCGTACGCGGGGTACAGATCGGGATGCTCAAAGTGCGTACAGGCCGGCAGGACCACATCCGCATACGCCATGCTGTCGGTCATCGCCACCTCGATGCCGACCGTAAAGACATCTTCGCGCGACAGCGCCCGCCGCATCCGATTCTGGTCGGGGTGCACGATGAGCGGGTTGTGGTTATAGATGAACAGCGCTCTGATCGGCGGACGCAGATCCTCATCCAGGACCAGCCGGGAGACGTCCAGGATATTGATGGTGCGGGTGCCCGGCGGGGCGAGATCGGGCCGCGTGAGGCGGTCGAGGGTCTTGGGGAAGGCATGACCGGCGCCACCGACCAGGCCACCGCCGGCCACGCCGAACTTGCCCGCGAGCGCGGGCAGCGCGGCGATGGCGCGAAGCCCGGAGCCACCGTTCTGATTGCGCTCGAGTCCGTTCCCCCAGGCGATCACCGCGGGCGAGTCCTGCCTGTACCAGCGCGCCAGGGTGCGGATGTCATCGAGCTCGACGCCGCAGATCTGCGCGGCCCGCTCAGGCGGATAGGCGCGGGCTGCTGCCATGAAGGCGTCGCAGCCGAGCACGTGGCGCTCGATGAAGTCCTGGTCGAAGCCGGCGATTCTCTCCAGCTCCACCGCGATGGCCCACGCGAGCACCACGTCCGTACCCGGACGGACCGGCAGGTGCAGCCGCGCCTGTTCGGCCACCTTGGTGCGACGGGGATCGATCACCACGAGCTTCGCACCCTGACGCTTGGCGGCGTTGATCTGGCGCATCAGATGCAGGTTGCACACGCTCGCATTGTTGCCCCAGACGATAATCAGCTTGGCGAGCGCCACCTGCTGCAGTGGTGTGCCCGGAGTTGGCCCGAACGTGGCGGCGTAGGCGCTACTGCGGATGCCGCCGCACAGGGGGTTGCGCGCCAGGAGCGAGGCTCCCAGCCTGTGAAAGAAGCGCAGCGACATCGAATCCCCGGCCAGCATCCCGTGCGGTCCCGCGTAATTGAGCGGTAGCACGGCTTGCGGGCCGTAACGGGCGATGACGGCCGAGACGCGGCTGTGAATCAGTCCGAGCGCCTCGTCCCAGGAGGTGGGCTCGAACTTACCTTCCCCCTTCTGGCCGACTCGCTTCAGCGGCTGCCGCAGGCGATTCGCGCCATGGACAAATTCGGGGTAATAGCTGGCCACCTTGGCGCAGATGGCACCATGGGTGATGGGATTGACTTTCGTCCCGCGCACGGCCAGCACGCGATCGTCGGCAACCGTGACCGCGAGACTGCAGGTATCCGGGCAGTCGAGTGGGCACACGCTCGCCTTTTGAGTAGTCATTGCGGCCTCATCCACGGTAAGCGGTCCAGGTCCACGTTGCCGCCGGACAGGATCACTCCTGCCGACTTCCCCGACAGCGGCACGCGCCCTGCCAGCACTGCGGCCAGCGCCACGGCGCTGCTCGGCTCGATGACGATCCTGAGTGTCTCCCACGCCAGGCGCATCGCGCTCACTATCGACTCCTCCGACACGGTCACAATCTCATCCACGTAGCGTGCGATCAGCGCAAAGGTAAGATCCCCGAGCGAGGTGCGCAGCCCGTCCGCGATGGTACGTGGCTGCAGCTGCGGCACGATCCTGCCCAGGCGCAGGGACTGTTGCGCGTCGTCCGCCATCTCAGGCTCGCAGCCGATGACACGCAGGGCCGGTTTCACTGACTTCGCCGCGAGAGCCGTTCCGGAGATCAGCCCGCCACCGCCGACCGGAGCCAACAGCAGATCGAGATCGGGCTGTTGCTCGAGAAACTCCAGCGTGCAGGTCCCCTGCCCTGCGATGGTGCGCGAATCGTTGTAGGGATGCACCGCGGATGCACCGGTTTCGGCCTGGATGCGATCCGCGGTGGCCTCGTACTCCGCGGACGTCGGCACTTCCCCGGTAGCTTCCACCCAGACGATGCGGCCGCCGTAGCGCTGCACGGCTGCGACTTTCGACTGCAGCGCCGCTCTCGGCATGGCGATATAGGCGGGGATGCCGCGCGTCTGCGCAGCCAGCGACAGCGCCGCCGCCTGGTTGCCGGAAGAGCTGGTCACCACGCCGCGCTGCGCCTCGGACTCGCGCAGGGACAGGACGGCGTTGAAGGCGCCGCGCGCCTTGAACACACCCGCGCGCTGAAAGTTCTCGCACTTGAAGTACAGCCGCGCATCCGCGCGGGCGTCAAGCGTCTCACTCGTCATGACCGGTGTGCGGCTGATGAAGCCGTTGATCCGCTGACGGGCTTCGTGCACGAGCTCCGGGGTGGGAACGACCATGAGTCCTATCCTATCGCCGCAGCGCATCCCGCGCATGCGCGGGCGCGCGCAGTCCGTGAGGTGCGGGGCAGGAAGTCCTCCAGCACCGCCTTGCGCATCAAGTCGGGCGGCAGCAGTCCCTGGCTGAGAATGAAATCGTGAAAGCGTCGCTGGTCGAAGCCGGCTCCGAGCGCAGCCTCGACTTCCTTGCGCAGCGCAAGCAGACGCGTGTAGCCGTAGAAGTAGCTGTTGGCCTGCCCCGGCGAGCGGAAGGTGAATCGCTCGACCTCTTCCCTGGCAAAGGCGCGGCTGAGCACCACATCCTTCTCGAGCACCTCGTAGGCCCGCTCCGGGCTGACCACGCCGCTTTGCAGCTCGGGATCGAGGAAAGCGCGCGCCGCGCGCAGCAACCGCAGCTGCAGCGTCAGCAGCTGCCCCTCCGCAGGCTCGTAGGGTTGCATGATGTATTCGGAGTAAAGGCCCCAGCCCTCGACGTTGGTGGAGTTGAAGGCATAGAGCGCGCGCGCCAGGCTGACGCCGTGCTCGACCATCGAGTCGAACTGCAGCTCGTGACCAGGCCGTGCCTCGTGTGCCGTCAGCGTCCAGGCAACCGCATCGAAGGTGAAGTCATCGTACTGATCTCCGCTGCCGCCGCTGGCAGAGGGAATATTCAGGGGCAGGACGAACTCGCCGCGCTGCCCGGTGTTGTGCAGAAACGGCGGCGGCGACATATGCGGTGCGGGTTGCTGCGCGGTCTCCGCGGGCGTTGCCAGACGAATGATCGCCGGCCGGCTCGGCAGAGTGACCAGCTTGTTGGCCGCGATCAGTTTCTCGATATCGTGCAGCCGGTTGTTGTAGAAGGGCAGTATGGCCTCGCCCGTGATCTGCTTCTTCTTCAGCTCCGCGATGACTGCGCGGTAATCGCTGGAGGAGTAGCCGTTCGCCCTGGCTATCTGCGCCGCCAGCGGCGCCATCTCGGTCTGATACTCGCTGAAGGCCGCATGCGCCATCGCGGCGATCTTCGCCGCAGGAATGTCGACGCCGTATTCTTCGAGCGCAAGGGCGTACCTCTCCGGCGGCAGGCGAAAATCGCTGCGGGCTTTGGGCAGAATGTTCTCGCGCACCCAGGAGTCATAGTCCGTCAACTGAGTCACGAGTCTCGCGTAGGCGTCCTCCCAACCCTGCAGCCCGTACTTGCGAAAGAGCGCGGCGATGCCGTCCACATAATTCGTGTTCCGCCCGAGTTGGGTCTCGATTTCGCCCTTTGAAGGGTAGATGGCGCCGGGTTTGGCCATCTGCTCGCGCTCGCGCTGCTTCAGCAGCTGCGTGAACGGCTGATATCCGGGCTCGACGGCGCTGTACTTGCGCAGGCGTGCAATCGCTGCCGGGCGTCGCGCGAGTGCCACCTGGTCATCGAGCAGCCCTCGCAGGCCCGCAAATATCTTTTCGCTGGCATTCAGAAACGGAACCTCGTGCTGCAGTTCGTAGTCCTCCTTGCGAAACCGCAGATCAAACGCCTTATGCAGAATATCGAGGTCCTGCTGCACGCGCTCATCCGCGTCCTTCCCCCGCGCAGCATCGATCCTCGCCAACTCCGTCTCGAGCTCGCGCCGCCTGGCGAGCTGATCGGCGAGCGTCGGGTTGGCGATGCGCTCATCAAACTTCGCCAGGCCCTGCTGCGAGCCGTTCTCCGGCGAGTGCTCGAACTCAATGTTCAGCAGGCTGTTGGTGTAAGCGTTGCTGCGCTCGATCCACGCCCGCTCGGCGTGTGCGGCGTCCTGGGCCTGCCGGCCCGATGCCGCAAATGACAGCGTGCTCACGAGAACGGCAACGCTCAGCCGATGCATATTCGCTCCCCTAACTCACTCATCGAGCGCGACGAACACACCGGTAAACGTGGCGACGACCTGCCCGGCCTGCTCGAGTACCGATATCACGCTGATGCGCGCCTTGCGCTTGCGCAGCAGCGTATCCGTGAACAGCCCCCAGCGCTCAGGCCGCTCCAGCGACGCGCGCGCGCTGAACTCCCCCGGGATCGGGCGCTGGTATTGCATCGCATTGCGCTGAATCACCAGCCGGCGGGTGATGCCCGCGGTCCGCAGCCGCACGTGCAACAGCGCCCAGCCGGCGAGGATTGCCAGCGCGCAGGCGCTGCCGCCGAACACCGTTGCGCGATGATTGATGTTCGGCGCGAGCGGCGCCCGCAGCACGACGGCGCCCTCCTCAATCGACACGACACCGACCGCCATCGCCTTCGAGAGCGGGATGTGATCATGGAGGTATCGCTCAAGCTCGACTGGCTGCACTCGTTCTCCCTCGGCAGCGTGACCTCACCCTCAGCCCGGCAGTCCGAGCTCATCGAGCGAGCGCAGCAGCTCAGCCGGGTCGCGATAGACACGAAATGCCCCGGCGCTCAGCAGCTCGGTTTCACCGTAGCCACCACTCAGCAGCCCGACACTCAGAATGCCCGCACGGCGCGCTGCCAGCTGATCCCAGACGGCATCCCCGACGACATAGCACTCGTTCGGGGCAAACCCCAGCCGCTGCAGGCAGGCGATGAACAGGTCCGGCTCAGGCTTGGCGCGCGCGACGTCGCCGCGTTCGACGACCACCACGCCTTCACCGACGCCGAGCGCCTCGAGCGAACGATTGATTTCGGGCCGGCGGCCGGAAGTGGCGATGCCGTAGGCGATGTTCCGCTGCCGCAGATCCCGCAGCAGCTCCACCGCACCCGGGAGCGGGCGGCGCTCGGGGAGAAATTCACGAAACAGCTCCCCGTGCCGCCGCTGCAGCTCCTCCGCTGCGTCGCTGTCGATCGCGTGCCCGAGCTCGCGCGCCGCTGCACGCGCGAACAACCCGCCGCTCATGCCGATGCGGCGGTGAATCCGCCAGCCGTCGATGGCAAGACCGACCTCCGCGAAAGCGCGCTGCCAGGCGAACACGTGCGCGTAGACGGTGTCGACCAGCGTGCCATCGAGGTCGAAGATGAGTCCGCGCATGACCATGTGACGCGCCCTTCACTGGCGGATCGAGTGCGTTACGTTTTACCCTGTTGGCTGCGGTTGAACAACCAGGAGAGTCCGATGACTCGAGCGCTGCCGGGCAAGGCGACGACCGCGGTGTGGGGTGGGGAAACCGATCACGAGCCTTACGAGCGTGCCACTCAGGTTCCGGTCGTGCACAGCGTTTCCTTCGGCTACCGCGACATCGAAACCTGGCACGCCGTTGCGCTCGGGCGCGCGGCAGGCCACATCTACTCGCGCAACAGCAATCCGACCGTTCGCTGCTTCGAGGAGAAGATCCGCGACCTGGAAGGTGCCGAGGCGGCCACCAGCTTCTCCTCCGGCATGGCCGCAATCAGCGCCACCTTCTTCGCGCTGCTGCGCCCGGGCGAACGCATGGTGTCGATCAAGGACAGCTACGGCGGCACCCATAAGCTCTTCACGGAGTTTCTGCCCCCCTTCGGCATCGAGGTGGCACTCTGCGAAACGGACGACCACGCGCAGCTCGAGCGGGAAATCGCCCGCGGCTGCAAGCTCCTCTACCTCGAGACTCCGACTAATCCCACGGTCAGGATCGTGGACATCGCGCGCCTCGCGCAGGCAGCGCACGCACGCGCTGCCCTGGTGATCGTGGACAATACCTTTGCGACGCCGATCAATCAGAACCCCCTGCAACTGGGCGCCGACCTGGTGCTGCACAGTGCCACCAAGTACCTCGGCGGGCACGCGGACGCGCTGGGAGGCGCTGCGTGCGGCAGCGCCGCTCTGGTGAAGAAGCTGTTCCACTTCCGGGAAATAAACGGCGCAGCGCTCGCACCCGGCGACGCTTACAGTCTGGTGCGCGGCATGAAGACCCTGGCGCTGCGCGTGGAGCGGCAGAACTACAATGCGCTCACCGTGGCGCGCTGGCTGCAGACACATCCGCTCGTCGAGCAGGTCAACTATCCGGGGCTGGAGACGCACGCGCATCACGAAGTCGCCAGGAGACAGATGCGCGGCTTCGGCGGCGTGCTCAGCTTCAGCGTCCGCGGCGGCCTCGATGCCATCAGCGCTTTCCTGCCGCAGCTGCGCTACGCGCATCGCGCTGCCAATCTCGGCTGCGTCGAGACGGTGGTCGGGCCGCCGCTGGTGACGAGTCACGTCGAATGCACCGCGGAGGAACGCGCCGCCGCGGGAATTCCCGAAGGCCTGGTGCGCTATTCCACCGGCATCGAGGACGTCGCCGACCTCCTGGCTGACCTGAAGCAGGCGCTCGGTGTGCTCGCCTGACGGCAAACGAGCGTAGCGTGCGGGTGCAGGTAAGGTAAGCTTGCGGACGCCGCCGATCTCCAGGGCTGAGGTTATGACACAGACCGCCTCCCCGATACGCCAGGGCCGCGAGAGCCGGCGCGCGCGCGCCCGCGCGCCCATTGCCAAGTACCCCTACATCCGCCGCCGCCTCGCCCCCATCGAGCTGCTGAGCACCGAGGCGGTCGAGATCATCGAGGCGAACGCGGAGACGATCCTCGAGGAGATTGGCATCGAGTTCCGGCGCGATCCGGAGTCGCTGCGGCTGTGGCGCGAGGCCGGAGCGGACGTGCAGGGCGAGCGCGTTCATATCCCCCGGGGCATGGCACGCCGGCTGCTGGCGACCGCGCCCCCGGAATTCACGCTCTTCGCCCGCAACCCCGAGCGCAACGTGCGTTTCGGCGGTGACGCTACCGTCTTCTCTCCGGTGGGCGGACCGCCGTTCGTCAGCGACCTCGACCGCGGACGCCGTTACGGAACCCTCGAAGATCTCGTGAACTTCGTCAAGCTCGCCCACATGGCGCCGGCAATTCACTTCTCGGGCGGTTGCATGTGCGAGCCGATGGAGATCGTGCCGAACAAGCGGCACCTCGACGTGCAGTACACCTTCTTCCGCTATTCGGATCAGGGCTGTGAGGCAACGCCGGAGACGACCGGCCATGCAGCCGATGCGGTGGCGCTGGCGCAGAGCCTGTTCGGCGCCGAGTATCTGGAGACGCATCCGGTCGTGCTCGGCAACATCAACTCGAACTCGCCGCTGGTCTACGACGGACGGATGCTCGGAGCGCTGCGGCAGTTTGCCAGCCACAATCAGGGCACGATCGTGGTGCCTGCCGTGCTCGCCGGCGCGATGGGCCCGGTGACCTCCGCCGGTTGCCTGGCGGAGATCCTGGCCGAGACACTCGCCGGGATGGCGCTGACACAGCTGGTGCGCCCGGGAGCGCCGGTGA
Source organism: uncultured Gammaproteobacteria bacterium (assembly GCA_963835645.1). Lineage (GTDB taxonomy): Bacteria > Pseudomonadota > Gammaproteobacteria > Steroidobacterales > Steroidobacteraceae > 13-2-20CM-66-19. The sequence goes on along the minus strand of CAWIGQ010000004.1, from coordinate 128,417 downwards.
TCCTCGGATCGTTCGTCGGCGCGATCTCGATGCGCACCGGGGCGCCGACCTTCGGCACGCCGGAGGCGACGCAGATGATCTTTGCCACCGCGCAGCTCGCGCGCCGGCTGAAAGTGCCCTGCCGCAGCGGCGGCTCGCTGTGCTCATCGAAGGTCGCCGACGCCCAGGCTGCGTATGAGAGTGCCCACACGCTGCTGCCGACACTGCTCGCCGGAGTCAACCTGGTGACGCACTCCGCCGGCTGGCTGGAAGGCGGGCTCGTTGCGAGCTACGAGAAGTTCGTGATGGATGCGGATCAGTGCGCCATGATGCAGATGCTGGCCCAGGGTATGGACCTCTCCGAGCGCGGCCAGGCACTCGACGCCATCCGCGAGGTCGGTCCCGGCAGCCACTTCCTCGGCTGCGCACACACGCTCGCCAACTTCGAGAACGCTTTCTATCAGTCGACGATCGCGGATTACTCCTCGTACGAGCAATGGACGCTCGAGGGAAGTCTGACGGCAGAGCAGCGCGCCAACCGCGTGTGGAAGAAGATGCTGGCCGAATACCAGGATCCGGGCATCGATCCTGCGCAGGATGAGGCGATGCTCGATTTCATCGCGCGTCGCAAGGCGGTACTGACCGACACGATCGACGACGAGTAAGGACGCTCAGTCAGTGCCGACGACGGCCGCCGCAATGCGCCACGCCGACGCTCTGGCTGCAGCGCGCGCTCGTCGTGCCGCCACTGAGACCAGCGTCGGCACGATAGCGCGAGCCGCCGTGCGTTCCCGGCCAGCTCGCCGTACCGCCTGCCTGTGCCCGCTGAGCCCGCAGGGGCGCTTGCGTGCTCAGCGCAGCGATTTTGTGAACCCGCACGGCGGATTGTCTGTCAAAATAACAGACGAGTTAATGTTGAATGGTTCCTCGCGCGGAGGTTGCCATAATGAGCAAGCGAGCCTTGGGGCGATTTGCGGCAATTGCGGCGACCGTGATGCTCGCGGCGATGAGCGTTGCAAGTGCGGGTCCGGGAGGTGGCGGTGGTGGCCACGGCGGTGGCGGTGGCGGTCATGGCGCCTTCGGCGGCCACGGAGGGTTTTACGGCGGCGGCCGCGGGGGTTACGGCTGGCGGGGAGGTTATGGCTGGCGGGGCGGCTACGGCTGGCGCGGCGGCTACGGGTGCTGCGGTTGGGGATGGGGCCTGGGGTTCTACGTCCCGTTCCTGCCCTGGTACTACGGCACGTACTGGTGGGGTGGCGTGCCGTATTACTACGCCGACGGCTCGTACTACCTGTGGGACAACGGCGTCGGTGAATATCAGGCCGTCGAGCCTCCGGGAACTTTGAGCGAGGTTCCACCGCAGGGCTCCTCGGCCGCGGCGGCCAACCCGTTGGTGTCCTCCGAGCTGTTCGCCTATCCGAAGGCAGGCCAGTCGGAGGCGCAGCAGAAGCAGGACAAGGACGAGTGCAGTCGCTGGGCAGCCGGACAAACCGGATCCAACCCAACGCCTGCACAGGCGCCAACGCCTGCACAGGCGCCAACGCCGGCACAGGCGCCAACGCCGGCACCGGCCGGAAAGCCTGCGGGATTCGATCGCCAGGCGTACCTGCGCGCCGAAGCCGCCTGTCTCGAGGGCCGCAACTACAGCGTCAGATAAGCGCGCGCTGAGCCTGCACCACCGGCGTGCGCGCCGCGCCGCGATTGCCCGCTGATCGGGCACGAGGCGGCGCGGTTTCGCTGTAGAAGGCCGAGCGCTTCGGCGCCAAGTCTCTGAGCTGCTTCGCAGTCACCGCCGCGGCCGCTCTTGTGGCACAGCCATTGCATCCGCATTCCGCCGGATGAACCGAAGCGGCAGGCGGAGCGAGCAAAGTCGATCCCCCTCGAGTGCGACCTCCGCCTCCCGCTTTCGGTGCATTCGGTTTGCGCAGCGCGCAGCGCAGGATGGCCGCCCACGACTGGGATCACGTTCCCGGCCGCAGGCACGACAAGGATGGGAGGTCGGGTACCTTGAGCAACATAATTCCCAGGCACTATCTGATCGCCTCGGACTTCGACCAGACGCTGAGCTTCAACGACTCGGGCCTGGTCCTCAGCAACCTGCTGGGGGTGCATGGGTTTCAGGATCGGGTCAGCGGGCTGGCGCGCAGCAACCTCGTTCAGCAAGGAGGCGAGCTCGCCTACCTGATCAGACACGATCCCGAGTTTCGTGGCGTGCGACACGCGCACCTGGTGGAGACCGGCCGAGGCGTGCGGCTGAAGGGCGCAATCCCGGCCCTGGTCAATTTCCTCGGGCAGGGACTCGAGGGTGTGCGCTTCTCCTTCTTCGTCATTTCGGCGGCGCCGCGCGAGATCGTGACGTCGGCGCTGGAGGGCATCGTCGCGCCCGATCACATCTACGGCACCGAGCTGGAGTTTGACCCGCGATCGGGTGAGGTACGCGCGATCAGGCGCGTGCCGGCCGGCTACGGCAAGGTCGCCGTAATCGAGGAGCTGCAACAGCGGCTGGAAATTCCGCCCGACCGCGTGATCTATGTCGGCGATGGCAGCTCGGACGTGCACGTCATGCTGCACGTCAACAATCACGACGGCTTTACGATTGCGGTCTCCGACAACCGGCAGCTCGCACGGATCGCCAGGAGCACGGTCCTGAGCGACAACGCCTTCAGCATCGTGGTGCCGGTGCTCGACCAGATTCTCGACTGGCGCACCGGTGAGATCCGTGAATTGCTGGAGCGCAACGGACTGACGCTGCAGGCGTGGGAGAAGGCGAGAACCGACCACGTGCGCATCGATGCGCACGTTGCGCTGGCCGCTGCGGCTGCCGCGTCATCTTCATGAACGGCCCGGCCGTCAGCTGCCTGGGGTGGACGGCGACCGCGATGTTCGTCGCGTCTTACTTCTTCATCGGCCCTCGGGCCCTGCGGGCGCCGGCGCAGCCATCACTGGAAACCCGGCGGTGACTCGGCGGCGACCTGCAAACGCTCCTCGAGAGCGAGCCCGGCGCGGGCGATGGTGCCCTCATCGAACAGCCGCCCGATCAGCGTCACGCCGTGGGGCACACGGCGCGGGGGATTGAAGGTCGGTAGCGGTCGGCTCGGGTCGGGCGCCCAGTCGCTGCGCGCCTCGCTGATCTGCACGAAGCCTGCACGCAGGGTGAGCGAGGGGTGGCCGGTGAAGTTGGCAATGGTCAGCATCTCATCGCGCAGCGAAGGCACCAGCAGCAGGTCCACCTCCGAGAACACCCGCTGCATCTGCTGCGCGACCGCGCGTCGCAGGCGGTCTGCCTGCACCAGGTCGACCGCCGAGATGAAGCGCGACTGGCGGAAAGTGTTGGGCCACGCATCCGGTGTCTGCACCCTGAGCGCATCGACCTGGTGGGTGAGCGTCAGCTCCTCGAAGGCCGCGGCGGCCTCGGCAAACAGAATGGCGTTCAGGCAGTCGTATGGCCAGTCGGGAAGCGACACCTCGATCGGCTGCAGGCCGAGGGTCCGCAGCTGTTGCAGAGCGTGCCGGTCGACCTCGGTGGCCGGGTCTTCTCTCATCCAGCCCGGAAGATAACCGACGCGCAGGCCGTGCACTGGCGCCGTGGCGTCGAAGTCGAGAGGCCGCGTGACGCTCCCCAGGTCATCGGCGTCCGCGCCCGAGATCGCCCGCAGCACCAGCACCGCATCCTCGACGCTGCGCGTCATTGGCCCGAGCTTGTCGAGCGACCAGCACAGGGTCATCGCGCCGCTGCGCGCTACGCGCCCGAAGGTCGGCCGCAGCCCGGTCACGCCGCAACGCATGCTGGGACTGACGATGCTGCCTTCGGTCTCGCTGCCGATGGCAAATGCCACCAGTCCCGCAGCGGTCGCCGCGCCCGGTCCGGCGCTCGAGCCGGAGGCGCCCTCCTCTGGCACCCACGGGTTCATCGTCTGACCGCCGAACCAGATGTCGTTGAGCGCCAGAGCGCCGAGACTGAGCTTCGCGACGAGGACCGCGCCCGCATCGTGCAGACGCCGCACGACCGCGGCGTCCCGCTGCGGCACGCGATCCTTGTAGGGCTCGGCGCCGTAAGTGGTGCGGATGCCGGCGGTGTCGATGAGATCCTTGCCACCCCAGGGAATCCCGTGCAGCGGTCCGCGGTATTTCCCCGCGGCGATTTCGCGGTCGGCCTGCCGCGCCTGGGCGAGCGCGAGATCGTCCGTCAGTGTCACGACGCAGCGAAGTTTCGGGTCGAAGGTGTCGATGCGTTGCAGATAGATGCGCGTGAGCTGCTCGGAAGTGAGCTTGCGGGTCTCGATCCAGCGCGACAGCTTCCACAAGGGTGCCAGGGCAATTTCGGCTTCAGCTGCGGGAAGCCGGCCGGCCTGCCGCTCGCTGCGCACGAACCGGCCGCGCACGGTAAGCTCGGGGTGTCCGGGGAGAATGGGATTCCAGGTCGAGTACGGAGCGAGCTCGGCAGCGAGTGCCACCCTGCGCGGGCCCGTGCGTCGCTCACAGAGCGCCGCCATGCTGCTGCGCCAGTTCTGCGCTGCCTGCTCGCGTTCCGCGTTCGTCAGCTCGACCTGCACCAGCCTTTGCGCAGCCGTGAAGGTCGCAGCGTCGACCTGCGGCCCGACCGGCGCTGCGGCGCCCACGACGGGCGGAGAACCCGGCTGTGTCTGCGGCGCCGGCTGCTCGCCCGGCGGTGTCTGCGGCGCCGGCTGCTCGCCCGCCGTCGCAACCGAGCCCACGAACGCCGCACAGGAAGTGGCCAGGAATTCGCGACGCGACTTCGACACGGCGCCCGCCTCTGTCTCATCTGCCCAGGGTCATCAGCGCGAACTCTTCGAACAGAATCTGCGCCGCCAGCTGACTGGTGTTGGTGGTCGGATCGTACTGCGGCGCCACCTCCATCACGTCGGCTCCGGCGATGCTCAGCCCCGCCAGGCCCCGCAGCAGCGCCAGCCCCTCGCGCGCTTCGAGTCCGCCGACTTCGGGCGTACCGGTGCCCGGCGCGTAAGCCGGATCAAATCCATCGACGTCCACCGAGACGTAGATGGGCTGATTGCCGACCACGGCGCGCGCCTTTTCGATGACGGCAGTCAGCCCCATGGTCATGAAGTCCTCCATGTAGATGACGGTCATGCCCGCGGCGTGTGAGAACTCCCAGAACATGTTCGCCGCGCCGCGGATGCCGATCTGGATCGTGCGCTCGGGGTCCAGGACGCCGTCGAGGACGGCGAGCCGGAACGGCCCGCCATGGTGAAACTTCGAGCCGTCGTAGGCGCCCATGGTGTCGCAGTGGGCGTCGATGTGAACCAGGCCGAGCGGCGCATCCTTGCCGAGCGCCTTGAGGATCGGGTAAGTGATCGAGTGATCCCCGCCGACGGACAGGGGCCGCACACCCTGCGCCTTGAGCGCGAGATAGTAGCGCTCGATGTCCTCGAGCGATTGCTCGAGACTGTAGCGGCTGCGAAACGGCACGTCACCGACGTCTGCCGCGCGCACCCGGCTTGCGGGCACGCCGTGCAACGTAGGGTGGTAGGGGCCGATGCGCTCGATGGTGCGCACTGCGCGCGGCCCGAAGCGCGCGCCGCTGCGGTTGGAGACGCCGAGATCCATCGGCACGCCGACGAGCGCAATGTCGAGACCGGCAGCGCTCGCCGCGTACGGCAGCCCGAGAAACGTCGGCACGCCCGAGTACGGCAGTGCGCGCTTGCCCTCGGGCGACTGGGACTGCAGCTCGCGCGCGGCGCGCGAGAGTACCGGGTCGTCGCCGTCGAATGCGCCACGATCGGCGTAGCGCGCGCGCAGCCGCTTCAATTTGTCCTGGTCCATAGCCGCCACTCCCCCTCGAGCCGGGCCGGTCGATACACTGGCGGCCGATATTAAATCAGCAGTCGTTGCCGCTGCAGCATCTGAAGGTGATCGAATAGCGCAGCTCCCGGGTCGGCGAGACGGCGTGCTGCCACTGCCACCGCGCCGCGCCGCGCATCAGATAGACCGAGCGCGGCTCGAGCTCGATTGCACAGCTGGTGCGCTGATTTGGCCTCGGCGGCCAGGGACGAAAGCGCATTCGGGCGTGGCCGAGCAGTGACACGCCGATGACATCCTCGAAATCCGGAACGTCGCGGTGCCAGCCAAGCTGCGTCGCCGGCCGATACTCCGCGATCATCGCGTGCTGCAGGCGAGCCGGTGCCAGAGCGGCCCACGCCGCCGCCTGCGCGCGCAGCGCATGCAGGAACTCAGGAATGGGAGGCGCCGGCCTCAGCTGTTGACGCGAGAAGTCGTAGCTGCCGCCGAAGCTGACGATGCGGCGGCGCGCACGCCACTCCTTGTATTGAGCTTCCTGAAACGGCAGTGCCTGAAGCTGCTCCAACAGCTGCGCTTCCTGCGCGACGGTCAGAAAACCCGGCGCATACGTGAAGCCCTCGGGCAGGGCAAGTCGCGAGGCAAACAGCTCCTGCTGATTCACCGGCAGAGTATGCGCTGCGGTCGCGGTCGGCCGCACCCTCTGCGACGGCCCCGCGATTGCTATGCTATGCGCGACCGCGGCTCATCAACAGCGTGATCACCGCGCCGACCAGGAATATGAAGAAGAGAATCTTGGCAATACCGGCCGCGCCGGCGGCGATTCCAAAGAAGCCGAACGCAGCGGCAATGAGCGCAATGATGAAGAATACAGCTGCATAGTAAAGCATGAGGCTCCTCGCTTTCCGACCTGAGCGCAGACACTCTCATCCGGCGGCAGTTGAATTGATGTCGGGAGGCTCGCTGATCGCGTGTAGGAAGTCGGCTACACAACCGAGGGCGCACCGGCATGACCGTATTCACCGTAGGCCATTCAACGCGCACGATCACGGATTTCATCGCCCTGCTGCGCTCGGCGGCCGTCGAGCGCGCCATCGACGTGCGCGCGATCGCACGTTCACGAACAAATCCCCAGTTCAACACCGAGGCGCTGCGCGCCTCGCTCGCGGCCGCTGGCATGGACTACGTGCACCTGCCTGCGCTCGGCGGGCGGCGCGGCCGCAGCGGCTCAGGCCCCTCCCCGAACGCACTGTGGCGTAACGCAGCGTTCCGTAACTACGCGGACTACGCGGCCGGCGCTGAATTCCGCGCCGGATTGGCTGAACTGAAGGCACTCGCTGAGCGCGATTGCTGCGCGATCATGTGCGCGGAAGCGCTGTGGTGGCGCTGCCATCGCCGCATCATCGCCGACTACCTGCTGGCCGAGGGGATCGCGGTAGCGCACATCATGGGCCCCGGCAGGATCGATCCTGCCACGCTCACCCCCGGGGCGCGACGAGCGGCGGACGGTACGCTCGTCTATGACGGCGGCTGACGCCACCCTGACAGCACGAGTTATCCCCGGCGCTTGCGTACGGAAAAGAACAGTTGCCGGTGCTCGCCAGCGCGCGTGATGGTGGCCCACTGCAGCGCCACCAGCACATACAGCACATTCAGCGCCAGCAGCCGTGTGGGGATGTGCCGCGTGCGCCGCGCCGCCGCAAGCACCGAGTTGGCCGTCACTCCGCGCGTGCCGCCGACGCGCTCGTGCACGTAATCGACGGCGGCCTTATCGACCAGATTGAAGTAGCCCGACCCACGGCGCGCCTTCGCACGCGCGAACGAGAGCACGAAAAAATAGCCCTTACTTTCGAAGACGTGATAGGTCTGGCGGGTCGCAGCGACGCGGCCACAGTATTGCAGCCCGCGTTGCAGAGTCCGGATGTTCATGCCACTCCCCCCGACTTGCCGCGATGGTTGTGTTGACACTGCGCTGGCGGCCGGCGCCCAGGGTTGATTCTAGTTGAGGTTGCGCTTCGCTGCGTCCGGTACGCTCGCAGCGCTTCCCGGCAGCTGCGCCAACAGCTCGGTGAGCTTGGCGACATCTACCGGCTTGACCAGATGCAGGTCGAAACCCGCCTCCGCCGAGCGGCGGCGGTCCGAGTCCTGTCCCCATCCGGTCAGCGCCAGCAGCGTGACCTGCTTGCCCCAGGCCTGGGCGCGGATGCGACGCGCGACCTCGTAACCGTCGAGCAGCGGCATGCCGATATCGAGCAGCGCCACCTCGGGCAGGTGGCGTTCGGCGGATTCCAGCGCCGCGCGGCCGTTCGGGGCGCTGAAAACCTCGTGGCCGCACAGGCGCAGCACCTCTGTCAGGCTGGCGAGCGCGTCGGCGTTGTCGTCCGCGACCAGGATGCGCCGCGGCACGATGGGCGCCGCGGCGGAGCTCGCCGCCGCCTCGCGTGCCGCTTGGCGCCGCGCCTCGCCCCGGTGCACGGGCAGGCGGATCTCGAACTCGCTGCCGCGGCCGGCGCCCTCGCTGTGCGCGCTGACGGTTCCGCCGTGCATCTCGATCAGGCGACACACGATCGCCAGGCCGATACCGAGGCCGCTCTGCGGGTGGTCGGAGCTGCGGTCGAGCTGGGTGAACAGGTCGAAAATGTGCGGCAGGCGCTCCGCAGGGATGCCGATGCCGTTGTCGCGCACGCGGATGGCCAGCTGCTCGCCTTCCTGCCCGACGCTCAGCTCGATGCGCCCGCCGCGGGGGGTGTACTTGGCGGCGTTGCCGAGCACGTTGCCGATGGCCTGCGTCAGGCGCAGTGCGTCGCCGTTCACGGTAAGCGGCGCGTCGGGACTCACAACCGACAACGCGTGGCCGCGATCCTCGATCAGCGGCTGGATGGTCTCGACGGCGCGGGCGATGAGCGTTGCGACCTCGATCGGCTCGCGCGACAGGGCGATCTTGCCGCGCGTGATACGTGACACGTCCAGCAGGTCGTCCACCAGACGTGTCAGGTACGACAGCTGCCGCTCGATCATCTCACGCGAACCGCGCAGTTGCTCCTCGGAGTGGTTCACGCGCATGAGGTGCACGGCGTTGAGAATCGGCGCCAGCGGATTGCGCAGCTCGTGCGCCAGCATCGCGAGAAACTCGTCCTTGTTGCGGTCGGCTTCCCGCAGCGCCTGCTCCGCCCTGGTCCGCTCGAAGACTTCCGTCTGCAGCGCGCGGTTGGCGCGCGCCAGCTCCTCGTTGGCAAGCTCGAGCGTTGCGTTCAATTCCTGCAGCTGGCGGTTCTTGTCCGCCTGCAGCGTGATGTTGGCCTGGGCCAGGCGCTCGTTGCTCTGCGCGAGCGTGCGATTCAGCTCGCGCAGCTCACGGCGCTTGCAATAAAGCTCCACCAGCACTGCAACCTTGCTACGCAGGATCTCCGGCACCACGGGAATGGACACGTAGTCGACCGCGCCCAGTTTGTAGCCCTTGAGGCGGTCGAGCTCAGTCACGGCCACGCCGGTCACGAAGATGATCGGGATGCGCTCGAAGCGCGGATGCTCATGAATCAGCCGTGCCGCCTCGAAGCCGTCCATGTCCGGCATGCTGACATCGAGCAGCACCACGGCGAATTCCTCGTGCATGAGCTTTTCCAGCGCTTCGAGGCCGGAGCGCGCCAGCACCAGGTTCTGGCCGAGCTCGCTCAGCACCGACTGGTAGGTGAGCAGCCGCGCCGGCTGATCGTCCACCAGCAGGATGTTGACCTTGTCGCCGGCGCTCGCGGGCCCGTCAGCCCCACCGCGGCTTGCGAGCGCTTGTGCTAGCGGTGCAGCCACATGCGCACCAGCGAGAGCAGCTGATCGGTGTTCACCGGTTTGGCCACATAGTCAGAGGCGCCGGCCTCCAGGCACTTCTCGCGGTCGCCTTTCATGGCCTTCGCCGTGAGCGCGATGATCGGCAGCAGGCGAAACTTCTGGTTGCTGCGGATGCGGCGCATGGTCTCGTAGCCGTCCATCTCCGGCATCATCACGTCCATCAGCACCAGCGACAGGTCATCAGTGCTCTCGACCAGCTGGATCGCCTCCTGACCGTTGGTGGCCGTGATCACCTGCATGCTGTGGCGCTCGAGCAGGCTGTTGAGCGCGAAGATGTTGCGGATATCGTCATCCACCACCAGCACCTTGCGCCCGCTCAGGGGCTCATCGCTCTCGTGCAGGGCCTCGATCATCTTCTGCTTCGCGGGCGGCAGGTCGGCGATCACCCGGTGCAGGAACAGCGCGGTCTCGTCCAGCAGCCGCTCGGGCGAGCGCACGCCCTTGAGCACGATGCTCTTGGCGTTCTTGCGCAGCTCCATCTCCTCGTGATCGGACAGCTCGCGGCCGGTGAAGACGATGATGGGCGTCTGGCGCAGCTTCTCGTCCTGCTGCACCCGCGCCAGCAGCTCGAAGCCCGACATGTCGGGCAGTCGCAGGTCGAGCACCACGCAGTCGAAGCTGCCCGTACGCATGGCCTCGAGCGCCGCGCTCCCGGTGCCGACGGCGGTGATCTCCACGTCGCTGTGCCCGAGGAGCTCCTTCACGCTCAGCTGCTCGGCGAGCTCGTCCTCGACCACCAGGAGCCGGCGCACCCGCGCCGCGGTGAAGCTCTTGAGACGCTCGAGCGCCGCCTCCAACCCCTCGGTGGTGGCGCTCTTGGTGAGGAAGGAGAAGGCCCCGCGCTCGAGACCGTATTGCCGCTCGTCCTCGACGGTGAGGATCTGCACCGGGATATGGCGGGTGTCGGGATTGCGCTTGAGCTGGCTGAGCACCGTCCAGCCCAGCATGTCCGGCAGGAAGACATCCAGCGAGACCGCCGTCGGCGGATACTTGCGCGCAAGCGCCAGGGCGTCGGTCCCGTTCCTCGCCAGCACGACCTTGAAGCCGCGCTGGCGGGCAAGATCGACCAGGATGCGCGCGTAGTGCGGATCATCCTCCACCACCAGCAGCACGGCGTCCTCCGGCTTGCAGGCTCTCGCGATCGTCGGCAATCTCTTCCTGCCGCACCACCGGCAGCACCACTGGCTGAAAGGACGCCGGCGGCGGCGTGCCCGCGGCCGGACTTTGAATCATGCCGCGGTTATAGGCCGAGCCCAGATAGGAGAGCGGCAGGTACAGCGTAAAGGTGCTGCCGCTGCCGTGGATGCTGCTCAGGCGGATCTCGCCGCCGAGCAGGTGCGCGAGCTCACGGCTGATGGCCAACCCCAAGCCCGTGCCGCCGTACTTGCGCGCCGTTCCCGCATCCGCCTGCTGGAACGCTTCGAAGATGATCTTCTGCTTCTCCGGCGGGATGCCGATGCCGGTATCGCTGACGGAGAACTCAACCACCGAAGGCGCCTGGCCGAGGGTCGGATGCTCCGCGCTCCAGCCGCCGGTGGCGATGGCGACGTGCAGCCGCACGCCGCCGCGCTCGGTGAACTTGAACGCGTTCGACAGCAGGTTCTTCAGCACCTGCAGCAGGCGCTTGGAGTCGGTGACGATCGCCCTACCCAAGCGCGCATCGAAGTCGGCTGTGAAGGAGAGCTTGCGCGCGTCCGCCTCGTGGCGGAAGTTGCGCTCGATCGTCTCCTTCAGATGCGTGAACAGCAGCTCCTCGCACTCGACCGTGACCGTGCCGGATTCGATCTTCGAGAGGTCGAGGATGTCGCTGATGAGGTTGAGCAGGTCGGTGCCCGCGCCGTGAATCGTGTTGGCGAACTCCACCTGCCGCGCCGACAGGTTGCCGTCGGCGTTCTCCGAGAGCTGCTGACCGAGGATCAGGATGCTGTTGAGCGGCGTGCGCAACTCGTGCGACATGTTCGCCAGGAACTCGGACTTGTAGCGCGAGGTGAGCGCCAGCTCCGCCGCCTTCTCTTCCAGCGCGCGGCGCGCCCGCTCGATTTCCTGGTTCTTGCGCTCGACCTCCGCGTTCTGCTCCGCGAGGAGCTTCGCCTTGTTGGCCAGCTCCTCGTTGGTCTGCTGCAGCTCGGTCTGCTGCGTCTGCAGCTCGCCGGCAAGCTGCTGCGACTGCTTGAGCAGCCCCTCGGTGCGCATCGTCGCCTCGATGGTGTTGAGCACCACGCCGATGATGCTGCCCGTGAGCTGCTCGAGGAATGCCAGGTGCGAGGCGGTGAAGTCCCCGAGCGAGCCGAGCTCGACCACCGCTTTCACGTGTCCTTCGTACAGCACCGGCAGCACGATGACGTTGCGCGGGCGCGCGTTGAACAGTCCGCCGCGCACCTGGATGGACTCGGGTGGAATATCGGTCAGCAGCACGCGCTGGCGATCTGCGGCCGCCTGGCCTACCAGGCCTTCGCCGATGCCGTAGCGGCGCGGCTCGCGATTCTCGAAGGCCTCATCGGCGTAGCTGGCGAGCTCCTTGAGGCACGGCACGTTGTTCGTGCTGTCCATGACGTAGATGATCCCCTGCTGGGCATTCACCAGCGGCGCCAGCTCCGACAGCAACAGCTTGCCTACGGTCACGAGATCGCGCTGTCCCTGCATCATGCGGCTGAACTTGGCGAGATTGGTCTTGAGCCAGTCCTGCTCGGTGTTGCGCTCGGTAGTGGCGCGCAGGTTGCCGATCATCGCGTTGATGTTGTCCTTCAGCTCCGATACCTCCCCGCGCGCCTCCACCTGAATCGAGCGCGTCAGGTCGCCCTTGGTCACCGCCGTCGCGACCTCCGCGATGGCGCGTACCTGGTTGGTGAGATTGGCCGCGAGCAGATTCACGTTTGCCGTGAGGTCCTTCCAGGTGCCCGCCGCTCCCGGCACGTGGGCCTGGCCGCCGAGACGGCCTTCGACGCCCACTTCGCGCGCCACGCTGGTGACCTGGTCGGCAAAGATCGCGAGCGTATCGGTCATGCTGTTGATGGTGTCGGCGAGCGCGTTGACTTCACCCTTGGACTCGACCGTGAGGCGCTGGCGCAGATCGCCGTTGGCGACCGCGGTCACCACCTTGACGATGCCGCGCACCTGGTTGGTGAGGTTGTTCGCCATCACGTTGACGTTGTCGGTGAGATCCTTCCAGGTGCCGGCGACGCCGGGCACCACCGCCTGGCCGCCGAGCTTGCCCTCGGTGCCGACCTCGCGTGCCAGGCGCGTCACCTCCGCCGCGAAGCCGTTCAGCTGATCGACCATCGTGTTGATGGTCTCCTTCAGCTGCAGGATCTCGCCCTTCACGTCCACGGTGATCTTGCGCGAGAGGTCGCCGCGGGCAATGGCGGTGGAAACTTCCGCGATGTTGCGCACCTGCCCGGTGAGGTTGCGCGCCATGGAGTTGACGTTGTCGGTGAGGTCCTTCCAGGTGCCACCGACGCCCGGCACGATCGCCTGGCCGCCGAGCTTGCCCTCGGTGCCGACCTCGCGCGCCACCCGGGTCACTTCCGCGGCGAAGCTGTTGAGCTGATCCACCATCGTGTTGACGGTCTCCTTCAGCTGCAGGATCTCTCCGCGCACGTCGACGGTGATCTTGCGCGACAGGTCGCCGCGGGCGATGGCGGTGGCCACTTCGGCGATGTTGCGCACCTGGCCGGTGAGGTTGCTCGCCATGGAGTTCACCTTGTCGGTGAGATCCTTCCACACCCCGCTCACGTCCTTGACGTCCGCCTGGCCGCCGAGCTTGCCCTCGGTGCCGACCTCGCGCGCCACGCGGGTGACCTCTGCGGCGAAGGCGTTGAGCTGATCGACCATCGTATTGATGGTCTGCTTCAGCTGCAGGATCTCCCCGCGCACGTCCACGGTGATCTTGCGCGACAGGTCGCCGCGGGCGATGGCGGTGGCCACTTCGGCGATGTTGCGCACCTGGCCGGTGAGGTTGCTCGCCATGGAGTTGACGTTCTCGGTGAGATCCTTCCACACCCCGCTCACGCCCTTGACTTCCGCCTGGCCGCCGAGGTTGCCCTCGGTGCCGACCTCGCGGGCCACGCGGGTGACTTCTGCGGCGAAGGCGTTGAGCTGGTCGACCATGGTGTTGATCGATTCCTTCAGCTGCAGGATCTCGCCCTTGACGTCCGCGGTGATCTTGCGCGAGAGGTCGCCGTTGGCGATGGCGGTGGCCACTTCCGCGATGTTGCGCACCTGGCCGGTGAGGTTGCCGGCCATGGAATTGACGCTGTCGGTCAGGTCCTTCCAGGTGCCGGCGACGCCGGGCACCACCGCCTGGCCGCCGAGCCTGCCCTCGGTGCCCACTTCGCGCGCCACGCGGGTCACTTCCGAGGCAAACGAGCGCAGCTGATCGACCATGGTGTTGATGGTCTCCTTCAGCTGCAGGATCTCCCCGCGCACGTCGACGGTGATCTTGCGCGAGAGGTCGCCGCTGGCGATCGCCGTGGAGACTTCCGCGATATTGCGCACCTGGCCGGTGAGGTTGCCGGCCATGGAGTTGACGCTGTCGGTGAGGTCCTTCCAGGTGCCGGCGACGCCGGGCACGGCCGCCTGCCCGCCGAGCTTACCCTCGGTGCCGACCTCGCGCGCCACGCGGGTGACCTCGGCAGCGAAGCTGTTGAGCTGGTCCACCATCGTGTTGATGGTGTTCTTCAGCTCGAGGATCTCGCCCTTCACGTCCACGGTGATCTTGCGTGAGAGGTCACCGCGCGCCACCGCCGTGGTCACTTCCGCGATGTTGCGCACCTGGCCGGTGAGGTTGGTGGCCATGGCGTTGACCGAGTCGGTCAGGTCCTTCCACGTGCCGGCCACGCCCGAGACGATCGCCTGGCCGCCGAGCTTGCCCTCGGTGCCGACCTCGCGCGCCACGCGCGTCACTTCCGAGGCGAACGAGCGCAGCTGATCGACCATGGTGTTGATGGCCTCCTTCAGCTGCAGAATCTCGCCGCGCACGTCCACCGTGATCTTGCGCGACAGGTCGCCGTTCGCTACCGCGATGGTCACTTCGGAGATGTTGCGCACCTGGCCGGTGAGGTTGCTCGCCATCGAGTTGACGGAGTCGGTCAGGTCCTTCCAGGTGCCGGCGACGCCCGGCACGGCCGCCTGGCCACCGAGCTTGCCCTCGGTGCCGACTTCGCGCGCCACGCGCGTCACCTCGGAGGTGAACGCGCTCATCTGCGCGATCATGGTATTGACGATCGTCGCGGAGCGCAGGAATTCTCCCTTCAGCGGTCGCCCGTTCACCTCCAGGCTCATCGTCTGCTGCAGATCGCCCTTGGCGACGGCGGAAATCGTCCGTGTGACCTCGGTGGTCGGCCACAGCAGGTCATCGATGAGCGTGTTGACGGAAGTTTCCATGGCTCCCCAGGCGCCCGAGCGCGCGATCGCTCGCCAGGCGGTGGCGGGTCCTGCCGTCCTTGCCGACGATCTGCCCCGCGCGCTCGAGCTCGCGCGCCAGGCGCTCGTTCGAGGTCACGATCTCGTTGAACGTGTCGGCCACCTTGCCGGCGAGCCCGGTCTGATCGCTCGCGAGCCGCACGGAGAAATCCCCATCACGCACCGCCTGCAGCGCGCGCAGCAGCCGGCGCACGTCAAGGCTTCCTTCCTCGGCACCGAGCCGGCCGTTGGAGCGGCGGGTCCGCGGCTCACGTTCCACTGGTTGTGGCATCAGCAGGCTCCACAGATGAGTGCTCCGGGGGCACGCGCAGCGCGGCGTGCGCCTTGGGGCACAGTGTGTCGGGTACGGGGAATGACGATCGACAGCCGCAGCGAGAGTTGCACTCCGCCCCCCCACGCCACGCATACTGCGCGGCGACGATGCGTAAAGGCCTCTAGCTCGTCTGCAGCGCGAGCATGGTTGGTGCAGCCCGGCTGCAAGCGTCAGCGGGCTCATATTACTGCCACGCTTGCGACCGGCGGTATCAGGTAGGCTTTACACGGCTGTAGGAATCGGACTACGCGCTCTACTTGTAATGCGAGCCGGCACCGCAACGCTGCCCGGCGGAGCGCACGCCCGGGCTCGCTCACGGCGGGCCCCGCACAGGCCGGCCTTCTCGGCCTGGCAGGGACCCAGGGCTGGGAGTCGCTGCGCGCGGCCCTGCTCTCAGAGGCCTCCGCCCCCTATCGCCGGGCCGGCCGTTTCGCCTATCACTTTGCCCGCGGCAAACTGCGTCACGATCCGGTTTTCCGCGCGATACTCGAGCTCGGCCTGCTGCGCGGCCACGCGTGCATACTGGACCTCGGATGCGGCCAGGGGCTGCTGGCTGCCTGGCTGCGGGCAGCCGCGCGCTCTTACGAGCGCGGCGCCTGGCCGCGGTTCTGGCCGCCGCCCCCGTCAGCGCGCGCGATACGCGGCATCGAGCTCATGAGGCACGAGGTCGCGCGGGCGCGCCACGGGCTCGGCCCGGAGTGCGAGGTCACGCAGGCCGACATCCGCAGCGCCGCGTTCGGCAGCGCGGATGCCGTGGTCATCCTCGACGTCCTGCATTACATGCCCGAGGCCTCGCAGCGTGATGTGCTGCGGCGCGCGCGCGCGGCACTGCCCGTGGGCGGGGTGCTGCTGCTGCGCGTCGGCGACGCGGACGCGGGCCTGCGTTTCCGCATCACTCGATGGAGCGATCGGGTGAGCATGCTCTTCAGGGGCCACGGACTGGTGAGCCTGCACTGCCGCGGCATCGGGCGCTGGCGCGAGTTGTTGCGGGAGTGCGGCTTCGACAGCCGGCCCGAACCGATGAGCCAGGGCACGCCGTTCGCGAACGTGCTGCTGGTGGCGCGCGCGATCTGAGAGGGCCGGGCGAAAACCGCGCCCCGGGGGGCGCGGGTCAGCGCAGAGTCACTCCGCCCAGCGGCAGCGCGAGATCGGCCGCGAAGCGCACCCCGTCGCCTGCGAGCATGCCGCGGCCACGCGCGTAAGCCGGGATCTGCGTACGCAGGGCGACCGCCAGAGAAGAACAGCTGCCGCGCGGCTCCTGCAGGAATTCATCGAGCACGCCGCTACGCGCTCAGTGGGCGAGTGGCTGGTCGCGGGTCCGCTCGCACTGCGAATAAAGATACCGCTCGACGCAGCCGGAGCCCGCATCCTGACCCGCAGGTTGCCGCTGAACTTCTCGGGGACATCGCCCTGCTTCCTTTTCCTCTGCACGATCAGCCCTCCCATGGATCGAGCAGCGCGAAACGGCTGTGCGATGCCCTGTATGCAGTGTCGGACGGATGGCGCGCGCGATCCATACGTGGAACTGCCTACGCAGTGCACGCGCCGGCCGCCGCAGCGTCAGCTCGGCCGCAGACCGGCACCTCGGTTACAATCGCCGCACGGCTGCCGAGGTGGAAATTGTGAGTGCGAACCGCTCTTCCGTAAGACGCGATCCGGGCTACGCGGGCCTGACAACGCCCGTCGCGGCACTGCCCGCGTCGTATTACTTCGATCCCGCACATCACCAGCGGGAATTGAGCCGCATCTGGTACCGCAACTGGATTTACGTCTGCCGCTCGAGCGACATCGGCAGCGCTCGCAGCTTTCGCACCCTCGAGCTCGGTGACCAGTCGATATTCGTGGTGCGCGGCGAGGACCAGATCGCGCGCGCCTTTCACAACACCTGCCGCCATCGTGGCGCCGCACTGTGCCGCACGTCGGAAGGACGCTTCCCGGCGGCCGGCATCGTGTGCCCCTATCACAGCTGGAGATACAACCTGCGCGGCGAGCTTTTGCAGACATCCTCCGTGCAGCCGGGTGACGGCTTTGATCTGCGTGATTTCCCCCTCTACGGCCTGCCGGTCACGGAGTGGAACGGCTTCGTTTTCGCCGCGCTCACGCCCGAGCCACCGCCGTTCGCCGCGAGCTTCGATCTGCCACTGAATCGTCTCGACGGCTGGCCGCTGGGTGAGCTGGTCGTCGGCCACCGGCTGCGCAAGAGCATCCAGTGCAACTGGAAGGTGTTCTGGGAGAACTATAACGAGTGCCTGCACTGCCCCGGGGTGCATCCGCGCCTGGCGCAGCTGGTGCCGATCTTCGGCCGGGCGCTGCTGGAGCGTCGCGACGATCCGCGCTGGCAGGACCATGCCGAGGATGACGATCCGAAGTACGGCGGCGGCCTGCGCGCCGGAGCCGAATCCTGGACCATGGACGGCAAACCCGTCGGCGTGCCGTTCCCGGCAGTGAGTGCCGAGGATCGCAAGGCCGGGCATCTGTATCTGACCGGTGTGCCTTCGGTGTTCATCGTGGCCCACGTCGACTACGTGCGCATCGTGCGCCTCCTGCCGCTCGGACCGGAGTGCACCGACATGAGCATCGAGTTCCTGTTTCTGCCGCAGACGCTCGCCGACCCCGCGCGCGACATCACCGGCGCCGTCGAGTTCACCAACATCGTCATGAGCGAGGACGCCGGGATCTGCGAGATCAATCAGCGCGGACTGCACGCCCTGGCGCATGCCGGCGGCGTGCTGATGCCGGAGGAGTATGCGATACGGCAGTTCCACGACTGGGTCAGGTCGGAGCTGACTCGCCCCTAGCGCAGCGGCGGATGCGCGTGCGCCCGGCGCTGGGGATCTGCGCGGCCCTGACCAGCGCCTGCCTGTGCGCGTGCGGCAGCGGCAGCGCCCCCTCCCCGGAGCCGGCAGCGAGCTCGCGGCAGGCCGAGGAACCGGTTCTGCACGTCTATAACTGGGCCGACTACATCGGCTTCGACACGGTAGCGCGCTTTGAGCGTCAGACCGGCATCCGGGTGATCTACGATCTGTTCGACTCCAACGAGACGCTCGAGGGCAAGCTCCTGGTCGGGGACTCGGGCTACGACATCGTCAGCACCAGCATGGAGCGCTACGCACGCCAGATCCGCTCGGGCCTGTACGAGCCTCTCGACAAGGCGCAGCTGCCCAACTGGAAGAACCTCGATCCGGCGGTGCTCGCGGTGCAGGCGCAGGCCGATCCCGGCAATCGCTACGCCGCGCCTTACCTGCACGCCATGAACGGCTTCGCCTACAACGCGCCACTGGTGCACGCACGCATGCCGGATGCGCCGGTAGACAGTCTCGACATGCTCTTCAAGCCGCAGGTTGTGGCGCGCTTTGCCGACTGCGGCGTCAGCTTCCTGGACTCGCCGGTGGATGTGATTCAGCTGGCGCTCAAGTACCTGAAGCGCGATCCCAACGCGCGGCGCATCGAGGACCTGCAGGCCGCCGAGCGGCTGATCATGAGCGTGCGGCGCTACATTCGCGTGTTCGACTCGAGCGACTACATCGAGCAACTGGCCTCAAAGGAGCTGTGCGTCGCGATGGGATGGTCGAGTGATCTGTCGCTGGCACGCCTGAAGTCACGCGCCGCCGGGCTCGACCTGCAGCTGGTATTCACCATCCCGCGGGAAGGCTCGAACATCACCTACAACGCGTTGCTGATCCCGGCCGCAGCGCCGCATCCGCACGCGGCGCACCAGTTCATCAACTTCATTCTCGACCCCCACGTCATTGCCGACATCACCAACGATCTGCACTACGGCAACGACAATCTTGCGGCGCGACCGTTTGTGAACTCCAACATTCTCAACGATCCCGCGATCTACCCTCCCCCCGAGGTACGCGCACGCCTGTATCTGCCGGCCGAGTATGACATCCCGTATCAGCGGCAGGTGACGCGCGCCTGGACGCGCATCAAGAGCGGGTTCTGACGGCGCTCGCCCGCTGCGGTCATACCCTCCTCGGCGGCCGCCGCCGCTACCCCACGGCAGCGGAGAGGTAGCACGGATCATGCGGCGGCCGCGCGAAGATCCGCCGCAGCATCGGCTCAAAGCGCTCCAGCGGCTCGCTCGGGTAGTCGGGATCGAAAGAGCATTGATCCCAGGCGGCGCAGAAGTGCACGCACGCCCCGTACCAGGGGTGATCGCGCAGGCGGTCACGCCCGTTGCGGTCGCCGCCGAAGTGATGCACGTAGTAATAGTTCTGGAACAGGCCGTGCTGCTCCACGATCCAGCTCACCTCCGGGCGCACATACGGCCGGATGATTGCCGCCGCCACCTCGGCATGGTTGTAGGGCGCGAGCTCGTCGCCGATATCGTGCAGCAGCGCCGCGACGATCATCTCCTCGTCGGCACCGTCCTGCAGCGCCCGCGTCGCCGCCTGCCGCGAATGCTCGAAGCGGCTCACGGGATAGCCGTCGAACGAACGGTCGAGCCTGCGCAGGGCCTCCAGGACGCGATCGGCGAGCCGCGCGGCGTAGTCGCGCGCGGCCTCCTCCAGCAGCAGGTAGTCCTCCTTCGTGCCGTACTGCATCTGCCGGAAGCTGACGGTCCTGCCCATGCGCTGAGCTCTCATGTGGGTGGTGCGACAGCGAGTCTACAGAAAACTCGGCAGCTGGTCCGCCTGCGTGCCCGGCGCGTCGGCGGCGAAACGCCGCGCCAGCGCCGCGACCAGCTTCGAGCGCAGCACATCCCGCTCAGCGGTAGCGGGCACGCGGATGCGCAACTCGAGCACCGCGCGGCCGGCGTCGATCTGGGTGAGGAAGCATCCGATCACCGCCGGCTCCTCCACCAACTCCTTCGCGACGCTCACGGCGCGCTGGCAGACCGCATCGGTGTCGCTCTCGCGGGGGATGCGAATCACGATCGCCAGTGGCGCTCGTACCTGCGTGGCGCCCAGATTGATGGTCACCTGGCTGGCGGCGATGCTGTTGGGCAGCACCACCGAGCGGCCATCGAAGGTCCGCAGCGTCGTGTAGCCGAGCGAGATCAGCTCGACGGTGCCGGTCTCGGTGCCGGTCGGTGCGGTCACCTGCAGCGTGTCGCCCAGCCGGAAGGGCCGGTAGATGGTAATCGACACCCCCGCAACGAGATTGCCGAGCGTGCTCTGGGCAGCAAGCCCGATGACCACCGAGGCCACGCTCGCGCCCGCAAGCAGTGCCGTCCCCATCGAGCGCAGCACCGGGATCAGGTGGGCATAGAGGATGAGCATGATCACCCAGATCGCCGCGGCGCCGATCTGCTGCAGGAAACTGATGGTCGTGCGATCGAGGTGGCCCTGGCGCGTCATTGCACTGTGCACTGCGACGCGCAGGCCGCGCGCCAGCAGCGACGCCACCAGCATGAAGAGCAATAGGTAGACGAGAGCGCCCAGCAGGCTGTCGGGCGACAGACGCGACAGTACGTCGGCTGCGCCGATCTTCAGGTCCTGCATGACATCGCACCCAAACTCATACTGCGCCAGCCTTGCGTTGCGCTGCGCCGGAAAATAGCACAGCCTCGCGGCCGAGGCGTCGCACGAGCGCCGCGCGTGGTCGCGCCCACGGCCACGGTGTACAAGGCCTCAACGCGTATCGAGCAGCAGGCTCATGCAGGTAAGCGCAGCTTCCGCCTTGTGCAGCTCGCTCACTTCGAGCGCGACTGTGGTGATGCCCGCCGCCTCGAGGCGGCTGCGGGTCTGCGGGTATGCGGCGCTCACCAGCGTCGTGCCGCCGAGCGTGAGGGTGTTGGCGGCATACGGCTCGCCCTCATCCACAGCGATCACGCGCTGCGCGAGGAAGGCGGCCGGATCGACCCACGAGGGATTGACGAGCAGCACCTGCGGCGCAATGAAGCTGCAGGCGCTCTTCAGGTGCAGGCAACCCTCCATCGCCACCGCCTCCACCGTGTAGCCGAAGGGCGCGAGCGCCGCCGCCAGTTGTGCCACGCCGTGCGCATTCGTGCGCCCGGAAGTTCCGGCGTAGAGCGTGCGGCCGATGCGCAGCACGTCGCCGCCTTCCAGGCAGGCGGGCTCGGTCAGCCGCAGCACCCGAACGTGACGGGCGAGCGCTGCCGCGACGCTCGGCGTCTCACCGCGGCGCGAGGCGACGCCGGGGCGGGTGATGACGGCTGCCTCCGGCAGCAGCACCGCCGTATCCTCCACGAACACCCCGTCGGCGT
This sequence comes from uncultured Gammaproteobacteria bacterium, assembly GCA_963835645.1. GTDB lineage: Bacteria > Pseudomonadota > Gammaproteobacteria > Steroidobacterales > Steroidobacteraceae > 13-2-20CM-66-19. The sequence goes on along the minus strand of CAWIGQ010000004.1, from coordinate 106,911 downwards.
GCTCGGGGAGCGGCGGCAGCCACTCGAGGCGGCAGCCGAGCGCCTGCAGCGCCTGCGTGTAGTCGCGGTGCTGACGCTGCGCGCGCGCCGTATCGATGGCCTCGCGCTCGAGGTGCGTGAGCTCGCAGTGCGCAAGGCGCGGGCTGACCTCTCTGACGAATCCGAGCATGGCCACCTCCTGATATGGAACGACCTGTCAAGTACTGCTTGCTGACGGTCTCTCATGATTCTTGAGGGATCAAGCGCAAGCAGACAGCGGCCGCGGCAGCGATGTGCGACGGTTGATCACTCTGATATTCGTGGATCGAGTGCGAGCACTCGCCATCATGGTCGTGATCCGTCGGGAGCTGCCTTGCGACTAGAGGCGCGGGTTCAGCCCGGAGGCTACCGCATAGGAGGCGTCGAGGATTCTCCTTTACCGCGTACCACCACAGCCGCTGTCTGCTTGCGCCTTGCATCCTCTACATCCACTGATTCGATGGGTAGCTCAGGCCGCCTGGCGCTGCGGAAGGTCCAGTTCCCGTTCCACGTGCACCCCGATGGCCCAGATGAAGCCGAGCAGCTCACGCCCCACCGCCGTGATCGTCTGCTGTTTGTTCTTGCCACGCCCCATCAGCCGCACATAGCGCTGATGCAGGCGCAGCTGCGCCTTCCAGGCCAGAGCGGTCACGGCGGCGCTGCTGCGTCGTTGGCGCACTGCCAGAGTCTTGCCCACCGCGGGGCGGTGCCGATACGCCCAGGCCGCCTCTACCACGATCCGCCGCAGGTGCGCATTGCCGCTCTTGCTGATGGGCCCGCGACGCACCCGCCCCCCGCTCGTGTGCTCACTCGAGACCGCACCAGAGTAGGCCATCAGCTGGCGCGGGTGCTCAAAGCGCGACAGCTCCCCGAGCTCGGCCATGATCGTCACGGCGCTGATGTGTGCGATCCCGCGCAGGCTCTGCAGCGCTTCGATCACCGTGCGCATCTTCACCGGCAGGCTCTCGATCGCCGCATCGATCGAGCGCTCCAGACGCGCCACGCGCTCGGCGGCATGCTCAACCTCATGCAGGTAGTCCCCGAGGGTGATCTCTTGGGCCATGTGCTCGAAGTGCACTGCGCTCCTGACCCACTGCAGGTACTTCTCGGTCCACGCGCTCGTGCTCTCGGGAGCACGGCGCCCGTGGCGCAGCAGGAACTTGCTCAGCCGATGGCGGGCGCGCAGCTGGTCGCGCTTGGCCGCAAGACGCGCGCGCACCAGATCCCGCAGCGCCTCGTGCGCCGCATCGGGCACCCACACCGCGGTCAGATCCCCCGAGCGGTAGCTGCGGGCGAGCTTCGCGGCATCGCGCCGATCCGTCTTCACCCGATCTCCGGCCTTCACCGGCACCAGCGTCGGTGCCACCACTTCGCACTTCACGCCCAGCTCGCTCAGTTGCCAGAACAGCACGTACCCGGTGGGACCGGCCTCGTAGCACACGCGCAGCTGCTCGGGCTTACCCAGCTTGCGCATCAGTCGACCGATCGATTCGGCGCGGTTCGGGATGATCCCGAGGCTGCGCACTTCACCGTCCGGCTCCGCTACCGCCACCGCAATCGTCTCCGCATGGACATCCAATCCCACAAATCGTACGTTCTTCATCGCCGGCTCCCATTTGTATGCGGCTCTGCGCCGCGGGTCTTTCCCGATCCAAAGCGTAACCCGCGCTTTGCAAATCGGGAGCCGGTCGTTCCATTGTGACTAAAGGCGTGGCGAGGGGACGTCCTTCGCGGCGATGCGCAGGCATTCGAGCAGCGCGCTCGCTGCCGGCGGCAGCTCGCCCGGCGCCCGCAGGATCGCACCCACCGGGCTCTCGATCGACTTCAGTTTCACCGGCAGGATCGCCAGCAGCTCGTGCTCGACGTCATCGAGCGCCACGTGGTAGGGCATCACGCCGATGCAGTCGGACTTGCGCAGCAGCACGCGGTTGGTGAGGATCGAGACCGACTCGATGACGTTGCGCGGCAGCGGCGCACTGGCATCGAGGAAGGCGCGCTCGATCTGGCGGCGCAGCGTCGTCTCCGGCAGCGGCAGCAGCCACGCCTCGTTCACCAGCTCGCGCAAGGTGAGCCGCCGCTTGCGCGTCAGCGGGTGGCCGCGGCGCACGACCAGGCAGATCGGCTCGTTATAGAAATCCTCGTACAGCAGCGCGCGGCTGCGGCCCTGCTCGGGCATGCGCCCGAGCACCATGTCGAGATCGCCGACGAGGAGCGACGGCAGCAGAATGTCGTAGGTGCCGACCACGATGCTGATCGCAACCCCGGGCCGCTCCTTCTTCAGCAACGCGATCGCATCGGGGAGGATGCTGGCGGAAGCCGCCAGCAGCGTGCCCACGGTAACCTTGCCGCTGTAGCCGGCGCGCAGGTTCTCGAGCTCCTCGGCCGCATGGCGCAGCTGCGCCAGCACGATCTTGGCGTGGCGCGCGAAGATCTCGCCGTAAGGGGTGGGCTCGAGCCCGCGGTTGGTGCGCTTGAACAGCGGCACGCTCAGCGTCGCCTCGATGTCCTGCAGCGCCTTGGTGACCGTGGGCTGGGTGAGGTTCAGCCGCCGCGATGCCTTGAGGATGCTGCGCGAGTCGTAGACTTCCGCGATCAGCTCCACGTGCCGCAGGCGGAACTTGCGCGTGATCCAGCGCTCGAGGCGTACCGAGCTCATGCGCGCCGATCATAGCCGGTTCGCCGGCGCGCCGCGGTCGCCTCCTAAGCGCGCGTGCTCAGGCGCTGCGGCGCGCCGCGGCGGCGGCGCCCTGCGCTGCCGGTGCGCTCGCAAGACGGAAGAAGCGCCTCGCGTTCGCCTGCAGCAGCTTCTCGCGCACGCTCGCGGGCAATCCTGCGTGCGAGCGGATCAGGCTCCCGGCCTGCTGTTCCCCGAGCGGGAAGGGGTAGTCGGAGCCGAGCATGACGCGATCCTCGCCCATGGTCCTGACGAGGAAGCTGAGCGCGTCGGCGCTGAAAACCGCCGCATCGACATGGAAGCGGTCGACGTAGGACGAGGGCAGGCGCGGACAGTCCTCGCGCACGATGTCGCGGTTGCGCCAGGCGTTGTCGACGCGCCCGAGCAGATAGGGAAAGCTGCCGCCGCCGTGCGCGAAACAAATCTTAAGCGAGCGCGGCAGGCGCTCGAACGCCCCCGACAGAATCAGCCACAGGATCGACAGCTGCGTCTCCGCCGGCATCGCCACCAGCCACGGCAGCTGGTACTTCGGCATGCGCTCCTGCGCCATCATGTCCCAGGGGTGCACGAATACCGCCGCGCCCTCGGCGGCGCAATGCTGCAGGAAGGTGATGATGCCCTCGTCATGCAGCTCGCGCGCGCCCACGTGGTTGCCGATCTGCACGCCGACGTGGCCGTCGGCCATCGCGCGGCTGAGCTCGCGGCAGGCGAGCTCGGTGTCCTGCAGCGGCACCTGGCACAGCGCCTTCAGCCGCCGCGGCGCGGCGGCGCAGATCTCGAGCGCCGCATCGTTGAAGATGCGCGCCACCTCGAGCGCCTGCGCGGCGGGGCGGTGATAGGAAAACAGGATCGGCGTGGCGCAGATGATCTGCACGTCAATCCCGTCGCGGTCCATGGCCTCGAGCCGCACGGCAGGCTCCCAGCAGGCGGCGCTTACCGGGCGAAACTCCTGCTCGCCGAGCATGAGCATCGCCTTGCCCGCACGCGTGTGCTTCATCCACGGCCAGCCGGGGGTGCCGAAGCGCGCCGCGAGATCCGGCCAGCTGCGCGGCAGGAAATGCGAATGAATGTCGACCATCTTCACTGAGCTCTCCTCGAGCGGCCGCCTCACGAGTCCGCCGCGCCGCTGGCGCCTGCCGGGCAATAGGCCACCGCCTTGATCTCGATCAGCAGTTGCGGATGCGGCAGCGCCGCCACCGCCACCGTGGTGCGCGCCGGCCCCTGATAGCCGAAGAACTCGCTATAGACCTCGTTGTAGTCCTCGAAGTCGGCCATGTTGACGAGGTAGGTGCTCACCTCCACCACGTCGCCAAGTGCCGCGCCGGCACTGGCGAGGATGTCGCGGATGTTCTCGAGCACCGCGCGCGTCTGCACGCGGATGTCGAGAAGCGGCCGTCCGCTCGCATCGCATCCGGCGCCCGCGATGGAATCATCGGCACGGCGTGAGCTGGTGCCGGAGACGAAAATGAAGTCGCCGGCGCGGCGGAAGTGCGGGAAGGTGCCGCGCGGTTTCGCCTTGCCGGGAAGCACGGCGCTGTGCGCGCGGGGAGCGGCGGCAGGCGGCTCGCCGCTGTGCATGGCGCTCGGTGCCCCTTGTGCCTTGCCGGCCATATCCTAAAGCTTGATGCAGATGTTCATCGGCTCGGAAAAGAAGGCGAGCGAATGTGCCCCGCCCTCGCGGCCGATCCCCGAGAGCTTCACGCCGCCGAAAGGCGTGCGCAGGTCGCGCAGGAACCAGTCATTCACCCACGCGATGCCCACCTCCATCGCGCGCGCCACGCGGTGCGCGCGCTGCAGGTTCGAGGTCCACACCGCCGCCGCGAGCCCGTAGCGGGTGTCGTTGGCAAGCGCCACCGCCTGCTCCTCGGAGTCGAACGGCGCGACGTGACACACGGGGCCAAAGATCTCCTCCTTGACGCAGCGGGTGTCCTCGGCGAGCCCGCGCACGATGGTCGGCTCGATGAAGGCGCCGCCGTCACGCTCGTCGCCGAAGGACGGTACGCCGCCGCCGCAGACGATCTCGCCGTGCTCCTCACGCGCCAGCCGGTAATAGCACAGGACTTTCTCGCGATGGGCGCGCGAGATCAGCGGCCCCATGTCCGCGCCTTCGTACGGGCCGCCGATCTTCAGCCGCCGCGCCCGCGCGGCGAGCGCCTCGACGAAGCGCTCGAAAATCGGGCGCTCGATGTAGAGGCGCTCGGAGCACAGGCACACCTGGCCGCAGTTGGCAAACACCGAGCGCATGGTGCCCGCGAGTGCGGCCTCGAAATCCGCATCCGCGAATACCAGCGCGGCGTTCTTGCCGCCGAGCTCGAACGACAGCGCCTTCACCGAGTCGGCGGCGCCCTTCATGATGGCCGCGCCGGTGGCGGATTCGCCGGTGAAGGCGATGGCGTTCACGTCGGGGTGGCGAGTGAGCGCCTCCCCGGCCGAGTCCGGCCCGAAACCGTGCACGAGGTTGAACACGCCCGGCGGCACGCCGCTCTCCTGCATGACCTCGGCGAGCAGCGCCGCACTCGAGGGGGTCTCTTCAGAGGGCTTGGCCACCACGGTGTTGCCGCAGGCGAGCGCCGGCGCCACCTTCCAGGTCAGCAGCAGGAACGGCAGATTCCACGGCGCGATCACCGCCACGACGCCCACGGGCTTGTGCACCGAGTAGTTGAGCGCGCCGCGGCCGTCGGGGGTGCCCATCTCGAAGCATTCGGAAGCGCGCGCCAGCGCCAGATCCGCATAGGCGCGAAAGTTCGCCGCCCCGCGCGGAATGTCGAGGCTGCTCGCCTGCTCGAGCGTCTTGCCGGTGTCGGCAATCTCGGCACTCACGAACTCGGGGAAGCGCCGCTCGATGCGCTCGGCCACCCGGCGCAGCAGCGCGCAGCGCTCGGGCGTCGTGAGCCGTCCCCAGGGCCCGCGCAACGCTGCGCGCGCCGCCTGCACGGCGCGATCGACGGTGGCCGCGTCGGCCTCGGTGACGCTGCACAGCGTGCGGCCGTTCACCGGGTTGATGTTCTCGAAGCTGCGGCCGGCGCGGGTGAACTCACCGCCGATGAGACAGGGCAGCTGCGCGCCCGCGAAAGGGTACGGGTCGCTCGGGGATGGCGTGCGCATGCTGCGCGGATTGTAGGCAGGGGCGTGCGCCGACAAATAATCGAATTTAGCCCCTCTGATATGCAATTCTTCTATAGCAAAGAAGGCCGCGCGGGCGCCGCGGGCCGGCGCTGCGGGCCTGCCCCGGCGCCGCCGCACCGAGCGTGCCGGTGCTAACCCAACAGCGCCCGGCGGCGCGCGAGGCTCGGTGCGCTCCAGACTTCGGCGCTCTTGTAGTACTGGCTGAACGCGCGTGCCCCGGCGGGGATCACCACCCAGGGCTGCTTCGATTCGGTGTAGATGTGAACGTCGGGCGGGAAGCGGTCCGGCTCATCGAGCGTGCCGACGCGCACGAAACTCAGCACCTCGCCGGCGCCCGCGTAATGGCTCCACAGGGCGATGCGACAGTCCGGGCAGCGTGCGACCCTCTGGCCCTTGCCGCTGTTGCTCGGCGTCGCCACGAGCTCGGGTCGCCCCGACAACACGGCAAGGTGCGCGGACTCGATCAGCGCATTGAGCGCGAAAGCGGCCCCGCTCTCACGCTGGCACCAGCGGCAGTGACAGCAATGCACGATGAGCGGGCCGCGGGTGAGTCGATAGCGCACCGCGCGGCAGGTGCAGCCGCCCTCGGCGGAGAATTCCGCGGCCTCGCTCATGGGGCGTATCTTAACCGAAGGCTTACCGCGCTCACTCCATGTCGGGGTAAGGCCCGCGGCCGCCGGTGGCGATGAAGCGCTCGATGCGCTGCCTGAGGACCGGCAGCGGCACCGAGCCGAGCTCGAGTACCGCATCGTGAAAGGCGCGGATGTTGAAGTGCTCGCCGAGCGCCTTCTCGGCGCGCTCACGCTCTTCGAGGAATACGCGCTCACCGAGGTAGTACGACAGGGCCTGAGCGGGCCAGGCGATGTAGCGATCGACCTCGGTGCCAATCTCGCGCTCCGGGAGCGCGGTGTATTGCCTCAGGTAATCGATCGCCTGCTGGCGCGTCCAGCCCTGCGAATGGATGCCGGTGTCCACCACCAGCCGCGCCGCGCGCCAGATCTGGTAGCCGAGCATGCCGAAACGGTCGTAGGCGCTGTCGTACATGCCCATCTCCACGCCGAGCCGCTCGCAATACAGCGCCCAGCCTTCGCCGTAGGCGGAGATGTAGGTGAGCTGGCGGAACTCAGGCTGGTCCTTGTGCTCCATTGCGATCGGGATCTGGAACGCGTGCCCGGGAGCGGATTCGTGCAGCGTCAGCGCCGTCAGGTTGTAGAGCGGGCGGCTCGGCAGGTCGTAGGTGTTGAGCAGATATACTCCGGCGCCGCCGCGCCCGGCAGTATAGAAGGGCGCCAGATCGCCCGGCACCGGCTTGATGGCGAAGCGCGCGCGCGGCAGGTAACCGAAGAACTGCGCGGCCTTGCCGTCGAAGCGCTTCGCGATCCACGCCGCCCGCATCAGCAGCTCATCCGGGGTCTTCGCGTAGAAGCGCGGGTCGGTGCGCAGGAACTTCAGGAAAGCCGGGAAGTCGCCGCTGAAGCCGCTCTCGTGCATGGCGCCAACCATCGCCTCGTGCAGCCGCTGCACCTCGGCGACGCCGAGCTGATGAATCGCCGCCGGATCCATATCGAGCGTGGTGAACTCGCGGATCTTGGCACGGTAGTAGCTGGCGCCGTCGGGCAGGTCTGCGGCGGCGAGCGTCGCGCGCATGCCGGGCACGTACTCGGTACGCATGAATTTCAGCAGCTCCACATACGCCGGCTGCACCACCTCGCGGATGGCCGCGACGGCCTGCGCCCGCAGGCTCGCCTGCTTCGCCGCGGGGAGGCCGGGCATGTCCCTGAAGGGCGTGTAGAAGAGGCTGCCTTCCGGCGTCGCCTCGGTGACCGCGGTGATCGAGGTATCGCGCCCCTCCATCGTCACCCGCGGCGGCGTGAAACCGCGCTTGATGCCGGCGCGCATCTCGTCCATCTCCTCGTGGAAGTAGCGCGGGATGTCGCGCATCTGCGCAATCCAGTGCTCGTAATCGGTGAGGCCGCGGAAGGGGCGACGCGCGGTGTAGCCGATGTCGGTCCAGAAGGTGGTGTCGGAATTGGCCGGCATCTCGAAGTCGCGGAAGCGCTGGTTCGCGATCAGCACCGCAATCTGCTGCCGATAGATGTCGTAGTTGAGCTGCTCCTTTGGTGAGAGGCTCGCACGGGCGACGCCGGCGAGACGCCGCTGCACGTCCTCCCAGTACCTGAGGCGCATCTGCTGCGTCGCCGGGTCCACCTTCGGCAGGTGGTCGGCCAGCGGGCGGGTGCCGTTCTCGTCCTCGGGCTGCTGCTCGCTGCGCCAGCGCCACTCGCTCGTATAGATCGCCCGCAGCCGCTCGTCGGCGGCATGTTGGCGCGACTCACGGGAGCAGCCGGCGAGGGCTGCCGCCAGCAGTCCCAGGCCGAGGAGCGCTGGCGCGAGATGACGCATGGGTTCCTTCCAGGCCCGCCCGGCCTGCCGCTCGCAAGGCGGGTAAGCATACTCGAACCATTGCGCGGCGCTTGCGCGCTACGGTACAAGATGCGCTCATGTGGAAAGCGATCGCCGCCGTCAGTGTGGGCGCCAGCCTCGGGGCGCTGTTGCGTTGGTGGCTCGGCTTGGCGCTGAACCCGTACTTCCCCGCGATCCCGCCGGGCACGCTCGCCGCCAACCTCATCGGCGGCTACGTGGTCGGAGTGGCCGTGGCGTTCTTCGGCACGTACTCGGCGCTCGCCCCGGAGTGGCGGCTGTTGGTCATCACCGGGTTTTGCGGCGGGCTCACCACCTTCTCTACCTTCTCCGCCGAGGTGGTGACACTGATGGGCCAGGGGCGCGCACTGTTGGCACTCAGTGCGGCGGCTGCGCATCTGCTCGGCTCGGTCGTCATGACGTTTGCCGGCATCGGCACGGTGGTGTGGCTGCGCAGCTGAGAGGGTTGCGGGCAGCGGTGTTCCAACACGGAGCTGCAAAATGCAAGGCTCGTTCCTGAGATTCTACGTGCACGAGGGGCAGCGGCATCGCCGGCGCCTGTTGTGGGAGTGGCTGCTCGAGCAGGCGAACGCGCTCGGCATCCGCGGCGGCTCCGCGTTTCGTGCCATGGCCGGCTTCGGCCGCCACCACGTGCTGCACGAGAGCACTTTCTTCGAGCTCGCCGGCACGCTCACGGTGGAGGTTGAGTTCATCGTCAGCGACGAGGAGGCGCACAAGCTGCTGGAGCTGGTGCGCGCGGAGCGGATCCGGCTGTTCTACGCCTGCGTGCCGGCGCTCTTCGGGGTCATCAACCCCGACGCGGGCGATCCGGCGGCCGCCCGCGAGGCCTGAGCTACTTGCGCTCGATGGTGTGCAGCGGCACGGCGGCCGAGGCGCCGAGCCGCGGACGATTCGCCTCGGGTGCGGCGAGCGGCTGACACTGCCTGAAAGTGGCGAGGCAGCGCACCGTGAGATCCTGGTACTCGCGCGTCCCGGCAGCCTTCCAGGCGAGCTCCTCGGGCTTGAGCTGACGCACGATGCGCGCCGGGATGCCGGTGACCAGCGTGCGGCGGGGCACGACGAAGCCGGCGCGCACGAAGCTGGCTGCTCCAACGAACGCCTCCTCCTCCACCACCACATCGTCCATGAGGATCGCCCCGATGCCCACCAGCGCACCGCGACGCACGGTGCAGCCATGCAGCACCGCGCCGTGGCCGATGTGAGCGTCCTCCTCGATGAGCGCGTCCTTGGACGGGAAGCTGTGCATGATACAGCCGTCCTGCACGTTGGAACCCCGTCCCATGACGACGCGGCCGAAGTCCCCGCGCAGCGATGCGCCCGGGCCGACATAACACCCGGGACCGACGATCACGTCGCCGACGAGCACGGCTTGCGGGTGCACAAAGGCGCTCGGATCCACGACCGGGATCAACCCATCCAGCGAGTAGATGGCCATGCTCGCGCAGCGGCGCGGGACTCAGCCCGCGCGCCCCCGGGCAAGGAAAACGCGGATGCGCTCGCGAAATTCCTGCGACTGCAGCTGCGCACCGAATATGCGCGCCTCCTCCTCGATGCGCGCGAGCAGCGGCGCAGGATCACCGCGCAGCAGGCGCCGTGTGGCCGCGAGCGCACCCGGCGGTTGCTGCGCCAGCGCGTGCGCGAGCGCGCGCGCCTCCCCGGCGAGTGCGGCGTCCTCGACCACGCGGTTGACGATCCCGAGGCTGTGCGCGGTGAGGGCATCGATCGGCTTGCCGAGCAGCAGCAGCTCCGCGGCACGCTGCTGGCCCACCAGGCGCGGCAGCAGCAGCGAGCTGCCCGCCTCGGGCACCAGACCCAGCGCGACGAACGGCATCGACAGCTGCGTGCTACGCGCGGCGACGACCAGGTCGCAATGCAACAGCATCGTTACGCCGATGCCGACCGTCTGCCCATGCACGGCCGCCAGCAGCGGCTTGCCGAACGTCGCCAGCGTGCGCAGCAGCTCCATGACCGGATGCGCCGGAGTGAACTGCGGGCCGCCGAGGAAATCCTGCAGGTCGTTGCCGGCGCTGAAGCCCGCGCCCTCCCCGCCCAGCAGCACCACCTGCACCGCCTGATCGGCCTGCGCAGCGTGCAGCGCCCGCACGAAGGCCTCGTACATGGCGAAGGTGATGGCGTTGCGCTTCTCGGGGCGATTGAAGCGCATCTCGCATACGCCGTCGGCCTGCGATAGCAGAAGCTGCTCGCTCATTGCGGGCAGCTTGCACAGGGCGGCACGCCAGCGCAACCCCAGTCGGCGCGGCGGGCGCCTCACACGCTCGATTCGCTAGGACTGCGGCGCGGGCGAGGCGCGAGTGTGAAAGTCGATGTCGCTGTCGGCAGCGAGCCACACGAGTACCGCCCAGGCGGCGACGTTCTGGTCGAGCTGCTCGCGGTCGACCTTGTCGAGGGTGTCGTCGGCGGTGTGGTGAATGTCGAAGTAGTGCGTGCCGTCCTGACCCAGCAGGAAGGCCGGCACGCCCGCCTTCACCGACGGCTCGACGTCCGTGCCCGCATCCTCGGGCGCGCGCGGCTCGAGCAGCACGCCGATCGGCGTCAGCACCCGCAGTGCCGCGTTCGCAAACTCACTCCCCGCCGCCTGCGGCAGGGCGAGCCGGTAGATGCGGTCCGTGCCGAAGTCGCTCTCCCCGGTCAGCACGTGGTTCGCAAGCTCCGCGCGGTGGTTGTTGGCGTAGGAATTGCCCCCGAACGCCCCACCCGGCGGCTCGGGCTGTGCCACCTCCTCGGCGCCGAACAGTACGACCCGCACCGTGCGGCGCGGCCGATGCGGCAGGTCGCGGATGAGCTTGGCCGCTGCGGTGATAATCGCGGTGCCGGTGCCGTCGTCGATGGCGCCGGTGCCGAGGTCCCAGCTGTCGAGGTGCGCCCCGAGCAGCACGACTTCCTCGGGCCGCTCGCGGCCGCGCACGTCCGCGATGACGTTCTGCGAATGCGCGCCCGGCACGTAGGAGGCGCCCGAGAACAGTCGCACCCGCACGCTGAACCCGAGTGCGGCGAGACGCTCGATCTGATCGGCATCCGGGTTGCTGAGCGCGAAGGCCGGCACCGGTACGCGGCCGTTCACGTAGCGCGTGGTGCCGGCGTGCGCCAGGCGATGGCTGTCGGTTCCCACCGAGCGCACCAGGAATGCGATCGCCCCGCGCCGCGCGGCCTCATCCGGCCCGTCAGCCCGGGCCTGCACCGCGACGCCGTAACCGGCACCATCCGCCGTGCGCACCATGCGGCGCGCTACCATGGCGATCCTGCCGCCGAGCGAGCCGGCCGGCGCGGCTTTCAGATCGTCCAGAGTCGCGAAGATGACCACTTCGCCCTCGAGCCCGGCGGCGGGCGTCGGCGGAGACTCGCCGAGTGCCGCGACCGTGAGCGGCTGCGCGGTGGGCGCGGTGAGCTGCGCGCTCTCGCTGCCACGCACCCAGGCGGTGAGCGGGAAGCTCTCGATATGCACGTTCTCGAAGCCGAGCGCCTTGAAGCGCGCGGCCGCCCACTGCGCGGCCTGCTGCTCGCTCGAGGACCCGGCAGGCCGCGGGCCGAAGCGGGTGGTGAGCTCGCTCACCCACGAATAGGCGATGTCATGTCCCGCCATCGCGGCATCGCGCAGCTGCGCCGCGACGCTCTCGGGCGAGGCTGCCGCGGCGGCGCCGGTCATCGACAACACGGCGATCGCGAGCGCGGCGCGCAGGACGACTACAGGAGCGAAGCGTTGGTGGTGCACGTGCGACCCCCGGTCGATTTCGGGCTGCGCGCATTTTACGCAAAGGGCCGTCGTGCATACCACGCGGATTCGGACAGCACGGGCGGGACGGTGGCGACGCGCGCACCGGCGCGTAACGCCGCGCGCGGGCAGCGCGGCTGGGGAAAGGCGCCGCGGCGCGGGCGCTACGTCAGCAGCTGTGCGATCGGCAGCGGCTGCGCCAGATAGAAGCCCTGCGCGAAGTCCACGCCGATGCGCCTGAGCTCCGCGAGCACCGCCTCGCTCTCGACGCATTCGGCGATGGTCGCGATGTTGAGCGCGCGGGCGACCTTGCCGATCGCCTCCACCATGCTGCGATTGACCACATCCTGGGCGATGTGGTTGACGAACTGCCCGTCGATCTTCAGAAAGTCCACCGGCAGCGTCTTCAGGTACACGAACGAGGACACGCCGGTGCCGAAGTCATCGAGGGCGAATTTGCAGCCGCGCCCTTTGAGCTCGTGCATGACGAAGCGGGCGTTGGAGAGGCTCGTCACCGCGGCGGTCTCGGTGATCTCGAAGCACAGCGCGCTGGCGATCGCCGGGTCGCCGATGCTCTGCAGCACGAAATCCACGAACGACTGCTCATTGAGCGAAGTGCCCGAGAGGTTCACCGCCAGCAGCGGCAGGGGCAGCCCGCGCCGCAGCCGCTCGCGCAGCAGCTCGATCGCCTGTGCCACCACCTGGCGGTCGATGACCGACATGACGTTGTAGCGCTCGGCGGCCGGGATGAACTCGCTCGGCGGCACCAGCTGGCCGTCGTCGGCGCGCAGCCGCACCGTGAGCTCGTGGAAGGCGCGCTGGCTGCCCGAGCCGAGCGGCGTGATCGGCTGGAAGAACAGCTCGAGGCGCTTGTCGTCGGCGGCGCGCGTGACGCGCGCCACCCAGTGCATCTCGCGATGACGGTCCGAGACGCCATCGGCCTCGTAGACGTGGATGCGGTTTCGGCCGGCATCCTTGGCCGCGTAGCAGGCGATATCCGCCGCGCTCATGATGCTCGCGACGTTCTCGGTCTCGGCGCGGATCTGCACGATGCCGATGCTCGCGCCCACCGAGAGCGTGCTGCCGTCCCACACGAAGCGGAAGTCGCGGATCGCCTGGCGCACGCTCTCGGCGATGCGGGTGGCCTGCTCGGGCGTGCAGGTCTCGAGCAGCACGCCGAACTCATCGCCACCGAGGCGTGCAATCGTGTCCGAGGCGCGCACCCGTGTCTGCAGCAGCCCGGTGACATCGCGCAGCAGCCGATCGCCCGCCTGATGCCCGCAGGTGTCGTTGACCACTTTGAACTGGTCGAGGTCGATGTACAGCAGCGCGCACGGACCCTCGCCGCGTTGCGCCGACAGCAGCGCCCCGTGCAGGCGGTTGTCGAACTCGCGGCGATTGATCAGGCCGGTGAGCGCATCGTGGCTGGCCTGCCAGGAGAGCGCGCGCTTCAGGCGCCGCTCGCGCGTGACATCATGGAACACGACCACCGCGCCGATCACGCGACCGCCGCGATCGCAGATCGGGGCGGCGGATTCCTGGATTGCCACCTCGTTGCCTGAGCGGGTGATGAGCACCGCGTGATCGGCCGGGGCGCCGCTCTCGGAGCGGCCGAGCGCACCGGAGAGTGAATTCTCGATCGGCTCGTGGGTGAGCTCGTTGACGAGCTTGAGCACCGCGCCGATCGGCTGGCCGCGCGCCTCCGCGAGGCTCCAGGCGGTGAGGCTCTCGGCGACCGGATTGATGTACTCGATGCACCCCTCGGGGTCGGTGCTGATCACCGCATCGCCGATCGACTCGAGTGTCACCTGCGCGCGCTCCTTCTCGGCGAAGACCGCCTGCTCGGCGCGCTTGCGCTCGGTGATGTCGGCGATCGTACCCTCGTAGCCGACGATTCGGCCGCCGGCATCGCGTATCGGGCGGGCGTTCTCCAGTATCACCAGCTGCTGGCCGTCGCGCGTGCGCATGAGAAATTCGGCGTCGCGGATCTCGCCTTCCTCTTCCACCCGGCGCATGAACTCGGAGCGGTCTGCCGGGGTCCAGTACAGCGCCTCGACGCAGGGCAGCGCGTACAGCTCTTGCGCGCTCGCGTAACCGAGCATCGCCACGAATGCGGGGTTGACCGAGAGCAGCCGGCCATCGCGGCTGCTCTGGTAGACCCCTTCCGCGATGCTCTCGAACAGGCCGCGGAACTTCGCCTCGCTGGTGCGCAGGGCTTCCTCGGCGAGGCGCCGCTCGATGGCGATGCCCGCCAGCTGCGCGGCCCGTGCCATGATCTGCGACTCCGGCGGCGTCGGCAGTCCCGGCTCGTCGCGGTATAGCCCGAGCGCGCCGAGCACGTTACCGCCAGCGGCCTTGATCGGCGTCGACCAGGCCGCACGCAGCTTCGCAGCGAGCGCCGCCTCGCGACGCTCGACCCAGAACGGATCGGTGACGATGTCGGCCACCAGTACCTGGCGGTCGAGGTACACCGCTGCGGCGCACGAGCCGTTGCGGATGTCGACGCTGGCAGATTCGAGCGCGCGGCGCAGCGCCTGCGGGAGCTGCGGCGCCACCACTGCGGAAAAGCTCTGGCGGTCATCGGTGAGCACGCTCACCGAGCACACCGATCCTGCGGCGGCGGACTCGACGAGGCGCGTGATCGAGGCGAGCACCTCCGGCAGCGGCGCGTGACGCGTGACGTCTTCGAACACCTTGCGCTCGGCGGCCGCGATGCGCTCGCCGCGCTTGCGCTCGGAGATGTCGGTGATGCTGCCGCGCACCAGGCGGCGGTTGGCGCCCGGCAGTCTCACCAGGCGCACTTCGCAGATGAACTCGCGGCCGGCGGCGCCCCAGTGCGCCCACTCGAACACCGGCACCTCGCCGGCGAGCGCCTGCTGGATGTAGCCGAGCGCACGCTGCTCGGAGGGCGTGCCGTCGGGCTGCAGCGGCGGACTCAGGGTGATGGGCCCGAGCTCGAGCAGCCGCGCGTGCTCGAGCCCGAAGAGTTTCTGCGCGACGTCGTTGGCATCGACGAAGCGTCCGCTGTCGACGTCGAGCACCACGATGGCATCGGGAGCATGATCGACCAGCAGCCGATAGCGCGCCTCGCTGTCGCGCACGGCCTGCTCGGACTCGCGCCGCTCGGTCACATCGCGCAGGCACAGCACGAACATCTCGCGCCGCGCCAGCGGCGCCTTGCTGACCGCGATCTCCGCGGGGAAGGCCTCGCCCTCCTTGCGCCGCGCCCGCAGCTCGCAGGCGGCCAGATCGAGCGCGGTATCGCCGAGCGTCGCCGCGAGGCGCCGCAGCGCCTCAGGGATCGTCTCCCCGCTCTCGGCGATCTGCGGCAGCAGCAGATCGATGCGCTGACCGACGACTTCCGCCTCGTCATAGCCGAATACGCGCGCGCCGGTCGGATTGAAGGTGCGGATCACGCCGTCCTCGTCGACCGCGAGCACGACGTCCTTGATGTGATCGAGGATGACCTGCAGGTGCTCGGAACCCTGCTCGCGCGCCTCCCGCGCGAGCGCCCGCGCCTCATCGGCCATCAGGCGCATCGACTCGACGGTGCCGCGCCGCTCGATGTCGAGGGTGTGGTAGTGGTCGTTGATCAGCCGCAGCAGCATCGCGACGTCGGGCTTATCGGTCCCGGTGCGCAGCTGCAGCTCGCGCAGCTGCGCCCGCAGTTGCGGATGCAGCTCCGTGTGGGCGTCGCCCTGCGGTCGCGGGTCAGCCCGGACGAGCGTCGTGGTGGCGCCTCCCGCTGCTTCCGGGGCACCGGGTGGCGTCCGAAGGATCTGCCGATTTGACATAACTTAGGCTGCGGGGGCCGAGAGGGAATCATACGGTCGCTTGCCGTATGTCCCCGTGAAGCCCCTCGCGATTCTGTCGAATGTGTGTGCGCGCCAGCGGC
Organism: uncultured Gammaproteobacteria bacterium; assembly: GCA_963835645.1. Classification (GTDB taxonomy): domain Bacteria; phylum Pseudomonadota; class Gammaproteobacteria; order Steroidobacterales; family Steroidobacteraceae; genus 13-2-20CM-66-19. The sequence continues at coordinate 91,026 of CAWIGQ010000004.1, read as the reverse complement.
GCGCGCAGAGCGATTTATTGCGAAGCAGCGCTCGCTGTCTGATGGCTCACGGCAGATTGGGCGGGCTCGTCCTTCACGCCCGCTCCGGCGATCACGGGCATCGAAAAGGTCTCGGTCGAAGTCTGGCCGCCGGAGTCCACCGTCACCACGGCCTTGAACGTGAAGATGCCGTCACGCCGCGGCAGCACCTTGACGATGTGCTCGAGGGGTACGCCCTCGGCGGGGCGCTCGGCAGGGGCGATCTGCGCGCCCTCCACCAGGTCCAGGCCATCATCGGTCACCACTGTGCCCGAGAGGCGGTCGATGGCCGGGGACATCGGGACGATCACGAGGTCGATATCGAGCGGCTGCGCAATGCTCGGACGCTCGCGCAGCTCGAATCTCACCTGCACGGGCGCGGCTGCCGGCTTGTTGGCCGCGACGGCACCCACCATGCGCCGCGAGAGCGCTGCGGCGGGGTTGGCGGCCGTGCGCACCGCCGGCGCATGCGCGGGCGCGGTCGTGCCCGTCCTGCCGGCGGACTCCTTGGAGCCGCAGCCACACAGACTCGCGGCGGCGGCGAGACACACGGCAGCATGTCGGGTGAGGTTTCGCATCCGAAGGGCGACAATAGCGCGTCCGCGAAGTCCTGCGCAGGTACGCAATCGGCATTTTTGTCCCAGGAGGGGCGCTTCAGCCCTGAAGGAGCGGCGGATCCTCGATCGTCGCGATCTGCTCGAGCAGGTCGTTCAGGTAACTCTCCCAGTAGCGCGGCTCGGCCGCCCAGGGGAAGGCGCGTGGAAAGGCCGGGTCCGCCCAGCGGTGCACCACCCAGGCGGCGTGGTGGAGCATGCGCAGCGCCCGCAGCGGCTCGACCAGCGTCACTTCCAGGAAGTCGAAATCCGCAAACTGTCCGTAGCCCTCGAGCAGCTCCTGCCACTGGTGCTGCTGCTCGGCAGGGGACCCTGCCAGCATCATCCACAGATCCTGCATGCGCACGCCCATCGCGCAGTCGTCGAGGTCGACGAACACCGGGCCGCGCTCGTTCCACAGCAGGTTGCCGAGGTGACAGTCGCCGTGCAGGCGAATCTCGCGCGTGCCGGCGGCGGCGGCGAAAGCCGCGCTGACGCGCTCGAGCAGCGCGCCGCTCACCGAGGAATAGCGCTCGCGCAGCGCATCGGGCAGCAGCTCGCTCGAGAGTACCAGCGCGCGCGCCTCCCAGCCGAGGCGCTGCACCCCGATGCGCGGCCGCACCGCGAAAGTGCGCAGCGCGCCGATCTGGTGCACGCGCGCCAGGGTACGCCCGAGGATCTGCCGCGCCTCGGGCGCATCGAGCTCGGGGGCGCGCCCGCGCATCCAGGGAAACGCTGCGAAGCGAAACTCGCGGTACCTGAAGAGCGTCTGCCCGCCGATCACCAGCGGGGCCGCCACCGGCAGCTCCGCGGCGGCGAGCTCCTGCGTGAACTGATGCTCCTCGGCGATCTGCGCATCGCTCCAGCGTGCCGGCCGGTAGAACTTGAGCACCCGCTGTTCTCCTCCATGGGCGCCGAGCTGGTAGACGCGGTTCTCGTAGCTGTTGAGGGCAAAAAGGCGCCCGTCGGGTTCCAGCCCGAACGCGGCGGCGGCGTCCAGCACCACCTCGGGCGTAAGGCCTGAAAAAGGTTGCAGGTCGCTGGCGCGGGTTTTGTTTATCATCGCTGCCCCATGAAGCACGGCAGCATATTAGTCACCGGCGGCGCGGGCTACATCGGCAGTCACGTCGCGCTGCAGCTGCGCGAGCGCGGCGAGCAGGTGGTGATCCTCGATGACCTGTCGCGGGGCTTTCGCCAGGCGGTGCTCGACACGCCCCTCGTGGTGGGCAGGGTCGGCGACCGTGACACCGTTTTGAAGCTGCTGAACTCGCACGGGGTGGATACGGTGATGCACTTCGCCGCCTACACCATCGTGCCGGAATCGGTGAGGGAGCCGCTGAAGTACTTCGCCAACAACACCGGCTCGACGCGCACGCTGCTGGAGTGCTGCCTCGAGGCGCAGGTGCGGCACTTCGTGTTCTCCTCCAGCGCCGCCGTGTACGGTATACCGGCAGACGGGATGGCCGCCGAGAGCACGCCCACCGCCCCGATCAATCCCTACGGCACCTCGAAGCTCATGTCCGAGTGGATGCTGGCCGCCGTGTCGGCGGCTTCGCCGCTGAGGTACGCGGCGCTGCGCTACTTCAATGTGGCAGGCTCGGACTCGGCCGGACGCATCGGCCAGAGCACGCCCAACGCGACGCTGCTCGTCAAGGTCGCCTGCGAGGTGGCGACAGGACGGCGCACGCACGTCGCGATCTTCGGCACCGACTACCCGACCGAGGACGGCACCGGGGTGCGCGACTACATCCACGTGCAGGACCTGGCCACCGCGCACGTGGATGCCCTCAGCTACCTGCGCGGCGGCGGCGCCTCCACCACGCTCAACGTCGGCTACGGTCACGGCTACAGCGTGCGGCAGGTGCTCGCGAGCGTCGAACGCGTGTCGGGCAAACGGCTGACGGTACGGGAGGAGCCGCGCCGTCCCGGTGATCCCCCCGCCCTGGTGGCACGGGCCGAGCGCATCCGCGCCGAGCTCGGCTGGCAGCCACGGCTCGATGACCTCGACACGATCGTGCGCAGCGCCTATGCCTGGGAGCAGCGGCTGCTGCGCGACCCGTGGTGAGCGGCAGCCGGGGCGTTGCAGTCCGGGACGCGTTGATAGCGCCCCGGTAGAATGGCCCCTTATGCAGTGGGCGCGACCGAAGTCATTGAGTGCACTGATGCTGATCGGCCTGGCGCTGATCGCCGTGCCGCTGCTGATCGCCATCCTGACCGCGGTGCTGCAGATCCGGGATCTCGCCGACACAGGCCAGAAAATCGTCATTCAGGGTGTGACGGGTGCGCGCGCGAGCCAGGCGCTGTTCGGGCAGATTGCCTCGCTCGAGCGCACGGCGCGCCTCTACGAGGTGTTGAACGACCCGAAGCTCCTCGAGCTCTACCGCACCCAGGACGAGCGCCTGAGCGTCACGCGCGAGCAGCTGCAGCGCCTCACCACCGCCGCGTCGAGCGGCACGCTGCAAGAGCTCGGGCAGTTGCAACAGAGCATCCGCGTCAGCGTCATGAGCACTCCCGCCGACACCACTGCCGCGGCGGCCTCGGACCTCTCCGGGCGCTTTGCGCAGCTCTCCGCTCTCGTCGAGCGCGTTGCACAGCAAAGCAACGCCCAGGTGGACGCCGAGGTCGCAGCTCTTGAAGTGCGCACCGTGGCGGCGCGCAAGCGGCTGCTGTGGCAGGCGGCGTTGCTGCTGCCGCTGGCGGTGGTTGCGGTCTTCGTGCTGACGCTCGGCGTCGGGCGCCCGCTGCGCAAGCTCGACCGTGCCATCAGCGAGCTCGGCGAGGGCACTTTCACCAATCCGATCGCGGTCGGCGGCCCGCATGACCTCGAGCGCCTCGGACGGCAGCTCGAGTGGCTGCGTCTGCGGCTGCTGGAGCTGGCGCACGAACGCAACCGCTTCCTGCGGCACATGTCGCACGAGCTGAAGACGCCGCTCGCGAACATTCGCGAGGGCACTGAGCTGCTGATGGACGGTGCAGTCGGTGAGCTCGACTCCAACCAGCGCGAGGTGGCGGCGATCCTGCGCGAGAACGGCATCAAGCTGCAGCGCATGATCGAGAACCTGCTGTCCTTCAGTGCCTGGCAGACGTCCAGCGTCGGCCTCGAGGCGACCGAGTTCCGCCTGCGGCCGCTGGTGAAGCAGGTGCTCGAGAACCAGCAGCTCACGCTCCTCTCGCAGCGCGTACGCCTCGACGTGCGCGTCGAGGACGTGACGCTGGTGGCCGACCGCGGCAAGATCCGGCTGATCCTCGAGAATCTGGTGTCGAACGCCGTCAAGTACTCGCCCAAGGGCGGCACCATTCATCTGCAGGCCCGCGCTGCCGGGCCGCAACTGGTGCTGGACGTGGCCGACAGCGGCCCTGGCATCCCGCTCGAGGATCGCGCCCACGTGTTCGACGCTTTCTACACCGGCCGCGCGGCGAAAACCACGCCGGTGAAGGGCACCGGCATCGGCCTGTCGGTCGTGCTCGAGTTCGTCGCCGCGCACGGTGGCACGGTGCAGATTGTCGATGGCCAGTTCCCGGGCGCGCACTTCCGCATCACCATGCCGATCCGGGCGACTGATCGCCCGGTGAAGAACGAGGCGAAGGCGCATGCCCATGCGGCGTGAGGGGGGGCCGCGGCGCGCCGGCACGCCGAACGGCGGCCGTGGCGGCTACGCCCGGGCGCGAACCGGCGCGACCAGCGGCGGCGGCGGCCGGCAGACCTCCCTGCGAACCGGCGGGGGCGCCCTGCTCATGGCGCTGATCCTTTGCGGCTGTGCGGCGATGTCCGGGCAGCACGCCACGGCACCCGCACCCGTGGTGAACTCCGCCGCGGCAGGCTCGACGCTGCTCGGCGACTACCTGCAGATGCTCCAGAGGCTGGTGCAGGGCCCCCCGGCCGAGCAGGCCGAGATCGTCGCGAGCGCCCAGCGCGAGTACGACAGCGCCCCCACGCCGAGCCGGGAGCTGAAGCTGGCGCTGGTTCTCGGCACGCCCGGTCACCCCGCCGCCGACCTGCCCAAGGCCCAGAGGCTGCTGCGCGAGCTGATGGCGAACCCGGAGATGCTGCTGCCCGGGGAGCGCGCGCTGGCGTTCCTGGAGCTTTCGCAAATTGACGACCATTTGACGCTCGAGACGGAAAATCGCACGCTCCAGGCCGACGCCGTGCGGGCTGACAAGGAGCGCATGGCGAGCGCCAACCACCGTCTGCAGACCGAGGTGGATGAGAACGCCCGCCTGCGCAAGGAGCTCGAGGAGGCACGCGCAAAGCTCGACGCCATCGCCAACATCGAGCGCTCGCTGAATGAGCGCAAGCCCGGCAACACCGGGCGGTAACCGTGATCAGCAAGGAAACGACCTTGAATCAGACCGGCAAACGCAAGGCACGCATCCTCGTGGTCGACGACGACCCGGGCCTGCTGCGGCTCCTTACCATCCGCCTGCGCGCGGAGAGTTACGACGTGGAGGCGGTGGAAAGCGCCGCGCAGGCGCTCGCCGCGTCGAGCCGCTTCCGGCCCGATCTGGTGATCACCGACCTGCGCATGGACCAGATGGACGGCATCGGGCTGCTCAAGGAGCTGCAGACCCGCTGGCCGGGCCTGAAGGTCATCATCCTCACCGCTCACGGCACGATTCCCGATGCCGTGCAGGCGACGCAGATGGGGGCGTTCGGCTTTCTCACCAAGCCGGTCGACAAGCAGGAGCTGCTCGACCAGGTGCAGAAAGCGCTGCGCATCTCCGGCTTCGGCGCCTCGGATGAGGACTGGCGTGCGGAGATCATCACGCGCAGCGCCGCCATGGAGGAGAAGCTCGCGCAGGCTCACATGGTGGCCGGCACCGACGCGCGCGTGCTGATCACCGGCGAGAGCGGCACGGGCAAGGAGCTGCTGGCGCGCGCCATCCACAAAGGCAGCCCCCGCCGCAACAAGCCCTTCGTCGCCATCAACTGCAGCGCCATGGCGGAGAACCTGCTGGAGTCGGAGCTCTTCGGTCATGAGAAAGGCTCCTTCACTGGCGCCACGCGTGCGCACCGCGGCCTGTTCATGGCCGCCGACGGCGGCACGCTGATGCTCGACGAGATCGGCGACATGCCGATGCGGCTGCAGGTGAAGCTGCTGCGCGTGCTGCAGGAGAATGTCATCCGCCCGGTCGGCAGCACCGAGGGCGTCACGGTAAACGTGCGCGTCATCTCCGCCACGCACCGCGACCTGCAGCAGCTGATGGCGGCCGGACAGTTCCGCGAGGACCTCTACTACCGCCTGAATGTGGTGCACATCGAGATGCCCTCGCTCAATCGCCGCCGCGAGGACATTCCGCTGCTGGTCGCGCACTTCCTCGCGCAGATCGCTAAGGAGAGCGGCGTGCGCAAGATCTACGCGCCCGAGGCGGTCGAGCTGCTGGCCACCGCCGATTGGCCGGGCAACATCCGCCAGCTGCAGAACGTCGTGCGGCAGAACGTCGCGCTGTCGCAGACGCCGATCATCCCGGTGGAGCTCGTGCAGCAGTCCCTCGGCGGCGCGCCCGGGCGGCTGCCCTCCTTCGATGAGGCGCGCGATGAGTTCACGCGCAGCTACCTGTCGCAGATCCTGCAGATCACGGGCGGGAATGTGAGTCAGGCGGCGCGCCTCGCGCGGCGCAACCGCACCGACTTCTACAAGCTGCTCGCACGGCACCAGCTGACGCCGGAGGAGTTCAAGCAGCGGCCATAGCAGGCCTCAGGGAGAGGACGCAGGCGTCATGCGCAGACGCGCTTCGATCACGGGCGCAAGGCTGCGCGCAAACGTCCCGGTAAGATGCGTGCGGTCGCGGTACACGATCATCGTCTGGCGCACCGCCGGGCAGGTGGGCGCCGGGCACACCTCATCCGTCATGTCCAGAAGCTGCACACCGGGCAAGCCCGCCGCTGCACGCTGCTCGGCCTCGAAGACACGCGGGTCGAGCGCCGCATCGCGCTCGAAGCCGCACGAACGCACCCCGAGCCAGGGGTGCAGCGCTGCCCTGGCGAGGCACGGCAACACGTCGAACGGCGGCAGCGGCGTATCGCGCAGCAGCACGACGCGCAGTCCCGCACCGGTCAGCCGATCGAGCATCACCCGCGTGCCGGTCGTGAGTCGCGTCAGCTGCGCATCCGCCTGCGGGCTTCGCGCCTCGCCAAACCGTGCCGTGAAGCTGGCTGCAATGACGAGCGCGGGATGCTGCGCGATGATGACCCCCTGAGCTTTCGCGCGCCACGCCCTGCAGACTGCGGATCTGGCCGCAATCGGTGCCTCGACCTCGATTGCGGCACAGCCCGACTTGAGGACCGTCACGAGGCGCCAGTGCGACTCGCGCGCCACCTGCTCGATGGCGTCGAACCACTGCAGGGCGTGCGAATCGCCGTACAGCACCACCTCCGTCAACGAGGCGGGGACACCGAAAATGCAGCTACGCACCTGCGTCGACTGGCCCAGGCTGACGCACCTTTCTCTCGGCAAGTCGGCGATATCCATCGACGCGGCTGTGATCGGGCGCATCGATGGCTCGAGCGCCAGGTGCTCGCCGCGGCGGATGACGAGAAAAGCGAGTGCCGCCGCGCCCACTGCCGTGCCCCCGGCGAGCAACAGAGACAGCACCGTTCGGCGTATGAGTTGCGGATGCTTGCGCACCGGCTGTTCGACGAGCCGATAGGTGAGCGAGGCCGCCCCGAGCGAGGCTGCCCCGACGATGACCTTGCCGACGACCGGGATGGCGGGCGCCATCGCGGCCGCAAGGACGATGAACGGCCAGTGCCACAGATACCACGAATACGAGCGCGCGCCCAGGTATTGCATGGGCCGTGAATCGAGCAGGAGGCCCACTCCGCACGGCGAGCGTGCCGGGCCGGCGGACAGCACCGCCACCGTACCGAGCGCGGGCACGGTGGCAAGCCATCCGGGGAAGCCAGCGCCGTCGCGCAGAAGGTAGGCCGCCACAAGGATGCCGGCGAGCCCCAGCCAGCCGACGAGCGAGGCGGTAGCGCCGCGCAGCCTCGACACGCCCGCACACGCGAGCAGCCCCCCGAGGCCGAACTCCCAGGCACGCGCGGGCAACTCGTAAAAAGCGAGCGTCGGGCGATGGGCTGTCGACCAGATGCAGAACAGAAGTGACAGGCTCGCAACGGCGGCGAGGAGCCAGATGAGCGGTCGGTTCGATCTCCCGCGCCGCATGCCAAGGAGCAACAGCAGCGGCCATACGAGATAAAACTGCTCCTCCACTCCGAGTGACCAGGTGTGCAGAAAGGGATTCGACTCCACGTCCGGTGCGAAATAGTCCGCGGCGTTCTGATCGAAGAAGACATTGCTGACATAGAGCGCGGTCGCGCGAGCCGCGCGGCCGGCGAACTCAATCTCCTGCGGCCCCTGGATGAGCGCGCCTGCGGCGAGCGTCGCGACGAGGACCAACAGCAAGGCGGGAAGCAGGCGGCGCGCCCTTCGGGCATAGAATCGGGGCAGGTCGAGGCGCGACGTGCGGCGAATCTCAGCCACCAGGAGCCCGGTGATCAGGTAACCGGAGAGGACGAAAAACACGTCCACGCCGATGAAGCCGCCCCGGCACCACGAAACTCCGCAGTGGCAGGCGACTACCAGCAGCACCGCGACCGCGCGCAGTCCCTCGATGTCGGAGCGGAACTCCGGCGAGTGTTGAGGCGCGGTCACACGCTCACATAGTGGTACCGCCGCCTTCTCCGGATTCGCCGGCGGGCGGAGAAGCTTCCGCTGAGGCCGGGGCTGGCGGATGCCGGCCGAACTGAGCGGCGTCGATGCTGTGCTTGGCGAGCAGGTCGTAAAGTGTCGGTCGGGTAACGCCGAGAAGTTCAGCTGCGCGCGACAGGTTCCCCTGGGCCACTGCGAGCGACTGTCTGACGGCCTGCACCTCGGCCCGCTGGCGCGCGACCCGCAGATTGAGGTATTCGGGATCATCGCCCGGATCCTCCAGTCCCAGGTCGTTCGCGGTAACCACGGCACCCTCGGCCATGATGACTGCGCCCTTGATGCGGTTTTCGAGCTCGCGCACGTTGCCGGGCCAGCGATACGCCTGAATGGCACGGATCGCATCGGGCGCCAGTCCCCGGGTGGGCTTGCCGAAGCGCTCGGAGAGCTGCTGCAGCAGAAACTGGGCGAGGAGCAGACTATCGCCCTGCCGGTCGCGCAGCGGCGGCACGCGGATGGTCACTTCGCTGATGCGGTAGAACAGATCATCGCGGAAGCCGCCGGTGCCGATCAGGGTCTCGAGATTGCGATTGGTGGCGCACACGATGCGCAGGTCGAGCACCAGCGGCACGCGCCCGCCGATGCGCTCCACGGTGCGCTCCTGCACCACGCGCAATAGCTTTGCCTGCAGCGGTGCCGGCATCTCCCCGATCTCATCCAGGAACACCGTGCCGCCATCGGCCGATTCCAGCTTGCCCGCCGTCCGTCGTGCCGCTCCCGTGAAGGCGCCCTTTTCATAACCAAACAGCTCGCTCTCCAGGAGCGTCTCGGGAATCGCCGCACAGTTGATGGCGACGAACGGCTTGTGCGCGCGGCCCGACAGACGGTGCACGGCTCGCGCCAGCAGCTCCTTGCCCGTGCCGCTGTCACCCAACAGCAGTACCGTGGCGTTCGTCGGCGCGACCTTCTCGACCGCACGGCAGAGGCTGCGCATGGCGTCACTCACGCCCATGATGCCCTCGAGCGCCATCGCACCGGTGCGCTCACGCAGCCGCCAGTTCTCCTCCTCGAGCTCGCGAATACGCAATGCCCGCCGCACGACGATGGACAGAACGCCGGCATCGAGCGGCTTGTGGTAGAAATCTGCAGCTCCCAGACCGACTGCCGCGACGGCCAGTTCGCGCGCGTCATGCTCGGTCATGGCGATGATCTTGGTGTCGGGCGAGATATTGAGAATCTGCCGCAGCAGCTCGAGGCTCTGTGCGGCAACAGCGGGTTTGTGCGCCGTGCCGAGATCGAACAGCACGACGTCTGGCTCGGTGCGGCGCACGGTGGCGAGTGTCTGGTCGGACGTTTCACACGCGGTGACGTCGAGATCGGAGAAAACTGTCTCGAGCTCTCGTCGCAGGGCGCGATCATTCTCCAGAATCAGCAGCCGTCGGCGTTGCGTCGCGGCAACCATCAGCGCGCCCCTTTGCCGAACAGGACCACTTCGGCGGTCTGGATAAGGATCGCGAGATCCAACATCAGGCTATTGTTCTTGATGTAATAGAGGTCGAACTGCAGCTTCTCGAGCGCATCCGTTTCGGACGAGCCATACGGATAGCACAGCTGCGCCCAGCCGGTGATGCCGGGCTTCACGCAATGACGCTGCACGTAGTACGGGATCTTCTCCGCCAGTTCCGCGACGAATTCCGGACGCTCGGGCCGGGGGCCGACGAAGCTCATCTGACCGCGCAACACGTTGACCACCTGCGGCAGTTCGTCGAAGCGCAGCTTCCTGATGATCGCTCCGACGCGCGTAACGCGCGGATCGGCGTGCTGTGCCCACTGCGCCCCGTTGAGCTCGGCGTCCTGGCGCATGCTGCGGAATTTCAGCAGCTTGAATACCTTGCCTCCGAGGCCCACTCGCGCCTGACTGTACAGCGCCGGCGCCCGCCAGCCGTCCTCGAATTTGATGGCAAGGAAGGTGAGCCCCATGGCCGGCAGTGCCGCCACGAGGACGCCCAGGCTCGCCAGTACATCGAGCGCGCGGGAGGAAAACAGCCGCAACGGGTCGCGCCGAAACCCCTGTCCGAATATCAGCCAGCTCGGATTCAACAAGTCGATGCGCACGCGCCCGGTTTCGCGCTCGAGGAAAGTGAGGAGCTCGGTGACTTCGACACCCGCCAGACGGCAGTCAAGCAGCTCCGGGATCGGAAAGCCGCGGCGCCGGTCGTCCATTGCCACCACGATCTCCGTGACGCCGAGGCGGCCGCAGAGACTACGCAGGTCCCCCCCGGCGTCGAGCACCCGTTCAGTGGGGACGGCGCGCAGCTCGCCCGGGGGCTGCACGAAGCCCGCCAGCGTGAAGCCGTGGCGGTCGTTTGCGCGGCGCAACCTGGCAATGGCGGTGGCGGTGGACCCGGCACCGTAGACGAGGACGCGCCGCTTGAAGATCTCCTCGTCGGCGACGCGGGCGAAGATCAGACGCGAAGCGACCACGCCACACAGCACCAGGGTTACGGCGAGCGCCGCGACGCCGCGCCCCAGGCGCAGACTCGGCACGGCATAAAAGAGCGCCACCATCGCGCAGGATGACGCAAGCAATGCCACCATCAAGCGCGCAAGGATGCCGCTGAGCTGCACGCGCTGGCGCGAGCTGTACAAGCCGACGGCGAGCAGGCAGGCCATCACAATGGCGCTGAGCGCAACGCCGCGCGGCCACAGGGGCCCGAGCCTGAGCTCTTGTTCCAGCTGGGGCAGCGTGCGGACGCCGACCTCAAAGCGGATGAAAACCGCGGCATACAACGCGAGGAAAGACAGCGACGCCTCGATGAGCGCGAGCATCGCGAGCGATGACGGTACATATTGTCCGAGAATCCGGACGCGCATGAAGAGCTGAACGACCTCACAGATCTGACCTGCGGAACTTTACACGATCGTGTAAAGCCGTCCTGGCGGGATTTGTCTTAACCTGCCGACACTAGCGCCGTTGCGACCGAAGAGGTGCCGCGCCCGCGCGCAAGCATGCTCACCAGCGCCCGTGATCGTGCCAGCGATACAGCGGCGGCAACAGATGCCCCCTGAGCACCTGCACGCAGCTCAGGTCGCGACGCATCTGACTCAGATGGCGCTTGTAATCGCTGCGCTGGCCTCCCCCGGCCAGGAAGTCATAGGTGGCCACCTGGCGTTCCGCCGCCGCCTCCATGGCGTAGCCAAGATGTATGAGTCCCAGGGAAATCTTGCTGCTGAATGCAGGATTGAATCCCATGCTGATGTTGTACTGGCGGGCACCCTTGCGTATGTCGTAGAGCACCGAGACGACTTGACCGGCGACGCGTAGCCGCGAGAGGGCCAGTTCACCGCGTGCGCCCAGAAGACTCGCCAGGCTCGTATGGAAGGTCAGGCGCGTCCCGGTGAATGCCGGTTGCTGCCAGCGCAGCTGATGCAATCGGTTGAGGTCGCTGAAGCCGCTGGCAATGTCCTCTGGAGCGACCAACTCAAAGCTGACCTTGCCGTGAACCGCAAGCCGGCCGCGCAGATTCAGGACGCTGCGGCGGGTCGACTGTCGCAGAGCGCGCAGATATGCGGCAAAGCCGCGACTCAGATCCGCCTGGTAGCTCACCAAAGGGTCAAGGTTACGGACATACTGCCGCCGCGCCTGGTCACATCGGGCAAATGCCTCGTGCCACTGTTTGCCGGCGACCGTGAAGCCGATCACGCATTCCGTCCATGCCGGCTCCTGCAGCAGGACACGGACACAGGCGTGCCGCACGGCGTCGACCTCCCCGCTGGCGGCGATCACGTCGAGATATTCCGAGATCAGCGGCCCTGGATCCCGCCACGACAGGCCCATCAGTTGCACGGAGCTCACGGGCAGAAAGCCGCTGCGCACCACCCGCCGCCGATACAGAGGTGCAACCCCGACCAGGTCCTCGCCCCGATAGAAAGCCAGAATTTCCGGGGCTGCCGACAGCGCCTCTCCAAAACACTGCCACCACAGCGTCAGCCATTCCCATGACAGAAACAGGATATCCGCTTTGGAGCGCGCGAGCAGCCGGCTCCATGCGGCTTCGTTCCCCAGCCACTCCGCAACATTCCACCTGCGCAGCGTCAGCGCACCGGCGTCCGCACGCGCTACCTCCCCCGGGGCCATCTCAACGCAGGGGCGGCTGCGTGCTCATGGGAGAGATCGGCTGCAGAGGCAGCGGCGTTTCCGGCTGCGTGCCTCTGATCAGGCCGTAGGAAACCGTCATGCCGGCCTGATTGTCATTGATCCCGTTGTATGTGGAATGCGCGTAAATGAAGCGCAGTCGCAACCGCTCACCAATTTGCCAGCGCAGACTGGTGATCTCCTGCACGGCATTGAATGATTCACCGCTGGTCAGGTCCTGATGCTCGAAATGCACACCAATGTCCCAATTGAGCACCGCACTGAGCTGCCGGGCGAGCAGCGCACTCGCATCCTTGAGGTCGCGGTTATCAAGCGAGGTGAGCCTGAAGCGCTGGCGCGTGTCCAGGATGCCGACATCGAGCGAGGTGCGCGATGCCTGAAAGCGCCAGTCCGCACCGAACTCGCGGTTGAGAAGGGGATCGCCGACGGCGAGTTGCTGCGGCACGATGGTCGGCACCGGCGCGTCGAAGCCGCTCTGGAACAGTTCAGTGGCGTCCAGGAGCTGCTGCGAGGCGGTCAGCGCTACGCGCTGACTGGGTGTGATGAGCCTGGAGAGACGCAGTGCCCAGTTGGCAGCGCCGAATGTCTCGGTCTGCGAGCGTTCGATGACACCGATGTCACTCTCCAGGGTAACGGGCACGTCGAACGCCCGCACCCTCGTGTACCCTCCCGAGATGTCCAGGTCCGTCCTGCCATCGACGAGGTGGTAGCCCGCAACTCCCTTGGCGACGTTGAAATTGTTGTTGTTCAGCTGATCGACGAAGTTCACCTTGTCGTACGATCCCTTGATGTACGTGCTCGCGGTACTCGACAGGGCGCGCTCGATGTTCAGGTCGCCGCCGTAACGGTGGTTACCGATGTTGACGAACTCGGGCGACCCGGACGGTGCCTTGCTGTCTGTATAGGAATAAACGCCCTCGAGCACCACCGTGGTGCGCAGTGTCGGACGCAGCGTGAAACGCGGTCCAGTCGTGAGGTAATTGACATTCTCGAGGTTGTCCGGTGTCAGCGGTGTGAATGGATCGATCTGCAGCTGGGTATAGGTCTCGCGGGCGATCCACGAGAAAAAACCGGGTACGATTTTCAGGTCCGCGCGGCCGTCAAGGTAGCCGGTCGGCTCGGTAGGAAAGCTGCCGTGCAGGTACCTTACCACCGCGATGTCCGAAACCAGGTGGTAACTCAGGCGCGGACCGTCCTCCGCCGTGTTGCCGACAAGACCCAGCTCTGCCAGCGTGTCGCCTGAGCCGTTTGCCCCGAAGCTCGCGTTGTCGGTATAGAAGAGGCCGGCATCGGCGGCCAGGTAGTTGCCGCTGTGCGCGTTGGATGCCTGGTCGAAGAACAGGTTCTGGTACGTGAGCGGCGCTATCTGCGCAGCGGCGGGAAGTGCTGCCAGCGTCAGCCACAAGCCAAGCGCGCCCCGGTGGCGGGGGCGCGACCGCGTTTCCGGTCGCCTATCCATGACGCACGCCCCTTCCGCGTGGCTCAACTGTCGCTGGCTTGCTCGCGCGGCTTTGCACTCACACCGTACTGGTAGTAGTTGCCGGGCTGTCGCAGGCTCTGGTTGAGCACGAGGGAGATCGGCTTGCCTTCATCCAACGTCTCAAGCGCCTCGAGAACCACATGCTGCGGCGTCTGATCTGCCCGAACCACCACGAGGAGCTGGCCCGCAAAATGCGCCAGCGCCTGCGACTCGGTCGTCACCAGCAGCGGCGCCGAGTCGAACAGCACGAGTCGCGCAGGATCTGCACTGCCCAGCTGTGACATCACCGCGTGCATTCGTGAGCTCGCGAGCAGCTCCGTCGCGTTCGCGTCCTGGCGGCCGGCGGGCAGAAACGCCAGGCCGGGTACATCGGTCGGCAGGATGGTCGAAGCAAGCGAAGTCGTCGGCGCCTTGATCAGATCCAGCAGACCAGGCTCGTTCTCCACGCCCAGGATCTGGCTGATGCGCGGATTGACCACATCGCCGTCCACCAGCAGCACCGTCACATCCTCTTCGAGGCACATGCTGAAGGCGAGATTCAGTGACATGAACGTCTTGCCCTCGCCAGGCACGGCGCTCGTGATCATGATGAGGTTGCCATGCGTCAGCACCGCGACGCCGCGGCCGAGTGCGTTGTTGATCACCGGCCGCTTGATGCGCCGGTACTCCTGCGCGATCTCGTGCTCCTGATGCGCCGGCGGCAGCATGCCGGCGGCTCGCAACCCGCCCTGATCGATGGCAATGACGCGCTCGGGCACCGTCGCGCTGTCCGTGGACGAGCGGCGCGCGGCCGCGCCCGATGCCGCCACGGCACCATACGCCCTGCCGTCGTCGGGCGCGGTGGCGCGCTGCCCCTGCAGCCTCTTGAGGGTGTTCTCGATGACGCTCACGCGATGAATCCGTGCAGAAATTGCGAGGTAATGTCGTCGGTCAGCAGCACCACGATGGCGAGCAGCACCAGCCCCGCGGCCCCCAGGGCGTATACCCAGATCGCGCGCCGGGCGCGCGCCCGGTGCCGCTCCGGCCAGGTCATACTGACGCTTCCCAGTACCGGCAGTTGCGTGAGCTCCATCAGCTGGCGTGTGCTGGAGAACACCGGCCGCAGCTGGTGCAGCAGGTATGCCGCACCGAGCCCGGCAGCCAGGCCAGCGGCCAGCACCTGAAGAATGAGTTTGAGGCGGTTTGGAAAAACCGGATCAGGATCCACGGTGGGGGGGTCGACCACCTGGAAGCGAACCACTCCGGTAGCGTCGGCCTTGTCGGAAAGCTTGGCGCGGCTGAGACGTTCCACCAGCGCCTGGTACTGGGTGTGGGTCACGGCGTAGTCGCGATTCAGACGCTCGTACTCCGCCTCCACCTGCGGGGCGGTATTGATCATCTTGCGCAGCTCGGCGATCTTCGCTTCCTGATCCGTGACCTGTTCGCGCGCCGCGGCGACATCGACGTCGATCTGGCTGAGCTGCAGCCGCATGCCCTGGTAGACGGGGTTCGCCGCCAGGCCGGTGGCCGCGATGGCAGCCTGATCGCCACGGCGCACCGCTTCCATTTCGGCCTTCTGGCGCGTCTTGAGATCCTCGAGAGTGCGGCGCGCAGCGATGACGTCCGGATGCTGGTCCGTGAAGCGCAACAGCAATTCATCGAGGCGCGCCTGGGTCTCGCGGATCTGGCTCGCCGTGTCTTCGCCGCCGCCGCGTGCGCCACCGGCCGCTGAGCCCATCAGCGGCAACTCGCTGGACAGCTGCCGTTGCAGCTCGTTGCGCTTCTGCTCGGCCAGCGTGAGCGCCAGACGGTCCTTGTCGAGCTCGTCCGTCTCTGCGTGCAGACGCGAAAAGTAATCGCCACCGGTGGCTCCTGGTACCAATCCCGCGTGCTGGCGCTTGAAGTCCGCAAGCTGGCTCTCGGCGGCGGCGAGCTTCTTGTCGTACTCGGCGATCTGTTGGTTGAGGAACTGTTGCGCCTGCTCGGATCCTTCCTGGGTCCCGCCAAGGGAGTTGGCGAGAAAGATCCTGAGCAGCTGATCGACCACCCGGTGCGCCGTCTGGCGATTGTGATGAGTGTAGGTGATGGTGTACAGGTCGGCCGGCTGATTCTTCAGGCCCTCCCGCTCGCTGCTCCCCTGAACGTCCAGGCTGGTGCGCAGGCCCTGGACGATGTCGCCCTGCGTCTCGGGGCTCGCCGCCGCAAAACCCGGTATCGCCAGCCGAGCCACCTTTTCCAGCTGCGGCCCACCGAGCAGCGCTTCACGCACCGCCTCGGCCTCAGAGGCAACGTTCGACTCGACCGCAATGCCCTGCGTCACCTGGCTGAGCCGCGTGCGCGTGTCGATGTAGACCCGCGCCCACGCCCGGTAAGTGTCGGGGAGCGCCAGCACGATGAGCCAGCCGATCAGACAGACGAGCCACGCACCCAGCAGGGCGGTGCCGCGGAAGCGCCAGGCGCCGCGGATCTGTTGAAGAATTAAATCCAGTCCCTGACCCATAAGCCTTAGAACATCGACTGCGGCACGACCAGCACATCGCCGGGTTTCAGCGCCACGTTCTCGCGCACGTCACCGTCGTTCACCAGGTCGGCAAGCTTTACGTGAATGGTGGTCTGTTGTCCATTTTGCACACGTACGATCCGCGCCCGGTTGCCGGAGGCGAACTGAGTCAACCCCCCCACCGCCAGAATAGCGTCGAGCACCCTCATCCCCTCGCGATACGCCAGCGCTTGCGGATGCTGGACCTGCCCCACCACCTTCACCAGGCTGAACGCACTCGCGGCGTTGGTGACGATGATGTTGACTTTCGGCGAGCGAACGTATTCGGACAGCACCTTTTCCAGATCACGCGACAGCTGCGGCGCGGTCTTACCCACCGCCACCATATCCTCCACGAGCGGCGTCGATATCTTGCCGTCGGGGCGCACCGGCACGGTCACCGACAGGTCCGGGTTTCGCCATACGAACACCTCCACGGTGTCGCCGGGACCAATGATGTAGTTGCTGTCAGCCGCCTTGGCCACCGCCTGGCTCGGCGTTGCGGGCAGCTCCACTGTCGGGCTGGAGGTGCAACTGACGACCAAAAGGCTGGCGACCAGCCAACCGGTCAGCAGCAGCATACGTCGGCGCGGCATCGCTTTCCCTGAATCCAAAAGTTGAGCCTATCAGAAGCGCAAGAGCCCAGCGCGTTCAAATCGCCTCTCGGCGGCGCACCCTGTTGCCAGACGCGCCAGCTCGGCTTACATGTTGTTTCCGGGCTTCGTGCGCCGAGTTCTTGCTTAGCGCCGAAGCGTCTCCTTGTTACGACATCAAGCTTAGCCTTCTCGATGACCGTTCGGGTGCGAACGCGACATTAACTGCCGCGGTGAAGCGGCCATAGCATATGTAATGTCTGGTTCGGTCTTTGCGCGGCGAGCGTTCAACGCACGCCGCCGGCTACGACGAATTCACGCAGCGCGCGGCGTGCACTGTCGCAATCGGCTCCGCAAGCCGTGTGCAGCGCGATCAAACCGGCTGGTGGCTTCCACAGGATCGCGTTGATCCCGTACCAGAGCTGCTCGGCGAACGGCTCGACCAGGTTTCGTCCCGCGACCTCATAGCGCCACCAGATCAGTGAGCGCGCCTGCGCGCGATCGACAGCCTCGGTCTCACGAAATGCGCCGCTTGCGCTGCTGATCACGCGCTCGGCGTCAGGCTGCAGCTCATCGCCGAAGATCGAGCTCGTTTCACCCACGAGCTCCGCGCCCTGGCGCTGCGTGCGGTAGGCCACCGATAACACCTCGACCGTGTCGCCGGCAGCGTTGCCGAAAGCCTGCCTGCGCAGCTCATCGGCTCCGGCGAATATTGGCAACCAGGAAGAGTGCACGTCGACCGGCACGGCGTGCCAGGGGGCAGGCGGATCCACACCTGCCGCGCCCGCAAGCGCCGGCGCAGGATGTGCCATGCGCGCGCCCGCGCTCAGCGCCGGCAGCACCACGAGGATTGCGATGGTGCTCGCGCAACGCCGCAGCTGCGGGTATGGGTCTGGCGGGGACGAGAGCGCGTAAGCGGGTTCAGGAGCCGCATCGGGCCCGAAGCGAGTCACGAGCCAGAAGAACACCACAAGTGTCGCGGCGAACACGGCCCAACCGAATCCGTAGTGACTCACGCGCACCAGATAACTCTGCATGTCGGTGAGATAGCCGGCTTCGATGACCGTATACACGCGCACCCAGTTGGCGAGCACCGCCAGGGCCGCCATCAGCGCCAGTTGCATGCCGCGGATGCGCCACGGATCGCGCTGCTGCTCACCGTAGAGGGCCGCCACGGCAAGTCCCACTATCATGAAGTGTGCGCCGCTGCAGCCCTCCTCGATTCGGAAGGCGCCGTTGGGGATCTGGATCACGTCACCGATGAACAGCGCCGGCGGGCCCGTGAGCGTGAGCAGGCCGTGCATGGCCGACACTGTGAGATCCTTCAGCGGTGCGCTGTACCAGATGGGCACGGCGAAGTAGAAGTACGCCACCGGAAAGAGCAGCACGCGGCCAACGGCCCAACCGAATATCGAGGTGGCTGCCAGCCAGAAAACCACCGGCAGCAGCGCAACTTCCAGACTCTCGATACTCGCCCGATAGCACACGAGCCAGGCGAGAATGGCGCCCGCGAGCGCCAGCGGCACGAGCGGCGCGGCCTGGGTAGGGGCGGCGGCGAGCTCGCGCCGCGCGCGGATGGTGAGCGCAACGCAAATGAGGAGGATCAACCACCCGTGGGTGTAGGTCTTCTCGGCAGTATCCGACCACTTCTGATAGAGAAAGACACTGCTCGGCCAATACACCAGCGCGACCAGGCACGCCAGCGTGGCGATCAGCCACAACCGCAGGGAAGCCGCCACTTGCATCCTCTGGTGATTCTACGTGCTCGCGAGGATTGACGAGTACGTCGGTGCGAGAGCCTATCCTATCGTCTTGGAGGCGATGTCCGAGAGCGCGCTCTGGTCGCCTGTGCTGGTGATGGCCATGACGGCGAAGTACCAGGTGCCCGGCGCCAGATTATCGATGACATAAGTCTGGATGCCGACGCCTGTGATGTGCACAGTCTGGCTGAGCTCGCTGGCGCTGGAACCGTACAAGATGCGATAGCCGGCGAGGTCCGTGAGCGCCGTACCGTTGGTGTTGGCGGTCGGCGCCTCCCAGGAGAGAGTCGCGCTGTGGCTGATGCTCGCGGGGCCCTTCACGCTCTGAGCGCTGGTCGCCGACCCACTCGGGTCCGTCGGATCATCACACCCCGACAGCAGCGACACGAATACCGCGAACACCCACGTCCATGCGAGCAGCTTCGACGTTTTCACAGTACAAACCCCCACTGAGGCCGGCGCGCACCAGCCCTGACGTCACATCGAGGAAGCTGTGGATGGCGGCAAGCGACAGCGCCAACCAGCAGTTACATTTGAGGAAGAGCAAGGACTATGCCGTGTGCATTGTCCCTTTGGATTTCAGTAGCTTATGGCTTGAGTCATTTCGCGGCCGGAGCAGACGCCGCAGCGCAGGCGCGGCCTGCGTCGCGCCCGCCCGACGCCTCGGCGTTGGTCGCGGCCGCCTCGGGTTTCAACCCACTGATAATAAAAGATTAAATTCTGTCGCGACGGCCCGACAAGGGCAAAGCAGGGACGCCCGGCAGCGTCACCTTGTGAGCCGTCGCACGCTGTGATAAGCATATGTCGAAAGGAGCTTAGTCACGGGCGCCACCCATGCGTGACCCACGTCGGAGGTGTTTACAAAATAGCCTGCAATTGCCGGTAGGTTATGTCATCTACCGCTTGCAAGTGCTTGCAGGAACAGTAACTATGCCCGCCACGGCACGGTGTTTGCAGATTCACAACAGGACTGGGCCGGCCGTTGATGGCTAGGGATAGGTAATTGGAGGATACGCGATGAAGAAGCTAACTGTGATTGCGGGAGTGGTCAGCGTTGCTGCCGTCGCGGCTGTCCTTTGCACTGCGCCCGCGTTCGCGCAGAGCCCGATCCACGATGCGCACGACAAGTGGCCGGGAAACCATTACGGGAATGACCGGATTCACACGAATAACGGGCATCACAACGGGCAAGGCTCAGCCGACCCAACCGGGGTCCCCGAGCCAGGCTCACTCGCATTGCTGGCCCTCGGCTTAAGCGGACTTGGCCTCGCACCGCTGCGCCGTCGGCGAACGAAAGTCTAGAGCTCCAGCCGCTGCGGCGGCCGGGTCGTTATAGAACGGCTCCCGTGAGGGAGCCGTTCGCGTTTGTGGGGGAGCCTCGCAGCAGCGCAGGTGCGAGGTCGATCACCGGCAAATTCATCACCACGGCAAGGCCGCCGCCCGCGACATTGCGCGCGCGTGATGGTGCCCCCGTGCACGGCGAGCGCACGCGCGGCGATCGCGAGTCCTAAGCCCTCGCCTGCGGCGCCGTGATGCCCACGCGCCGCATCCACCCGGTAGAAAGGCTCGAAGATGAGGGCGAGATCCTCTGTCGGCACGCCGGGACCGGAATCGCGCACCGCCACCTCGACTGTATCGCTCTTGTGCGCATGTGCCACGCGGCGCGCGCCGATGACGACCACCGCACCCGCGGGGCTGTAGCGCACGGCGTTGCGGATCACATTTTCGAACGCGCTGCGCAGCAGCTCCGGGTCGCCCGATACCCGCAGGCTCCCGTGCACCTGCACGTCGACCAGGCACCCTCGAGCATCCGCCTCGATCGCGACATCTGCGGCAATGTTGCGCAGCAGCTCGCCCACATCGACGCTCACCTGCTCGAGCGCATGGACCGGGCGCTCGAGACGCACGAGCTTCAGGGTGCGCGCAATGAGCTGCTCGAGGCGGTCGGCTTCGCAGGCGATGCGTGCAAGGTGGCGCTCAGCCGCGCTGCCCTCGCGACGCGCGAGTGACAGAGCGAGCTGTAGCCGCGCAAGCGGGGAGCGCAGCTCGTGGGATACATCGCGGAGCAGTTGCTGCTTCGCCTCGAGCAGTTGCCGCAACCGCTCCGCCATGGCGTCGAGATCGGCCGCGAGAAGCCCGAGGTCATCCTGGCGCCCGCGCAACGCGGGCAGTACCCGCACGTTCAGATCGCCCGCGGCCATCTGCCGGGTGGCGAGCCGCAGTCGATCCACCGGAGCGGCCAGGTAGCGGGCCAGAAAGAGGCATACGGCCGCACTCACCCCGAGCGCGATCGCAAGTATCGACAGAGGCACGCCCGGCAGCTCGAGCTCGCCGAACAGCCGCGGACTGTCGCGCACCGGGCCGATGACGACGTGGTAGGTGCTGCCACCGGGGCCGACCAGCACCAGCGCGCCGCCGATGGGGGCGATCGCGCCGGGGGACGCGTCTGTGGCGCCCGCGGCGCCCGCGGCGCTGCCCGGGCTGCCGCCGGCACCATTCAGCGAAGAAGGCAGCCGCCGCCCGAGAATCTCATGCCCCTGCGGATCGATGACGAAGGTGCGGGTGAAAGGCTCTCCGCTGAGCGACTGCAGCCAGCTCTGCAGCGCCTGCGGCCCGCCGGATTCAAAAGCGCGCGCGGCCTGCGCGTAGAGCTGACCGCGCTGCACCCACGGACGGTCGGTGCGATGGGCGGTGGCGTTGACGGCAACCGTGACGGTGCCGACCAGAATCAGCGCCAGCGCCGCCCAGAACGCGAGAAAAATCCTCCAGTACAGCGAGTGCACGCGCCTAACCCTGACTCTGCGGCTCCCCCGCCGCAGTGCGCACCGGGACCAGCGTGAGCGCGTAGCCCGAGCCGCGCTCGCTCTGCACGCTCACCCGAGCGGTGTGCTTCAGGAGCTTGCGCCGCAGGTTCGAGACGTGCGTGTCGAGGCTTCGATCCGTCGGCAGCAGCCGCCGACCGAGCGCCTGCGTCATGAGATCATCGCGCGTCACGGTGCGCGTGTCGGCGCGCACCAGCAGCTCCAGGATCCGCAGCTCCGCGGAGGTCAGCTCCAGGTCGCTATCGCCGACGTCCGCGCGGCGCGCCCGCAGGTCGAGGCGCAGCGGTCCCCAGAGGATCACGCCGGCCGCGCCCGACCCCTCGCCCGGCATGCGCCGCAACACCGCCCGGATGCGTGCGACCAGCTCGCGGGGGCTGAAGGGTTTGGCGAGATAGTCGTCGGCCCCCATCTCGAGGCCCACGACGCGGTCGACCTCCTCGCCGCGCGCCGTGAGCATGATCACCGGCACACGGCTGACCGCGCGGATGCGGCGCAGCACTTCAAAACCCGACAGCTCCGGCAGCATGACATCGAGCACCACCAGATCCGCAGGGGCGCGTGCGAGCTGCGCCAGCCCTGCCGGGCCTGTGCCTGCGCTCGTGGCGAGGAACCCTTCCGGGCCGAGATATTCGACCAGCATCGCGCACAGCTCCTGATCGTCATCGATGATCAGCAGCGCGGGCTTGCTCTCGGTCGCGCGCTCGGGTGGTTCCATGAGGCGTGACAATACACGCCTGCGACGGCTCCCCGGGAGGCGCACCGGCAGCGCAAAGCCTCAGACGAAGACTTCTTTGCATTTCTTTGCCAGCCAGCAACACCGGGCGGGCTCGAGGTATGCGACCTTGCGCGTTGTCTCCTCCTGGGGGCGGACGAGGACACCCCGTGCCGCCCCATTTTTCCCGGCAATTGTGTACCTTAGCGACCGTATGGCGGCCCTGACGCAAAGGGTCACACGGAAGGCATTGGCATAGGCTATGAACGACGAAAACCGCTACTCGCAGGTAGCCGGCCCGATCGAGTCGGACACGCGGCCGGCCTGGCTGAAGGTTCTCGCCACGCGGCGGGTGCTGGTCATCGTGGCGGTGCTGCTGGTGCTCGCGCTGCTCGCCTGGCTGCTGACGCCCAAGGCCACGCAGGCGCCTGCCGGGCGCTTCGGCGGCGGTGGTCCGATGCCGGTGATCGCAGTCAACGCCCGCGCCGGCGACATGCCGATCACGCTCATCGGGCTCGGCGCCGTCACGCCGCTTGCGACCGTCACCGTGCAAAGCCAGATCAGCGGCCAGATCATGCACATCAGCTTCAAGGAAGGTCAGAGCGTCAAGACGGGTGATCCGTTGATCCTGATCGATCCGCGCCCCTACGACGTGGCGCTCGAGCAGGCGCAGGGAGCCCTCGCTCGCGATAAGGCCCTGCTCGCCAACGCCCGGGTCGATCTCGAGCGCTACCAGACGCTCTTCGCGCAGGACTCGATCGCCGAGCAGCAGCTCGCCACGCAGAAGTCGCTGGTGGCGCAGGACGAAGGCAACGTCAAGACCGACCAGGGCCAGATCGATGCGGCGAAACTCAACCTGATCTACTGCCACATCGTCTCTCCGATCACCGGGCGCGTCGGCCTGCAGCAGATCAACGTCGGCAACTACGTGACGCCGGCTGAGCCCAATGGCCTGGTGGTCGTGACGCAGCTGCAGCCGATCACGGTGGTCTTCACGCTGCCCGAGGATGAGATTCCCCCGCTGCTCAAGCGGGTGCACGCCGGTGCGACGTTGCCGGTGACCGCCTGGGACCGCAGCAACACGCAGCAGCTTGCCTCCGGCACGCTGCAGTCGATCGACAGTCAGATCGACACCACCACCGGAACGATCCGGCTCAAGGCAATTTTCCCCAACACCGACGAGGTGCTCTTCCCGCAGCAGTTCGTCAATGTCGTGCTGCTGCTCGATACGCTGCACGGCGCCACGCTGATTCCGCAGGCCGGCGTGCAGCGCGGCGCCCCGGGCACCTACGCGTACGTCGTCAATGCGGACCAGACCGTGAGCGTGCGCAAGGTCACCCTCGGCGCGGGTGACGCCACCAATGTCTCTATCAGCAGCGGCCTCAAGCCCGGGGAGAGCGTGGTGGTCGACGGCGCCGACAAGCTCAAGGACGGCGCCAAGGTGCTGCTGCGCCAGAACACGCCGGGCCGCGGTTCCGGTACGGGCCAGCAACCGCATTCCGGACAGGGGCAAAGCGGGCACCGGCACCAGAGCTGAGCGCATGAACCCGTCGCGGATCTTCATACTGCGGCCGGTCGGCACTTCGCTGCTGATGGTGGCCATCATGCTGGCGGGAATCGTCGCCTACGGCTTCCTGCCGCTGTCGGCGCTGCCCGAGGTCGATTATCCGACCATCCAGGTCCAGACCTTCTATCCCGGTGCCAGCCCCGAGGTGATGACCTCATCAGTCACCGCGCCACTGGAAGTGCAGTTCGGACAGATGCCCGGGCTCAACCAGATGTCCTCGACCAGCTCCGGCGGCTCCTCGGTCATCACGCTGCAGTTCGCCCTGACGCTGAGCCTCGACGTCGCCGAGCAGGAGGTCCAGGCGGCCATCAATGCCGCCGGCAACCTCTTGCCCTCGGACCTGCCGGCGCCGCCGATCTATGCCAAGGTAAATCCCGCCGATGCACCGGTGCTGACCCTCGGCATCACCTCCAAAACGCTGCCGCTGACGCAGCTGGAGGATCTGGCCGACACGCGCATGGCGCAGAAGATCTCGCAGATCGAGGGCGTGGGCCTGGTGAGCGTAAGCGGCGGACAGCGTCCGGCGGTGCGCATCATCGCCAACGTCCGGGCGCTCGCGGCGTACGGGCTGAACATCGACGACCTGCGCACCACCATCAGCAACGCCAACGTGAATTCGCCCAAGGGCACGCTCGACGGGCCGGCGCGCTCGTGGACACTCAATGCCAACGACCAGATCCAGAGCCCGGATGCGTACCAGAGCATCATCGTTGCCTACAAGAACGGCAACCCGGTGCGCCTGTCCGACGTCGCCCAGGTCACCAACGGTGCCGAGAACGCCTATCTCGCGGGCTGGGTGAACAACACACCGGGCATCATCCTCAACATTCAGCGCCAGCCGGGCGCCAACGTGATCCAGGTGGTCGACCGGATCAAGAAGCTGCTGCCGCAGCTGTCGCAGTCGCTGCCCGCTGCGGTCGACGTGTCGATTCTCACCGACCGCACCAACACCATCCGCGCCTCGGTGCACGACGTCGAGTTCGAGCTGTCGCTCGCGGTGGTGCTGGTGGTGCTGGTGATCTTCCTGTTCCTGCGCAGCGTCCCGGCGACCCTCATTCCCAGTCTGAGTGTGCCGCTCTCGCTGGTCGGCACGCTCGGGGCCATGTACCTGGTCGGCTTCAGCCTCAACAACCTCTCGCTGATGGCGCTCACCATCGCCACCGGGTTCGTGGTCGACGATGCGATCGTCATGATCGAGAACATCTCGCGCTATATCGAGGAAGGCATGAAGCCGCTCGAGGCCGCGCTGCGCGGCGCCGGCGAGATCGGCTTCACCATCGTGTCGTTGACGGTGTCGCTGATCGCGGTGCTGATTCCGCTGCTGTTCATGGGCGATGTCGTCGGCCGGCTGTTTCACGAGTTTGCCATCACGCTCGCCGTCACTATCGTGATCTCAGCGGTGGTGTCGCTGACACTGGTGCCGATGATGTGCGCCAAGCTCCTGCGCCACCACCCCGCGGGGGAAGAGACCGGCATCGCGCGCTGGGCGAATGCGAAATTCCAGGCACTGATCGACCACTATGCGGCAGCGCTCAGGTGGGTGCTCGATCGTCAGCCGCTGACGCTCGCAGTCGCGATCGGCACGCTCATCGTGACCATCGCGCTGTACGTGTTCATTCCGAAGGGGTTCTTCCCGGTGCAGGACACCGGCATCATCCAGGCGATCACCGAGGCGCCGCAGGCGGTGTCCTACGGCGAGATGGCGCGTCGGCAGGCAACGCTGGCGGCGTCGATCCTCAGGGACCCCGACGTGGTGAGCCTGTCTTCCTTCATCGGCGTGGACGGCAGCAACATCACCCTCAACAGCGGCCGCATGCTGATCAACCTCAAGCCGGTCAACGACCGCTCGGACACCGCCAGCCAGGTCATCCGCCGCCTGCAGCGCGAGACCGCCGACGTCACCGGAATCTCGCTCTACATGCAGCCGGTACAGGACCTGTCGATCGATACCACCGTGAGCCGCACCCAGTACCAGTTCGTCCTCGAGGACGCGAATCCTGCCGAATTCAACACCTGGGTGCCGAAGCTCGTCGAGCGCTTACAGCAGTTGCCGCAGATCGAGGACGTCGCCAGCGACCAGGAGAACCAGGGACTGGCGGCGTACCTGACGATCGACCGCGATACCGCCGGCCGCTTTGGCATCACTCCGGCCACGGTCGACAATGCGCTCTACGATGCCTTCGGCCAGCGTATCGTCTCGACGATCTTCACGCAGTCGAATCAGTACCGCGTGATCCTGCAGGCGGACAGCTCGCTGATGGCGTCGCTCGACTCCCTCGGCACACTCTACCTGCCCTCCTCCACCGCCGTGGGCGGCCAGGTGCCGCTGTCGGCGCTGGTGAAGGTATCGACGCGCACGTCGCCGCTGTCGATCGACCATCTCGGCCAGTTCCCCTCGAGCACCGTGTCGTTCAACCTGGCGCAGGGAGCAGCGCTCGGCGACGCAGTCGACGCCATCCGCAAGGCGGAAGCAGACGTCAAGCTGCCGGCGAGCGTGCTCACCACGTTCCAGGGCGCGGCGCTCGCGTTCCAGGCGACGCTCGCCAACGAGTTGTTCCTGATCATCGCCGCCATCGTCACCGTCTACATCGTGCTGGGTGTGCTGTACGAGAGTTTCATCCACCCGATCACCATCCTCTCAACGCTGCCCTCGGCGGGTGTCGGCGCGCTGCTGGCGCTGCTCATGGCGCGTGACGATCTCGGCGTCATCGGCATCATCGGCATCATCCTGCTGATCGGCATCGTGAAGAAGAACGCGATCATGATGATCGACTTCGCACTGGTCGCCGAGCGCGAACAGGGCATGCAGCCGCGTGATGCGATCTATCACGCGTCACTCCTGCGCTTCCGGCCGATTCTCATGACCACGATCGCAGCGCTGCTGGGCGCATTGCCGCTGATGCTCGGCACCGGCACGGGCTCGGAGCTGCGTCACCCGCTCGGCATCACCATCGTCGGTGGCCTGATCGTGAGCCAGCTGCTCACGCTGTTCACCACGCCGGTGATCTACCTGTATTTCGACCGCCTGGAACGGCGCGTGACCGGCTGGCGCGCTGAACCCACGGCAAGCGGGCCGGCGGCCGAATGAGCCCGTCGGAACCCTTCATCCGCCGACCGGTGGCGACCACGCTGCTGAGCGTGGGGCTGGCGCTCGCAGGTTCTATCGCGTACTTCAAGCTGCCGGTGGCGCCGCTGCCGCAGGTGGATTTCCCGACCATCTCGGTGAACGCCTCGATGGCGGGCGCCAGTCCCGACGTCATGGCGGCAACGGTGGCCACGCCGCTCGAGCGGCATCTCGGGCAGATCGCGGATGTGACCGAGATGACATCCTCGAGCTCCACCGGCGCGGCGCACGTCACGCTGCAGTTCGGACTCGACCGTGACATCGACGGCGCCGCGCGCGACGTCGAGGCGGCGATCAACGCGGCGCGCGCGGATCTGCCGACCGCGCTGCGCAGCAACCCGACCTATCGCAAGGTGAATCCCGCCGACTCACCGATCCTGATCCTCACGCTGACCTCGAAGACCCTCACCCCGGGTCAGCTGTACGACGCCGCCGACACCATCCTGTCGCAGAAGCTCTCGCAGGTGAGCGGCGTCGGCCAGGTGCAGATCGGCGGCAGCTCACTGCCGGCGGTGCGCGTCGAGCTCAACCCGAGCGCGCTCTTCAAGTACGGCATCGGGCTGGAGGACGTGCGTGCCGCGCTCGCCGCGGCCAACGCCAACACGCCGAAGGGCTCGATCGACTTCGGCGGCCGCCGCTACCAGCTCTACACCAACGACCAGGCGAGCAAGGCGGCCGAATACCACAACCTGGTCATCGCCTATCGCAACGGCGCGCCGGTGCGTCTGTCGGACGTGGCTGAGGTGCTCGATTCGGTCGAGAACGTGCGCAATCTGGGGCTCGCCAACGGTCAGCCCGCGGTGCTCGTCATCCTCTACCGCCAGCCGGGCGCCAATATCATCGATACCGTCGACCGCGTCATCGGGCTGATCCCGGCCCTCAAGGCCTCGATCCCCACCGATATCGACATCAAGGTCGCCATGGACCGCACGGTGACCATCCGCGCCTCCCTTGGCGCGGTGAAGCGCACGCTGCTGATCGCCATCGCGCTGGTGATCCTCGTGGTATTCCTGTTCCTGCGCAACGGCCGCGCGACGATGGTGCCGGCCGTAGCGGTACCGATCTCGCTCCTGGGCACTTTCGGGGCGATGTACCTGCTCGGCTACAGCCTCGACAACCTGTCGCTGATGGCGCTCATCATCGCCACGGGCTTCGTGGTGGATGACGCCATCGTGGTGCTCGAGAACATCACGCGCCACATGGAAGCGGGCATGCCGCGATTCGAGGCGGCGATCCAGGGCGCACGCGAGGTGGGGTTCACCGTGTTGTCGATGAGCCTGTCGCTGGTGGCGGTGTTCATTCCGATCCTGATGATGGGCGGCATCGTCGGACGGCTGTTCCGCGAATTCTCCATCACCCTCTCGGTGGCGGTGCTGGTGTCGCTGCTGGTGTCGCTCACCACCACGCCGATGATGTGCTCGCGGTTCGTCCGCCATGCCGACCCCGCCACCCAGGGACGCCTCTTCCGCGCGAGCGAACGGGTGTTCGAACGCCTGCTGCATGGCTACGACCGCTCGCTGCGTTGGGCGCTGCACAACCGCGGCGTGGTGATGGTGCTGCTCGGTGCGACCGTGATCTTCAACGTCTATCTCTACATCGTGATCCCGAAGGGGTTCTTCCCGCAGCAGGACACCGGCCGCCTCATCGGCGGCATCCAGGCCGACCAGGCCATCTCGTTTCAGTCGATGTCGGGGAAGCTGCGTCAGTTCATCAGGATCGTGCAGGCGGATCCGGCGGTCGACACGGTCGTCGGCTTCACCGGCGGCGGCTCGCAGGGCGGCGGGCAGACCAACAGCGGCTTCATTTTCGTATCGCTCAAGGCCAAGGCGGACCGCAAGCTGTCCGCCGACCAGGTCATCGGGCGCTTGCGCCCCAAGCTCAACCAGGTGGCCGGCGCACGGCTGTTCCTGCAGGCGGCGCAGGACATTCGCGTGGGCGGCCGGGCGAGCAACGCCCAGTACCAGTACACGCTCCAGGGCGACAGCGTCGCCGACATCTACAAGTGGGCGCCGAAGCTGGCCGAGGCGCTGCAGCACGTACCGGTGCTGACCGATGTCAACTCCGACCAGCAGCAGAACGGGCTGGAGATCGAGATCAGTCATCGATCGTGATACCGCCTCACGGCTGCAGCTGAACCCCGCGACAATCGATAACACCCTGTACGATGCGTTCGGGCAGCGCGACGTGTCGACCATTTACAACGCGCTGAATCAGTACCACGTGGTGATGGAGGTGGCGCCGCAGTACTGGCAAAGCCCCGACACGCTCAGGAACCTCTGGGTCAGCACCGCCGGTGGCACGGTGAGCGGCAGCCAGTCGACCAACGCGGTCGCAGGCACCGTGACCTCGGCTCAGACCGCCACCAGCAGCACCGCCGCGGCGATCGCCGCCGATACCGCGCGCAATCAGGCCACCAACAGCCTCGCCAACTCGGGCCGCGGCGCGGTCTCGACCGGCTCGGCCGACAGCACCGCGGCCGAGCAGATGGTGCCGCTGGCGGTGTTCAGCCACTACGCGCCGGGCAACACGCCGCTCGCCGTCAACCATCAGGGGACCTTCGTCGCGACGACGATTTCCTTCAACCTGGCGCCGAACGCGTCCCTCAGCCACGCCTCCGCGGCGATCACCAATGCGGTGAACGAGATCGGCATGCCGCCGACGATTCACGGCAGCTTCCAGGGCACGGCGCAGAGCTACGAGCAATCGATGAGCACCGAGCCGGTGCTGATCCTCACCGCGCTCGCCACGGTCTATATCGTGCTGGGTGTGCTGTACGAGAGTTACATCCACCCCGTCACGATCCTCTCCACGCTCCCCTCGGCGGGCGCCGGCGCAGTGCTGGCGCTGCGGCTGTTCGGCCAGGAGTTCAGCATCATTGCGTTGATCGGCGTCATTCTGCTCATCGGCATCGTCAAGAAGAACGCGATCATGATGATCGACTTCGCACTCGATGAGCAGCGCCACCACGGCCGCAACCCCGAGGAGGCGATCTACACCGCCTCGCTCCTGCGATTCCGCCCAATCATGATGACCACCATGGCGGCGATGCTCGGGGCGCTACCGCTCGCCTTCGGCAGCGGCGACGGCGCGGAGATGCGCCAGCCGCTCGGCATCTCGATCGTCGGCGGGTTGCTCGTGAGCCAGGTGCTGACGCTCTACACGACGCCCGTCATGTATCTGTACCTCGATCGCTTCGGCCGCTGGAGCAGCCGCGTGTGGTCGCGACTGTACCCGGACGCCCCCCATGCTGCGCCGGCCGCGCCGGCACAAGGTCTATGAACGCGCACCGCTTGAGACGCCCTGCCACGCTCGCCCGCGCGGCGCTTGCTGCGATAGCCGCCCTGTGCGCGGGCTGCGCCGTCGGCCCGAATTACCATCGGCCCTCCGCCCCGGTGCCCCAGCGCTTCAAGGAGGCCGAGGGCTGGAAGCCGGCCGAGCCGCGCGAAGCCGCCAGCGGCACCGACTGGTGGTCGGTATACGGTGATGCGAGGCTCGATGAGCTCGAGAAGCAGATCGACGTGTCGAACCAGACGCTCAAGGCCTCCGAGGCCGCCTGGCGCGAGGCCGTCGCCATTGTCAGCCAGGCGCGCGCGCAGCTGTTCCCCACGGTGGGAGTGACGGCGAACGGCACGCGCTCGGGGGGACCGGGCGCCCGGGCGGCAACCGTAGGTGCGGGTGTCGCCGCAGCTCCCGCCTCACACCCGATCAACCAGTTCGAGCTCGAGGGTACGGCCTCGTGGGCCGTCGACATCTGGGGCAAGATCCGCCGCACCATCGAGAGCGACGTTGCGAATGCCCAGGCGAGTGAAGCCGAGCTGGCAGCGGCGCGCCTGTCCGCGCAGGCCACGCTCGCCACCGACTACATCGAGCTGCGCATCGCGGACGAGCAGCGGCAATTGCTCGATGAGACGGTCGAGGCTTACAAGCGCTCGCTGCAAATCACCGAGAACCAGTACAAGGTCGGCGTCGTCGCCAAGACGGATGTGATCACGGCCGAAACGCAACTGGAGGGTGCCGAGTCGCAGCAGCTCAACGTCGGCGTCATGCGCGCAACCCTCGAGCACGCCATTGCCATACTGATCGGCAAACCGCCGGCGGACTTTTCGCTCCCGGCCGCAACGCTCGGCTCCCTCGTACCGGTCGTGCCCACCGGCGTGCCCTCGAGCCTGCTCGAGCGGCGCCCCGACGTCGCCCAGGCAGAGCGCAACATGGCGGCCATGAATGCCCAGATCGGCGTCGCGGTCGCCGCGTATTTCCCGGACCTGACACTTAACGGCTCCTACGGCTTCGCGAGCAGTGTGGTCCCAGGGCTCCTGCAGGGCGCCGAACAACGTCTGGTCCTTCGGCGGCAGCGCGACCGACACCCTGCTCGATTTCGGCGCGCGCCCGGCACAGGTGCGCCAGGCCCGCGCCGCCTACGATGCCGCCGTCGCCAATTACCGCCAGACCGTGCTCGTGGCGTTTCAACAGGTCGAAGACGAGCTGGCGACGCTGCGTATCCTCGAACAGCAGTACACGGTGCAGGACCAGGCGACCAAGTCCGCGAACCTCGCCGTGCAACTGACGCTCAACCAATACAAGGCAGGCACCGTGGCCTACACTGCGGTGGTGACGGCGCAGGCCATCGCGCTGGGCGACGCGCAGACGCTACTCAACATCCGCCAGAGCCGCCTCACCGCGAGCGTCGCGCTGATCCAGGCGCTCGGCGGCGGCTGGAAAGCCTCATCACTCGGTACCCCGACCGGAGTTGCATCAATACTGCCAAGGTAGGTCGTCCGAGCTGAATGATGATATCGACAGAAGCGCACAGCGACGTGACGCGGGTGCCACGCCCGAGGATCGCCGTGATCTGCCACGAACACGACCCGCTCAACAGCGATTTTCTGCCGCGGTGGCTCGCCGGATTTTCGGACGTCGTCGCCGTGATAGCCATTCGCGAGGGCCGTGCGCCGCAGATGCGGCGCCTGCGGGCTGAGTACAGACGAGTAGGGTTGTGGAGGCTGTTCGACGTTCTTGCGTTTCGTCTCTACTACAGAATGTTCATCGCAAGGGCAGACCGGGCATGGACGCGTACGCAACTCGATCGTCTTACCGCCCGCCTGCAGACCGAGCGACCCGGCGTTCCGACGCTCACGACGCCGGACCCCAATGACGACCGGGTGATCGATTTTCTCAAACGGGCGGCCCCCGATCTGACCGTCGCTCGCTGCAAGTGGCTGCTAAAGAGGACCGTGTACGAGATACCCCGATTCGGAACCTTCGTGCTGCACCCCGGGATTTGCCCGCAATATCGAAATTCCCATGGCTGCTTCTGGGCGCTTGCATGCAATGACCTCGAGAATGTCGGATTGACACTGCTGCGCGTCGACGATGGAATCGATACCGGGCCGATCTATGGGTTTTTTCGCTATCCATTCGACGCGGCCAGTGAATCGCACGTCCGAATCCAGGATCGCGTAGTGCTCGAAAATCTCGACGGCATACGAGCCAAGCTGCTCGAGATCGCCGCCCAGCGCGCGCAACCGCTCGCGGTCGTGTCGGAGCGCTCGCGCAACTGGGGTCAGCCGTGGCTTTCCGCTTACTTTCGGTGGCATCGCGCCGCCCGAAAGCCAAGGCTATGAAACTGACGGCGTTGATCTACCACGATGTCCTGCGAGACTCCGGCTTCGACGACAGCGGGTTTCAAGGAATGGCCGCGGCGTCCTATAAACTTCTGGAAAGCCGATTTCGCAGGCACCTCGATCTCATCGCTGATGCGATCGGGCCGTCGACTCCAGTGCGCATTCAGGGGCGCAGCGATCTCGCGCAGCCCGCGGGGAGCGTGGCACTCACATTCGACGATGGCGGCAGAAGCGGCGTCGACCGAATAGCCGCGCTGCTGGAGGAGCGCGGCTGGCGGGCACATTTCTTCATCACGACAAACTTCATTGGTGAGCTCGGATTCATGAGTGCGTCCGACTTGCGGCGATTGCACGCGAGCGGACACGTCGTCGGCACGCATTCGGCGAGCCACCCCGCCCGCATGAGCAAGCTGCCAATTTCATCGATCCTGTCAGAGTGGCGCGACAGCAGTGCGCGGCTTGCCGACATACTCGCTGCGCCCGTTGTGACCGGGTCCGTTCCCGGCGGATTCTATTCCGTCGCAGTGGCGCAGATGGCAGCAGCGGCGGGTATCGAGGTGCTTTTCAACTCGGAGCCGACTCGACGCCTGTCGACACTCGGCCGCGTATCTGTCGTCGGGCGCTTCTCGATCACGCGCCGCACCTCTGACGTCGAACTCACCTCCCTCGCAAGTGGGCGCCGCGGTGCGGCTCTGGCCCAGCAGCTCGCCTGGTCGGGGAAGAAGGTACTCAAACAGCTTGGCGGCGAAGCATGGCTCAGGTTGCGACGCAGACTATTCGATCTGGGTGCCGGGTAGACCCACGCGTTGACCTCCACGCGGCTGCTCCATATGATGCGAATGAGAATGATTCGCATTACCGAACAGGTCGTGGCGCCCGCGGACACCCTGGCACTCCTCACGGCCTGCGTGGCAGCCGCGGCCTCTTCGCTTTTCAGCCGGGACGCGACGGCGGAAACCGCGCTCCCCGATAACGCTCTCAGCACCATCGTGGTCGAGGCGACATCGGAAGCCGGACCGGCTGTCTCGCCGGCCGGCGCGAACGAATACATGATGAGCGCCGAGGACATTGCCGCGCGACCTGAAGGCAAAACCGCTCCCCTCACCGACCTCCTGGCGCAGATGCCGGGCATCGCGATCGATCAGAACCAGCAGATCCATATCCGCAATACCGAGGGTCCGCAGTTTCAGTATCAGATCAACGGCGTGCTGATTCCGCTGGACATCAACACCAATCCGCCGTTTCTGTCGATGATTAATCCGCTCTTCATCAAGCGCCTCGACCTGCTCGATGGCGTGCTGCCTTCCCGATACAGCTACGCCACCGGTGGTGTGGTGAACATCCAGACGAAGGACGGCTGCGAGCAGCCCTTCGGCGATCTGAGCTTTCGCGGTGGACAGCGCGACACGCTCGAGCCGAGCTTCGAATATGCAGGCTGCCATGAGGGGCTCGGCAGCTACCTGAGCGGGCTCTACCAGCAAAGCAACACCGCCTTCAGCTCCGCTACGCCCGGACCCACCCCGATTCACGATTTCACCCGGCAGGGGCAGCTGTTCGGCTTCTTCTCCTATCCCCTCACCCCGACCGAGACGCTGAGCCTGCTCGTCTCAGGCGCGCGCAGCAGCAATCAGTTGCCGAACGTCTCCGGCCTGGCACCGCAGTACACGCTGGCGGGCGCTGCAGTCGCGCCGTCGTCCGCAGCCATCAACTCGTACCTCGACTTCAGCGACGCGCTCGCGGTGCTGTCACTCAGCGGCACGGTGGCCAGTGACGTGTCCTACCAGATCGCCTACAGCCAGCATGTGATCTCGCAGCGATTCGAGCCCGACCCGATCGGCGAGCTGATCTACCAGGGCGTCGCCTCCACCGCCACCCACGAGGATCACGCCTACACCCTCGAGGGCGACGTGAGTTTCGCGCTCGGCTCGCACACGCTCGGGAGCGGCTTCTACGCGGGTCAATATCGCGTCAGCGCCAATGACTCCTCGCTGGTCTTTGCCGCAAACGATGCCGGGGAACAGCTGAGCGACGTGCCGTTGACGGTGATCAACAACGCGCATGCCAATAACGTCATTGCCGGGGCCTATGTCAGCGATCTGTGGCGCATCTGCGGGAAGCTGAGCGCCTCCGTCGGCCTGCGCTGGGATACGCTCAGCGGCTTCACCAACGATCATCAGCTCGACCCGAGCCTGAGCCTGATTTATCGCGCCGACAGCGCCACGACGTTTCACGCGGGCTTCGCGCGCTATTTCCAGGTGCCCTCCCTCCTGGGCATCTCCCCCACCGCACAGGCGGCGTTCGCCGGTACCACGGCGGCGGGTCCTCCCGGCATCTCGACGCCGCTGACGGAGGACGACCGCGAGTGGGACGCGGGTGTCGTGCATCAGCTCACCGGCAACTTCACGCTCTCGGCAGACGCGTACTACGAGTGGACCACGCATTATCTCGATACCGGCCAGTTCGGCGTCGTGCCGATCTTCGCCCCCTTCAACTATGACAAGGGGCACATCTGGGGCGGCGAGCTCGCCGCCCGCTACCAGAGCGAGAACTTCTCGGCCTACGGCAGCCTGACACTCGGGAGAAACTGGCAGCAGGGCGTCGTCACGGGTCAATTCAACTTCCCGGCCGATGAGCTCGCCTACATCGACAGCCACGCCATCGTGGTCGACCACCAGCCGCTCTATGGCGCCTCCGCCGGCGCCAGCTGGCGGGTCGGCGCGTACACCCTCGGCGCTGACGGCATCTACAGCAGCGGTCTGCGCGCCGGATTCGCGGACCTCGAGAAGCTGCCCCAGGTCCTGCAGGTGAATTTGAGCGCCGAGCGCTCGTTCCGGCTCCCGGGTGTGGGCGTTTTGACCAACCGGCTTACCGCTCTGAACGTGTTCGACCGCATCAACCTGATCCGGCCGGCCGAGGGGATCGGCATCTTCCAGTCCGCCTACGGCCCGAGGCTCACCTTCTACGACACGGTGACGCTGCATTTTTGACGAACCTTGAGGCGCTTCTCAGTCCCGGCGGATCGCCGGGCCGGCAGTGCCGCTAGAATTGCCGGACTGAAAGGGCGTAGCACCCAGTGAGTCCCACAATCTCGCCGCCGACACGAGCGCCGGTGCCCGTCGTGGTGGTCGAGGGCACCCTGAACGGCCTGGGCGTGGTTCGCAGTCTGTCCCGGGGGCGCATGCCGATCTATCTGCTCGACAACCGGGCGCGGTGCCCTGCGCGCTGGTCCAGGTACTGTCGCTACGTGCGCGTATCCACCCTCGAAGGCCGTGAGCTGGTCGACGCGCTCGTGGACCTCGCCCGGCGGCTCGCCTGCCGGCCGGTGCTGATCCTTACCGGCGATCAGAGCGTCAACTGTGTGTCCGAGTACCGGCAGGTCATCGAACCGCTGTACCGCATCAGCCTGCCCGCGCCGGAAATCGTACGCGCCCTGGCTGACAAGTCGCTGTTCCAGAAACTCGCTGAGCAAGAGGGGTTCATCGTGCCCCGGTCGGTGGCACTGAGCAGCGCGGCCGACCTTGCCCTGCTCGACAGCCTTACGCCGCCATTGATCGTCAAGCCCGCCGATAAGACGCTCGTGTTGAAGGGTACGGTGGCGCGCGCGGTGCGGGCGGGAACGCTCGCGGAAGCGCGACGCGCTGCCGCGCAGATGCTCGCGGGCGCCCCCGCGATCATCGTCCAGGAGTGGGTCGAGGGCTCCGACACGGAGCTCTACTTCACGCTGTTCAGCTGCGATCGCGACTGCAGGCCGGTCGGCTTGTTCGTGGGCCGCAAGCTCGTGTGCTCGCCGCCAGCCATCGGCAGCACGGCGCTCTGCGTTGCCGCACCCGAGGTGGCGCGAGAGCTCATCGGTCCGACCTTGCAGTTCATCACCCGCGTCGGCTATCGCGGATTGGGCAGTCTCGAATTCAAGCGGGACGCGAGCACCGGTCGATTCGTCATCATCGAGCCGACGGTTGGACGCACCGACTGGCAGGAGGAGCTCGCGACCTTGTGCGGAGTCAATCTGCCACTGCGGACCTACCTGACGGAGCTGGGACAGCCGCTCGAGCCAGCGCCCGAGGCGTTCCCCGCCGTCGCCTGGCGGCAGTCCGTCGGCTATCGGGCACGACTTGCCGCGGGTATGCGCACGGTCGACGGTTACTTTCGCTGGTCGGACCCGCTGCCGGGGCTCTACTACTATGTGTACATGGGCGGGCTGCTGCGGCTGTGGGACAAGTTCTCCGCCACCGCCAGCGCGGTGACCGGTTCGGCAGTGACTCGCACAAAGGGATGAGCTTGGATCACGATACGACGATCATCGGGGCCGGACCCTACGGCCTGTCGATTGCCGCGCATCTGCGGGCATCGGGGTTGCCTTTCGAGCTGCTGGGGACGCCGCTCGAGAGCTGGCGGCGTTTCATGCCGCAAGGGATGCTGCTGAAATCCGAACGCTTCGCGTCCAACCTCTGGGACCCGCAGCGCCGCCATACGTTGCGGCGGTACTGCGAAGCCCGGCGCATTGCCTATCAACCAGTCGGCAACCCCCTGAGTCTCGCGCTGTTCCTCGAGTACGCCGAGTGGTTCCGACAGCAAACAGCTCTCGAGCCGCGCGAGCTCAAGGTAAGTCAGTTGCGGCGCGTGCCCGGCGGCTTCGGCGTGCAGCTCGCGGACGGCACAAGCTTCACAAGCCGGCGCGTGATACTCGCGACCGGGCACATGGCCTTTCGGGTGCTGCCACCCGAGCTGACGGATCTGCCCGAGCCGCTGGTACTGCACAGCACTCGGATTGCTGAAGTGGGCCGCTATACCGGGCGCGACGTGTGTGTGATCGGCGCCGGACAATCGGCGCTCGAGACCGCCGCCTTGCTTCACGAGAACGGCGCGCGTGTGTGCGTGCTGGTTCGTCGTAACACCCTCGACGTGGAATGCACCCTCGAAACCGCGGCCTCTGCTGGCGCGCCTTCTCAAGCCCGATGCGGGCGTCGCCAGCGGCTGGAGGTCGCTCGCGGTGTCTGAATTGCCGCGCGTTTTCCGCTGGTACTTTCCGCCTGAACGGCGGCACCGGTTCGTGGCGCACTCGTACGGGCCAAGCGGGTCGTGGTGGCTGCGCGAGCGCGTCGAGGGACGCATCGCGGTGCTGCTGAGCTCGCGCGTGCTGTCCGCCGCGGCCTGCGAGCGCGGTGTGCGCCTGCAGGTGCAAGGGCCGGGCGGCACGGACGTGATCGACACGCAGCACGTCGTCGCCGCCACCGGCTTTGCAATCAACATCGACCGGCTCGAGTACCTGGAGCCCTCTTTAGCCCGGAGCATCGCGCGGGAGGCCGGCGGCATACCGGCGCTCGACTCCCGTTTCGAGACCTCCGTTGCCGGACTCTTCATCGTGGGTGTGGCGAGCGCACCGGTTTTCGGTCCGATCATGCGTTTCATGTATGGCGCCAAGCACGTTGCGCCGGTGCTCGTCAATCGACTGAGATACGCCGCCTAAGTGCGGCGCTGATGCAGGCACCAAATTACTGTATGATTAACAAGGTGTTGCGTGCACTGACGAAGCAAGGTTTGTGATGAAGGGTGAGAGTGTGGCAGATCCTGTCTTCGCTTTCGGCGAGAACTGGACCCGCTTTCTCAATTCACTGTCCGACGAGCAGATCGAGCAGTCGACCCGTGCCGTGCGCACCCTCGTCGCGGGCGATTTGCAGGGCAAGAGATTCATTGATATCGGATCGGGAAGCGGGCTGTCGTCACTGGCGGCGCGCAAGCTTGGCGCGCGCGTTCACTCATTCGACTACGATCCCCGCTCGGTCGCCTGCACGCAGGAGCTGCGCCGGCGCTACTTTCCGCGAGACGAGACCTGGAGCGTCGATCAGGGCTCTGTGCTCGACGAGGGCTACCTCGCGACGCTCGGGCAATTCGATGTCGTCTACTCCTGGGGCGTACTGCACCATACCGGAAAGATGTGGGTCGCGATCGAGAATGCCGGGCGCCTGGTGCGCGCGGGCGGTCTGTTCATCATCGGGATCTACAATTACCGCGGCGGCCGGCGCGGCACGGCGACGTGGGCCAGGCTGAAGCGCTGGTACTGCTCCGCGCCGCGCTGGCAGCAGCTCGCCTGGGAATCGGTCTACCTGGCATGGGATCTGGCGTCCTATGGCGGCCGTCGGCCGAAACCCGCTCAGAATGATCCGCGAGTACCACGCGCGCCGCGGCATGTCCTGGCGCCGTGACGCAATCGATTGGCTCGGCGGGTATCCGTACGAGGCCGCGACACCGGGCGAGATACTGGAATTCGTGAGGCGCAAGCTCAACTTCGTACTCGTGAAACAAAACATCGACTGCCTTCTGGGTGTCAGTGAGTTCGTGTTCGAGTCGCCGTGACGCATCCGTCCGTCCGACAGCTCGCAGCTGACGCCCGCTTTTACCATGACCTGACCCGCGGCGGTCGTCCGGGACCGGCATCTCTCGCCTGCACGATGCTAGGTAACCGCGGCCTGTGGCTGCTCACATTTCATCGCATTGCTCACTATTGTCTGCGTCAGCGTCGCATACGCAGCCCCATTTGGTGGTTCGCTCGCCTGTGCAAGAGCGTCGGCACCTGCTTCAGCGTTATCTTTTGCAAATCAGCGTTCAGTGCCGACTGCGAGATCAGGGGCGTCGCGTACCTCTCGAATCGAGGCTACCTGATGTGCGGCGCACGCAGCATCGGCGCGCACTCGGTGATTCACGAGCGGTGTACTTTCGGATACGCAGTGGCGGGCGGCGACGAAGGCCGACCAGACATCGGCGCGCATGTCTGGATCGGACCCAACTGCATCATTGCCGGCTCAGTGACCGTCGGTGACGGTGCAACTGTGCTGCCCGGCTCGTTCCTCACCTTCAGCGTTCCACCTGGCGCGGTCGTCAAGGGCAACCCCGCGCTGATCGTGCAAACGAACTTCGAAAATTCAGCATTGCGCCGCTCGCTGACTGTCGTCCAGGACGTCGCAGCCGATAATCCATGAGAAGCGCATTTATCGCCGATGTCCGCCGCTGCGCTGACAAAGACAGGGTGACCGGTGGATTCTGGCGGTTGCTTGCGAGCAGTTACGGCTTGCAGGCGCTCCTCGCCTATCGCCTGGGACGCTGGCTGCTCCGCGCCAGGGACAAGTACTACCTCTGGCCATTGTTGCCCGTTGGCTGGCTGCTCTATTACTTGCTCAGCCGCTACGTCCATCTGGTCTTCGACATCCGGCTCGAGCTGTCGGCGGACATTGGTCCAGGACTTTATATCGGACACTTCGGTGCCATCCGGGTGCGACGATGCCTGATCGGAGCAAACTGCTCGATCGGCCGGTTGACAGACATCACCCCCGCTGCGGACGGCCCCGGGCCGGTCATTGGGGATTGCGTGTGGCTCGGAGCACACGTACAGATAGTCGGTAGCTATCGGATAGGTCGCGGCGCAACCGTGGCCGCCGGCGCCGCCGTTCGGCACCATGTGCCGGACGCGGCGCTCTGCCTGGGCAATCCTGCGCGCGTGGTCATGCGCAACTACGACAACCGCAGCTTCCTCTGATATGCGCGCCACGGCTGACAGCTCGAACGACGCTGACAGGGACGCTCCTCCCCTGGTTAGCGTAATCATCCCGGCGTATATGGCGGCGGCTTACATACATGAAACTCTGGAGTCGGTGTTCTGCCAGACCTACCGCAACTTCGAGGTAATTCTGATAAATGATGACTCACCGGATACGGCGGATTTCGAGCGCGCAATTGCGCCGTATCTGGATCGAATCATCTATATCCGGCAGGAAAACGGTGGGCCGAGTGCGGCTCGCAATACCGGTATACGTCGGGCACGAGGCGAGTACCTGGCGTTTCTTGATAGCGACGACCTCTGGTATCCTACCTGCCTGGCTGCGCTGGTTGAATTGGCGCTCGCCCGGCAGCCATCATGCGATCTCGTTTATTCCGACATACTGCTGTTCTCCGACTCGCAGCAGGACTCCCAGTCACAACAAGCTCGGATGATCCGCTATTCCGAGATGTGTCCATCTATCGGCGCGCTGACATTTGAAAGTCTTCTGCGAGAGGACTGTCAGGCGCCGACGTCGTGCACCATGGTACGCCGACACGCGGCCATATCCGCCGGACTTTTCGACGAGAGCTTCCGCCGTGCAGAGGACTACGACCTGTGGCTGCGAATCGCTCATCGAGCCTCGAATATGGCGTATACGCGCACGGTGTTGGGCAAACATCGAATCGTCCCTGGCTCTCTTTCTCGCGATAACCTGAAGATGCTGGAAGGGGTGGTCGGTGTCCTCGCAAAGCTGAGCAACGAGCTCGAGCTCTCGGCGAGTCAGCGGTCGACGCTTCAGAGCAAGCTCGCCGCCGCCAAGGCGCAACTTGACTTGGAGCGCGGCAAAGCGTTTCTTTTGGTTGGCAAGTATGATCAAGCGCTCGCGTCCTTACGCGAAGCCAGATCCTCTCTGGCCAGCAGCAAGTTGCGCTTGGCCCTGTTTGGCCTGAGGGTTGCACCACGTCTGACCCGAGCGATCATCGGCGCATGGCTCACAGGGAAGCGCTGAAGCGGCACGTTTACGATTGCTGATCGGGAAATTTAGCAATGTCTTTCATTCGACCGGTCCGGCTGCTGTTGCTGCGCGCCAGCGAATATTCGGGTCTTAATGGCGCAATTCTGAGATCCGGGTGGCGCAGCAAGCGGCTGCTGATAATCTGTTGGCACCACGTATCACTCGACGATGAGCACCTTTGGAATCCCACGCTTTGTATCTCGCCATCAACGTTTCGTTCTCGACTCGAGCTTCTGCGATCGACTCGCTGCAACGTGATGCCCCTCGATGAGGCGCTCGATGGCGTGAGGACTGGCCGACTACCGAAACGTGCGGTTGCCCTGACGTTGGACGACGGCGAGAGCAGTATCTCCCTGCGAGCCTGGCCGATGCTGCGCGAATTTGGTTTCCCCGCGACGCTCTATTGGACGACCTATTATTCCCTGCGGCCATATGCGGTATTTGATCCCATGCTTTCGTACTTACTGTGGAAAGGCAGAGGAGGACATCTGCAATTGGATGACCCTCCCCTGAATGTGCGGCTCGAATCCGAGCGTGATCGCCTCGGTGCGTTTCGCAGCATCTATCAGACGGCCAAGTCGCGCGGGTGGACAGCAGCAGCAAAGGAGGAGTTCCTCGTGCACCTCAGCGATCGGCTGGGCGTCGATTATGGCGACATCAAGCGAAAGAGGATTCTGCACATGATCACTCCAGAGGAGGCCGCAAAAATGTGCGCTGAGGGGCTCGATCTGCAACTGCACACGCATAGACACCGCGTGCCGTACGATGCCAGTCAGCCTGCAAGCGGTATACGAGACAATATCGAGATACGAGACAATATAAGTACCATCGAGAGCGTCGGAGCTCGCCGCCCGGTACACTTTTGCTATCCCAGTGGCTCGTATGTTCCGGAACTCGAGGTCTGGCTTCGCGACAACGGCGTAGTGTCTGCAGCGACGTGTGAGCCGGGCCTGGTACGGCGCCGTACCAATCAGTACTTTCTGCCGCGTATCCTTGATCAAGAGAATTTTGGAGCTATCGAGTTCAAGGGTTGGCTTAGCGGTCTGATGAGTTTGATGACGAAGCGACCGGTTATGGATGAACATGGATTTCAATGACGGCGCGCGCGAAATGCCGGATGATTGGGGTGATTGGGATGCTTACATAACGAGGACGACCTGAAATCGCTCCAAGCCCTCAAGTACAGCCCCCCGGTCGCCGCTGTCGCGCGCTGCTACTACGCGCTACGCACCCGCACAGTTGAGCGGCTCATTTTTACCGCGACCACCGGCCGGAGCGGCACGCTGACGCTCACCAGGATCTTCGCCGGGATCCCTGGCTGCCGCGCGCTGCACGAGCCGTATCCAAACATGAACGACGAGGTGCTGAGGGCGGCAAGCTATGGGGACAGCGATGCGCTGGAACGCTTCTATCGTGCCAAGTCGATCAACATCCTGCGCGCTGCCGTCGGATATCGTTATTACCTTGAGGCGAACCATCTTTTCATCAAGACCTTCATTGAGCACGCGGCACGCGACTTTGGGAATCGCCTGGCGGTGATTCATCTGGTCCGGCCGCCGCTCGAGGTCGCCATGTCGAT
Source organism: uncultured Gammaproteobacteria bacterium (assembly GCA_963835645.1). Taxonomy (GTDB): domain Bacteria; phylum Pseudomonadota; class Gammaproteobacteria; order Steroidobacterales; family Steroidobacteraceae; genus 13-2-20CM-66-19. The sequence continues at coordinate 48,285 of CAWIGQ010000004.1, read as the reverse complement.
CTATCGCTTGCAGCGCCAGCCGGGCACGGAGTCGGGGAATGAATGGTGGCTGGACTACCGCGCGCCACTCAATTGCATCCGTATCGCCGATGCGCTCGACGCCGGGGAGTTCTCGCATCCCTTCTACAAGGGGCTATGGTACTGGTTCGAGATCGAGACGCGGGTGCAAGAGTGGCGGCAGCGGCTTCCCGCCATCCCATTCGTCAGGTTCGAAACCGACTGGTTCAACGAACCTCAACGACTCGTCGCACTCGCGATGGAGTTGGGCATCGCCGTCGACAGGCGACAGATCGACTCATTGGTTGGCGTGAAGGAACACACGCGCGAACATCAGAAACTGATCGCGCCACTGCAGCCGGACGAGGCACAAGGGATGTTTGAACGGTTCGTAGCTCTGCTCCGGCAGCGCTGTCCAGAGGCTGCCGCTGCACGCACGGTATCGGCACGATGTGACCCGGCGCGCGACCCGCCAGCCCGTCGGCGAGCGGTAACCGTTGCGAGCGACTTGCCGCGGATCCAGCGCACCACCAGGATGTAGATCCATGAACCATGTGATCCTTACTTCATTCCCAGACGACTCAACTGCCGCCGCGTGGAATGACTGCCTGGACAATTCGGAATTCGCCGGATGGTATACGGCGCCCGATTACTTCCGAGTTCAATATTTTCAACATGAACGACCCTTTGCCGTACTAGCGGTCACTGATGACGTAGTTCACGGGATAGCCACCGGTCTTCTTGGCGACCAAGACATGGATTGCGGCCACTCCGGGAGCCCGCAGGTGTGTATTCGCAGGGGATCACACAATGAAGAGGTTGGCAGGGCCCTGGCCGCCGGGCTCCGGAGTCACTGCCATCAAGTCGACCAGATTCATCAGCGCCTTTGCGTGGAACGAAACTGCGGGATTCCAATCCATGGGGTTTCGGCGTCAAGAGGTTCCAGACTCCTCTGGGCACGATACTGCTGGACCTGTCGAAAGGCACGGATCAATTGTTCCGGGATTGTGCGGAGGCGCGCCGGCACAACATAAGACGTGCAATCAAAGCGGGGGTGGAAGTAACGGAAATGAATGTCCGCCGCGACTTCGATGACTATTACGCACTGTATAAACACTGGTGTGGGGTCAAGCGAATTACGCCTCGTCCGTACGAACTGCAGCGCGCAGTATTTGAAACGCAGGACAATCGCCTCCTACTGGTGGCGCGCCATGATGGTCGGGTGGTCGGAGTCTCGACGTATCGTTTCAGGCGACCGGGTATCATTGAGTACACCGCAAACGTCTCACGCCGGGAGGAAACAAAGCTGAAACAGAACGACCTGCTGATGTGGCGTGCCATTGAGTGGTCCGTTCAGCAGAAAGACATTCGATACTTCAGCATGGCTGCTGCTCATCACCTTTCTGCAACGGTTCGGCGGCCAGCGGCAGGCAACCTACAGGTATAGCTTGGACCTGACGGCATTCCGCGTCCGCGACCTGGCGGAAACAGGTCGCGACGTCGCGGTTCGGGTCTACCAGGCGCTTCCCCAGCGAGCACGGCAGGGGATCAAAAAACTGCTTCGCTTTGACGGAGACGTTGCGCAGTAAGCAATACTATACTCATCCTGAGAGACTTCCGCAGTGTTATACGGCATCAAATTCATCACGAGCTATCTGTTAGGCACTGACATCGCCGGTCGCAACCTGAAGGTGTTCCCGGACGATACCTTCATCGCGTCCTACCCGCGTTCGGGCAATACCTGGACGCGCTTTCTGATAGCCAACCTGATGCATCCCGAGAAGCCGGTGACGTTTGCGAACATCGAGACGATCATCCCCGATGCCACAGCGCTCTCCAGCAGGAAACTCAAGCGGGTCCCCCGCCCGCGCCTGATCAAGACGCATGAGTACTTCGAACCACGCTATCGCAAAGTCATCTATCTGGTGCGTGACCCGAGAGACGTAGTTCTGTCATTATATAATTTCCGCCGCAAGTACCGCTCCGTCGACGATTCATATCCGATTGAGCGGTACGTGGCCGAGCGGTTCCTTCCGGGAGATCTGGACGTTTCCTGGGGTGAACATGTGGGCAGTTGGCTGGGAACCCGGATGAACCATCCCGGTTTCCTGCTGGTGCGCTATGAGGACCTGCTGCAGGATCCAACGCGCGAGCTGTGCCGATTGGCAGGCTTCCTCGGTATTGCAGCGAGCACGGAAGCGCTGACGCAGGCAATCGAGAGAAGCTCCGCGAATCGACTGCGACAGCTCGAGAAAGTCGAGCATGAAGCGTGGGTCACTACCAAGGGAAAACGCGCCGATGTCCCCTTTATCGCCGAAGCAGTCGCGGGTACATGGAAGCAAAAGCTACCCGAACCGTCAGTGGCGCTGATCGAGTCGGCATGGGGACACTTGATGAATTCCCTCGGCTACGAGACGAGTGCGCCACGCAGCTCCAACGCTCGTGCGATCGTGGCCTAGCGCGTGCTCACCTCGCTCGGGGCCACTCGGGGCCTGCCACATGAGCGGCCCGTCTCTGAAGCGGCAAGCGCTGTCCGGCATGCGCTGGACAGTGTCAGCGCGCGTGCTGGTTCAGCTCATCACCTGGCCTTCGACCATCATTGTCATGCGGCTGCTCAATCCGCGCGATTACGGGCTGGTCGCGGTGTCGACCGTCTTCATCGAATTTGTAGCCGTGTTCAGTGACCCGGGTATGGCTGCCGGCCTGGTGCAGACGCAGGTGCTGAGCGATGAGACCAGCCGCGCGGCGAGCGCTCTGATCGCGTTGCTCAACCTGTTCCTGCTGAGCTTGCTGATGCTCGCAGCTCCGAGTATCGCAGCGTGGTATCACGAGCCGGAGCTCACGCAGGTAATACGTGTTGCATCGCTGTCGCTGCTGATGACGGCGATAGCCACGGTGCCGCAGGCACACCTCGTGCGTAACCTGCGCTTCAGGGAGATGGCACTTGCCCTGATTGCCGGTAGCCTCGCGGGGAGTCTGACGACCATCGGCTGCGCCATTCTGGGATTGGGAGTCTGGTCGCTCGTCCTCGGCACGCTCGTACTGGCGGCGCTACGCTCGATCGTCATCATCGCCTACAACCGCTCGGCGGTATGGCCAGACTTCTCCAAGGGTTTCAAGCCCCTTGGTCACTTGATGCACTTCAGCGTGCACATGCTCGGCAACCGCATCCTCTGGTACTTCTCCGGAAGCCTGGATCTGATCGTCCTCGGGCGCATGGTGCACTCGACGGAGCTTGGCAGCTACAGTGTCGGCGCCAACCTCGCCGGGATCGCAGGCGACAAAGCCATGGACGCTGTGAACAGAGTGTCCTTCCCAACCTTGAGTCGCATGCGCCCGCAGCGGGACCGGTTCAATTACACCTACGAGCGTATACTGCGCATGCTGGCGTTGTACGGTTTCCTGGTGGCCTGGGGGCTCGCAGCCGTCTCCCCGGAATTCGTGCACGTCGTGCTGTCGGAAAAGTGGCGCTTGGCGGTGGTTCCACTTGCCATGCTGTCGATTGCGGCACCGATCCGCATGCTGACACAGCTCCAAAACACCGTGAACAATGCAGCAGGGGTTCCGCAAGCAAGCACTAAGGTCCTGGGGTTGACCTGCCTGGTGCTGCCAGTCGGCATCCTGATCGGAGCGCGTGTGGCTGGTATCAACGGCGCGGCCGTCAGCTGCGTGGTCGTGTATGCGATTTTGTTCTTTGTATCGACGTTCTACACGTGCCGCGTAACAGAACGCGACATGCGCGACAATCTGCGGCTGATTCTCGTCCCGTTGGTCGCCGGGATCTCGATGCTCGTCGTCACCTGGGCAGTGCGCGCGCTGTTGTTCGTCCACCTGCCGACCCCTGTACTGCTGTGCGTCGAGATCGTCGCTGCCGCAGTCGCGTTCCTCGGCACGGTGTACGTTCTGGGTCCAGCGGTTCTCGGCGACGCGCGTGCATTGCTAGGCGAACTGCTGCGACCCGAAAAAACGGCGGATACGGGCATTGCCTCATGAGCATTCATGCTAAGCGAACGATCCAGGTTTGCGTGCCGTACTCCTCAGATGGTGTTGGCTGCGCTCGCACGTCACGTTGACAAAGCCAGCTCCCGCCAGAATCCGCGGGATATGGTTCCTGAATTGGAACGTTTCGCGCGTTCCGTTCCATGGCCGCGGTGGGATCCGGCCCGACACGCGGTAGGTGATGCTGGCCACGGCGATATAGGCAAAATCAACCGCGCGCCTCCATGTAAGTCCTCGGACGGGGTCTACAAGCCACTCCTGCCTCCCTTCCCAATCGTGCCAACTCGCGAACAGATATCCGCCGGGCCTCATGACGCGATTCATCTCCGCAAGCGCGGTCGGGATATCCATGTAGGGCAGAGCGATCCTGGATAGGACAGCGTCAAAGTAGCCATCTCGGAACGGGATCGCTTCTCCCCTGGCGACCCGCAAATCAAGCGTCGGATACTGTGCCCGACCTGTTTCGATCGCTTTGGCATCGATGTCGATGCCGCAACGCTCTGCTGCCTCGGCGTAGGCGCCGTGCGTCAGGTCCAATCCCGTTGCGCAGCCGACGTCGAGCACCTTCCTGCCGCGCATGTCGAATGGCGGAAGTCCCACGGAGGCCGGCTGCACTGTGCCAACAGATGCGTCCTGTGTCAGCCCTTTGGTGCGCGTCCGCCCGGACATAACCATGTTCTCTGATCCCGCGCGGAGAAGTACCATGCAGCGCATGAAATTTGCAAGCTGCGAAATGGCAGCGCTGCTGGCGCCGCCGGGTGTGGCGGGCTGATCAGGCTGTTCGGAGACCGCCATAGCACGGTTTTCTTGTGTCCGACAGGACGCCCGTGTTGGCAAAACGCGCATAATTGACCTCCGATGTCCAGGCTGGACGCGTTACCCCCTCGTATCACGCTATGACCCCCTCCGCTCTATCCACCTCAAGCGGCACCATTGAGTTTGAGCAGTCCTCATCGGGTCGAACGCGGATTACTCTCAAGCCCACTCCGGACGCATCGTTACAATATATTTCGAGGATGACCTGCGAAACCTCGCATCCCGAAGAAGTGCCCATCTTCTTGGAACATGGAATCTCATTTCACTGGCTCTGTGAGTCCATTTCACGCGTAGAGGACCCAGATTACGTTTTCGGGACCATACAACGACAGCTCTTTGCTTTCGTCGAACCTCACGAGTTCCAGGGAGCAAGAGTGCTTGATTTCGGTTGTGGTGTTGGTGGCTCTGCTCTTGGAATGGCGGCGCTTCTACCGGCTAGTCAAATCATCGGCGTCGAACTCGACGCAAGGCTTGTGCGCCTAGCCAGACGCTTGGCAGACAACAGGCGTCTCTCCAATGTGGAAATCAGAGTTTCTCCGGCAGCAGACGCCCTTCCACCAGACCTTGGATGTTTCGACTACATAATGCTCAGCGCTGTTTTCGAGCACTTGTTGCCGCCTGAGCGGCGGATACTCATGCCGCGGTTATGGGACCTGCTGAAGCCCGGCGGCGTATTGTTCGTCAATCAAACACCGCATCGTTGGTTTCCGCGCGACGCGCACAGCACAGGTCTGTGGGGCATCAACTATTTGCCGGATAAGCTGGCTCACTGGTATGCGCGTCGGTTTAGCTCGATGAGCCAAATCAACAAGTCGACGGACTGGAATGTTCATCTGCGAGGTGGACTCCGTGGTGGTTCGGAACGAGAGTTGGTCAGACTGCTCACTTCAGGCGGTCGTCCGCCTGCATTCATCATGCAGCCAGTCACGCCTGGTCTACGAGACCGTGCAGATTATTGGCTGTCTTCTACGAGCGCCCGCTTCCGCTCGATGAAGAAGGCGATAGCTTTTTCTTACCGACTCACGGACTACCTCTTCGGAACAGTCCCGGCCGTCAATTTGGACGTTGCTATTCGTAAGGGTATCGGTAGCGAGACCAGCGGCAACGCGGTCAATCCGTAGCGCATCATCTGCGGCTAAATCCTCGTCTCATGCTAACCTGAGGCGAAACTCCTCAGCGAGCCGCTCGACGTTGCGCTCGAGGTTATACTTAGCGAGCACCTTGCGACGCGCCGCGGTCCCGAGTCGCCGGGCTCCCTCGGGATCCTCCATCAGGCGCTCCACCGCGTCGGCAATTGCACTGGCGCTTGCCGGCGGAACGAGCAACCCTTCGACATCCTTTTCGATAATCTCCGGGATACCCGTGATCCAGGTCGCAACACATGGCAGCTCCATCGCCATGGCTTCCATCAATACGACGGGGACGCCCTCGAGGAAACTCGACAAGACAAAAGCGTCACTCGACTCATAGTAGTCCGCGAGCCGATCGTGATTGCAGGCCCCGGCGAGGCGAACACAGTCTCCCAGATCACGAAATGCGATCAGTCTCTCCAGCCCGGCACGCTCGGGTCCCTCGCCGACCAGCGTCAGTCTGACGTTTCGTCCCCGCCCTCTCAACAGGACCACCGCCTCGATGAGAATCGGATAGCCCTTCGGGGCCGATAAACGCCCGACGGAGAGGAGCCTGAATGGCTCATCGAGGTCCCGCTGACGGGCTCTCCTCGGACGAAACGCATCAACGTCCACCCCCAAAGGCAACACCACGACCTTGTGCCAGTGCGCGGGATCAGAAGCGTTCATGACCTGGCTCATACCGTATTGTCCGACGGTCGCGACGAAGTTTGCTCCAGCGACCTTTGCGGCGAGATGGAACCCGACCACATCAACAAACTCCCCCGACCCGTGCGCAGTCAGCGAGTAACGTACGCGAAAAATCCGCGCCAGTATCAACAGGACGGTGGACGAGAAATGCGTGTGAATATCCGTTACGCCGTGCCTTTCGAAGTAATCCCCCGCGACAACCGCCTCGAGAAAATAGAAGGTGTACATCACGAGCAGCCTCGGCGTGCCGCGACTCAGCGTCCACGCGTACAGCAACCCGCTGACGTAACCGATCGGATGCCGGCAAAGCACGCGGATATCCGCAAGCAACGCGTGGACGGATCCGGCACCTATCACGGAGAAGGTCCGTTTCGCTTCCTCCGCCTCATCGGCGCTCAGCGCCGTTATCGGCCTGTCACACTTACGCACCGACACCACGCGAACGTCAACGCCGTAGCGGCGCAGCGCGAGCACCTCGCGCAAGATGAACGTGTGACTCAGCGCGGGATACTGACTCACCAGATAGCCGAGCTTCATTGACAGCCCGATGAACTTACGCGTTGAACCGGCGCCATCGCGGTCCGCGGCCGTCAGGCGACCTGACCCTGATACGACGGCTCGTTTGCCGCAGCACGGCGGGGGCATTGGGAAAGGAAGCCCTCCGCGACCGCATCCCAGCTGCAGTGCTCCTGCACGTGCCGGCGAGCAGCGGCAGCCAGCCGACTGGCCCGTGTCCGATCCGTGAGGAGCGCGCAGATCGCGCTGACCTGATCATCGGCCGTGTCGGCAATCAGCAGGTGTTCGTCGTTGCGCAGCGGCAAGCCCTCGGCACCAATGGCCGTGGAGACGACCGGAACTCCCATGGACATCGCCTCGTAGATCTTCAGGCGTGTGCCGCCGCCGACGCGCAGCGGCACCACGCAGACAGCGGCACGCTCCAGATAGGGGCGCACGTCTGCAACGGTGCCCGTCATCTCGATGGCGGGATTGCGCGCCGCGAGGGCACGCATGCCCCGCGAAGGCGACCGGCCGACCACCAGCAGTCGCGTACCGGGTATACGTTCCTGGACACGGCCGAATACATCGGTCGCGAACCAGCGAATCCCGTCCTCGTTCGGCATCCAGTCCATCGAGCCGATGAAGACCAGCTCGCGACTCTCCGGCTGCCGCGGCCGCGACGCGGAAAAGTATTCGAGATCAACGCCGGTCGGAACATGTCCCACCGAAGCGACGGCGTACTCGCGCCGGATGACTTCGGCGTCGATCGGGGAGACGGCGATCACGTGCGCGAAGCGCCGGCATTCGCGCGCTTCGTGCCGCAGCATGCGCTGCCACTGAAGTCGCATATAGGCGCGGCGCACGGGATGCTGGGGCACTGAGACATAGCGCTGCCAGATCGTGGCTTCGACATTGTGCTCGAAGAGAACCGCCGGTGGGAGCAAGCCGTCGGGCACATTGAGTGACGGAAACAGGAAGTCACACACGATCAGGTCTGCGGCACCGGCAAGCTGCTGCACCCGTTCGCGTAGCTCTGGCGAACGGTAGCGGGCGATGGCGTACGGTAGCGGCGAGAAGAGACTGCGCAGCAGATCGACCCAGAATCCCACGCTCCTCTTCGCCGCCGGCCGGAACGGCACGACGATGAGTTCCTGCGCATACTCCCGCGCACGCTCGATCGCATCGGACGCCGCCAGACCGTCGTCGAGGCACAAGTACGTCACGTGGTGCCGCCGTGACAGCGAGCGCAGCATCTGGTAGGTGCGGATGCGTCCGCCCTTGTCGACCGGATGCAGCAGCTCCGTCTTGATCCACAGAATGTGCATGCGCTATGCCGCCTGCCGCAGCGGCAGCTCGAGCGACCAGGGACTCTCACCGTCGAGGAAAATCCGCGCCCAGATTTCGAATGTCAGCAGCGCCCACAGCCGCTCCGCATGATTGACACCGCGGATGTGCTCGCTGACGAGGCGCTCCACCGCGGCAGCCTCGAAGAAGCCGCGGGCGCGCGCCCGTGACCCGGTGACATACTCGCCGAGCAGTGGCCGCCAGGGGCCGCGCAGCCATGACCCAACTGGCACGGGGAACCCCATCTTGCGCCGCTCAAGGATCGGGGCCGGCAGCCTCCCCTGCATCGCCTGGCGCAGGATCCACTTGGTCGTGGTGCCGCGGAGCTTCATCGTCTGAGGGAGCGCCGCAACCCACTCGGTGAGGGGATGGTCGAGAAACGGAACTCGGCTCTCGATCGATGCGGCCATGCTCATCTGGTCCTGCTTCATGAGCAGCTCATGCAGGTAAGTCTTGACGTCCGCATACAGGAGTTGCGACACCAGCGGCTTGCCTCGCACGCGTGCGAGCGCTCTATGGTACGCCGCATAGGGGTCAATGGCCGCAAGCTCCGCCCGCAGTTCGGGAACCAGAAGATCGCGCTGAGCGGCGCGCCCAAACACCGCGAAGTTGTCGAAATACAGCTCATCGAGATCCGCCCCACGCATGAGGAAGGTGCGCGAGGCCCGTTGACGAACACGGGAAGTCGTCGGCAGAGCCTCGAGGACGGCGCTCAGGCCGCGACGCGCGAATCCCGGCAGGTAGCGCCGGTAGAGAGCGCCGAGACGGGCGTTATATTCGGTCACAGGATAACGAGTGTAGCCGGCGAGCGTCTCATCGCTCCCCTCACCGGTGAGCACGACCTTGACGTGACGCGCGGCCAGCCGCGAGACGAAATAAAGCGCGACGCTGGATGGGTGCGCGATCGGCTCATCCTCGTGCCACAGCAGGCGCGGAAGCTCCGCAAAGAACTCCGTGGGCGAGATGACGACTTCGCGATGCTCGGTGCCATAGGCCGTGGCAACAAGGCGGGCGTATTCGAGCTCGTTGGCTTCGCGCTCGGCAAAAGCAACCGAGAAGGTCCGGATCGGCTCCTTCACGAGCGTCGCCATGGTCGCGGTGATCGCCGCGGAATCGATCCCGCCTGAGAGGAACATTCCAAGTGGTACGTCGCTCATGAGCCGCAGGCGGACTGCCTCGGTGAAACGCTGGCGATATTCGTCGATGATCGCTCGCTCAGCCGGCGAGCCGGGCGGCGGGGCGTCGAGCGCGTCAGCAAAGTGGACGTCCCAGTATTGGCGGATGCTGATCCGGCCATCCTGCCACGTCAGCGTGTGTCCGGGCGCAAGTCGCATTATCCCGGCGAACAGCGTGGCCTCGCCCGAGGGCGCATGATTGGCCAGGAAATCAGGGAGCGCTGCGCGATTGAGGACCACTCGACCCTCAAGCGCCGGCAGTAGCGCCTTGATCTCCGATCCGAAAATCAGCGTACCGTCGGGTCGATGGACGTAATACAGGGGCTTTATGCCGTAGCGGTCGCGGGCCAGAAACAGTCGGCGCTCCAGGCTGTCCCAGATCGCCACGGCAAACATACCGCGCATGCGCTCGAGCGCACGCTCGCCGAGGCGCTCGTACAGGTGAAGTACCGTCTCGGTATCGGAGCGGGTGCGGTAGCGAACACCCGCCGCTTCGAGCTCTGGCTTTAACTCGGGGTGATTGAACACTTCGCCGTTGTATACGATGACGAAGCGCCGATCCTCGCTGTACATCGGCTGCTGACCATGAGCCACATCCACGATGCTGAGCCTTCGATGCCCGAGCCCCACTCCGGGCCCGAGGTACAGTCCCGCCCCGTCCGGCCCGCGGTGGGCGATCGAATCGCGCATCCGCTCCAGAAGGCCGCCTTCCGGGACGATGCCCCAGTCAACAGTCACGATACCGCAGATACCGCACATGAAGATCGATTCCCAACAGAGCGGTCAGCCGCGTCGCGGCTGTTGCACGCTAAGCTGCGCCCAGCGCCCGCCCGTATTTGCCAGAACGGTCATTCTGCCTGACTGTTCCGCCACGTCCGTGACGACTTGCGCATCGGCGGGCACACCGGGCACCGCAGCCGGCAGGGCGGCGATCAGCGCGCTGTGGATCTCGTGACCACCGACGTCGGCACCATCAACCCACCAGATGAGATCAGCGTTCTGCTCCGCCTGGGCAGGCAACTGCGGAACCGGCCGTGGCGCTCCGGTGACCACGCGATGCCGACCCGCATCGTCGATCCACACGACGCCCCGTTCGCCGGGCTGCCCATCGACTTCGAATTTCGGCAAATTCCCGTCCCGTCCCGCGGGAACAATGATCGTGAGCGCCTCGAGCGAAGCATCGACCTCCAGTTCCAGGCACGGCGCCGCAATGCGCTGGCCGAGCCGCAGGGATACGACCCGCACCACGATGCGGGCCGCCGCTGCGCCTCGCATGAAAATCGCTGCCACGCCCACACCCGCGCGGTTGTGGATTGCGAGCGACTGCGCAGTGAGCGCGGCGGCGGTGAGGTGCGGCGCGAGTTGCCAGCGCAGCACGCCACCGCGCGCCGCCTCGCGCACGCCCCGATCATGAATCACCCAGGCGCCTCCTCGCTGGTGCAGCACCCGTCGACAATGCACCGAAGGCCGTCCGCCGGCGGCATGGCCCGTGGCGATCCCGAAAAAGCTGCTGAAGTGTGAGCTGGAACACACCACGCCCTGCCCTCGCGCGGGAATGCCCCGCAGCCACTTGAAGGCCTGCGCAGGAATCACCGAGGACGTGCCGTCGATCTCCAGCGTGTTGTGCGACACCGTGGCCCGAAATTCGTTCCGCTCCGCTCCGGTGTATGTGAGCGTGCCACGATCGATGAACAGCTCCGTGGGACCTAAGGCCAGGGTCATGGCCAGCGCGTCCGCGTGGCTATGACCGCAGCTCAACGCCCCGTGCGGGCCGGCATCGAGTACCCCGACAGCAGCGCTCGGGTCCCATCCGTCACGAAGAACGGCCAGGCCGCCGCGCGCAAAATACATGTCGAGCCAGTTCGGATTGACGGCACTCTGAGTGCGCAAACGATCAGTCCTGTCGATACCGCAAAGCCAGTATGCGAAGCTCGGAGACGCCTCCCCCGTTACAGCCAGGTCGGGTCGCTGCAGCGCCACTGCGCCCGCCAACAGCAGCGCGCGCACGTCATCCGGTGCCCGATGATCCAATGGGAGCAGCAGTCCTCCGTCATCGTCGCCGAGGAGCGGAATGCGGCCGCCGGCGGAAGCCAGACTGCGCAGCACCGCAAAGAGGTTACCAAGTGTATCGCGCGCAGTGTCCGAGACGCTCCAGCCGGTTGCGTTCGCGAGCAGCAGGTAATGCAGATAGATCTCGGCTGTGTAACGGTGGTACTGGCTCGCCTGCTCGAAATAGACACCATCCGGGTAGACCTGCCGCTTGATCGCAGACTCGAGGATTGCCGCGCCCTTCCTTCGCCACCGCTGCGCATGGCGCGAAGGGCTGAGCACCGTGCCGGCGTAAAATAGCCCGAGGGCCTCGCCGGTCAGGTGCGTATTGGGGCTGAAGTAAGTCGACAGGTAGCGCTCTACCTGGCGCGCATGCGCCTCCAGCGACAGCGCGAGGCTCTTTCGCAGGTCCGGCCTCCATGGCGCCTCGCGCAGCATCCATAGCAGCCAGCACCAGGCGATTGCGCGATAGGCCACCTCCAGACTGCTGACCCAATTGACGCCCTGGCGCGGCGGGTTGTCCGTGAGCCAGGATTCCAGGTGCGACTGAATGAGATCGAATCGCCGGGTCTCCCGGTCGAGCAGCCAACAGAAGGCAGGGGCGAGCAGGTATTGGTGACGGTTGAGCTCCCACAAGAGCTTGTGATCGCCGACCACAGCGGTGTCCAGGTGATCGATGCGGCTCCAGTGCCGTCGCGGCGCCTCCTTGCCGCTGATAGCTTCCCGGTGCCAGTGCGGTGGGTTGCCGACCCACAAGGGATCATATCCAAGGAGCGTGACGATGCCGCGCTCCGCCTGGTCACTCTGCTGTGTGAACCGTGCACGGGTCTGCGGATCGAGCCTCGCGATCGCGCGAGCGATAACTTCCGGATCGATCCCCGCGCCTGCCGGAAAGGCGACCCCACGATCGAAGACGAGCTCCGGGGCCGGCGCCCCACGGGTCGGCAGGCGGCGGGGCAGGACAGGGCCCAGAGGCGCTCCAGGCGAGCGTGGAGCGCTTGAACACCTCTGACACGAAGCTCATCGAGGGACCGTCCCTTGATGCGGGTCACAATAGAAGCGAAGGCGCCCCCTGCACTGCGCACGGTCAATTTGTCATCAGCTCCACAATTTCGAACATTATGTAGCACCGCGAACTCATGCGCCGCATCCGCCCGGCAACGTATCCAGCCAGCGACAGGTTGGAAACGTCGCACCCCTCGCGCAAGATCTGCATGCGCCAGTCGCTCGTCGGCTCGCCGCAATCAATAGCCATCCGCCGAAACGTACCGGAGACTTGAGAATGCCCCGTTCGAATTTGAGCACACCCTGCAACGCCACGAGACTTCTTGCACGCGCGCTCGCGGGTCTGACGGCAGCATGTGTTGCACACGGTGTCGGTCTTGCCGCCACGCTTCCCGCCGCCCCACAGACATTCGACACCAGTTACGCCGCCCCGGCGGGTGCGACCCTGACCGTCGCTGCGGGTGGCGACCTGCAGGCGGCGCTTAACCAAGCGCAACTGGGAGACACCATCGTACTTCAGGCCGGTGCGACATTCACCGGCCCGTTCAAACTGCCGAACAAGACGACGGGCAGCGGCTGGATCTACGTGGTCTCGAGCAACCTGGCGAAGCTTCCGTCTCCTGGCCAGCGCGTCGGTCCGAATGACGCCGTCAACATGCCGAAAATCGTCTCGCGCGCTTATAACAATGCTCTGACCACCGTTGCCGACAGCCATCATTTCCGCTTCGTCGGCATCGAATTCGCTCCGGTCGCGGGCGCATCCTTGTATGACCTGATTGTAATCAGCAACTCCGACACCTCGCCGGTCACGCTCGCCCATCACATCGTATTCGATCGCTGCTATGTGCACGGTAACCCCGATACGAATGATCGGCGCGGCATCCAGATGGATGGCGCGTATGTGGCGGTGATCGATTCCTACATCAGCGACTTTCAGGAACAGGGCGCCGATACGCAGGGACTGTGGGCACACAACACGACCGGCCCACTTCAGATCCGCAACAACTACATCGAGGCCGCGGGCGAGAACGTGATGTTCGGCGGCGCGGACTCCCGCGAGCCCGCGCTCGTGCCTGCGGATATCGAGATCAGCAACAACTACTTCTTCAAGCCGTTGTCCCTGATCCCGACCCACTACACCATGAAGAACCTGCTCGAGTTCAAGGCGGCGCAGCGCGTCGTCGTAACCGGCAACACCTTCGAGAATAATCCCCTGCAAGCGCAGGATGGCTTCGCCATTCTGATCACGCCGCGCAACCAGGGCGGTACGGCGCCGTGGTCGGTCACCAGCGACATCGCGATTACCAGCAATACGCTGATCAACGTCGGCGATGGATTCAATGTCCTCGGGCGGGACAACAATCAACCGAGCCTCCTGACCGAGAGGATCCTGATCCGCGACAACCTCGTGGGCGTTACCGGGCTCAATGGAGCCGATGGCCGCGCCTTTCAGTTCCTGGCCGGCGGCAACGACTACACCATCGATCACAATACGCTCATCAACTCCATGTTGCCCCCGGGATTCTCGAGCTCGGACCTCGCGATGGCACAATCTCCGGTCTCCAAGGTCAACAATTTCGTGTTCACCAACAATCTCTCCACGCGCACGCACTGGGGCTTCTTCGGTTCCGGCATCGGAGAGGGCACCCCGGCGCTCAATGGCAATTTCACCAGTTGGACATTCTCCAGGAACGTCATCGTCGATGGGCCGGCAGGCAGCTATCCTGCCGGGAACTTTTTCCCGACGAGCGTAGCCGCGGTTCGCTTCGCCAACTATGCGGGCGGCAACTACACCCTGGCCGCGGACAGCCCCTACAAAAATGCCGGCACCGACGGCACGGATATTGGCGCCAATGGCGCGCCGGCAACGACTGCGATCCTGCCCAATCCGCCGAGCAACGTGGTCGTGAAATGATGCGCCGCGCCGCGCGCAGCACTCAAAACGCGAAGCCGCCGTCGATGGCCTCAAAGTCGCCGACCCGGCTGTAGGAATGAACGCCTTCGAGGCGTGGCATCCAACCGGGGTCCACCCGGCAAACGGTTCGCTCCCGATACGGTCCGTCCAATGAGAGGACCTCATTGAGAATCAGGGCATAGCCGTACGAGATGCTGCAGTCCTGGCTCGGACGGATGAGTCGCCCGCCCTGTTCGAAGACCGATCCGGCGCCTCGAGCCACGCGCACGTCGCTCGCCACGACCCCTCCCGGTTGGAACGTCCACGGCCCGGTGATCCGATCGGCGCGCAGTAACCATGTGATCGGCGTGTGGCCCGGTACGACCTGCGGCGAGGTCGTCATCCACCATGACCCCGAGGCCTTGAATATCGACGAGTCGACGCAGCGGAAATCGAGCAGGCGCCTCTCGAGGATCCATTCGTCGGGAAAACGGGTGGCGCGATACAGGTCAACTCCTCCACCCTGCGCGCTCTCGGGCAGCATGAAGACCTCTCCGTCGGCCGCGATGATCTGCGGGAAGGACAGGTGGTGGGGCTGCTGCAGAACGGGGCTCAGGTCGACAAGATCCCCGCTCGGAGTCAGCCGGCCGCAGCAGATGTGGCCGACCCGGCTGGGATCGACCATCTCTTCGAAGAAGAGCCAGGCCTGTCCATCGCGTTCGAAGATCACTGGATCCGCCCAATGATGATCGGGAGGCGAATCGATCCAGCGAAACGACTGCAGGGCCGCGAGCGAGGCGTCCTCATAGAGTGGGGCACGAATGCGCCGAATCGCGATACGCCAATGCAGCGGGCGGTCGACCCGCCTGAAAAGAGGAAAGGCTCGACTGCCGAGCTCGCTCAGCACCCATCGACCGAACTGTGCTACGGTCGGAGTACGCTTCACAGGATGACTGGAGAGGCGCCTGACCTCAGGGGCTGCGACACTCTCGGGATGTCCGTGCCTGAGAGCCCACAGGCTCTGAATCACAAAGTGACGCGCTCCCCAGACAGGGCCGAAACGGTTTGCCTGACGCGACGGGAAGGGGACCGTCCGGAACAGTGCCCGCATCAGGGTAACGTCATCCACAGCCGTTGGACCGAGTTGAATCAGCTCGATGCCGGTCAGCGGGTTGCCGTCGATAATCTCCCTCAGGAAGCCTGATCCCAGTGGATAGAGCCGCCGATCCCCAAAGTGATAACGCCAGATGCCATGGCGGGTCGCCGGCAACGAAGATTCGCGGGCGGGCTTCGCCGAGAAATCGATGATGACGTCCAAAGGGGCCGTCGTCCCGCAGCCGTCACGGGAATCGGCGATCGGCCAGGTCACCCGCGGAACACCCGGCAGGAGATCATCACAGGGCACGGGCTCGAGCGGGTCGGGATCCATCTGATAGCGCGACTCGACAAGCGCCTCGTAGGCGCGCAGAGCGATCCCGTGCTCGAGTGAGACCGACTCGTCGCCGTTTGCGACCGACCCGCTTACGCAGACCACCGCGATATCAAGGTAATTCGCCCGGCACAGATCCTCGATGACGCCGCGTGCGTAGCCCGGGATGCCCGCCTCGTCGACGCGCAGCCCGACTGTCAGCCGGGGCAGTGGGCTGTCCGCATGCAGGAACAGGTTCGACACCGCAGGAGGCGCGCTCCTTGAGCCTGCCCCCACCCCGATAGACAGCGCCCGGGTCATGGTGGTGTCGGACAAGGGGACCAACGGCGGACGTCCGAGCCGACCGTCAGCAAACGCGGCAAGCCAGTAGTTCAGCACGATCAGGCGCCATAGAAGAACACTATGATCACGGCGCCCGATCGAGTGCTCGGTCACCAGCCGCTCGACCGCTCGCATGTTGAGGTATTGCTCAATAGCCGCAGACGGCCTGCGCAAACCCTGGATGCGATGTCGCAGAGATCCCCTGAACCACTGCGCCAGCGGCACCGCAAACCCTCGCTTTGGAGCCGCCAGAACGAAGTCCGGAACAATGCCGCGAATCGCCCGGCGGAAAAGTCGCTTGCTCTCGCCGGATGTCACCCGCAAGTCGCCCGGTATGCGCAACGCGAACTCGACCAGATCATAGTCGAGCAGCGGCACACGTGCCTCGAGCGAAACGGCCATACTGGTGCGGTCAACCTTGGTGAGGATGTCGCCGGGAAGATAGGTCTCGAGATCGAGACGCATCATCGCCGCTGCAAAATCCTCCGCTTCGTCGGCTGAGAGAAAGCGGTTAAGCTGCTCATCGACGGTGCGGCCGCCGGCGGGGTGCCACGCTGAGGCGACGCCACCCTCATCGACCCGAACCGGCTGCACCACGCTCGATGCGTAACGGCCCAGTCTCGAGCGACCGAGGTCGACTAAGCGATTCCGACCGGGAAAGGCGTGCGGCAGCATCAATCCAAGCGCAGCGAGCAGGCGCGAGCCGACTCCGCCCATACCTCCGCCGCGCCTGAGCGTCTCCCCGTAACGGGTGTACCCTCCGAACAGCTCATCCCCACCATCGCCCGAGAGCGCGACCGTCACTGACTCGCGAGCGAGCTGGGCAACCAGGAAGGTCGGAATCGCCGAGGAGTCCGCGAATGGCTCGTCGAACATCGCTGCGACGCTCTCGAAAATCTGCTCCACGTCGGGTCGCACCACGAGCTCCGTATGCTCCGTTCCCAGCTGGGTCGCGACGGCTCTGGCTGCTTGTGATTCGTCGTATTGCGCTTCGGCAAAGCCAATGGAGAATGTCTTGACGCGGCCCGCGGCGTGGCGGCACATGAGTGCCACCACCGTTGAAGAATCGGTTCCACCGGAAAGGAAGGCGCCGAGCGGAACCTCGGATTCCAGGTGGGACGTCACGGCCGCCTCGAGCCTTCGGCGCAATTCAGCGACCAGCTCACGTTCATCGCGAAGAGTCACGTCCGGGAGCGGTGGGCTCCAGTAGCGCCGTACCTCCACCTCGCGCCCCGGACTCCAGATGAGGAAATGCCCGGCGGGCAGCTTGCTGACACCCTCGAAGATGCTGTTCGGGTCAGGCACATAGCCGAACGCGAGGTACTCCATTACCGCGCCCGGAGCAACGCGCAGAGCTGAGCGATCGAATGCGTATAGCGCACGAAGCTCCGAGCAATAGACGATCCCGCCGCCGCGGAGGGCGTAGCTCAGCGGCTTCATGCCGGTGCGGTCGCGCCCAATGAACAGACGTTGCCTGCGCGAGTCCCAGATCGAGAAGGCGAACATCCCATGCAGATGCCGCACCATATCCGTGCCGTGTTGCTCGTAAAGGTGCACGAGCACTTCGGTATCGCTGTGCGTCGCGAAACGGTGTCCCGCGGCCGTAAGCTCCCGGCGCAGCTGATGGTGATTGTAGATCTCGCCATTGAACACGACGGTAACCGTCCCGTCCTCGTTGGAAATCGGCTGATCGCCGCCGGCGACGTCGATGATGCTCAGGCGCCGCATCCCCATGGCAACGCCCTCGGCGACAAATTTGCCGTCTGAGTCGGGGCCGCGATGCAGGATCGAATCGCACATCGCCTGCAGACGACGCGTCGCTTCCTCTGCCGGCAGTCCGATGCCCGCAAATCCGGCGATGCCACACATCTTAGCGAGCCCGCAGCGCTCGTCGTGCGGGCGGCACGCCGGGCTCAGTCGCGTCGCGGCCCAACACGTTGGAAGCTGCCCAAAGAATTCCAAGGAAGAGATAGAACATCGTGAGGTCGGCGGAACTGGCGAAGAAACCGGCGACGAGGAATCCGATAACCGCCCGCTCAATCCACAAGACCTGGATCATGCGGTCATCCGCCTCGAGATGCGCGCGCCGACGTCGCACCTGAGCCAGCACCGACCCCACCAGACCCAGCCAGAGCAGCAGGCCGGGGAACCCCATCTCCGCGGCCAGACGGACATAGGTGTTATGCGCATCCCGCTCCCCCAGCTGTGGCGCATAGCGCGCATTCGCCTCGTTGTAGCAGCCGATGCCGACCCCCAGGACGGGGTGACTCGCGGCGATGTGCACGCCGGTCTCCAGGATATCGAAGCGCTGGACGGCGTTGCCCGCTGCCAATTGATCGAGCTGACTTTCGCTGGCCGGTGGCCGGCCCTGCTTATCCGCCTCGGCGATGGTGGTGGTCAGATGGGTAATGCTCCCGAGCCGGTGCCAGGAGGCTGCCGGAACCAGTACGGCGATCACGGCGAGGACAGCCAGCACCGGCGCCATGCCGGAGGACCGTTTCCTCAGTCGCGCCAGCAATGGCGGTCCGAAGCCGACGAGGAGACCCAGGAATACCCCGCGCGATTGCGTGAGCAGAATGATCAGGAGCACCACGGGCACGAACGCAGCCGCCGCGCGACGCACCCGTGCATCCTGCGTCTTGACGGTAGCGATCGCCAACGCCAATCCGAGCATCAGGAGCGTGAGGGCCCCGAGGTAGTTGGGATTGGCGTACATCTGGTTCCAGATCGCCCGGCCGAACAACGTGTTGCCGGTAACGTAGTTTATCAGTGTGCCGCGCGCAGGATAGATCGCGAATGCGACCAGGATCAGGAGTACGTAGAAGCGCAGCTGCTGCGGCGTGCGTAAGACGTTCACCACGACAAAGAAGATCACGAGCGCCTTCAGCCGCTCGATGAGCGCCGGCCATGCCATATCCGGGTCAATGGCAAAGAGCGCCGACATGAGTGACCAGAGTAGCAAGACCACCGCCCAGCGCAGCGGCGGCGGGAAACCAACGCCCTGCGGGCGCACCACGAGCCCGAGCAGCGCCAGGTAGATCCCGAGTTCGGTGAACAACGGCGGCAAGCGGGCGGTGACGAAGAAGAAAGTAAAGATCGCGAGCCCGTACCACGCCAGCGCGCTCGCCGGCGCCACGACGCGGCGGCGCAATCTTGCTGGCAGCACTCGCCCGCTTCCGACGTTCACGTGAGTACCGCGCCCCTCTTACCGGCTTCGCGCGCCAGATCCTGGTACAGCGCCTCGAGCCGCGCGATGACCAGCGTTTGATGGTAGTTGCCACGCGCGCGCGCCGGTCCGGCCTCGCTTAGCCGCTTGCGTAGCGCTGCATCGCCGCGTAGCTCCTGCACGCTCGCAGCGAGTGCATCGGGTTGGTCGACGGGGACCAGCAGGCCCGTTTGGCGGTCGCTGATGACCTCTGGGACACCTCCCACCGGCGTCGCGACCACGGGGCAGCCCGCCGCCAACGCCTCGATGACGGCATTTGGAAACCCCTCGCTGCGCGAGCAGAGCACGCTCACGTCGAAGAACTGATGCAGGTTTTCCGCCTCGACCAGCTGCCCGGTGAAGTGTACCCGTCGGTCAACGTGCAGCTCCCTGGCCAGCTCCTCGAGCGCGCGCCGCGACGGCCCCGCGCCGATCAGCACCAGGTGCACATCCTCATCCAGATGCTGCAGCGCGCGCAGCACCATGGCGTGATTCTTCACAGGCGCGAGGCGTGCCACTGTGCCGATAACGAAAGCGCCGTGCGGAACGCCCCAGCTGTGACGCCGGGCGCTGCGCACCTCGGCGGCGACGTGATGGAAGGCGCGCTCCTCCAGGAAATTCGGCAATTCAACCACCCGCGCCGCCGGCACGCGCTCCTTTTCAATCATCAACCGCGCGACCACGGAGCTATTGACGACCACGCGGTGCGCGAAACGATAGCTGCAACGGTTGAGTGGCAGGAGACCCGCTCGCGGGCTCGCATCCAGCCAGCGGCGACTGGCAATGACGCGACAGCCCGCCAACCGCGCCCAAGGTGCTGCGAAAATGTTGGTATACAGATCGTGCGTATGAACGACCTCAATCCCTTCGCGCCTGAGCAGCCGCAGGAAGCGCACCCCCTGTCCCGCCGTGCGCGCTGAATAGAGCCGGCCGATCGGCAGATGCAGCAACTGCAGCCCGAGGGCTTCGTAACGCGCACGCAGCGGGCCGGTTTCGTGAAGGTGAAAGACGGTCACCTGGAAGCGTCGCCGATCGAGTGCCTCGAGCGTGCGTATTGCATTCAGCTCGGTCCCCCCGATCTCGAACGAATCGACGCAATAACCCACGCGGACGGCGCGCGCGAGCGCCATCGAGCCGGGGGCGACACAGGCGGTGGTCGGCAGCACGGGTCAGCTCAAGTCCCTGGGCGCCGGCTGCAGCACGGTCCACTCAATTTGGAGGCAACGGCACGTCATAGGCAACTCGTTTCCAGGTCCCTTCAGCGCGCCCGCAGATCCACACCCAGAACGCCAGCCACGCGGCTGCGTTCAGGACGACGAAGGCAGCGGCTGCCGTCGCCACGCGCCACCGTGATCCGGCTCCACCGGCAAGTGCGATCAGCGCCAGACCGTAGAAGATAACCTGTGCCACAAGAGCGATGCGGTAAAGGGTCCCGTCCAGAAAGCTGCTCGCCAGGAATACGGCCAGCAGCATCCAGGGAACCACGAGACGCAGCAGCTTGTGGGAAACGAACTGCGCCCAGATCGGGTTTCGCCACGGCAGCAGCGCCTGCGGCAGCACCGCGGCGAGCTGAAAATTGCCGCTGAGAGTGCGCACCTTGCGCCGGAACTCATCTGCCGGACGCTCGGGCAAGCGGTCGTAAGCGACCGCGCGCTCGTCGTACACTACCCGGCGTCCCCGCATGACGACCTGCAACGGCCAGTAGAGGTCATCGAGCAACACTCCCCGCGGGATCGGCCGAAAGAGCTCCCGGCGAACCGCACTGATCGACCCCGACACGCCCACGGTAGAGTGCAGGCGTCCCTCGTTGCGACGGAGCCATTTCTCGTATCGCCAGTAGAGTCCGACGCCGGCGAGCACTCCATCCGCTACCTCCAGCACCAGCTCGCCGGTGACGGCCCCTACTTCCGGGCGATTGAAATTCTCCAACAGCCGCTGCAGGGACGTAGCAGCCCAACGTTGCCGGGCGTCCGCAAACACGAGGATGTCGCCTTTCGCCACTTCGCTTCCACGAGACAGGGCGCTTGCCTTGCCTTCGTTTTCCGGGAGCTCGATGACCCGGACCAAGGGGCTTGGGTGAGCTCGAGCCAGCGCCGCCGTCGCGTCCGTGCAGCCGTCCGCAACGACGATCACCTCGGCGCTGCGCGCCGCGGTGCCAATCAGCGTCACGAGCTCATCGAGCCGGGCGCTGATCCGCGCCGCCTCATCGTGCACCGCAAGCACCACGCTGAACGGTGCTGGCGTCTGCTGAGCGCCCGCCCCACGCCGCTCCTGACGCACACCCGCCAGCGCCCAGATCAGCACCGGGTACAGGAGATAAACATAAAGGACGGTTGAGGTGCCGAGCCAGAATGTTCCCTTAAGTAGTAGTTGCACCATGGCCCCGTCATGCCGCTTAACGGGGGAGCCAGACTACTATTTTTCCGTCAAAGCCGCGCACGAATGCAACGGAGATGCCGGTGCGCGTACCGAGTACAAACATACGTGCATATTGTAACGACTCAGGCTGCGCTGCCATACATGCATAGGCAACGATTCAACGTGGCACGCCAGCGTCCTGAAGGCGTAAGGGCGTCTTATGTCACAGGCGCCGAACACGTTCACTGGTCCGCTAGCGTGTACTGCGCGCAAGACAGCACGGAGGCGGCTCGATGCCGCCGCCGCCCTTGACCTCGGCAAAGCGCAGCATCCGCAGCGCCCGGCCGCCGGGATCAAATCTCGTTACAATGTTTCGATGCAATGGTGCCGAGTGCTCTCGGCTTGCATCGCTGCTGAGTTCACGCTGATTCGGAAAACACGTGTCGTTTGACTCCCCGATCTACATCGTTTTCCTGATCGGTGTCTGCCTGGCGTACTGGCGGCTCCCTTACCGTCCGCAGAATCTCCTGCTGCTCCTTGCGAGCTATTTCTTCTACGGGTGGTGGGACTGGCGCTTTCTCGCGCTGATGATCGGCTCGACGACCCTCGACTTCCTGCTCGCGCGCGCCATCGATACCGCGCAATCGCAACAAGCGCGCAAGCGATTCATGGTGACGTCTGTCGTACTCAACCTGGCAGTGCTCGGAGTCTTCAAGTACTTCAACTTCTTCGTCGATTCCTTCCTGCATGTCGCCAACGCCGTAGGTCTGGGGGGGCTGCCGCGCATAGTCTGGTCGATCGTCCTGCCGCCGGCCATTTCGTTCTACACCTTTCAGGAGATCGCCTACATTGTCGACGTCTACGAGCGCCGGGTACCGCGCGCGAGGAACTACGTCGATTACGCGCTGTTCGTCAGTCTGTTCCCTCACCTGATCGCAGGTCCCATACAAAAACCGTCGCATCTTCTTCCGCAGATTCAGTCGCCGCGATCGTGGAACCCGACCAAGGTATTCGACGGTATGCTGTTAGTCCTCGAAGGTCTGGTGCGTAAGAGCGTTGTCGCCGATAACTGCGCGTTAGTCGCCAATGCCGCATTCAACGGCAGCTTTGGCGCGCATAACCTGCCCGTAACCCTCCTCGGCGTATACGCCTTCGCCTGGCAGATCTATGGAGACTTCAGCGGTTACAGCTCCATCGCGCGCGGCTCGGCGCAGCTGCTGGGATTTCACTTCATGGTGAATTTCCGCCAGCCGTATCTTGCGACCTCACTGCAGGATTTCTGGCGTCGCTGGCATATCAGCCTCAGCACCTTCCTGCGCGACTACCTGTACATCCGACTGCTGGGAGGAAATCGCCTCGGAGCAGTCAGGACTTACATCAACCTGTTATCGACGATGCTTCTCGGCGGCCTTTGGCATGGGGCCAATTGGACCTTCGTTGCCTGGGGTGGAATGCATGGCGCGGCACTTGCGGCGGAAAGAATGCTCAAGGGAAGGGCACCGGTCTCGCAGGCCACCCCGGTCCTTGGGCGCTGGACCTGGCGTGTGGTCGTCTTTCATTTCGTCTGTCTGACCTGGATCTTCTTCAGGGCTCCGACATTCTCTTCCGCGGCGACAATGCTGGCGGGCGCGCGCGTCTTTCACTGGGAGCACGTGTACGGCATCGCAGCGTTATTTCTGGCGATGTGCGTGGTGCCGCTGCTCTTGGTGGACCTGGAGCTCGAACGCACAAACGCGGAGTATCTCTTCGAACGTCACGGCTATCCGCTGAGAGTCGGCATAGGCCTGGTGTTCATCGCGGTCATAACGCTGTTTGCAGCCAACTCACAGAGCGCCTTCATCTACTTTCAGTTCTAGGTTTCATGTCAATGCCACTCACCTCAGTGCGCGCAATTCGCCCCGGCGGTTCAGAGTACCGTTGTGCGGCTCTGTCGATCGGACTCCTGGCCGTCGCCGGATTGGGCTACCTCGGAGCGCTCGAAATCGCTGCGCGAGTACTCTATCCCGCGCACAGTGCATTGGGGGCGCGCATTCGCTCGGACTGGAGCACGGCGCTCCAATTGGGCGTCTCGCCGTCGCCTGATCGCCGCAGCTTCCTGGTGGTCGGCAACTCGCTGCTGCAGGCGGGCATTGACCGCAAGGAACTCAGCGCACTGCAGCAGGGCAATACCCTGAGCGTCGTCATCATGCCCATTGAAAACACCGATTACCTCGACTGGTACTTTGGCGTACAACGATTGCTTGCCGAAGGATCACACCCAGAGTTCGTAGTGTTATGTCTCGCGCCGGTACAACTGATCTCTCGTAGCACCGACGGCGTAGTATTCGCCAGAACCCTCATGCGCCCGGCGGACATCCTGCGAGTAAAGCAGGCGGCTGGCCTCGATTGGACCACTACCAGCACGTATCTGATGGCAAGCGCGAGCGCCTGGATAGGCGATAGCACAGAGATCAGGAACTGGATCAGATCTGAGACGGTACCTGGGATGACGGAGCTCGCCTCATACTTCTGGCAGCGGGCTGGCGCGAATCCACGTGCCGAAGTCATAGAGAAGATCGTTGAACGGAGGCTCACGCAATTCTCCGCCGTGTGCGCCGTACATGGATGCAAGGCCCTGCTGGTAATACCGCCATTGGTGCGAGACCTGGGAGACGGGTCGGTGGCCGCTCTGGCACGTGCGGGTCGTGCCGCCGGCATTCCCGTGCTCATACCCGTTGCCCCCGGGGAATTGGGACAGAGTTACTTCAAGGATGGCTTCCATCTGAATCAGCGTGGCGCCGAAATCTTCACAGCGCGTCTGTTGGAAGAATTAAAAGCGATTCCTGATAACTGACCTGCCCTGTGCAGCTGGGTGCGCTCGTGCTCGCACCTGGACCGGCCGAGCTTCAGACTCGGCCCGAAAGGAACCGTTGCTGGTCGGCTAACATGAGCCTGGTCTGGCCACCGGAAGTCAGGCGGACATATACTCCACCGAATACAAAGCAGCCCTCGGCTCAGCTTCGATTACTGATTCGGCCCGCAAGCGACGTAATGCTACGGCGTATCAAGGCAGCGGCAACAATGGTCGCGCAGGAGGGCCTGCGGCGTGCAGTGACTCACGCCCTGGACCGGCTCTCCGAGGAGCGCTACGAGCGACGCTTCGAGGTCCGAACCGGTGGCCGGATGTATCTTGAGACAACGAGCAACCCGGACTCCGTGGAGTACGCTCCGGCGAACTACGACGGCTTCTTCAAAGCGATGCGTCACGTCCCCGAGAGGACTGGAGCGTTCGTGGATTATGGCAGCGGCCTCGGCCGTATCCTGGTCGCGGCAGCTACATTCCCTTTCAGTCGCATCACCGGCATCGAGTTATCCGCGGCGCTCGTTGAACGCTGCCAGCGCAATCTCGGTGCGCGCCAGGTACAACTGGTCTGCATGGACGCTGCCCGGTACCGCGTGACGAGCGACGTCACGGTCTTTCACTTCTACAACCCATTCCGGGGCGAGACGCTGCGGGCCGTCGTCACTGACATGGCGCGCTCGCTTCGCGAGGCGCCGCGGCAGGCCTGGATCGTGTTCGCCTACCCGTGGTACATGGAGCCACTGATGCGCGCTGGAGAAATCATCCCGCACGCCTGGCAGAAGTCCGCAGTTGATGAGATGTGGCCCTTCCAGAGGCCAGACCCGAAACGCCCAAACTCCGACCGTTACCGCGTCTACGCGCTGGATTCGCGCTAAACCCCAGGCATCCAAAGGAGATTGTCATGAAGAAGGTTGTCCTTGCTGGTTCGCTGTCAATTCTCATCGGAGCTGTCGCTTATAGTTACGACATAACCCATCCGAATCTCAAAGAGGCGCATGGCCTGGCTGAGCAGGCGATCCGGCATGTTCAACTGGCACAGCAGGCAGCTAAAGGGAACGGGCTCGAGTTTGGGGGGCACGCTGAGAAAGCCATAGATCTTTTTACGAAGGCGCAAGCGGAATTGGTCGAGGCAGACAAGTACAACGACGCGCACCAAAAGAAACCAAGGCAATAGGTGTCCGTCTGCTGATACGTATGCGAGAACGCCGCCTTCGGGCGGCGTTCTCGTCTCGGCATGGTGCTAGAGTCGGAACGCCGCTCCGAGCGGGCCGCCGGTCGTGGAAGCTTTTGCGTAATTGCCGCTCGTTACGTTCCAGTCATTCGCACTGTTAGGCTGCGTCCCGTTGCCCTGCCAGTTGGCGAAGCCAACCGAAGCGTATCGTACAGGGTTATAGGTCGGCGCCGGATAGCGTCCGGTATCGTTGATGAGGAGATTGCTGCCCCAGGTGTAATTGCTCAGGCACGCATTCAACATAGTCGTACCGGTGCCCGACAAGAGATCCCCGCATATTCCTGCGCTCAAATCCAACACGTTGTTGGTGACGGTCCAACGATCCAAGGCGCGCGGTATGCCGTTCGGGGTCTGGGGCTGCGGATTGAGATAGCCCCGGGCCGCCTGATTGGCGATGGCCCGCAGAGGCAGGTAATACGTCGCCGGATCCCAATTCGGGTTGGCGGGATTGTAGATGATCGTGTTGTGATCGAGGATCACTTCCGCCACCGGGCCGATAGCGACAATTCCTTCAGCAATAGTCTTAGTGCCGGTGTTATCAATGCCCGGATTCATAAAACACACATTGTTGGCGAACCTGATTCTTGCCGTGTAGCAAGATGGGTTGTGGTCCGAACTGAACATCAAGCATAGTTCGCCAACGTCCCAGCACTGGTTATCGTGAGCGTTGACGTCGGTGACCTTGACCCAAGGAGTACAGCTCACGATGGGATTCTTTGGCGTTGCCGCGATCTGATCGCGCGCGCCGAATACGAAGGCACGGCCGTCCTGGCCTATGCCCACAATGCTGTGCCAGCAGTTCTGCAGTGTGTTGCCGTAATACTCCGCTCGAACTCCAGCTTTAAGCTCAAAGTGGTTCTTAACGCCGCAACCGATGGCAGTCGGCATCCACGCGAGAGGTTTCGTGCTGTAGTTGTAGCGGGCAACGATATCGTGCGGAATCTGAGTCTTATCGACAAAGGCGCCGCCGTAAAGTATCGACTCGGCGCCACCTTCAAGATAACAATTCTGCACGCAATGCCAGCCGCCACCTGTCGCAAGGACGCACATCGCGTCTCCGCCGGGGCGATTCTGGCCGGGGTTATGGGAGTCGGCCCAGCCACCGCAGGAGCAAATCCCCCAGAAGAAACATTGATTAACCAGGAAATGATCACAGTTAGCGAAAATGCCGTGCCGCAAATAGGTGTAAGTCGTGCCGAGATTGCCGCTGTCATCGCCGATCAGGCAACGGTCGAAATAGACGTGATTGGCCGACTGCTGCAACGACCCATACGCCGAGGTCGCAAACTGCACCGCGGAGCCCGATTGCTCGACGGACAGGCTCGGAGCGTTGGGATGGAATCTGATGCCGACGCAGCGAATGTAGCTCGCTCCTGCTGGCAACGACAGCCCAGTATTCCGAGCAAGGTTGATTGTCGGCATCGCCGCAATGTCGGTCGGCGTGACGCCATTCAAGACCACGGTCAGGATGGTCGCGTTGCAGTTGTTGACGAGCCCCGGCGATGCTCCGTTGTAATTAGCCCAGGAAATCGTCGGGGATCCGTGCGTGAAAGTGACCAACCGCTGCTCGATCTTGCCGGTCGCAGCGATTCTGAAGATCGTGGGGTAGGCGCCGGTCTTGCTGGTCCAGTTCCCAGTGGAAAGCGTCGCGGTCGTCGCGCCCGCAGGGATCGGAGCCGAGCAACTGAACTGCGTGTAGAAAAAATTCGTCGAGTAAGAATATCCCGGCAGCGCACCCCCAGCCTTGTAAACGGGGTCCTCGCTGGAAATGATGTAAGTCCAAAGGTTGTTAGGATTCACGAAGGCCGGAATCGAAAACGTGCCCTCGCTTTGGAAAGCCAGGCCCGCCGTCAGGACGATAATATCGCCAGGGGCGAAATTGCTGAAGGCATGTTGAAGGCCGCAACCTACGTTGCCTTTCGGACCACTGCCCGCTGCGGTGTTGTTGGCCGTGTTGGTAACGGTCCAAAGCGTGCCACCTGCCGGCAACGCGTAGGATTGTATCCACGTCGCAGGATCGGCCGGCGCCGCAGGCATCGGTGTCGGCGTCGATCCCGCCCCCGTGGTCGGGCCCGGCAAGGTTGTCATACTGATCGTCGGGCCAGGCGCGCTCTCGACGCCCGCTGTCACGCCAGTCACGTAATAGGTGTGTGTTGAACCGGCCGCTAAATTCCTATCGATGAAAAACGGTACAGGCACAACCGGCGCTTGTGGACCGCCGCCGATGGTCGGATGTGGTTTCAGCCCGGTCGCAATCGGTTTTGTATTACCGTCGCGATAGACGTTGTAAGTATCCGGAGCTGGGCCGGTAGCTGGCGGCCACCAGCTGAAAAGTAAGCTGGTTGAATCCGAGTAGCCCGGCCACATCGCCGCAGGTGCAGCACCGCTTCCTTGCGAGCCACACTTACGGCGACCGGGTCGCCACCTCAGCGCGAGAGCGCCCATCGCCGCGAGCGCGGCGGCTGTAATGCCGGCAAGCAGCGCCCGCCGCTTGAGGTCTGTACCCGAGTCAGTCACTTAGGCGGCTCCTCAGCCGCGCGAGCTCTGGTACATCCGCACGAACTCGCCGAACGTCACGGGAGAGGCTGCGCTCTTTCCGGAGCTGAACGGGTCGATACCCAGCGAGTCTGTGAGTCGCATGACGACGATTGCCAGCCCGAGGGAGTCGAGCCCCGACTCGAGCAGCTTGAGCTCATCCGTCAAAGGCGCCAGCGTCCTGCCGTGCTCGATCGCGACCCGCTGCAGCTCCCGGGCGATCAGGGATCTGATCGACTGGACCTCGGGCTCAGGCTGTGCGGCCATGGCTGCCATATGCTGCATATAGTACCCATACAGCGTGCACGCCAACGGTACGCGTCCCGTGGCCCTGACCCTCATGCCGGGTTCTCCAGGCTGAACACCTGGCGGTGGTCGTCGTAGGCAAAGAGCTCTGCGTAGCGGCCCCAGCTTACGATCGTGCGTAGCGTCTCCGTGGCGGCTTCCTCGGCCATGTAGTCTTCCAGCTCGTCGAAGAAGCGGCTCCTCGGCGCTGAGTGGCTCGCGCGCTCATCGAGCACCCGGCGGATATGCGCAGCGAGCGGCACGTAGGTGATCAGGTGCCGGGCGAAGAGCTTCTTGCGATCGTCGGTATCCAGGCGCGTGAACTCCAGTCCCGCTTCCGTGAGACGAATGTCGCCGCCCTCGACTTCCGCAAAACGCAGCATCTGCAGCGCCTCCGCCGCGGGGAACAGGTCGTCGACCTCCAAGCGCCCCTCCTGCGCGATGACTGGCAGGTCCGCCTTGCCGTTGTAGGGCGGCTCGGCCACCGCCTCCATCAGTCCCTGCAGCACGTTCGATGAGACGTGGATCAGCCTGGTGCCGATGCCGGTGCCGGCGAAGCGCTCCGCCTTGGGCCCGGCGCGTTGCTCGGCATGGGGCTTGGCGGTCATCTCGACATAGACCCGCTCGATCAGCGCGCGGAAGCGTGGATCCTGCGCGTGCCGCGGGTGCGGCAGATCGACCGGCAGCTCGCCCACCACCCTTCCAGGGTTCGTGGAAAAGATCAGCATGCGGTCGCACATCTGCACCGCCTCCTCGATGTTGTGCGTCACCAGCAGCACCGCCTTGATCGGCAGCTGCCCCTCGCCCCACAGGTCGAGAAAGTCGTTGCGCAGCGTCTCGGCCGTCAGCACATCGAGTGCCGAGAACGGCTCGTCCATCAGCAAGATGTTGGGGTGAACGACCAGCGCGCGGGCGAAGCCCACCCGCTGGCGCATACCGCCGGAGAGCTCGCGCGGGTAAGCGGACTCGAAGCCATCGAGGCCGATGAGGTCGATCGCCTGCAGCGAGCGCTTGCGCATCTCGGGCTCGGGAACGCCGAGCGCTTCGAGCCCGAGCTGCACGTTCTCGAGCACGGTGAGCCAGGGAAACAGCGCGAAGCTCTGGAACACCATGGCGATCCCCGGGGCGGGACCTGAGACCGGGCGACCGAGATAGTTCACCGCCCCGCCGGAGGGCTCATCGAGGCCCGCGATCGCGCGCAGCAGTGTCGACTTGCCCGAGCCCGAGCGCCCGAGAAGTCCGACGATCTCCCCGGGACGGAGCGTCAGGTTGACGTTCTCGAGTACCACCAGCTCGTCGCCGTCGGGCTTGCGGAAGGATTTGCAGCAGCTGCGCACTTCGAGCAGCGGGGCGAGGTTCAGCGCCGGGGCGATTACATTCACGCAGCGTTCTCCTGGATGTCCTGGGGGTCGCTTCAGCTGATGCGGAACTTACGCTCGGCGCGTGCGTACAGCGGCCGCCAGAATACGCGGTTCAACGTGACCACGAACAGGCTCAGGACGACCGTACCGAGCACGGTACGCTGGAAGTCCCCCGCGCTGGTCGCCTCGGAAATATAGGCGCCGAGACCGTGCGCGGTCAGCTTCTGTGAGCCCCAGTTGGCCACTTCGGCAACGATGCTCGCATTCCATGAGCCGCCCGAGGCCGTGATGGCCCCGGTGACGTAGAACGGAAACACCGCCGGCAGCCCCACCCGCCGCCACCACAGCCAGCCGCGCACGCCGAGGTTCTCGCCCGCGTAGCGCAGATCGGGTGCGATGGCGGAGGCGCCCGCGATCACGTTGAAAAGTATGTACCACTGCGTGCCGAGGATCATCAGCGGGCTCAGCCAGATGTCCGGGGTGAGCTTCAGCAGCACCACCGCCGATACGACGATCGGAAACAGCAGGTTCGCGGGAAACGCGGCCAGGAACTGCGCGATCGGCTGCGCGATGCTCGCAACGCGCGGCCGCAGCCCGATCCACACCCCGATCGGCACCCAGATGAGGCTCGCGATCGCGATCAGCACGGCCACACGCAGCAGTGTGATGCAGCCGAGCAGGAGGACGTATCTGATCTCGGCGAAGCGCACTTCGGCCAGTACGAAGCCCGTGGTCTTCCACAGCGCGCCAAGCCCGATGAGCACCAGCAGTGCGTACCAGGCGTAGTCCAGCCGGCGCGAGCTCCAGGCGCTGACCGGCCGTGCCGCAGGCGCCGCACTCACGGCCCGCGGCTTCGTTCCGGCGCGCAGCAGCGCGGCAAAGGCGTTGCCGATCAGGCCAAGGAAGCGTGAGCGGCGCATCATGGTGAGCGCCCAGGAGTGGCTTGCGGTGAATCCCGCCTCCTGCTCGAGACGGAACCAGTCGGCGCTCGCGGTCAGCGGACGAAACAGCAGCTGATCGAACACCAGGATCACCACGAACATCGCGGCGATGGCCCAGCCGATGGCGGTCAGGTCCTTGTGCTCGATGGCGAGCGCGATGTAGGAGCCGACGCCCGGCAGCGTGACCGTGGTGTTGCCGACGCTTATGGCTTCGGACACCGTGACGAAGAACCAGCCTCCGGACATTGACATCATCATGTTCCAGATGAGGGCCGGCGCGCCGAAGGGCACCTCGAGCCGCCAGAAGCGCATCCAGGGCCCGAGCTGGAAGTTGCGTGCGACCTCCCCCAGCTCGTCCGGGATGCTGCGCAGCGAGTGATAGAAGCTGAAGGCCATGTTCCACGCCTGGCTGGTGAAGATCAGGAAGATGGACGCCATTTCTGCGCCCGCCACACGTCCGGGCGTCAGCTGCAGGAAAAAGAGGATGGTGAGCGAGAAACTCAGGATCGGCACCGACTGCAGGAAGTCGAGCAGCGGCACCAGGATCACCTCGGCGCGGCGGCTCTTGGCGGCGAGCGTCGCGTAGGTGAACGTGAAGACGAGCGACGCCGCCATCGCGATCAGCATCCGCAGCGCGGTGCGCGCGGAATAGCCGACGAGGGCAGACGGCGCGAGCGAGATCGGCGTCGCCTGCAGGCCGGCCAGCGAGCCGATCAGCCCGTGCGCCGCCTGCGCCGCATAGACGAAGAAGGCAAACACCAGCACGAAGGCGAGCAGATCCCAGCCACCCGGGACGAAACGGGTGCGCAGAACCGAGATCGGCAGGCGATCGATGCGCATTGGGGGGCGAGTTTGCCCGAACGAGCGGACGATTGGCACCGCGGCACACGCCTGCAGGGCGCCGGCGACGCTCGCCAACAGGCGCACCGTGCAAAACCCGCTGCGAGTGTCGTACGATAGTTTCCATGAAGACAACCTTTGTCCGGGCGGCCGCGGCCGCCATGCTTACCCTGATCCTCGCTGCCGTTGCGCACGCACAGGATCAGCAAACCTCCGACGTCAAGAGCGTCGTCAAGGAAGACGCCAGGACGGTGGGGCACGCTGTCGCGCACAGCGCCAAGACCGTCGGGCATGCAGTCGCCACCGACTCCAAGGCCGCCGCGGGAAAGGTGCGCGACGATACCAAGAAGGCGGCTCAGGCCGTCGGGGACGGCGCCAAGACTGTCGGCAAGACCGTCAAGGAGAACGCCGCCAAGGCGAAGGAAGCCGTGCGACCGAAGTCCAGCGAGCCCGAACCGAAGCCGTAACCACGTTCGAGCGGTACACCCGATGCGCGCACCCAGCGGTCTGCATCTGGATTACGTCTCAGTTGCCGAGTACCAGGCGGCGCGGTGGCGCGACGTGCTGGGTGTGGCCACTTTCAACGGCGCCGCTGCAGGAGCGCCGGGCGCGGAGGCGGCGGAAATCCCGGTCGCGCAGGTGAGCACACCGGTGCTCCCGGCTGCAGCGCACGTCTGCGAGGTCTGGCGTTGCGCCGCTCCGGCCGAGTCCGGCCAGCGCGATCGCGTGCGCTTCCGCCGGACCGAGGACATGTTGTTCGGATGTATCTCGGTCACCGAGACGGAAGTCGCAGAGGGCGCCGCCGGGCGCACGCGTTTGTCCGGCCGCGGCCCCTCGGCGCTGCACGAGGCCACGACCCAGATGTACCGGCAGATCTGCGCGACGCTCGATGCGGAGGGCTACCCGCATCTGCTGCGCGTATGGAATTACGTGCCAGACATCAACCGCGATTCGCACGGTACCGAGCGCTACCGGCAATTCAACAGCGCCCGCCAGCACGCACTGCAGGCGAGCGGCCGCCCGCTCACCGGCAACGTGCCCGCGGCCTCGGCGCTCGGCGCTGCGCGCGACAGCCCGGTGGTGGCCTACTTCCTGGCCGGACGCACGGCTCCGACGTTCGTCGAGAATCCGCGCCAGGTGAGCGCCTACCACTATCCCCGTCGCTACGGTGCACACAGTCCGGTGTTCTCGCGCGCCACGCTGCTGCGCCAGAGCCGAAGCCTCACACTGTTCATCTCCGGCACGGCGAGCATCGTCGGACACCGATCGCTGCACGTCGGCGACACCGCTGCACAGACGCGCGAGACGCTCACCAATATCGAAGCGCTGCTCGCAGAGGCGAACCGCGTCGCGCCCGGCGCGCATTTCGCCTTGAGTAGCCTGGCCTGCAAGGTCTACGTGCGCCGGCCCGCGGATATGCCCATCATTCAGGCGGAGCTCACCCGCGCGCTCGGAGCCGCGGCGCGGGTCATTTATCTGCAGGCGGACATCTGCCGCCAGGATCTGCTGGTAGAGATCGAAGGGACCGCCATGTGTCCGCTTACGGCCGACGCCTGAAGCGGCGTGACGCTGCTTCCCACGCATGCACGCCCCGAGCCTCCTGCAAAGAGCCCGGCTTGCGGGCGCTCTGGCGACGGTCGCGGTGCTCGCCATGGCGGTCTCAGCGCAGGCGCGCTCCGAGGAGAAGCCGCTCTGGGAGCTGGGTCTCGGGGTCGGAACGCTCGTGTTCAACGATTATCGCGGCGCCGACACCACGCACGTGTGGCTGGTGCCGATACCGTATTTCGTATACCGCGGAAACTTCCTGAAATCCGACCGCAACGGCGTGCGTGGCAAGCTCTTCAACCAGCATCGCGTAGAGCTCAACCTCAGTGTCAACGGCACCGCGCCGGTTCGGAACGATTCGGCGCGCTCCGGGATGCCGGATCTACGTCCGACGCTGGAAGTCGGACCGCAGCTCGATGTGCATCTGTGGCGCAGTGCGAATGAGCGGCTGAAACTCGACCTGCGGCTGCCGGCGCGCGCCGCGTTCACCACCGAAGCCCACCCGCGCATGGTCGGGATGTTTGTCGCGCCGAACCTCAGCCTGGACATTGCCGCCTCGCCCGGTGAGTATGGATGGAAGCTGGGTTTGCTGGCCGGCCCGCTCTTCGCCAATCGTCGCTACGACGACTACTTCTATACGGTCGCGCCACAGTACGCGATCGCCGGGCGGCCCGCCTTCGAGGCGCACGGCGGATACGCGGGCGCTCAGACGCTCGTCGCATTGACGCGCCGTTACCCCTCTTTCTGGATCGGCGCGTATGCCCGTCACGACTCGCTCGCCGGTGCGAGCTTCGAGGCGAGCCCCCTGGTGAAGCGTGACAGCTACTGGTCCGCCGGGTTCGGCGTGGCCTGGATCCTCCGCCAGTCCGAGCAACGGGTCGAGAGCGAGGAATGAAGCGCTCCGCCAGTCACGTGGTGCTGATCCCCAGCTACAACCCGGGAGCCAGGGCCGTCGATACGGTGCGCGCGGCGCGCGCCGAGTGGGACCCGGTGTGGGTGATCGTGGACGGCAGTACCGATGGCAGCACCGAGGCGATGAGCGGGCTCGCCCGCGCCGATCCGGGGCTGCGGGTGTGGGTGCGCGCGAGAAACGCCGGCAAGGGCGCCGCGCTCTTCGACGGACTCCTCGAGGCGCAGCGCGCCGGCTTCACCCATGCGCTCACCATGGACGCCGACGGCCAGCATCCCGCCGGCTGCATCAGCGGCTTCATGAGCGCCTCTGCCGCGCGACCGGAGGCGATGATTCTCGGCGACCCAGTGTTTGACGCCAGCGTGCCGAGCATCCGGCTGCGCGGGCGTAGACTCTCCAACTGGTGCACCAATGTGGCAACGCTCTGGGCCGGCATTCACGATACGCTGTTCGGCTTTCGGGTATATCCGATCGCCCCGCTGCTTGCCGTAATGCAGCGCACTCGCTGGATGCGGCGCTTCGATTTCGACGCCGAGGCGGCGGTGCGCCTGAGCTGGCTCGGGGTGCCGGCGGTAAACGTCCCCGCGCCGGTGAGGTATTTCACGCGCGAGGAAGGCGGAGTGTCACATTTCAACTACTGGCGCGACAACGTGCTCCTGACCTCGATGTACCTGCGCCTGCTTGCAGGCTTCGTGATTCGCCTGCCGCTGCTGATCGCACGGCGCCTGCGCTGATGCAGGCAAATCCGGACAGTCTTAACCCTCAGCTCGCGATGAGCCCAGAAAAGCTCCTCAGCCATCGCGGTCGTCATTACGGACCGTGCTCGCCCATGGCCACGCGCATAGGCCCTGCATACAATTCGCGAACGCTGCCTTGGGCATGCCCGGCGTACGAGCGCCGTAGCGCAACCCTACAAGGCGCAGATGCCAGGGCTTCTTCTCGATTGCTCGCGAGTGAGTGACCCAGCTTGTCATGTCCTCGAGCCTTGCATGTCGCGCACTGATGGCATTTCCAGCCAGTCTTGGTCGCCTTACGCTGTGGCGCGCTCTTTAGTGCTTCACGATCGAGACCCGGGTAATACAAATAGAGACTGTTCCCTGGGACAAACATCATATAGGCGCGTCGGTCGACCATCTCCTGCGCTCCAAATGCTTCCCAAAGTGCGGAATAGGCATTCCTGCAGCCTTGCCGCGTATCGCTCGCTCGTACAGGCAATTTGCGCTTCGCCTTGACCATGAATATAGCGCGCATGCCATTCGCCATCGCAATCCCACACACCGAGGCCAGGCAAAAATAAGAGGGCGAATGCTGTTTGAAGGAATCGCGAAAACGCTGAAGCTCCGGGTTGCGGTCAGTCTGACTTCAAATGACGAACATCGTGGCCTCGGGCTTCAGACCGAATAGACTACCATTTACGTAGGAGAAAGAGACACGGCTATTGCGCGTCCCGTTGACAAATTGCACAATACGCTGAGATCGCCTTCGGACCTGTTATCTTCTGTGGCGCACCACGTAATTGTGTCACGCGTACCGTCACGCCTCGTGCCATACCGCGATCCCGCGCCGCGACTGATAGCCAGAGCCATATCGTGGGTCCGTGGTTCTGCCCTTCAAAGCTATAATGAGCAACCGCGCAGTCAATTCGTTGCGCCAAGGTAAAGGCTTTCGACAAATAGTAGTCGTGCGTGAGAAAGAAAAACGTATCTTCTGATTCTGAACCGAAAAATAGGGTCTCACGAAGTTCAAAGAGCACAAGCGTTTAGTTTCCATGGGAACGGCAGGATCCTGCAGGCCGCTATCAGTCGGAATGGAACGCAACGCAAGCTCCGCGCGCTCCGTACTCGAACGCGAATTTCCGTGAGCGGAAACGTTTTACCCATCGAGTATCAAACTGTGGGGCGTGCGACACCGTCTCGCGATTACCTATGGTCTGAGAAAGCAGTGCCACCCCTGCCGCGCGAACGGCAGTGTATTGCCGGTGACTCGATAAAGATGCTCATAGTCGGCTTGAGACCCGAATACCCTCGACCGAGGTTACGATCTCGGTCGCGAGCTCGACCGAAGGCGCCACGGAGCTTTCGTGCTCGTCGACCGACAGCGGACGGAGTGCGTCCGCAGTCGCTGTGGCCCTCCGCTTCGTTGCCGTCGGCTCGGTCACGACAGTTCCCCCCAAGGTTATCGTTTTTAACTTATCACGGTTATCGGTGCGTCGCGGATGACCCCCGAGCGAATTCATTCGCTTATGCATATCGGCTGGACGGCGTAGGCGGTCGCGAACGCAAGTGACTGAGCGCACTCGCTTTCCGTTCGGCAGCGAGTGCCTGGGATACCGGACCGCTGGGAGTCCGGGGCCGCGTCAGCTCGCGGTGTATGCGCTCTGGGTTGGCCGACGGATGGGCCGGTCCGTCAGGTGACGCAAGAGCTCAGAATTGCCGTCGGGCGCTGCGGGGACTCCGGCGTGCGCAACTGCGGGTGCATGATGAAATGCCGCCGGCTTAGCAGATTCACTCCGGCTACGGTCTCGGGCGGCCGGGCATCGTCGTACCGCAGACGCAGCTCGGCGGCGATGAGCATCAGATGAAGCTGCATCTCCACGCGCGCAAAGAACTCGCCGATGCAGTTGCGCGGACCGGCCCCGAAGGGGCACATCGACAAGCGCGACTGCTGCTCGCTGGGACGAAAGCGCTCGGGATCGAAGCGATCCGGATCCTGCCACAGATGCGGATGGCGCTGCAGCAGGTAGGGTGAAATGTAGATTTCCGTGCCGGCGGGCACGAGATAGTCCCCCAGCATGTCGGAGTTGATCGTCTTGCGCGTCATGAGCCACAGCGGCGGATACGTCCGGAGCGCCTCTTCGATCACCTGCTGCGTGTAGGTGAGGCGTGAGAGACTCTCAAGGAACGGTTCCTCGTTCCCGAGCAAGCCGCGAACTTCGCTGACCAGCCTTGCCTCCACGTCGGGGTGTCTGGACAGCAGGTACCAGATCCAGTTGAGAACGCTGGCCGTGGTTTCATGTCCGGCGATGACGAGAGTCAGGGCCTCGCGAGCCAACTGGGCATCCGGCATCGGCCGTCCGCCGTCGCGATCGCGCGCGCGCATCATCGTGCCCAGGATGTCGCTGGCGTCGCGTCGCTGCGCGCGCCGCTCGGCAACGATCTGCACAATGATTCTTGAGAGCGCGTTGCAGGTCTGGGCGAACTCGAGGTTTCGAGACTCTTCGGCGATGATCTGGAAATGCGCTGCGACTTTTTCGTAGTCTTCGCCGAATATCGCCAGCAGCGTCACCTCCAGCACGGTGCTGCTGACGTCCTGCGTGACGTCGACGGCAGTACCGTCGCGAGCGGCGTTCTTCCATTTTTCACGCAGGGCGAGATTAGGCTTCATGAACGCGTCGCGTAGTGCGCCCACGGCCTCGCGAGTGAAGGCAGGCTGAATCATCCGCCGCTGCTTCACCCACAGCGGGCCGTTACTCGATATGAGCCCGTTGCCGAGGCTCAGCGCGATGCGCTTTACCGCCTGACCTTTGCGCAGGTAATTCCGCCAGTTCCTGAGAAGCACATGCTCAGCAAATCCCGGCGCGTTGATGACATACACGTCGCCGCCGTAGACCGACGCCTTGTAGATGTCTCCATAGCGCTCGAAGTTGAGCTGCATCCAGCTCAGCAGGTCCTGAGTCGCGCTATAGGGCTCGGCGGGTCCCGGTGGGATTCGGCCGCCGGTCGTTATTGTTGTCATCGGCATTTCCTGCGGTGCCTAAAGAATACCACGCCGACCGGTAGATCGGGGCACCTGTGCCTGGGTCACTGGGCCTCTTCCGAGGATAATGTGATCGTCGTCACGCCCTGCCAGGGTCCGGTAACGGTGCCGGAAACGACCAGCGTGTCCCCCGGCACCTTCTGGTCGAAGCGCTGTGAAATCCAGCCCTGGATGGGCTCGACGCTCCCTCTCACCAGCCGTGCGTGCAGTGTTTTAGGCCATCTCAACTCGAGCTCGGCGCCATCGCGGGTGATCCGCGCCGCATCGTTGCCCAGGGTCAACCGGCATCCTTCTGCAAAATGCCAGAAGATTTCTATGGAGTGTTGCGAGGCGCAATGAATGTGATCCGTTACTCTGATCAGCCGTGCGGCATGCTGGTAGACAATCTCGCGGCGATGTATCACCGGATCGTTCAGGCGGCAATAGCCATCGTGCTCCGCCACGATGCATTGCGCGTCCGCGTCCAGGTCCATCGCCAGGCAGCGTGTGTCGGCGTGACGGCTCCAGAGAAAAGGACCGCCGGCGACGGATTGGTCCAGGTGATCGACAGACAGAGTGTTGTGAGCGGAGGTGCCGCGAAAGTGATCGCGCCAGAGTCGCTCGGTGTGGTAGGCATAGGTACCTGGATCGATCAGTACCGGCCGACCTGCGACCGACAGCGTGAACGACAGCGCATCGGCGTGTCCATGAGCGGCGATCGCGAGATACCCGAGCGGCCCCGCATCGACCACCATGCGCACCTCGCGCGCGCTGCCGAGCTCGCCGCCGAGAATGTAGTAGCCGCCCGACTCGAAGCGCCGCCGCAGCGGCGAGGCTGACGCATCGGCCGCCAGCGCTGCGAATGTCGCCGCGGCCCCGTCCCCCAGCAGCCACCGGCTCTTGTCATCAAAAACCCGTGCCTTGTGCTTGAAGGCGCCTCGCCCGAAGAGCACGGCTCCGGTGGCGAGCAACGACTGGTACACGTGGAAGTCAGGGTCCGGGCTGAAGCGCACGATCACCGCGTCATCCGCATCGCCGAACGCAGGTACGTGTCCACCGACGTCCATGCAGCTGGCGATAAAATCGAGCATCGCCTCGAGGCGGCTCCAGAACGCGCGGCCGAAGTCACAGCCGTTCGCCCTCGCGGTCAAACCCGCCAGCAGCATCATGTCGGCGACCTCGTGCTGATACCAGATCGCCTGCTCCTTGTTGACACCGTCAGCCCCGTTCTGCAGCAATGCCTGCTGCTCGAAGCTTTCGCGCGCCCGCTCGCGCCAGTGCTGGCTCTCCGGCCAACAGGGCCAGGTGGTCGAACCGACGAACAGGCCGAGGAGCTCGCCGAGAAGATGATTGTTGGCGGACGAATGAAGAGACGGGTAGCCCGCGATGAAATGACAGTGCTGGCGCACCGCCGTCAGCCAGCGTTCCTTGAACGCCTCGCCGTCCTCGCCCTGAAAAAGCACCGCTTGATCGCCGGCGAGCAGGTGCCAGGCACACGACCAGTTGACCAGACGCAGCGCCAGCTCGAGGCTGCTGGTCCAGTTGGGTCCCGTCATGTAGGGACACTGCTGGATCCAGGAGTCCACCAGCGTGCGGCAGCCCGAGGCAAAGCGCGCCTCTCCCGTGAGGCGCCAGGCTTGGGCCAGCGTCACGAGCTCGAGATGCCGGTTCGGCTCCCACAGATACTTGATGTCGCCGACGAGCGCGGCGTCGCGATAGTTCAGGCGCTTGCCGAAGGTGAGCGGCGCATCCGTGCCGCTCACCGGGTCGCGGTTCCAGGCCGGCGGAAATCCGAGCGCCCATTCGCGATGCGCGAACAGCCTGAACTTTCCACCGAGGATGCGGTCGGCCGCTGCGCGGTAAGGTTCGACCGCGAAGCGCTCGGGCCACGCGTCGATCCACGGCTTGCCGCGTGCCGTACCGGCCGCCACGGTCCGGGCCAGGCCGAGACCGGTGCGTTCCACCTGAGTACGCAGGTACTGCGCGCCGCGATGGCTCAGCTCGCGCAGTCCCATTGCGCGCAGCCGCCTCCAGGCCCAGCGAAGATCCATCAGGCGCATCCCCGCGCAGGGTGCGCGGCTGCTTCGCACGCCGGCGGTCCGTGGGCGGCCGTCGCGACGACTTTGTCAAATTGCTTAGTTGTGCGCAGGATCAGGGCTTCGCGACGATGCACTCGTTACAGTTATTATAGAGATAGAGAGCCTCATAAACCTCCCTGGGACAGGCCGTCAGACCAATGAGAATTTCGGTGTTTGGATTGGGCTATGTCGGGGTCGTCTCGGCGGCCTGCCTCGCCAGAGATGGGCATAGCGTCGTCGGCATCGATCCGAACACCGTCAAGGTGGACTTCGTGCGCCGGGGCAAGAGCCCGATCGTGGAGCCCGGGCTCGAGGAGCTGCTCGCCCCGGCGGTGGCGGCGGGCCGGCTGGTTGCAGGCTCCGACTATGCCACCGCCGTCGCGCACAGCGACGTACTGATGGTGTGTGTCGGCACGCCGGGGCAGCCCAACGGCAGCCTCGACCTGACGTACGTGCGTCGCGTCGTGCAGCAGATCGGCGAGCAGCTCGGCGCGGGCGGCGGCTACCGGGTGGTCGTGATCCGCAGCACGCTCTTGCCCGGCTCGATGCAGAGCGTCGTCATTCCCTTGCTGGAGGAATCCTCGCGCGGCAAGGCCGGAGTCGACTTCGGCGTCTGCATCAACCCGGAATTCCTGCGCGAAGGCACGGCGATCTACGATTACGATCATCCGCCCAAGACGATCATCGGCGCATCTGACGAGCGCGCGGCGGGCGTGGTGCGCGAGCTGTACGCAGCGCTCGCTGCCCCGCTCCTACTCACAGATCTGCGCACCGCGGAGATGGTCAAGTACGTCGATAACTCCTGGCACGCGCTCAAGGTCACCTTCGCCAATGAGGTCGGCCGCTTGAGCAAGGCGATGGGGGTCGACGGCCGGGCCGTCATGCGCCTGTTCTGCATGGACACCAAGCTCAACGTCTCGAGCGCATACCTGCGTCCCGGCTTCGCGTTCGGCGGCTCCTGCCTGCCCAAGGACGTGCGGGCGCTCACCTACCAGGGAAGGCTGCTCGATGTAGACACGCCGGTACTGGGCGCGATCCTCGCCAGCAACCAGCTGCACATTGCTCATGCCCTGTCGATGATCCGGGCGACGGGCCGCCGCCGCGTGGGCCTCCTGGGGCTGAGCTTCAAGGAGGGGACCGACGACCTGCGCGAGAGCCCGATTGTCACTCTCGCCGAGCAGCTCATCGGCAAGGGCTATGAGCTTCTCGTGTACGACCAGAACGTCAGGCTCGCGAGCCTGCTCGGAGCCAATCGCGAATACATTCTCAGCCATATACCGCACATCGGGCGGCTCATGGTGGATAAACCCGAGCAGCTCCTCGACCACGCCGAGGTCCTTGTCGTGGCCGCCGCGAGCGCCGAGTCCAAGGAGCTGCTGCGCAGCCTGCCGGCGGGGAAATGCGTGATCGACCTGGTCGGTGCCTGGAACGCGGCAGACGCCCCGCGGCCCTTGCCTGCGGAGAGCTATGACGGCATCGCCTGGTAAGTGGCGCGTTCTCATCATCGTCGAGAACCTCCCCTGTCCGTTCGACCGGCGCGTGTGGCAGGAAGCACTGGCGCTGCATGCGCAGGGTCACGAGGTCAGCATCATCTGCCCCAAGGGGCGCGGCTACGACAAGGGGTATGAGGTCCTGGACGGCGTGCATATTCACCGACACCCGCTGCCGGTCGAGGCGGACTCGGCCCTCGGTTACGGACTCGAATACGCGCTCGCGCTGCTCATGGAGTTCGCCCTGGCGCTGCGTATCGCGTTCACCCGGGGGTTCGACGTCATCCAGGGGTGCAATCCTCCGGATACGATTTTCCTGATCGCCCGCTTCTTCAAGATTTTCGGCAAGCGCTTCATCTTCGATCACCACGACATCAATCCCGAGCTTTACGAAGCGAAGTTCGGCCGCCGCGACGTGTGGTACCGGCTGTTGTGCCGGCTCGAGCGCTGGACCTTTGCCACCGCCGACGTGAGCATCGCGACCAACGAGTCCTACCGTCGGATCGCCATCGAGCGCGGGCGAATGGCGCCCTCCAGGGTGTTCGTCGTGCGCAGCGGCGCGGATCTGGCCCGCGTCCGCACGGTGCCACCGCGGGCGGAGCTGCGTCGCGGCAAGGCGCATCTGGTCGGCTATGTCGGAGTGATCGGGAAACAGGAGGGGCTCGATCTCCTGCTCGGGGCAGTGGCTTACATGCGCAAGACGCTGCGCCGCGACGACACGCACTTTGTCATTGTCGGGGACGGTACCGAGCTCGCCGCTATCCGGCAGCTGGCTCGAGAGCTCGCGATCGACGACTGCGTCGAGTTCACCGGCCGGATTCCCGACGCGGCGCTGTGG
This sequence comes from uncultured Gammaproteobacteria bacterium, assembly GCA_963835645.1. GTDB lineage: Bacteria > Pseudomonadota > Gammaproteobacteria > Steroidobacterales > Steroidobacteraceae > 13-2-20CM-66-19. Next base: position 5,744 of record CAWIGQ010000004.1, on the reverse strand, counting down.
GAGATCATGAGTACCGCGGACGTGTGCGTGAACCCCGACCGTGCGAACGACATGAACGACAAGTCCACGATGAACAAGATCATCGAGTACATGGCACTCGGCAAGCCCATCGTACAGTTCGACCTGACGGAAGGACGCTTTTCCGCGGAGGAAGCGTCCCTGTACGCACGACCCAACGACGTCGCTGATTTTGCGGTGAAGCTCTGCGAGTTGCTCGATAGCCCGCAACAACGCGCAACAATGGGCGCAATCGGACGCGCCAGGGTCGAAACCCGCCTGGCCTGGCATCACCAGGTTCCGCGGTTGCTGGAGGCTTATGAAGCCGCCATGAAGAGCCGCACCGCGCGCGAAGTCCCGAGTGGACCCTAGCGGCGTGACGCCCGCACGCCGCGGTCCACGCGTCCTGCGGGGCTGCAACGGGGGAAAAATCCATCTATTATGGTTACATACTTGTTGCAGATTTATGATAGCTCCTAGACTAGAGGCCAGAAAATTGAGGAGGAAAAATGGGGCGGCAAGGGGGACCTGAGCTGGCTGACAGCCCGGAGCGGCGGGCTGCTGCCGAGGGGGAGTCTTCCTCAGGTCAGGTGTTCTGGATTACCGGCTTATCCGGTGCGGGTAAGACGACCATCGGAAGGGAGTTGTGGCGGCGTTTACGTGCAGCGGGTCGTTCGGCCATCTTTCTTGATGGGGATACCCTGCGCGAAGTCATTGCCAAAGATCTTGGCCATAGCCACAGCAGCCGACGCCAATCGGCCATGCGCAATGCGCGCCTATGCCAAATGCTCTCCAGGCAAGGCCACGACGTCGTCTGCCCGACCATTTCGTTGTTCCACGAGGTGCAGCACTGGAATCGGCAAAACATCCCGAACTATCGCGAGATCTATCTTCGGGTGCCGATGATCGAACTGCGCCGTCGGGATCCCAAGGGGATCTACGCGGCCGCTTACCGAGGCGATTTACCTGACGTCGTCGGTATTGACGTCCCGGCGGAACTTCCGGAGGCACCGGACCTCACGTTGGACAATTTTGGCAACCTGGACAGCGCTGCCGCAACAGACCGCATCTGGACAGAATGCGTCCTGCGGAGCGACGCCGGTACAGCGGGCCCGGTGGCCGCTGTTACGTTCACCACCAAAGCAGAAACGCTGGAGACCCTGGCGCCGCATCTGCGCAGCGGCCGGATTCTCCCGCAAGTTCGCTTCTCGGTAGCCGAATGGTTCGCAGATCGCGCCCGAGTGCTCGCCAAAATTGCGGACCAGCACTGGAGCTCCAAGCCGGTCATCGTCCGCAGCAGCGCGCGGGGCGAGGATGGACCGGTGAGTTCCCAAGCCGGACGTTACGATTCGGTACTGGGCGTACTGGGCAGCAAAGACATCTCGGTTGCAACAGACCAGGTCATCGCTTCCTTCGCAGAGAACGGAAACAGCAGTGACCAGGTATTCGTACAGCCGATGCTCGATTGCGTTGCCATGGCCGGAGTGGCCTTCTCGCGCGGACCTAACGGCGACAGCCCCTATTATATCGTCAACTATGACGATCTGTCCGGGCGCACCGATCGCGTGACCGCAGGAGTCGGCGACAATCTCGCGACTTTTCTTTGCCTCAAATCGCGAATCGACGCCTGCCCGCCCAAGTTGTCCCCGGTTATCGCCCTGGTGTCCGAGCTGGAGACCCTGTTCGCTTGCGATGCGATTGACGTGGAGTTCGCCATTGACCGCGACGGACAGATCTATCTGCTGCAGGTTCGCCGTCTCTCGATCGATCGTCAGGAAGCGACATTAGACGCGGAAATCGACACCGCCCTCGCCGACGTGGCACGCAAGGTCGAGTTGCTCAGCCGTCCGCAACCATTCCTGCACGGCAGTCGCTCGATTTTCGGCGTCATGCCCGATTGGAACCCGGCGGAGATTATTGGGTTGCGGCCACGGCCACTCTCGTTGTCGCTATATCGAGAGCTCGTGACCGATTCGATCTGGGCCTATCAGCGTGACAACTACGGTTACCAGAACCTTCGCAGCTTCCCGCTATTGGTCAGCTTTCACGGCCTGCCGTATATCGATGTGCGTGTCAGCTTCAATTCGTTCGTACCGCGCGACGTGCCCGACGAGCTCGCCGGACGCCTGGTGAATTATTACATAGATCGCCTGCTCGCCGAGCCCCAGCTGCATGACAAGGTCGAATTTGAAATCATTTTTTCCTGCTACACGCTCGATCTCCCGCAGCGGCTAAGCAGGCTGGCGGAAGGCGGCTTTTCTGCGACGGACATCACGGCATTGTCCGACGCCTTGCGGCGCCTCACCAATCGAATCATTCACGGCGAAACGGCGCTGTGGCGGCGCGACCGGTCGAAGATAGATTTGCTGGCCGAGCGATTGCCGGTGATCCGCGAAGCCAAGATCGACAAGATCAGCCGCATTTATTGGCTCATCGAGGACTGCAAGCGCTACGGAACCCTGCCCTTTGCCGGTCTCGCGCGGGCGGGTTTCATAGCCGTGCAGCTGCTTAACTCCTTCGTCGCCACCGGTGTCCTCAGTGCCGAGGAACACGCGACCTTCATGGCAAGCGTTGACACCGTCGGCTCGCGGATCGGTCACGATTTTTCCAACCTGACCAAAGCGGAGTTCCTGGCGCGCTACGGACATCTGCGCCCGGGCACCTACGACATTCTGTCGCTTCGCTACGATGAGGCACCCGATCTCTATTTCGACTGGTCAGGATCGCGCACCAGCGCCACGGTGCGGCCACGATTCGCGCTATCCATCGAGCAGTTGCGCCGCATCGAGCAACTGCTGAGGCAGCATCAGCTCGATGTGGATGTGCTGAGTATGATCGAGTTCATCAAGGCCGGTATTGAGGGACGCGAGTACGCGAAGTTCGTATTCACTCGCAACCTGAGCGAGGCTCTGTCGCTCACCAAGCAGTTGGGGGAGGAATACGGTTTATCGGTCGATGATTGCGCCTTCATCGACTACGACGTGATTCGCTCGCTGTACAGCGAGAGCGGTTGCGTGCGAGCTCTGCTGCATGAAAGCGTGGCACGCGGTAAACAGCAGCATGCGCTGACGCGCCGGCTCGTGCTGCCGCCGCTGATTGCTGCGCCCAACGATGTGTTTGCCTTTCATCTGCCCCCGAGCCAGCCCAACTTCATCACGCGTAAGAGCGTCACGGGGCGGGTTGCTTCGCTCGATGATTCTCCGGAGAGCTTCACCGGCCGGATTTTGTTCCTGCCCAGTGCCGATCCGGGTTTCGACTGGATCTTTACGCGCGGCATTAGCGGGTTTGTCACTCAATTCGGCGGTGCTAATTCGCACATGGCGATCCGCGCCAGCGAGCTCGGAATTCCGGCGGTGATAGGAGCCGGCGAAGCGCTGTACCAGCGCTGGCGGGTCGCGCACAAACTCTGTCTGGACTGCACGAACCAAAAAGTTCTGTTGATCGCATGAAGACCGTCGCGATCACCCAACGCGTATCGGTCATTCCGGAGCATGGTGAGCGCCGCGACTGCCTGGACCAGGCGTGGCCACGATTCATGGCGGCCTGTGGACTATTGCCGTTGGTGCTGCCCAACGTCACCGACGTGGCGCTTGCGCTTTGCGACAGTGCAGACGTCGCGGGACTAGTGTTGACGGGCGGTAATGATCTGGCAGCGCTCGGCGGCGATGCCCCGGAGCGCGACGCCACCGAAAACGCGCTCCTCGATGCAATCGAGTCGCGCGGACTGCCGGTGCTCGGCGTATGCCGTGGTATGCAGCTGATCCAACAGCGCTGCGCGATCCCGCTGCGTCGTGTCGCTGGCCATGTGACGAAACGTCAGACAATCCGCATCGACGGCGAGCCGGCGGAGGTCAACAGCTACCATGGCTTCGGCGCCCTGGACTCACGTCCTCCACTAGAGGTCTGGGCGGTCGCCACCGACGGTGTCGTCAAGGCGATTCGCCACGCATCACTACCAATCACCGGAATCATGTGGCATCCGGAACGCAACACACCCTTCGCAACTGCCGACGTGGCCCTGTTTCGCCGCGTTTTCAACGCCGTGTAATGCGCGCGCTGATCCTGGCCGCAGGTCGTGGCAGTCGCATGGGTGCTTTGGGTGACGATCGCCCGAAATGCCTGGTTGAACTCGAGGGCAGGCCACTGCTTGATCGCCAGTTGGCGGCATTGCGGCGCGGTGGAGCGGACGAGATCGGAATCGTCCGCGGTTATCGCGCCGACATGCTGAATGTTCCTGGCCTGTCCTACTTCGAAAACCGCCGATGGGCTGAAACCAACATGGTGATGTCGCTCGTCGCGGCCGCCCCCTGGTTGCGCTCCACGCCGGTCATCGTCAGCTATGCGGATATTTTCTACTGCAGCGCTGTGGTACGTGGGCTGGTCAACACACCGGGGACACTCGTCATCAGTTACGATCGGGCCTGGCGCGATCTGTGGATGCGGCGCTTCCCCGATCCGTTAGCGGACGCCGAAACCTTCCGCATCGATGCGTCCGGAGAATTGCTCGAAATCGGCGGTAAGACAAGGAAGATCGAGGACATCGAGGGGCAATACATGGGGCTCCTCAAATTCACGCCCACGGCATGGATTGCCATTGAAGCGCTGCTCGCAACGCTTGATCAGCCCGCCCGCGATCGTCTTGACATGACGGGATTGCTGCGCAGGTTGCTCGCAAGCAAGACAATAGCGATCAGCACCTTCGGTACCGATGGCCAGTGGGGTGAAATCGACAAATCCACGGATGTAGATCTCTATCACAGCATGGTTAGAAACCACGAACTTATGCTCGAGGATCCGGGCACGACCGCGGATCCTTGAGTCGACTGCACCCTTCGCGGAAAACCTGAACAACTGCGCCTTACGAACACCGGCTACAAGTGGAACATCATGACTAACCCGATCTCTCCGAAGGTTGACTGGGATTACACCGAGCACGCGTCTCACTACGACAAGAGGGCCGACTACTCTGCCGATGCGATAAAAGATCTATTGACCGCTATGGGCTGCACAGCTCAGTCGCTTGTGGCTGAAATCGGCGCGGGCACAGGTAAGCTCACGAAGGAGTTGTTGAAACACGGACTGACCGTGCGGTCCGTGGAACCGAACGATGCAATGCGGGACATCGGCAGCAAGAATACGCGAGGGCAAGCGGTTTCCTGGTCTGTCGGTACCGGCGAGGCAACCGGTTTGCCGGCCAACAGCTTTTACGCGGTGTTTTTTGGCAGCTCCTTCAATGTGGTCGACCAAGTGACCACGTTGTCGGAGGTTAAAAGGATATTGGTGCCGCGCGGATGGTTTGCCTGCATGTGGAATCACCGCAAGCTTGATGATCCCACTCAACACAGGATCGAATCTATCATCAAGGCGTTCATCCCGACCTATTCTTACGGTTCAAGACGACAGGATCCCACCGATGTCATCAACTCGAGCGGTTATTTTTCGCCGGTGAAGTCGATCGAGCGCATGTTTGATTGGGAAATGCCCAAGTCGGACATCATCGTTGCCTGGAGGTCCCATGCCACTCTAAGGCGGCAAGCGGGCGACGAAGCCACCTTCGAGCGCATAATTGCCGAAATTTCGAAGTATCTGGCAAACCTCCCGCAAAAAATCAATGTACCGTACGCGACCAGGATCTATTTTGCGCAATTGACCAATTGAAGACATAAGGCGAACCAACGATTTCGCAGGATGGAAAAGTTGCGAAATGGTGATCTGAGGGCGCCGATTGCGGGTGAGCTTTCGAGCGG
>CAWIGQ010000003.1:0-102274 GCA_963835645.1 uncultured Gammaproteobacteria bacterium | reverse complement strand
CCGACGCCGGCAAGACCACGCTCACCGAGAAGCTGCTGCTGTTCGGCGGCGCCATCCAGATGGCCGGCACCGTCAAAGGGCGCAAGGCGGCACGCCACGCCACCTCCGACTGGATGCGCCTCGAGCAGCAGCGCGGCATCTCGGTGACCTCCTCGGTGATGCAGTTCCCCTACCGCGACTGCATCGTGAATCTCCTCGATACGCCCGGCCACGAGGACTTCTCCGAGGACACCTATCGCACGCTCACCGCGGTGGACTCCGCGCTCATGGTGATCGACTGCGCCAAGGGAGTCGAGGAACGCACCATCAAGCTGATGGAGGTCTGCCGCCTGCGCGACACGCCGATCATGACATTCATCAACAAGCTCGATCGCGACGGCCGCTCAGCCGTAGAGCTGCTCGATGAGATCGAGCGCGTGCTGCGCATCGGCACCGCGCCGATCACCTGGCCGATCGGCATGGGACGCGAGCTGCGCGGCATCTATCACCTGCCCGAGGACCGCATCTACGCCTATACACCGGGCGAGCGCGGCCGCCTCGGCGAGAACCGCACCATCGATGGCCTGCAGAGTGAGGCGGCGCAGGAGTTCCTCGGCGAGCAGCGCTTCGCCTTCGGCGAAGAGATCGGGCTGGTGAAAGGCGCCACCGCGAGCTTCGACAGCGGCGCCTACCGCGCCGGCCGGCAGACGCCGGTGTTCTTCGGCTCTGCCATCAACAACTTCGGCGTGCAGGAGCTGCTGGCGGCGTTCACCACGCACGCCCCCGGCCCCCAGCCGCGCGCCGCGCGCGAGCGTGTCGTCGAGCCGCCCGAGAGCGCGCTCGCCGGCTTCGTGTTCAAGATCCAGGCGAACATGGATCCGGCGCACCGCGACCGCATTGCGTTCCTGCGCCTGTGCTCGGGCAGGTATGCGCGCGGCATGCGGCTGTTCCAGGTGCGGCTCAACAAGGAGGTGCGGGTCGCCGATGCGCTCACGTTCATGGCGGCCGACCGCGCGCAGGCGGAAGAGGCCTACGCCGGCGACATCATCGGCCTGCACAACCACGGCACCATCAACATCGGCGATACCTTCACCCAGGGGGAGCGGCTCAACTTCACCGGCGTGCCGAACTTCGCGCCGGAGATTTTTCGCCGCGCCGTGCTGAAGGATCCGCTGAAGATGAAGGCGCTGCAGAAGGGCCTGTCGCAGCTGTGCGAGGAGGGCGCCACGCAGCTCTTTCGGCCGCTGCGCAACAACGACCTCGTTCTCGGCGCCGTCGGGCAGCTGCAGTTCGAGGTGGTGGCTTTCAGGCTGCAGGATGAATACGCCGTGCAGTGCGTATTCGAGCCCGTAACGGTGCACACGGCGCGCTGGGTCGAGAGCGCCGATCCGCGCAAGCTCGAGGAATTTCGCGCCCGCGCGCACGAGCACCTGGCGCTCGATCACAGCGGCGCGCTGGTGTACCTCGCGCCCTCGCGGGTGAATCTCGAGCTGACCCTCGAGCGCTGGCCGGGCATCACTTTCCGCAAGACGCGCGAGCACGCCTCCGACTGACACCTCAGGACATGCGGGGGGCGGCGCGCGGCAGCCGCAGCCGTGCGACCGCGCGGCGGAACTCCAGGATATCGCCGCGACGCGTGTCGGGCGCGGGCGCTCCGTACCGTAGCTGCGCGTAGCGGCTGAGGAGGGCCCGGACCGGATCGCGCAGGTCCGGGCGGTGCGCGCTCACCGCGGCGGCGAGGCTCATCGGCCCCTGGTGCGGCTCGCGTGGCGGGGCGATGCGTGCGAGTTTGCGGCACAGCCGCGCGTAGGCGCGCGCGAGCGCATCCGCTGGCGCAGCGCGAGCGCTGCGGCCGGCCTGCCGGGCGATGATCGCCAGCCACACGCACAGCGCCAGCATGAAACCCCAGCCGAGGTAGCGCACATCGGGCGAGCGCACCCCGAGCCGCGCGAGCAGCTCGAGCTGCGTGGCGTCATCGAACTTCACTACGCGATCGCTCCACCAGGCGTTCGCCGCATCCCAGCGCTGCAGCAGGCGCGTCAGCCAGGCAGAAGCGCGCAGCAGCCGCTCGCGTGTCGACAGTGCCTGCGGCAGCAGGTCGAGAATCCCGCGGCGCAGCCGCTCGGGTGCCACCACCGCGGTAGGATCGACGCGCGTCCAGCCTTGAGGCGACAGCCACACTTCCGCCCACGCATGCGCGTCCGACTGGCGCACCACCAGGTAGCCGCCGATCGGATTCCATTCCCCGCCGAGATACCCCGTCACGACCCGCGCCGGCACACCCGCAGCGCGCATCAGCGTGACGAAAGCGGAGGCATAGTGGCCGCAGAAGCCTTCGCGCGTGCTGAAGAGGAAATCATCCACCGCATCCGCGCCCAGACGCTCGGGGGTCAGCGAGTACTCGAAGCCGCCGCTGCGCAGGTAGTCGAGTACCGCCTGCACGAAGGCGGCGTCGGTCGGCGCACGCGCTCGCAGCGCCTGCGCCAGGCGCAGCGAGCGCGGATTCGCGCCCGCGGGAAGCATCGTGTCGCGGCGCCACGCGGCGGCCTCGAGGGGCTGCAGGGCACGAGTGCGCGTATACGAGAGCGCCTCGAAGCTCACCGGCGCCGTGACCGGCTCAGCGGCGATGAGCTCCCGGTCGTCGGTGAGGGCCACGCTCGCATCGGGGGACCGCGCGGGCGTGTCGAGCGACAGCCACCAGCGCTGACGGCTCGGCTCGAGCGCCACGCGGTAGCGGTACGCGGAACCCAGGTACTCGAGCGGCCCTCGCAGCGCGGACTCCCCCGACGTGCGCCGCCAGGTGTGGCCGTCGAACTCGTGCAGCACCGGGCCGCGCCAGTACAGCTCCTGCGGCGGCGGGCGCGCGCCGATGAAGGTCACGCGAAACGCCGGCTCGTAGCTGGCGATGAGCTGCACGATGCTGCCCGGGCTCATGCTGTCAGACAGCCCTGTCACGGCCTGCTCGCCGCGGGGGATGGCCCAGAATGCGCCCGGCAGGCGCGGGAAACAGCACGAACAGCGCCAGCGCCAGCGGCAGCGCCAGAAGTAGGGCGCGCCCTGCGAGGCGCAGCGCGGCGGCGCCGCCGAGACCCGGCGAGGCGATCACCGCCAGCGCCGCACAGCACGCCCACGCCTGCAGAGCGTAGAGCGGCACGCGCCCGAGCTCCTGGCGATCGAGGCACGCGGCGAGCAGCAGGAACAGCCCCACCCCCGCCAGGACCCACTGGTCGCGCGGCCGACGCACCTCGAGCAGCTTCAGCGCCGCCATCAGCATCAACAGCGTCGTGCCCGCGGTGAGTCCGTTGAGGGTATGGAAGCGGCCCAGCACCAGCGCCACGAGTACCAGCGCCAGCACGGCGCGCACGGCACTCCCGGGGAGCCAGCCCCCGCCGCGCGCGGTCGCGAGGCGCCACGCGATGAGGGCCAGCGCTCCGACCGTGGCCCAGGCGGGCACGCGATCGGCGTGCAGCAGCACTCCGCCGGCGAACGCCGCGCAGGCCCACACGAGCCCAGGCAACGTGCCCGGCTCAGTCGCGCGCGGGATCGGAGCCGGGCGCACCGCTGCCTCCGTCGATCGTGCCAAACACTGCGAGCGCGGCGAGACAGCGGTGGCGATGCTCCGGACCGCGGTCCGCAGGCGCTCGCACTCCAGGCAGGGCGAGACCGTAGCGGTCGCCGCGCGCCTCGGCATCGACCACCCAGCGGGCGAGTTGCGACAGCCGCGCCTCGAGATCCAGATGAGCGAGTGGCGCGAAGTCGAACAGGCGCAGCTCCGCGCCACTGGCGCTGTACTCCTTCACCAGCAGCGGCGCCTCGCGCGCGTACGCTTTCCAGTCCACCTGACGCGGGGAGTCGCCGTCGCGAAACGCCCGCAGTCCGCTCCATTCATCCGGGCCGGCTCCGGGGAGCGAGCGGCCACCGCTCCTCGGGGCGCTCTGCGTCGGCATCGGCAGCGAGCCGCGCGGGCGCGGGTATACCAGCATCTCGATGGGCGTGTGCACCCAGGTCCAGGCGCGAAACAGGCCGAAGGGATGTGTGGTCGAGAGCCGCACGCGCTCGAGGCGCACGATGCCGCGTACGCTCGCCGGCAGCGCAAGCTCGAGCCGCTGGTGCCCGTGGGCCGCCACATCCGCGACCCGCACCGCTCCCTGCGGCAGCGCCGCTTCCAGACGCGGACGCGCGAGTGCGGCGCGATTGGCGAGGGTCAGCTGCACGCTGCCGGTGCTGCCGGCAAACACCGCCGGCGCGAGCGTCGCGACGACCTGCAGGCCGAGAAGATTGCGATGGCACTGCAGCATCGCCAGCAGCGCGAACGCTGCGAGCAGAAATGTCAGAAACAGCGCCAGGCTGTTGGCGTAGTTCAGTCCTGCCAGCAGCATCAGGAACAGCAGTGCGGCGAAGGCAAGCCCGGCGCGCGTCGGCAGGATGTACAGTCGCCGGCGCTCGAGCGTCACCGGCAGCCGATCCAGGCCCTGCCGGCGACGCATCCACCGCGCGCTGCGCGAGCGCACCCGCGCGGCGAGCGGCGCGAACGGCCGCCAGCCTCGTAGCGGCGCGCTTGCGCCCGGCCCGGCCATCCTACAGCGGCACCGCGACCGCGCCGATGATCTCGGCCGAGACGTCGCCGTCCTCGCCGCTGCCTGCCGGGTCGCGCCGCTCCAGGCGGTGCGCGACCACCGCCGGCAGCACCACCTGCACATCCTCGGGCAGCACCGCGGTGCGCCCGCCGAGATACGCCCAGGCCTGGGCTGCGCGGATCAGGCCCTGACCGGCGCGCGGCGAGAGCCCGAGCTTCAGGTCGGAGCGCTCGCGGGTACGCGCGATCAGCGCCTGCGCATAGTCGAGCAGCGCATCGGCGACGTGCACGGCGCGCACCGCGCGCTGCACGCCCTGCACCTGCACCGCGGACAGCGCCGGGGCGATCCCCGGCAGCAGCTCGCGCCGTTCCCCGCCGCGCAGCAGCTCGCGCTCATGCGCGGCATCCGGATAGCCGAGCGTGACGCGCATGAGGAAGCGGTCGAGTTGCGATTCGGGGAGCGCATAAGTGCCGAGCTGCTCGTGCGGGTTCTGGGTTGCGACCACGAAGAACGGCTCGGGCAGTGCATAGGTGGTGCCATCGGCGCTCACCTGGCGCTCCTCCATCGCTTCGAGCAGCGCGCTCTGGGTGCGGGGGCTCGCGCGGTTCACCTCATCCGCCAGCAGCAGCTGCGTGAAGATCGGCCCGCGGCGGAAGTTGAAGCGCTGGCTGGCGCGATCGAACACCGACACGCCGATGATGTCCGCAGGCAGCAGGTCGCTGGTGAATTGCACGCGCTGCCAGGCGAGTCCGAGCACGTGAGCGAGCGCATGTGCCAGAGTGGTCTTGCCCACCCCCGGCACGTCCTCGATCAGCAGGTGCCCGCGCGCCAGCAGGCAGGCGAGGCACAGGCGGATCTGCTGCGGCTTGCCGAGAATGACGGTCTCGAGTGTGCCGAGCACGCGCTCGAGCACTTCGCTTTCGACGCCGGCGGCGCCCGCGGCGCTCACGGCAAGCCGAGCCCGCGCAGGCGTTCGAGTTGCGCGCTGAGTCCGCCCACCGTGCGAGCGAGCTCCGCGGCGCGCTCGCGCTCGGCGGCCACGACCGCAGGCGGGGCGCCGCGCACGAAGTTCCCGTTGGCGAGCCGGCCGCGCACTTTCTCCAGCTCCGCCTGCGCGCGCCCCAGGAGCTTGCCCAGGCGCTCGGCTTCCGCTTCCGGGTCGATGAGGCCCGCCATCGGCACGAGGATGCCCAGGTTGCCGACCAGCGCCACCGCCGCTTGCGGCGCGCTCGCGCCTGGTGCGAGCAGCGTCACGCTCTCAAGACCCGCCAGGCGCTCGAGCCAGGCGCGGTGGCGCGTGGCGAAGTCGGCATCCGCGGCGCTGGCATCGCGCAGCAGCAGCGGGATGCGCCTGGCCGGCGCGATGTTCATCTCGCCGCGGATCTGGCGCACGCCGAGAATCACCGCCTGGATCCAGGCGGTCTCGCGCTCGGCGGCCTCGTCGGCGGGGAAATCCGCCGCCAGCGGGTAGGGCTGCAGCATGACCGTCTCCCCGCTGCGCCGCGCGAGCGGTGCGACGCGCCGCCAGATCTCCTCGGTGATGAACGGCATCAGCGGGTGCAGCGCGCGCTGCAGCGCTTCGAGGATCTGCGCCAGTGTGCGCCGCGTGCCGTGCTGCACGGCGGCTGCGGTGTCGGCGCCCTGCAGTACGGGCTTGGTCAGCTCGAGGTACCAGTCGCAGAAGTCGTACCAGGTGAACTCGTAGAGCGCGCTCGCGGCGTAGTCGAAGCGGTAGTCGGCGAGCGCGCTCTCGAGGGCACCGAGCATGCGGCCGAAGCGCGAGCGGATCCAGCGGTCCGCCACCGACAACTCCTGCGGCCCCGCATCCGGCGGCGCAGCGTCGCCAAGGGTCAGCGTGACGAAGCGCGCGGCATTCCACAGCTTGTTGCAGAAGTTGCGGTAGCCTGCGACACGGGCCAGATCGAAGCGGATCTCGCGGCTCGGCGAGGCGAGCGCGGCGAAGGTGAAGCGCAGCGCGTCGGTGCCGTGCGGGGCAATGCCCTGCGGATACTGCCGGCGGGTGGCCTTCTCGATGGCAGGGGCGAGCTGCGGCTGCATCAGGCCGCTGGTGCGCTTGGCGATCAGCGCCTCGAGCGCGATGCCATCGACGATGTCCAGCGGATCGATGACGTTGCCCTTCGACTTCGACATCTTGTCGCCGTGCTCATCGAGAATCAGGCCCGTGATGTAGACATCGCGAAACGGCACATCGCCCAGGAACCTCAGGCCCGTCATCATCATGCGCGCCACCCAGAAGAAGATGATGTCGAAGCCGGTGACCAGCACGCTCCCGGGATAGAAGCGCGTGAGCTCCGGCGTGGCATCCGGCCAGCCGAGCGTCGAGAACGGCCACAGCGCGGAGGAGAACCAGGTGTCGAGCACGTCCTCGTCCTGGCGCAGCGCGCGCTCGGCGGGCAGCCGATGGCGCGCGCGCACTTCCGCTTCGCTGCGGCCGACGTACAGCTGGCCGTCGCCGTCGTACCAGGCGGGAATGCGATGGCCCCACCACAGCTGCCGGCTCACGCACCAGTCGTTGATGTTGCGCATCCATTCGAAATAGGTGCGCGCCCAGTTCTCCGGCACGAAGCGCGTGCGGCCCTGCTCCACCGCCGCGATCGCCGGCGCTGCCAGCGGGGCGATCTTCACGAACCACTGGTCGGTGAGATAGGGCTCGAGCACCGCGCCGCTGCGATCGCCGCGCGGGACGCTGAGACGGTGCGGCTCGACGCGCTCGAGGAGACCGGCAGCCTCGAGCTCCGCCACCACGCGCCGGCGCGCCTCGAAACGGTCGAGGCCGCGGAAGCGCTCCGGGACGGTGTCGGCGAGCGTGGCTCGCGGGGTGAAGATGTTGATCAGCTCCAGTGCGTGGCGCTGCCCGATCTCGTAGTCGTTGAAGTCGTGCGCCGGCGTGATCTTGACGCACCCGGAGCCGAACGCCGGATCGACATAGCTGTCGGCGATGATCGGGATGTCGCGCCCGGCAAGGGGCAGCCGCACCGCTTTGCCGATGAGCCCCTGGTAGCGTGCATCGTCGGGATTCACCGCCACCGCGGTATCGCCCAGCATGGTCTCCGGGCGGGTGGTCGCGACCACCACGTGTCCGCTGCCGTCGCTGAGCGGGTAGCGCAGGTGCCAGAGCTCGCCTGCCTCCTCCTCGGACTGCACCTCCAGGTCCGACAGCGCGGTCAGCAGCACCGGGTCCCAGTTGACCAGGCGCTTGCCGCGGTAGATGAGGCCGGCCTCGTGCAGCCGCACGAACGCTTCGATCACCGCGCGCGACAGTCCCGGGTCCATGGTGAAGCGGTCACGCGACCAGTCGACCGAATCGCCGAGCCGGCGCATCTGCGCTGCGATGGTGCCGCCGGACTGCTCCTTCCAGCTCCACACGCGCTCGAGAAAAGCCGCGCGCGTGAGGTCGGTGCGCTTGACCCCCTGAGCGTTCAGCTGCCGCTCGACCACCATCTGCGTGGCGATGCCCGCATGGTCGGTGCCCGGCTGCCACAGCACATCGCGCCCGCGCATGCGCTGATAGCGCGTGAGAGCGTCCATGAGCGTGTGCTGGAACGCATGCCCCATGTGCAGCGTCCCGGTGACGTTCGGCGGCGGGATCACGATGCAGAAGGGTGCGCCCGTGCCAGCGGGCTCGAACCAGCCGTGAGACTCCCAGCGTTCGTAGCTGCGCCGCTCGATCTCCTGCGGCGCGTACACCTTGTCCATTTGCGGCGAGAATTTTCCGAAGGGGACGCCGCGACGATTATAGGCGGCGCCTCAGCGCGCCACGCGGCGCAACAGAAAATCCGCAAGCAGTGGCGTCGGCCGGCCGGTGCTGCCCTTGCTGGCACCGCTCTGGTACGCCGTACCGGCGATGTCGAGGTGCGCCCATTTGAGCCCCTGGGTGAACTTGGCGAGGAACGCCGCCGCGGTGATCGCACCGCCGTCGCGCCCGCCGACATTGGCGAAGTCGGCGAAGTTGCTCTTCAGCTGCTCGGCGTATTCCTCGGTGAGCGGCAGGGGCCAGCAGCGGTCATCGGCGCGCACGCCGGCTTCCTGCAGCTCCTGCACCAGGGGATCGTCGTTGCCCATGACGCCCGCATGATGATGTCCGAGGGCAATGACGCACGCGCCGGTGAGCGTGGCGATGTCGATGACCGCCGCCGGCTGGAAGCGCCGTGCGTAGTGCAGGGCATCGCACAGGATCAGCCGCCCCTCGGCGTCGGTGTTGAGAATCTCCACCGTCTGCCCGGAGGCGCTGGTGGCGATATCGCCGGGCTTGACCGCTTTGCTGCCCGGCATGTTCTCCACCGCGGCGACCAGCCCCACCAGCTGCAGCGGCAGGCGCAGGGATGCGGCGAAGGTGAGCGCGGCGATGACGGCGGCCGCGCCGCTCATGTCGAATTTCATCTCGTCCATGCCGGGAGGGTCCTTGAGCGAGATGCCGCCGCTGTCGAAGGTGACGCCCTTGCCGACCAGCACGATCGGCGGCTGCGGCTTCTTCGCGCCCTGGTACTCGAGCACGATGAAGCGCGGCGGTTGATGGCTGCCCTGCGCGACCGCGAGCAGGCAGCCCATCTTCTCGCGCCGGATGGCGGTCTCATCGAGCACCCGCACGCGCAGCCCGGCGTGAGTCTTGCCCAGCGCACGCGCCTGCTCGGCGAGGAAGGTGGGAGTGCAGAGATTACCGGGAAGATTGGCGAGGTCGCGCTGCACGCTCATCGCCGCTGCCACCGCCGCGCCCTGCGCCAGGCCGCGCTCGGCGGCGGAGGCCTTGCGCACCGGACCTGCCAGCACCTTGGCGAGCGCCGGCGGTGGGGGCTTCTTGCCGGTTTTAAGATCGTTGATCCGATAGAGCGCCCCGCCGGTGACCTCGGCGACCGCGCGGCCGAGGTAGTAGTCGTCCAGCTGCTTCGCCTCCGGCCGGTCGAGCGCCACCGCGCAGCTGCTGATGCGGGTGCGCGCGAGCGCGCCGGCGGCCGCGGTCCACGCCTTGCGCCAGCTCTTGCGCTGAAACTGCTTCTTGGTGCCCAGCCCGGTGAGCAGCACGTGCGTGGCCCGGATGCCGGGCAGGTCGCCGAGCAACAGCGTGTCGCCGGGGCGCCCGCTGAAGTCGCCGCGTGCGAGGAGCTTCTTCAGCCGCCCGCCGCAGGCGCTGTCGACGCTGCGTCCCTCGCCCCCCAGCTCCGCCTCTTCAAACACGCCGAGCACCAGGCAGTCCACCGCGAGTGTCGCCAAACCCTTCGACCAGACCCCGAATTCCATGCAAATATCCCCTTGCCGTTGAGGCGCGCGGCCGTCTGCTTTACCTTACTTGCGGCGTTGAGCGCCTCGCTCTGGCTCGTGTTCTGCAGCGCATCGTGCGCGAGCACGGGAGCGAACGAAGTGCAAGTGTAACCCATGAGCGCGCTCTTTTTTGCGGCGCGCAGGCAGCATCGCGTTTGGGGAATATTCTCGGCCGCTACATTCTGCGTGAGGTGGTCACGGCCTGGTTGGTCGTGAGCGGGGTGCTGCTGCTCATTCTGCTGGCCAACCAGGTGGTAGGGGTGCTCGAGCGCGCCGCCGCCAACCAGTACCCGCAGGGCGTGGTGCTCGAGCTCATCGGCCTCGGCGCCCTGCAGTACCTGTCGATCCTGCTGCCGGTCGGGCTGCTGCTGGGCGTGGTGCTGGCGTTCGGCCGGTTGTACCACGACAGCGAGATGACCGCGGCGCTGGCGTGCGGCGCCGGGCCGCAGAACATCTACGTGCCGGTGGCACTGCTGGCGGTGGCGGTCACCGCGGGCCTCGCGTGGCTCTCGCTGGTGCTGGCGCCGCAGGCCACCGAGCGGGTCCTGAGCCTGCGCAACGAGGCGCTGCGCGCCGGACAACTGGCGCCGCTCATGCCGGGGAAATTCCGCACTTTCGGCGGCAGCGCCGTGGTGTTCGCCGAGACCGTGGCCCGCGACGGCACGCTCGGCAACGTGTTCCTCGAGCGCAACAGCGGCGCGCTGGTGGAAATGGCGCTCGCGCAGCACGCCAGCCACCGCGTCACCGCCGACGGTCTGACGCACATCCTGACGCTCTATGACGGCGAGCGCTTCGAGGGGGTGCCCGGCAGCGCGGAATTTCGCATCGTGCGCTTTGCCGAGCACGTCGTGCCGGTACAGTTGCCGGCGGTGCACGACGTGATCCGCGACCTGGAAGCGCGCCCGACCGCAAGTCTGCTCGATTCGCACGATCCGGCCGAGCGGGCGGAGCTGCACTGGCGGCTCACGCTGCCGATCATGTGCCTGGTGCTGGCGCTGATCGCCGTGCCGCTGGCACGGCTGCGGCCACGTCAGGGACGCTACGCGCGCGTGTGGATCGCGGTGGTGATCTTCTTCTTCTATTACAACATCGCCGCCGCGGGCAAGACCTGGATTGCGCGCGAGGCGCTGCCGCAGGCGCTCGGACTGTGGTGGACACACGCCGCGGTCGCGCTGCTCGCGCTGGCGGTAGTCCTCGGGCCGCGGCTGGCGCATCGCCTGCGCTACCGGATGGGCCGGCTATGAGCGTGCTCGACCGCTACATCGTGCGCGCCATCCTCGGCGCGGTGCTGCTGGTGATGCTGGTGCTGCTGGTGCTCGGCGCGCTGTTCGTGTTCATCGACCAGCAGGACGACGTCGGCACCGGCCGTTACAACGAGCTCGCCGCCTTCTGGTACACGCTGCTGAACCTGCCGCAGCTCGCCTACGAGCTGCTGCCGATCACCGCGCTCATCGGTGCGCTGCTCGGATTGGGGTCGCTGGCGCGCGGCAGCGAGCTCACCGTCATTCGCGCCACCGGAGTGTCGATTGCCCGCCTGGCGGGCATCGCGCTGCTGGCCGGCCTGCTGCTGATCCTGTTGGAGGTGGTGCTGGGCGAGTTCCTCGCCCCGCCGCTGCAACAGGCGGCGCGCGAGGGCAAGGCTTTCAGCAAGCTGACCAACGTCAGCTTCGGCGGCGGCAGCGGCGCCTGGGTGCGCGATGGCGATCTGATTCTCAACGTGGCCGGACAATCGAGCCAGCGGCAGTTCGGCAGCATGCAGATCTTCGAGCTGACCCCGCAGCACCGGCTGCTCGCGATGGGACATGCCAATCGGGCGGTCGCCGGCGCCAAGGGCAAATGGCTGCTGAGCGATTACACCGAATCGCGCTTCGCCGACGATATCGTCAGCACCCGCCCGGCCGGGCAGCGTCTGCTCGAGTCCAACGTGAGCGCCGGGTTCCTCGGACTTGCGGTCGAGGATCCGAAGCAGCTCACCGGCCGCGCGCTGTGGCGGCTGATCACCTACTTCCGCAACAATGCGCTCGATGCGCACGAGTACCTGTTTGCCTTCTGGTCGCGGATCGCGCGCACCGTGGCGGTGGTGTTCTCGGTGCTGCTGGCGATACCGTTCGTGCTCGGCTCGCTGCGCTCGGCCGGGGCGGGCACGCGCATGTTGATGGGGCTGCTGCTCGGTATCGGCTTCTTCCTGCTGCAGCGGCTGATCGAAAGCAGCACGGTGGTGTTCGCGCTGAACCCGGTGGTGCTGGCGTGGCTGCCGACAACGCTGCTGGCGCTGGTGACCACCGCGTTGCTGGCACGTGCGCGCTAGGGGCTTCGCTCGCCTCACCCCTGGTGCGCGGCGCCCGCGGAGCCGGCGGCGAACTGCGGCAGGCCGTCGCTGATCGATACCCACGGCAGCTTCTCGCTCACCCACACGTGCACCTGCGGCGCGAAGCGTGCAGCGTCATCGAGCGTCGCCAGGGCCACGTCGAGCTCGGCGGGACGCGCTGCGTGTCGATAGGTGAGTGAGGTGCCGCAGGCGGCACAAAATCCGCGCGCCACCGGCGGCGAGGAACGATACTCGGCGAGCGCGCCGCGTGTCAGGCGGAAGCCCTCGCGCGCGATCGTCCCCCATGGCACCAGCGGCGCGCCGGCGGCGCGGCGACACGAGGTGCAGTGGCAGTAACAGAGGTTACTGACCTCGCCGCTCACCTCGTAGCGCACCTCGCCGCAGAGGCAACCGCCGGTGTGCGTCGCGCTCGCCATGGCGGGCACATTAGCACTGCCTGCGCTGCGGCAGCACCGTCGAACTGAAGCTGCGCTGTTGGGCCGACAGAGCGCCGGGTAGGCATACACTTGCGGCCGGCTGCTGGCGGCGCGAGGGCGCGCGCCGTTCATCATATAACCCAACTACAGCCATCAAGAGAGGAGACCTCATGAGAACCCTAGTGGCAGCGCTGCTGCTGGTACCGGCGGCGGCGCTCGCGAGCAGTCCGTTCGATGGTACGTGGAAGACCAACCTCGACTCGATGCAAACGACCGGCAAGCCGGACGTATACCTGCTCGCCGACGGCGAGTACACCTGCTCGAGCTGCAACCCGGAGCTCAAGGTGAAGGCGGACGGCGCCGAGCACCCGGTCACCGGGCACGCGTACTACGACACGGCGATGGTGAAAGTCACCAGCCCGACCTCGGACGAGATTGTTCTCAAGCAGGGCGGCAAGGAATTCGCCAGGATCATCGAGACGGTCTCGGCCGACGGCATGACGTTGACCGGCAAGTTCAAGAACCACATCGGCGCGAAAGTCATCACCGGGGAAGTGGTTGCGAAGCGTATCGCCGGCGGGCCGCCGGGATCGCACGCCATCTCCGGTTCATGGCAACAGCAGCACCTCACGGGCAATGAGGTGATGCGCACCGTGCAGTACGAAATGACGCCCGAGCACTTCACCATGCACTGGAACGGTCAGAGCTACGACGCGAAGTTCGACGGCAAGGAGTACCCGGTGGAGGGTGATCCGGGCCACACGGTCGTGACGCTCAAGAAGCTCGACGCCACCACCGTACTGGAAACCGACCATCGCCAGGGCAAGGTTGTCGACGAGATTCGCCTCGCGGTGGCGGCGGACGGCAAGACGGTGCAGGTGACCGACAAGGACGTGGCGCACGGCCAGATGACGACTTACACGCTCGAAAAGCAGCAATAGCCTGCCTGCGAGCGAGGCGCGCGAGCCCGGCGCACGCAGCGTCGGCTCGCGCGTCAATGCTGGTGCTTGTGGCTCGGGAACAGCCGGCAGTAGATGCAGTCGGCGCCGGTCGGGTTGTCGAGCATGAAGTGGCGCACCCAGTAGCCTTCGCTACGGGCGGCCGCGTGCTCGAAGGACTGCTTCTCCAGGTCGTGTCCGACCACCTCGACCGCGCCCTCATGCTCGAGTATTTCCGCCGCGCGCACCGTCTCGATGGCGCCGCGTGGGTGCACGGTGATCGTCGCCGCACCGCCTTCGACGCGTTCGGCCAGCAGCTCGACGAAGGGCTGCTCGTCCTCCTTGCTGAGGAGGGTGCGGAAGTACTGTACGAATTTGGCCCGCGCCGTGTTCGCCGGGTGCAGTCCAGCCCTTCCGGGTTCGACCGACGCCGTCAGCTCGACGCGATCGGTCGGAAAACCGTCGCGGACCAGCCGGGTGCGCACGCGATCCGCGGCTCCGTACTCCTTGAATACCGCGAGTAGTACAGCGCTCATGTCCGTCTCCTTGCCTTGGCCGTGAGTGGACGGCGGCTGTCGAAAAATTCTACGCCCTGTGATGAGGTCGGGCATCCTCGGGTTCCCCCGCGGCAGAGGCGTAGCCCCGCGCTGTTGCATCGCAACAACGCACCACAGGGGAGGGTAATTCGCCCGTGCCGACCTTAGGATGCCGCTATGCCGGGCAACAGCCGCAGGGGACGACCACCGTACGGCGATGTGCTGACGCCGACCGAATGGCGCGTCGTGCACGCCGTGCAGCACGGGCTCTCCAACCGGGAGATTGCCGCGCGCCGTGGGATCAGCCGCGATGCAGTGAAGTATCACGTCGCCAACGCGGTGGCGAAGCTCGGCGTGGTCAACCGCCAGGGCCTGCGGCGCTGGTTCCGCGAGCCCGCCCACAGCGCCCTCGGCCGCAAGGAGAAACCGATGAGCGATACCGTGAAGCTCGGCGCGCTCGCGCAGATCTCGCGCACCGTGCGCGACATCAAGGAGTCCGAGGCGTGGTACGGCAAGACGCTCGGCCTCAAACACCTCTACAGCTTCGGCTCGCTGGCGTTCTTCGACTGCGGCGGCACGCGGCTGTTCCTGAGCGCGGATGCCAGGCCCGGCCCGGAATCCATTCTCTACCTGCGCGTGGAGGACATCCGCGCCGCCTACGACACGCTACGCTCGCGCGGGGTGGAGTTCGGCGAGGCTCCGCACCTGATTCATCGCCACGCCGACGGCACCGAGGAATGGATGGCGACGTTTCGCGACCCGGAAGGACGGCCGCTCGCGATCATGTCGCAGGTGCGAGCGTAGCGCGCGTTTAATTCGCCGTCGTCGCCGGCTTCGCCGGCGCGGCCGGCTTGGCGGCCGCATGCGCCTTCTCGGGCTTCTTCGCCGGTTCGGGGGGCTTCTGCAGCAGCTCCCCGAGCGGGGTGAAGATGACCGTGTACTTGTAGTCCGGGATCTCGAACTCCCAGCCACCCACGCGCGCGTTGAGCTTCTGTGCCTCGGCGGCCGTCTCCGGCGCCGTGGAGCGGGCGCTGATCGTCACCAGCGAATGCGCCCCGTCCTTGCGCCCGGCGACGTCGACTTCGAGCCCGTCGAAGGTGCGGAACAGGGCGTGCGCCGCCTGCGCATCGGCGCCGCCGGCCTTGTGCACGTCATCGAGCGTCAGCGAGCTGAGCGCACCGGCGAGCGGCTCCGCGGCGCCCGGGCCGGTGAGCGTGCGGCCCTTGGGCAGCGGGCCCACGGTGAAGTTGCTGTCGTCCTTCTTGTCGCGCGAGGCGCTGAAGGCCGGACCCGGCGCGGGCTTTTCCTCGATCTGGCGCACGCGCGCTGCCGGCAGATCGATGAGTCTCTGCTCGAGCCACGTTTTCGGATCGGCATCGACGCTCAGCAGCGGTGCGGCGAGCAGGCTCTGCTCGGCACCGACGATGCGCACGTAGCCGGACTTGGCGCTCGAGGATTTGCCGACGATCAGCGCCCAGGTGCGTGCGGGCGTGACGATGTCCACGCGCGTGCCGCTCGCCTTCGGCGAGCTCACATCCTCGACGCCGAGCTCCGGGTAACGCGCAGCGACGCGCGTCTTCTCCTCGACGATGTTCAAGGCGCCGAGGTTCAGCAGGAGCTTGCGCACCTTGCCCATCTCGGCCGGCCAGCCGCGCTCGGCGACGCTCCAGCCGCCGCTGCCATCCTTCTGCAACGTCGTGTGAGCTTCGTCGCCCTTGCGCAGGCGCACGGCGGTGACGGCATTGACGCTGTGTTCGAGCCCCGGCAGCACCAGGTCGCCCACCATGATCGAGCGCTCCAGGTGACGCCGCGAGGAGAGCCAGATCGCAAACGCAATCAGCGCGATGGCGGCTGCCAGCAGCCACGCGACGCGGCGCGCGCTCACGGGTGAGTCGCCGCGGCCGCGGTGTCGGCCGGCTTCACGCGCCGCCGCCGGCGCCAGCCGGCGATCAGCAGCGCCGCCAGCGCGAAGGCCGCCGGCACTGCCACGATGTTGATGATCTTGACCCTCGTGCCCAGGCCCTTGATGTCTGCGTCGAGCCCTGCGCGCACCGCGCGCAGCTCCTTGCGGATGCGCAGCTTCTCGGTCTGGAAATGCTCGATGTCCTGCTCCTGCTCGGGGGTGAGGATCACCGTCGAGGCGCTGTCGCCCTTCGATTGCAAGCGCGGTGAGCTTGCTCTCGGTGTCGCGCAGCTGCTGCTCGAGCTCCTGCTCCTTGGCGCGGAAGCGCTCATCGGCGGCGCGGCGCAGCTTCTCCACGCGCTCGAACGGCCGCGTGAACGAGGCGCGCCCGCGCACGCTGATCAGGTCGGCGCTGCCGGCGAGATTGTCGAGCGCGTTCTGCACCAGGTCGCCGTTGCTCGCCCAGGCCTGCGTCATGCGCTGGCCGAAGAAGCTCTGCTCACGCACCCACAGATAATCCGACAGCAGATCAGTGTCGGCAAATACCACGAGATTGAGCGCTCTGGCGGACTGCTTCAGATCGAGCTGGCCGGGCGGCAGCGTCACGCCGGCAGGCGGACCGGCGGGGAATGCCGTGTGCACGTTGCCGCTGACGCGCGCGCCGATGGCATAGCGGCGGCCGGTGGGCTTGAAGCCATCGCGCAGCGTCGCGGGGTCGAACAGCATCCGAAAGCGCTCGACCGGCAGCGGCTCGGCATCCGTGCTCGACAGCAGCAGTGGCTCGAAGCAGGACTTGGCGCCCTTGACGGGCTGGCAGCCCTGCTCGCCGCCGATGGGCTCGAGATAGCCGGCGGTCGCGACGTTGACGTTGGAAAGCCCCGCGGTGATGACGTCATCGCTCGCGAAGCTGTCCTTGCCGAGCCCGAGCACCCCTAAATGCTCGACCGGCTCCTGCCCCTGGCGCATGGTGACGCTGAGCGCGTGGCCGCGATCGGCGATCACCTCGCCGGGATTGAACTGCACTCCCCAGGCCTTCAGCAGCGCCGTGAGGTGCGATGACTTGTCGACACCCATGGCGGCCATGGGATTGCCACCGGCTCCGGCGGGGTCGGCCTCGGCGAGCGGGTCGACGAATGCGAGGATATGCCCACCGCGCAGCGCGTACTGATCGATGGCGAACTGCGTGGTGGGCGACAGATCCTTCGGGTGCACCAGCACCAGCACGTTCACATCGGGGTCGATGCGGGTCGCAGTCTGATCGAGCGGCCGCAGCTCGAAGAGCTGCTGCGCCTCGCTGTAGATGACCCACGGCTCGCGCATCTGTGCGGTCTGCGGATCGAACCCTGGCCCCATCGGCAGCGAGGACAGCCACGCCACCACCGGCTTTTTCGGATTGGCGAGCTCGTAGACCAGCTTGACGACGTCGTACTCGAGGAACTGCTCCTTGTTGGGATCGAAGAACTCGATGGCAGCGTGGCCGTCGGTGGAGTTGGTGCCCGGCCAGGCCGAAGTAGAACTGCCCGCCGGTGGCGCCCAACGACACGCCGCGCACGCCGAGCTCGGCGGCGCGATCCTCTTCCTCGGAGAACGGCTGCGGATCGATCACGTGCAGACGCAGCTTGCCATTGGAGCGCCCGGCGAGCTCCTCGAGGAACTCGCGCACCCGCACGCCGTAGGTTTTCAGCTGCGGCAGCTGCCCGGCGGCGCGCTCGGAGAAGAAAAAATACAGGTTGATGGGCTCCCTGATGCCCGCGAGCACCCGGTCGGTTCCGGGTGCGGTGGTGTAGAGGCGGTTTTGCGTCAGATCCAGCCGCCAGCCGCGCAGGGCGTAGTTGAACAGCACCGTAAGGGCGATGAAGAGCAACGCCAGCGCCAGTACCGTGCCGCCGCCGAGAGTTGAGCGTTTGTTCATGAGGTTGGCAGCGCTCCCCGCTCAGTCCGCCTTGCGCAGCTCGAGCGCGACCGCGGTCGCCAGCAGGAAGAAGGCGATCAGCATCGCGAAGTACAGCAGGTCACGCACGTCGATGACGCCCTTGACGATGGACTCGAAGTGCGTGAGGAACGAGAGCGAGGCGATCGCGTCGGTGAGCGCCTGCGGCGCCCAGCCGCGGAACACGTCGAGCACCAGCGGAAAGCCCGCGAGCAGGAACGCAAAGCAGGCCACGACCCCGAGGATGAAGGCCACCACCTGATTGCGCGTCAGCGCCGACATGCACGAGCCGATGGCGAGGAAGCCGCCGGCGAGCAGCACGCTGCCGAGGTAGGCGGCGAGGATCGCGCCGTTGTCGGGGCTGCCGAGGTAGTTGACCGTGATCCACAACGGGAAGGTGAGGGCGAGTGCGAGCGCGGTGAAGATCCAGGCGGCGAGGAACTTGCCCAGCACCGCATCGCGCAGGCTCACCGGCAGAGTCATCAGCAGCTCGATGCTGCCGGATTTGCGCTCCTCGGCCCACAGCTTCATCGAGAGCGCCGGAATCAGAAACAGGTACAGCCAGGGGTGGAAGGTGAAGAACGGGTCGAGATCCGCCTGGCCGCGCTCGTAGAAGCCGCCGAGGTAGAAAGTGAAGGCGCTGGCCAGCACCAGGAAGATGAGTATGAACACGTACGCCAGCGGCGTCGCAAAGTAACTCGCCAGTTCGCGGCGCATGATGATGCGCACGTTGCTCATGATCTCTCGGGGCTCCTTCAGGCGGTGATGGTGCGGAACACTTCGTCGAGTCGTCCTGATTCCAGGTGCAGCTCCTTCAGCCGCAGGCCGCTGTGGGCCGCGAACTCCGAGAGCGCCGGCAGAATGGTGGCGCCCGCTTTGGGCAGCGCGGTGAGACGCCCATCGCGCTCGCTCACCTCGACGCCGGCGACCGCAGGCAGGGCCGCCACCGCGGCGCGGGCGGCGCCGAGGTCGCGAGGCTCCTCGAGCTGCATGGAGACGGCGTTGTGATAGCGCGAGCGCGCGGCGAGCCCGGCAGGCGTGTCGTCGGCCACGATGCGGCCACGGGAGATGATGATCGCGCGCGTGCACACCGCATCGACCTCTTCGAGGATGTGCGTGGAAATGACGATGATCTTGTCGCGCGCCATGTCGTTGATCAGCGTGCGCACCTCGTGCTTCTGGTTCGGGTCGAGCCCGTCGGTGGGCTCGTCGAGGATCAGCACCGGCGGATCGTGCACGATCGCCTGCGCGAGTCCGACGCGGCGGCGAAAGCCCTTGGAGAGCGTGTCGATGGTCTGCTCGAGCACCGCGCCGAGCTGCAGGTGCTCGATGACGTGCTGCAGGCGCGCCGCGCGCTGCGCGCCGGCGAGCGCGCGCAGATCCGCCACGAAGTCGAGGAAGCCCCGCACGGTCATCTCGCCGTAGCTCGGCGCGCCTTCGGGCAGGTAGCCCAGCGCCGCCTTCGCGGCCAGCGGCTCGGCCTCGACGTCGTGGCCGCAAATGCTGGCGCGGCCGGCCGTGGGCGCGACGAACCCGGCGAGCATGCGCATGGTGGTGGTCTTGCCGGCGCCGTTGGGCCCGAGAAAGCCGAGCACCTCGCCCGGCCCCACCTGGAAGCTCACGTCCTCCACCGCCGCGAGCGAGCCGTAGTGTTTGGTAAGGTGTTCGGTCCTGATCATGAGCCTTCGGTCTTTAGTCGGGGCGCAGGCGAAAAGTTCCCGCCCGCTTTCAAAGCGCGCGATTGTGACCGTGACCCGGCGTGGAATTCAACTTCGCAAAAATTATCAAATGATCTCATTAAATTAGCTTCTATACTTCATGGTACTTCGAGGCAGATGGCGCGCCCACGCATCACGCCTGCGACACGCGCACGTCATACGCGCGTCAAAAGCCCGCCGCTGTGCCTGAGGCGTGCCGCGCTTCAGGCGCTGAAGCGCCGGCGCGCGCGCCAGTACAGGATGCACAGCGCGCCGCCGAGCATGCCGCCGAGGTGGGCGAAGTGCGCCACGCCCTGCTGCGTGCGGGTGAGCCCGGAAAAGAGCTCGATCAGCGCGTAGATCGTCACGAACAGCCACGCCGGTATCGGAATCGGAATCGGTATGACGAACAGGCGCTGCCTGGGGAAATACCACGCGAAGGCGAGCAGCACGCCGAAGACCCCGCCGGATGCCCCGAGCACCGGCTCCTGCCCTGCAGCGGCCGCTTCCACCGCGAGCTGCGTCAGGGCTGCGCTGACCACGCACACCAGGAAGTAACTCGCGAAACGCCGCGCGCCCCAATAGATCTCCAGTCCGCGGCCGAACATGAACAGCGCGAACATGTTGAGAAAGATATGCAGCACGCTGCCATGCAGGAACGCGTAGGTGAGCAGCTGCCAGGGATGGAACAGGTTGCTCCCCAGGGGCCATAGCGCAAACAGCCCGACCATCATGTTCCAGGCGCACTGCTGCAGCAGAAACACGCCCACATTGATCACGATCAGTGCCCGCGTGGCGGGCGGTAGCAGCACCGGCATCCAGCAATCTTACCGGTCCGCGCTGCGCGGCTGCAGGAAAAGACGCGCCGCGCGGGGCGCTCCCCGCAGCCCCATGCGCCCATCCGCTATCATGGGCGCACCATGAGCGATGCCTTCATCTGCGATGCCGTACGCACCCCCATCGGCCGCTACGGCGGCACGCTCGCCGCGGTGCGCGCCGATGACCTGGCCGCGATTCCCCTGGCCGCGCTCCTGCAGCGCAACCCCTCGCTCGATCCGGCGGCCATCGAGGAGGTATTGCTCGGCTGCGCCAACCAGGCGGGCGAAGACAACCGCAACGTCGCGCGCATGGCGGCGCTGCTCGCGGGGCTGCCGGTGACGGTCCCCGGCGCCACGATCAACCGACTGTGCGGCTCGGGGCTCGATGCCGTCGCCCAGGCGGCGCGCGCCGTCCGCAGCGGCGAAGCCGAGGTGCTGGTGGCGGGCGGTGTCGAGTCCATGTCGCGCGCGCCCTTCGTGAGCCCCAAGGCCGATGCCGCCTTCAGCCGCAACGCGGAAGTTTACGACACGACCATCGGCTGGCGGTTCGTAAATCCGCGCATCAAGGAGCGCTTCGGCGTTGACTCGATGCCGGAGACCGGCGAGAACGTGGCCGCGCAATTCAACATCACGCGCGCCGACCAGGACCACTTCGCGCTGCGCAGCCAGCAGCGCACCGCCGCCGCCGCGGAGCGCGGCTTCTTCACCGGCGAGCTGGTCGCAGTGGAGATCCCGCAACGCAAGGGCAAGCCGCCGCTGCGCGTGACGCGCGACGAGCACCCGCGGCCGGAGACTACGCTCGAGCAGCTCGCGGCGCTCGCGGCGCCGTTTCGCGCCGGCGGCACGGTCACCGCCGGCAACGCCTCGGGCGTCAACGACGGCGCCTGTGCGCTCATCATCGCCTCCGCCGCCGGCGCGCGCCGCTGGAGCCTCACGCCGCGCGCGCGCATCGTCGCCGCCGCGACAGCGGGCGTGGAGCCGCGGATCATGGGCATGGGACCGCTGCCCGCGACGCGCAAGGTGCTGGCGCTCGCGCACCTCACGCTCGGGCAGCTCGATGTGATCGAGCTGAATGAGGCTTTCGCAAGTCAGGCGCTCGCGGTGCTGCGCGAGCTGGGGCTCCCCGACGATGCCGCGCACGTGAACCCGAACGGCGGCGCCATTGCGCTCGGCCACCCGCTCGGCATGTCCGGTGCGCGACTCGCCACGACCGCCACCTGGCAGCTCGCCGCCGCCGGCGCTCGCTATGCGCTGTGCACCATGTGCATCGGAGTCGGGCAAGGGATCGCCGTCATCCTCGAGCGCGTCTGAAGTCAGCCGGGCGCGGCCACGCTCCACGGCAGCCGGTCGAGATCGACGTTGCCGCCGCTCAGCACCAGCCCGATCTTTCGCCCTGGCAGCGATGCGCGCAGTGCAAGCAGCGCGGCATAGGGCACTGCGCCCGAGGGCTCGACGACGACCTTCAGCACTTCCCACAGCGAGCGCATCGCCGCAACGATCGCCTCCTCCGGCACCGTGACGATGTCATCGACGAGGCGGCGGATCTCCGCGAACGGCCGTTCGCCGAGCGAGCTGCGCAGGCCGTCGGCGATGGTGTGCGGATTGACGCTCGGCACGATGTGGCCGGCGCGCAGGGAGCGGGCGGCATCATCGGCGCCTGCCGGCTCGACGCCGATCACGCGGATGCCGGGCCTGAGCGTCTTCGCGGCGACCGCCGTGCCCGCGAGCAGCCCCCCGCCGCCGACCGGACACAGAACCAGCTCGAGGTCGGGCACCTGCTCGAGCAGCTCAGCGGCGGCGGTCCCCTGGCCGGCCATGACCGCAAGATCGTCATACGGATGCACGAGCGTGGCGCCCGTCGCAGCGATCACCGTGCTCACGGTGCTCTCGCGCGCTGCGAGCGTCGGCGCGCACCAGGTAATCTCGCCCCCGTAGCGCGCGACCGCGGCGCGCTTGATCTGAGCGGCGTTGTCGGGCATCACCACGTAGGCGCGGATGCCGCGCAGGCGCGCGGCGCGCGCGAGCGCTGCGCCGTGATTGCCGGAGGAGTGTGTCGCGACGCCGCGCTGCGCCTGGCTCTGCGGCAGCGCGAACACCGCGTTGGTGGCGCCGCGGGCCTTGAAGGCGCCGCCTTTCTGCAGGTTCTCGCACTTGAAGTACAGCCGCGCTGCCGGCGAGCGCATCGAGAGTGGAACTGGTGAGTACCGGAGTCAGGCTCACCTTGCCTGCGATGCGTGCGCGCGCCTGCTCGATCAGGCTCCAGGTCAGGCCGCCGTCGTCGCTCACTGTACGGTGCAGCGCCCCCGCGCTCGCGGTCACGGCGACGCGATGTTGCGCGGCGTCGAGACGCGCGAGCGCGGCATTGACGTCGACCGGGGCGGGATCGGCCGCCGCCGCGGACACGGCGCTCGCGCGCTCGCTCAGGAGCGAGGCGATGGTTGCGGAGCTCAGCCGCGCGGAGGACGCCGACATCAGCAGCGCGATGACTCCGGTGAGCTCGGCCGCGGCCACGGAGCTGCCGGATTCAAAGTCATACTCTCCGGCCGGACGCAGCGTGAGCACGTGCTCGGAAGGCGCGGCGAGTGCGCCAGGCGGCAGCGGATGCTCGCTCCCGCCCGCGCTGAGCACGCCCGCGATCGCGGTCGGAAAGCCCGCGACAGGGCCGGCAACCGCGCCCACGAAGATCACCCCGCGCTTCAGGCCGTGTTCCACCAGCGCGGATAACAGCGGATCGGCGGGACCTGCGATGCTCAGGTTGACGAGCGGTGCGCCGGAAGCGAGCGCCGCGGCGAGTGCCTGCGCCAGCGTGAAGGTGTTGCACGCGGCCGCGTCGCTGTCGGGCGCGAGCTGCCAGCACGCCTCGAAGACCTCCAGCCGCGCCAGCGGCGCGATCCCGACGATGCCGATGTGATTGTTGGCGACCGCCGCGATCAGCCCGGCCATGGCGGTGCCGTGGCGCAGCGAGCCGCCCGGGGGGCGCGCGGCAATGAACGAACGGGTGCGCACAATGCGGCCGTGCAGATCCGGGTGGCTGGCGTCGACCCCGGTGTCGATGAGCGCAATGCGCACGCCGCCTCCCTGCGTGCGCTGCTGGGCGCGGGCGATGCCGAGCACGGCGAGGTTGGTCTGCAGGTCGTAGAGCGGGTCGTTGTAGGGCGCAGCGGCTGCCCCGGAGTCGGTCAGGGTGTGAAATTCCTGCAGCGGCTGCGCGAGCACCACGCGCGCATCCTGCGAGAGCGCCGCCAGCACCTCCGCCACCGGCCGGCCGTCGGTGATCTCGAACACCACGCAATGCATCGACAGCGCCTGGATCGGCCAGCTCGCCACCTCGCGCAGGGAGTAGGCCGCGGCCACGCTGTGCACCTGCTGCTGGGCGCTTTGCGCCACGCGATAGCCGCCGCCGCCGTAGTGACTGCCGGTCGCGCCCGCCGCCCCTGGCGCCGTGTAGGGCTGGTTCGCAAAGGCCACGACAATCCGCGGCAGCGTGCCCGCCCGCAGGCGGCGGCGCGGCGAGCGCACTTGCGCCTGCCAGGATCGCAAGCGAGGCGACGGCGGCGCGCGCGAATGCGCGCATCAAGGTACCGGCGCGCGCGGCGCCGGCGCGCCCTCGGGCGGCTCGCTCGCGGCGAGCGGCTCGACCCAGCGCACGCGCGCATCCGATCGCAGCCGCGCCGCCAGCGCGCGCATCTGCGGACTGACGCTCTGTGCATCCGCCGCACGCCGCGGCGCTGAGGCTACCGGAGCGACGCCGAAAATACCGGTCGTCCCCGGACCCTCGACTACGCGTGCGCCTGCCGAGCGCAACAGCTGTTCCACCTCGCCGATGGCAAGCGAGCGCTCGAAGGCGATGTGCAGCACGTCCGCAGTGAGCGGGGTGGGGGCGGTGTGCGTGGCATACAGCGGCTGCGACCAGCGGTACGCCATGGGAGCAAGTGTGGCGAAGCCGACGAGCAGCACGAAACTCGCCGCCCAGGCGAGACCCGGGGGCCGCCACGCTGCGAGTACCGCCGGGGACAGGCCGCGCACGCGCGCTGCGCGGCCGCTGCCGCGGCGCAGCGGGCCGGCCGTCGATGCGCTCCATGAGCTTGCGGAAGGACGGCGCCGGGGCATAGGTAATGCGGTCGGGTTCGGCGAGGGCCTGACATGCGAGGCGCTGCCACGCGACCTCGCGTGCGCACTGCTCGCACTCGCGCACGTGCTCCTCCACGCGCGCACGCTCTGCCGCCGGCAGGCGGCCATTGGCCAGCCACGGCAACAGCAGCCAGGATTCCTCGTGACGCGAGTCGCTCGCCGTCATGACGGCCTCCCCGTAACGTGCGCCCGCGGCCGGCGTACGTGTCGCGCTGGCGCCCGCGCCGGCGGCTGTGGGATTTGCCAGCAGCGGCAGCAGCTTCTGCAGTTTGGCGCGTGCGTGGAACAGCCGCGTTTTCACGGTGTTTACCGGACAGCTCATGATCACCGCGATCTCCTCGCAGGAGTGCCCCAGCTCGTAACACAACTCCACTGCCATACGCTGCTCCACCGGCAGCTGCGTGAGCGCGGCCGCCAGCCAGTCGCGCAGCTCCTCGGTGCCGGCGGGTTCTTCGCGTCGTAAGTGGCGCTCAGCTCCACGTCCAGGTTCTGCTCCGCCAGCCGTGCGGAGGAGCGGAACGCGTTCCGGGCCTTGCGGTACGCGATCCCCAGGATCCAGGTCGAGGGCTGGGAGTCGCCGCGAAAGCTGCGGGCCTTGCGCCACACGACCCAGAAGGTGTCGTTGATGACTTCCTCGGCGATGTCGTAGCGGTGCGTCAGGCGCGTCAGAAAGCGCGCCATGCGGCGGTGGTAGAGGTTGTAGAGCTCCTCGAACGCCTTGCGATCGCCCTCGCCGATGCGCGCGAGGAGATCCACCTCGTGCGCCGTGCCGGCCGCCCCGCGAATGCTAAGTTCTGCCATAACCTGGTCGCTGCAAAGCCCTTGCCCTCACGGGAGACGCGCCCTTACTGCGGTAAGTGTCGCGCGCACCCGTGGCGGTTCAGTGTGCTTTCCCAACTATCGCCCCGCCGCCGCAGGGCGTCAAAAGCGCCACACCACGCTGCCGGCCAGGCGATCGCTCGGGACCGGATAGGGAACGAGCTGACGCGCCTTGCCCTGCGCCACGAAGTAGCCGACATCGAGACGCCAGCGGCGGTGCTCGAACGCCAATCCGGCGTTGCCGTACGCGTAGCCGCCGCCGCGCGCCGATGCCCGGCCCGGTGCGGCTGGCATAGTAATAGCCGCCGCCGCCGGTCACGAAGAGCCCGCGACGGGCAGGAGCCATTGTCCGCTGGTCTCGGCGACCCACGCGGGGCTGCGGCCGACCCGCTGGTCGAACCAGTAGTGCATGGCGTTCGGGATGGCGGTGAACGATACCGTCCAGCGGTCGAGGTAGGTGAGCGCGCCGGAGATCTCCTCATAATCGGCCGAGCCCTCCTCCTGCGTGCCGCCGACGAAATAGTGGGCGCGCGCGCTCAATGTCGCGCTCCAGGCGCTGCTCAGGTCGAAGCGGTGCCCGAGATAGATCTCGACATCGTAATCGGCGTAGGGATCGAGAGTGTGGTCGCGCGTTGAGCCCCAGACGCCAATGAAAGAGCTGCCGCTGTCGAGGTGCAGGTCCGCCTGGAACGCGCCGTGGCCGTTGCTCTCGGAGACT
Source organism: uncultured Gammaproteobacteria bacterium (assembly GCA_963835645.1). GTDB lineage: Bacteria > Pseudomonadota > Gammaproteobacteria > Steroidobacterales > Steroidobacteraceae > 13-2-20CM-66-19. Next base: position 76,206 of record CAWIGQ010000003.1, on the reverse strand, counting down.
CCGCGATAGATGTAGTCGCTGGTGACAGCGAGGCTGCCGCCGAGGGTGAACTCTCCGGCCGAGGTCCAGCGCATAGCCCGGCCGCAGGCCTGGCGCGAGCAGCAGCAGCCATGCCAGCAGCACACCCGCCGGGGCGGGCCTCGAGGGATGCGGATCGAGCACGGTTCTCAGCGTTTCCGGTGGCAGTGTAGGGTCATCCGGGCCTCCGGCGACCGTATTCAAGCTCCGGCTGTGCGCCGGACGTATACTGTTCGTCTTATGGAGACTTTACCGCCGGCCGAGACGGCCGTCGTGCGGCACATCGTCGCGGAACACAAAGGACGGCCCGGTCCACTGCTTGAAGTGTTGCACGCCATCCAGTCGGCGCTCGGGTTTGTTCCCGCGGCCGCCGTTCCCGTGGTGGCCGAGGGCCTCAATCTCTCGCGCGCCGAGGTACACGGCGTCGTCACCTTCTACCACTACTTCCGTCACTCGCCACCGGGCAGGCACACCGTGAGCCTGTGCCAGGCAGAGTCCTGCCAGTCGATGGGCGCGGAGGCGCTCACCGCGCACGCGCGCCGCCGTCTGGGCATCGATTTTCACCAGACCACGACAAACGGCGAGTTCTCACTCGAGCCGATCTACTGCCTCGGCAACTGCGCCTGCTCGCCCGCGGCGATGATCGATGGGCGGCTGTACGGACGCGTGACGCCCGAGGCGTTCGATGCGCTGATCGCGGAGAACTCGCTCCCGCCATGACCGCGACCGTCTATATCCCCGCGGATGCGGGCGCCCTGTCGGTCGGGGCCGGCGAGGTCGCGGCGGCGGTGGCCGCGGAGGCCACGCGCCGCGGGGTGGCGCTGCGCATGGTGCGTAATGGCTCGCGCGGGGCTTACTGGCTCGAGCCGCTCGTGGAGGTGGTGACGCCCGCCGGCCGCTGCGCTTATGGTCCGGTGAGCGCGGCGGACGTGCCCTCGCTGTTCGCCGCAGACTTCCTGAGCGGCGGGACCCATCCGCTCGCCCTGGGGCTCACCGATGCGATCCCGTGGCTGAAGGGCCAGCAGCGCCTGACCTTCGAGCGGGTGGGGATCGTCGATCCGGCGAGCCTCGCCGATTATCTGCAGCACGGCGGCTACCGCGGCCTCACCCGCGCGCTCGCGCTCGCCCCCGCCGAGGTGGTGCAGACGCTGACCGCTTCGGGGCTGCGCGGACGCGGTGGCGCTGCCTTCCCGACGGGGATCAAGTGGAAGACGGTGCTCGAGCAGCCGCCTGCGCAGAAATATGTCACCTGCAATGCCGACGAGGGAGACTCGGGCACGTTCGCCGACCGCATGCTGATGGAGGGCGATCCGTTCTCGCTCATCGAGGGCATGACCATCGCGGCCATCGCCGTCGGCGCCACTTCCGGCTACATCTACCTGCGCGCGGAATACCCGCACGCCGCGGTCGCGCTCAGGAGCGCCATCGCGGCCGCCTACGAGGGACAGTACCTCGGCGCCGACGTGGCCGGCAGCGGCAAGCGCTTCGACCTCGAAGTGCGCCTCGGCGCCGGCGCTTATATCTGCGGCGAAGAGACCTCGATGCTCGAGAGCCTCGAGGGCAAGCGCGGGGAGATACGCGTACGCCCGCCGCTGCCGGCAATCAAGGGGCTGTTCGGCCAGCCCACCGTTGTCAACAATGTGGTGACCCTCGCGAGCGTGCCGTGGATCCTGGCGCGCGGGGCGGATGCCTACGCCAACTTCGGCATGGGCAAGTCGCGCGGCACGCTGCCGATTCAGCTCGCCGGCAACATCCGCCGCGGCGGCCTGGTGGAGCGCGCCTTCGGGCTGAGCTTGCGCGAGCTGCTCTACGACTATGGTGGCGGCACCGCCACCGGCAGGCCGATCCGCGCGGTGCAGATCGGCGGGCCGCTCGGAGCGTATGTGCCGTCCGCGCACTTCGACACCGCGGTCGACTACGAGGCGCTCACCGGCATCGGCGCGATGCTCGGGCACGGCGGCATCGTGGTGTTCGACGACAGCGTCGACATGGCGCGCATGGCGCGCTATGCGATGGAGTTCTGCGCGATCGAGTCGTGCGGCAAATGCACGCCGTGCCGCATCGGCTCGACACGCGGCGTGGAGGTGATCGATCGCATCCTCGCAGGGGTCGACGGCGAGCGTAACGTGCGTCTGCTCGAGGAGCTGTGCGAGACGATGGTGCAGGGATCACTGTGCGGACTGGGCGGCATGGCGCCGTTCCCGGTGCAGAGCGCACTGAAGTACTTCCGGGAAGATTTTCGCGCGCGCGTCAACTGACGCCGCGGCACGAGCGAGGCTTAAAGCATGTATGCCATAGATTACGAAGACCTTGGGACTCCGGAGCCGGTAAGCGCAGGCGCGCCGGTCAGCGTCGAGATCGACGGCCACGCGATCACGGTGCCGGAGGGCACCTCGGTGATGCGCGCTGCGGCGCTCGCCGGAGTGAAGGTTCCGAAGTTGTGTGCCACCGACACGCTCAAGGCGTTCGGCTCCTGTCGGCTCTGCCTGGTGGAGGTCGAAGGCCGCAAGGGTTATCCGGCCTCCTGCACGACGACCGTCGCCGCGGGCATGAAGATCCGCACGCAGTCGCCGAAGCTGCAGCAGTTGCGCCGCAGTGTGATGGAGCTGTATCTCTCCGACTATCCGCTCGAGCGTGAGCCGAGCGAGGCAGAGGCGCGCACGGAACTGCGCGCCATGGCGCACAAGCTCGGAGTGCAGTCGACTCCATACGCCAACGGCAAGCGCCATTTCGGCCAGCCCAAGGACGAGAGCAATCCGTATTTCACCTTCGACCCGGATTCGTGCATCGTGTGCTCGCGCTGCGTGCGCGCCTGCGACGAGGTGCAAGGCACCTTCGCGCTCACCATCCAGGGCCGTGGCTTCAGCTCCAAGGTCGCGGCGAGCCAGGATGAGCCGTTCCTCGAATCCGAGTGCGTCTCCTGCGGGGCGTGCGTCGAGGCCTGCCCGACCGCAGCGCTCACCGAGAAGTCGATTATCGGCTTAGGTGCACCCGAGCGCGCCGTAACGACGACCTGTGCCTACTGCGGCGTGGGTTGCAGCTTCAAGGCGGAACTCAAAGGTGAGGGCGCCGACGTCGAAGTGGTGCGCATGACGCCCGATCGCGCCGGCAAGGCGAATCACGGTCACGCCTGCATCAAGGGGCGATTCGCCTGGGGCTACGCGACACACGCCGACCGCGTCATCAAGCCGATGCTGCGCAAGAGCATCCGCGACGAGTGGCGCGAGGTCTCCTGGGAGGAGGCCATCGGCTACGCCGCGAGCGAGATCCGCCGCATCCAGGACAAGTACGGCCGCGACTCGGTTGGCGGCATCACCTCCTCACGCTGCACCAACGAGGAAACCTTCCTGGTGCAGAAGCTGGTGCGCGCGGCCTTCGGCAACAACAACGTCGACACCTGCGCACGCGTCTGCCATTCGCCCACCGGCTATGGGCTCAAGAACACCATCGGCGAGTCCGCCGGCACGCAGGCGTTCGATTCCGTCATGCAGGCGGACGTGATCATGATCATCGGCGCCAACCCCACCGACGGGCACCCGGTGTTCGCCTCGCAGATGAAGCGCCGCCTGCGCCAGGGCGCAAAGCTGATCATCGCCGACCCGCGCGAGATCGCCCTGGTACGCACCCCGCATATCGAGGCGGACGAGCACCTGCAGTTGCAGCCGGGCACCAACGTGGCGCTGCTGAATGCGCTGGCGCACGTGGTGGTAACCGAGGGCCTCGTCAAGGAAGACTACGTCGCCGAGCGCTGCGAGCCGGAATCGTTCGCGAAGTGGCAGGCGTTCGTGGCCGAGGAACGCAATTCGCCGGAGGCTTCCGAGCCCCTGACCGGCGTGCCCGCCGAGCGCGTGCGGCGCGCGGCGCGCCTCTACGCGACCGCCGGCAACGGCGCCATCTACTATGGCCTCGGCGTCACCGAGCACAGCCAGGGCAGCACCACCGTCATGGCGATCGCCAACCTCGCCATGGCGACCGGCAATCTCGGCCGCGAGGGCGTCGGGGTGAGCCCGCTGCGCGGTCAGAACAACGTGCAGGGCTCGTGCGACATGGGCTCTTTCCCGCACGAGTTCAGCGCCTACCGTCACGTGTCCGACCCGGTGGTGCGCAAGTCGTTCGAGGACGAGTGGGGCGTGAAGCTGCAGTCGGAACCGGGGCTGCGCATACCCAACATGTTCGAGGCGGCGCTCGACGGTACGTTCAAGGCCATGTACGTGCAGGGTGAGGACTTCGTGCAGTCCGACCCGAACACGCACCATGTGAGCGCGGCGATGGCCTCGCTCGAGTTCTGCGTCGTACAGGACCTGTTCCTCAACGAGGTCGCGAAGTACGCGCACGTGTTTCTGCCGGGCTCCTCGTTCCTCGAGAAGGACGGGACGTTCACCAACGCCGAGCGGCGCACCTCGCTGGTGCGCAAGATCATCGAGCCGCTCGGCGGTTATCAGGACTGGCAGGTCACCTGCCTGCTGTCTAATGCGCTCGGCTACCCGATGAACTACAGCCACGCCAGCGAGATCATGGACGAGATCGCGCGCCTCACGCCGACCTTTGCCGGCATGAGCTTCGAGAGGATCGAGCGGCTGGGCAGCATCCAGTGGCCGTGCAACGACGAGGCGCCCGAGGGCACACCGACCATGCACGTCGGCCACTTCGTCCGCGGCAAGGGCAAGTTCTGGCCGACCGAGTACGTGCCTACCAGCGAGCGCTCGAACAGCCGCTTCCCGCTGATCCTCACCACCGGGCGGATACTGACGCAATACAACGTCGGTGCGCAGACGCGCCGCACCCGCAACGTCATCTGGCACAAGGAGGATGTGCTGGAGATCCACCCGCACGATGCCGAGGTGCGCGGCATCAGCGACGGCGACTGGGTGGGCCTCACCAGCCGCGCCGGCGAGACGGTGCTGCGCGCGAAGGTATCCGAGAAGATCGCGCCGGGCGTGGTGTACACCACGTTCCACTTCCCCGAGACCAACGCCAACGTCGTGACCACCGAGAACTCCGACTGGGCCACCAACTGCCCGGAGTACAAGGTGACCGCAGTCGAGGTGGTACAGGTGAGTCAGAAGGACGCCTGGCAGAAGCGCGCCGAGGCCGAGCGCGCCCTGCCGCATCCGAGGCGCAAGCGCAGGCACGATCCGGCCCCTGCCTGAAGCGTGGCGGTGAACGTCATCGCGGAGCGCACGGCGGCGGTCAGCGCGGAAGTTGCGATCGAGCGCTGGCGACATGGCGCCATCGCCCGCACCACCGACCAGGTGGCCGAAGAGATGCCGGTGGCACTGGTCTACCACGACGTGCCGCACGTGGTGATGCTCGCCACCCCGGCGGACCTGGAAGACTATGCCGTCGGCTTCACGCTCAGCGAGGGGCTGGTGGCGCGGGCGGATGAGATCCGCGGCGTGGAAGTGACCCAGGGGGAGGCTTTCCGCGGACGTGAAGATCACCGTCGCCTGGGAGCGCTTCACGCAGCTGCTGCAGCGTCGCCGCAACCTCGCCGGCCGCACCGGCTGCGGCCTGTGCGGGGCCGAAACGGCCGCGGATGCGATCCGCGAGTGCGCGCCAGTGCCGGCGGGTGTGAGCCTCACCGCGGCGCAACTGCACACGGCGATCGCGCAGCTCGCCGGCCGCCAGCCGATCAACGCCCGTACCGGCAGCGTGCACGCGGCCGCCTGGGTGGTTCCGGGTGAGGGCATCCAGGTGGTGCGCGAGGATGTCGGCCGGCACAATGCGCTCGACAAGACCATCGGGGCGCTGGCGCGCGCACAGGCGGATTTCGCGGCCGGCTACATGCTCATCACCAGCCGCGCCAGCTACGAGATGGTGCAGAAGTGTGCCACCGTCGGCATCGCGCTGCTGGTGGCGCTGTCGGCGCCGACCGCGTTTGCGGTGCGCCTGGCGCAGCGCTGCGGGCTCACGCTGGTGGCGTTCGCGCGCGCCGATCAGCACGTGGTGTACACGCATCCGCACCGGGTAACCTAGGCAAAACAGCACGCCATGAACATCGATCTGCTCATCAAGATGACCAATGAGATCGGCGAGTTCTTCGCCGGCACGACGGACGCGGACGCTGCGGCGCGCGACGTGGCAAATCATCTCAAGCGCTATTGGGACCCGCGCATGCGCGAGCAGATGCTCAAGTACTACCAGGAACGCTCGGGAGCGGGGCTGACAGAGCTGGCGAAGAATGCCGTGGGGCTGCTGTACGCCGCCAGCAAGGCCGCTGCGGCGCCGGCGCCGCCTGGCCCGGGCCGGGGCGCGGGCGCATGAGCCCGGGCGCGCCGCGCAACGGGCGTGCGCTGATCTGCGGTTCGCTGGCCTTCGACACCATCATGGTGTTCGGCGATCGCTTCGCCAATCACATCCTGCCCGACCAGATTCACCTGCTGAACGTCTCGTTCCTGGTGCCGCAGCTGCGGCGCGAGTTCGGCGGCTGCGCCGGTAACATTGCCTACAACCTGAGGCTCCTCGGGGACACGGGCCTGCCGATGGCAACCGTGGGGCGGGATTTCGCGCCTTACAAGGAGTGGCTCTTGCGCAGCGGCGTACCGACCGATCACATCCGCGTGATCGAGGATGAGCTCACCGCACAGGCGTTCATCACCACCGATCTCGACGACAATCAGATCACCGCATTCCATCCCGGCGCCATGCTGCACGCGCACGTCAACCGCGTGAGCGAGGCGCGCGACATCGCCATCGGCATCGTGGCGCCCGACGGGCGCGAGGGCATGATCGAGCACGCCGCGCAGTTCGCGCAGCTGGGCATCCCCTTCATCTTCGATCCGGGCCAGGGGTTGCCGCTGTTCGATGGCGCCGAGCTGCAGCGCTTGATCTCCCAGGCCCGCTGGGTGAGCGTGAACGAGTACGAGTGGCAGCTGCTGCAGCAGAAGAGCGGCTGGGGGGCGAGCGAGGTCCTGCAGCGCGTCGCGGCGCTGATCGTCACCCGCGGCGCCGGCGGCTCGACGATCTACACGCGCGAGGCGGAAATCGCGATTCCCGCCGCCGCGGCGCGCGCGGTGGTGGATCCGACCGGGTGCGGGGACGCCTACCGCGCGGGTCTCATTCACGGGCTGTTGCACGGCCTCGACTGGCGCGCCACCGGACATATTGCCTCCGTGATCGGCGCCATCAAGATCGAGTCACGCGGCACGCAGAACCACCGCTTCACGAGCGCGGAATTCCAGGACCGGCTGCGACAGGCGTTTCCGTAGGAGCGGCGTTGCGGACATATTTCCCCGGGCATTTTGCGGCCACCGCTCGAGCCAGGCCGCCCGCCCCGGCGCTGCGAAGGGGAGCCAGCCCCGGACGACCTGGGTTAAACTGCGAGTTACCACTCACGAGCGCATCGCGAACCCAAGCCCATGGCGAATGACTACCTCTTTACCTCGGAATCGGTCTCCGAGGGGCACCCGGACAAGATCGCGGACCAGATCTCCGACGTGGTGCTGGATGCGATCCTGCGCGAGGACGCCCGCGGCCGCGTCGCCTGCGAGACCCTCGTCAAGACCGGCGTGGTCATCGTTGCCGGCGAGATCACCACCAGCGCCTGGGTGGACGTCGAGGCGCTGGTGCGCAAGACCGTCCTCGACATCGGTTACGACTCCTCCGAGATGGGCTTCGACGGCGCCAGCTGCGGGGTGCTCAACATCATCGGCAAGCAGTCCCCCGACATCGCGCAGGGCGTCGACCGCAAGGACGAGCGCAAGCAGGGCGCGGGCGACCAGGGACTCATGTTCGGTTACGCCACCAACGAGACCGACGTGCTGATGCCCGCGCCGATCACGCTCGCTCACCGCCTGGTGAAGCGCCAGGCGCAGGTGCGCAAGTCCGGCAAGCTCGCCTGGCTGCGCCCGGATGCGAAGAGCCAGGTGACGCTGCGCTACGAGGATCACCGCCCGGTCGGACTGGAAGCGGTGGTGCTCTCCACCCAGCACAGCCCCGAAGTCTCGACCAAGGTGCTGCGCGAGGCGGTGATGGAGGAGATCCTGAAGCCGGTGCTGCCGACGAAGTGGGTGGACAAGCGCACCAAGTACCACATCAATCCGACCGGGCCGCTTCGTCATCGGCGGTCCGGTCGGCGACTGCGGGCTCACCGGGCGCAAGATCATCGTCGACACGTACGGCGGCTATGCGCGCCACGGTGGCGGCGCCTTCTCCGGCAAGGACCCCTCCAAGGTGGATCGCTCGGCCGCCTACGCGGCGCGCTACGTCGCCAAGAACATCGTCGCGGCCGGGCTCGCCGAGCGCTGCGAGGTGCAGGTCTCCTACGCCATCGGCGTCGCCGAGCCCACCTCGATCATGGTGGAGACCTTCGGCACCAGCCGCCTGTCGCGCGAGCGCCTGACGCAGATCGTGCGCAAGCACTTCGATCTGACCCCCTACGGGCTGCGCGAGATGCTCGACCTGCTGCGGCCGATCTACCAGAAGACCGCCGCCTACGGGCACTTCGGCCGCACCGAGCCGGAGTTCACCTGGGAGCGCACCGACCTTGCCGAGACCCTGGCGGGCGAGGTGAAGGGGATGCGCGCGGCCTAAACGGAAGAATCGCAGCCGCACGGGCTGCAGCCACGCCTGCTGAGGAGCGTTGCGACGGGTGCGCGGGAGACCGCGGCTGAAGGCCCGCCAGGCTCAGCAGGACGCGGATCGTCATACGGCGCTCACTGCAAACCAAGCGGAGTATCGAGCATGAACGCCACATTGAAACCTGCCGCCACACGCGCCGGCGACTACAACGTCGCGGACCTCGCACTGGCCGAGTTCGGGCGCAAGGAAATCGCCATCGCCGAGACCGAGATGCCCGGCCTGATGGCGATCCGCGAGGAGTTCGCGCCCACGCAGCCGCTGCGCGGCGCGTGCATCGCCGGCTCGCTGCACATGACCATCCAGACGGCGGTGCTGATCGAGACGCTGCAGGCGCTCGGCGCCGAAGTGCGCTGGGCGTCCTGCAACATCTTCTCCACCCAGGATCACGCGGCGGCGGCGATCGCGAGCGGGCGGCACGGCGGTGTTCGCCTGGAAGGGCGAGTCGCTCAGCGATTACTGGGAATACACGCATCGCATCTTCGAGTGGCCGAACGGCGGCCACGCCAACATGATCCTCGACGACGGCGGCGATGCGACGCTGCTGCTGCACCTCGGCGTGCGCGGCCGAGAGCGACGCGGCGGTCATCGCCAAGCCGACGAGCGACGAGGAGCGGGCGCTGTTCGCCGCGATCCGCGCGCGGCTGCAGGCCGAGCCGCACTGGTACTCGAGCCGCATCCGCCACATCAAGGGGGTGACGGAGGAGACCACCACCGGGGTGAAACGCCTCTACCAGATGGCGCAGCGAGGGCCGGCTCGCCTTCCCGGCGATCAACGTGAACGACTCGGTGACCAAGAGCAAGTTCGACAACCTGTACGGCTGCCGCGAGTCGCTGGTGGATGCCATCAAGCGCGCCACCGACGTGATGGTGGCGGGCAAGATCGCGGTGGTCTGCGGCTATGGCGACGTCGGCAAGGGCTGCAGCCAGGCGCTGCGCGCGCTGTCCGCGCAGGTGTGGGTCACGGAGATCGATCCGATCTGTGCGCTGCAGGCGGCCATGGAGGGTTACCGGGTCGTCACCATGGACTACGCCGCCGACAAGGCCGACATCTTCGTCAGCGCCACCGGCAACTTCCACGTGATCACGCACGAGCACATGGCGCGCATGAAGCACAACGCGATCGTGTGCAACATCGGCCACTTCGACAACGAGATCGACGTGGCGAGCCTCAAACGCTATCAGTGGGAGAACATCAAGCCGCAGGTCGATCACGTGATCCTGCCCGACGGGCGACGGCTGATCCTGCTGGCCGAAGGGCGGCTGGTGAATCTCGGCTGCGGCACCGGGCACCCGAGCTACGTGATGAGCTCGAGCTTCGCCAACCAGGTGATCGCGCAGGTGGAGCTGTTCACCCGCACCGCCGATTACCCGCTCGGGGTGTACGTGCTGCCCAAGCACCTCGACGAGAAGGTCGCGCGGCTGCAGCTGAGGAAGCTCAACGTCACGCTCACTGAGCTGACCGACACGCAGGCGCGCTACATCGGCGTGGACAAGGCCGGGCCCTACAAGCCCGAGCAGTATCGCTACTGATGGCCGCGCCGGCGCAAGGCGCGGGCGCCGCGCCGGCACAGCCACGCGCTGCATCAGCCGCAGCGCACCGCCGGTGGCGCGCTGCTGCTCGACGGCAAGGCGGTCGCGGCGCGCGTGCGCGCGGAAGTGGCGCAGCGCGCCGCGCAGTTCGGCGCGCGCTACGGCCGGCCTCCGGGCCTCGCGGTGGTGCAGGTGGGCGAGCATGCGGCCTCGAGCGTGTACGTGCGCAACAAGCGCAAGTCCTCGCTGGAAGCCGGCATCGAGTCGTTCGCGCACGACCTGCCGGCGACGGCCAGCGAGGCGCAGATCCTCGCCCTGGTGCATGCGCTCAATCACGATGAGCGTGTCGACGGCATTCTGGTGCAGCTGCCGTTACCGCAGGGCGTGAGCGCCGACCGCGTCATGGACGCCGTCGATCCGCTCAAGGACGTCGACGGCTTCCACCCGGTGAACACGGGGCTGCTGGCGCAGAAGCGCCCGCGGCTGCGCCCGTGCACGCCGCTCGGCGTCATGCGTCTCGCGCAGGAGTACGGTATCGCCCTTACCGGCCTGCGCGCGACGGTGGTGGGCGCCTCCAACATCGTCGGCCGGCCCATGGCGCTGGAGCTGCTGCTGGCGCGCGCGACCGTCACCGTCTGTCACACCGGAACGCGCGATCTGCGCGGCGAAGTCGAGCGTGCCGAGGTGCTGGTCGCGGCGGTCGGCAAGGCGGGCTTCATCCCCGGCGAGTGGGTGCGCCCGGGAGCGGCGGTATTCGACGTCGGCATCAATCGCAGCGCTACGGGTGCGCTGGTGGGCGATGTGGAATTCGACCGCGCCGCCGCGCGCGCCGCCTGGATCACCCCGGTGCCCGGGGGCCTGGGTCCGATGACCATCGCGATGCTGCTGTCAAATGCGGTCGACGCCGCGACCCTCAGGGCCGATGGGAATAGAATCGCCCGCCGGTGAGTCTTCCTTCACGGGTACGACGTTGGCGGCGCCGCGTGCGGCCTAGGCACGGGTTCATCCATGGATGATAAGCGCGCTCGCTTCGAGACGCTGGTGATGCCGCACCTGGACGCCGCGCACCGCTTCGCGCGCTGGCTGGCGCGCTCATCGGGCGAGGCGGACGACATCGTGCAGGAGGCGTTCCTGCGCGCGTTCCGTGGATTCGAGACCCTGCGGGGCGGGGATGTGAAGGCATGGCTGTTTACCATCGTGCGCAATTGCCATGCAACTGCACTGAAGCAGCAGCACCGGCGCGTACTGGTGCCGCTGCCGCAGGAGCACGACGAGGACTGCGGCGCGGCCGTGGTCGCCGCCACCCCCGACCCGGAGAGCGCCTCGATCGAGCGCGACGAGCGGCGCGTGCTCGATCAGCTGATCGCCGCGCTGCCGCCGGAGCATCGTGAAGTGCTGCTGCTGCGGGAAATGGAGGATATGAGCTACCGCGAGATCGCGACCGTGACTCAGGTGCCGATCGGCACCGTGATGTCGCGGCTGGCGCGCGCACGAGCGGCGCTACGCATGAAATGGCTGCAGGAGGTCGAAGGAGAACCGCGTGCCGTGCGCTGAAGACTCGCGCCTGCAGGCGTATTTCGACGGCGAGGTCGATGCGGTGGCGGCGGCCGACATCGAGCGACACGCCGAGCACTGCCCCGATTGCCGCGCGCTGCTCGCGCAGCTCACCGAGCTGCGTGGCCGCATCCGCCGCGAACTCGAATACCCGCGGGCGCCGCCGCAGCTGCGGGAGCGCATCGCGCGCATGCTCGATGAGGAGACGGCCGCCGCAGCTGCCGCCGCCTCCCCGGCGCAGCCGCGCCCGGCTGGCCGCCGGCCCGGGCCGCCCGCCTGGCGCACGCGCCCGTTCTGGCTGGGAGCGTTCGGCGGCGTCGGCGCGGCACTCGCCGCCAGCCTCGCATTCCTGTTCCTGTCGGCCACGCCGACCGATCCGCTGCTCGACGATGTCATCGCCGCTCACGTGCGCTCGCTGATGCCCGAGCATCTGACGGACGTCATTTCCACCGACCGGCACACGGTCAAACCCTGGTTTGCCGGCCACGTGGACGTCTCGCCGGTGGTGGCCGACTTCGCGACGCAGGGCTATCGGCTGGTGGGCGGACGTGCCGACTACTTCGATCATCAACGCGCCGCGGTCGTGGTCTACGAGCATGGCGCACACGTCATCAACGTGTTCACCTGGGTGGCCGGCAGGCACAACTTTCCGCAGCAGACCACCCGCAGCGGTTACCACGTCGCCTTCTGGCGGGTCGGCAATCTGCAGTATTGCGCGGTGTCGGACACCGGCTGGGACGAGTTGCTCGCTCTGGTGCGGCTGCTGCGCGACGCAGGTGCCAGCGACGCGCGCTGACGGCCGCGCGTTCTGGGCCATAAGGCACGGCATCAAGATGAGCGCCATGCCCGCCTGGGGCAGGACCCTGGAGGGGCGCCCGGTGCGCGCTGGCGTCGCCCGCCGGCGACGCCGGCCCAACAGGCTGTTGGCCTCGCGGGCATGACGCGGGCGCAGGCTTTGCGCAGCGTGACCGCCCCCGCCGCTTTGTCGCGCTGCATTGCGCCGCGGCGCGTGCCCAACACACGCCGACGCTCGGTTACAAGTTGGTGTCGCCTGTTGGCAGCGCCGCAACAACACCGCGCCGTTGCAAAGCGGCAGCCGCGGGCTTTCCAACATGTTGCCGGCCGAATGTAAGGCGCGCGCGCGGCCGGTGATCGGTGTATCATCCCCGGTCCGGCCCTTCGTTGGGTGATTTGCGGAGTATGAGTGATGGCACGACGTCCACCGAACGACGGCGCCTCCTGGAGCGCCCGTGAACTGAAGACTCTCAGGGCACTTGCGAAGGCAGGAACGCCGACGAGTCAGGTTGCCAGGAAGCTTGGGCGTACTGCCGCCGCGGTCCAGCAGAAGGCTATGCGAGCCGGAATTTCCTTCCGGGCGGCGAAGCGCTCCGGAGCAAGACGAAAGAAATAACGGGCGCGCCTACGGTCTCTGTCCCGGGCCGGCCGGGGTCGCGGTCGACCCGGGGTGGGGCCGCGGGCGATCGGCGAGCGAAGAAGGGGGCGAGCATGCGCGAGCTTATCCGGCTGACATGGGTTCCGGTGGCGCTGATGCTGAGCGCCTGCGACGTGCAGGTGCACGACACGACGCCGGCGGCATATACCGCCAATCACGATATCGGGATGTATACAGTCTCGGCGACCGTGACCCACGATACGATGGTCACGCCCGGGTCGGTGTACCTTTTCGCGCTCGCCGAGAATAAGAGAATCACGCTCAGCCCCAACGAGGACGGCTCGGAGTGGCACGGCCTGTACCAGGTGCGCTGCCAGAACAGCTTTCCGCTGCAGTTCCTGGCGGAGTGGAAGATGACGTTCAGCGTCAAGCACAAGGTGGTGCCGCCGGAGCCGCGGCTGATCAAACTCAACGAACCGCCGCTCACCCGCGCAGAGCACTTCGATACGTCGGAAAAGAAGCCCAAGGGCGGCTGGATCGGCGCCGTGCAATACCGCTTCGTCACCGTGCCGAGCGTGCAGATCACCGCCGCGCACGTCGAGCCGGCGAGTGCTGCGCCGGCGGACATTGCCGCTGCCAAGGCCATCACCGTGCTGACGCCGCTGCCGCTCGTGGCTGCCTGCGGCGATCGGGCGGAAGTGCGCCTCGCCTCTGAAGCGCAGCGTGCGCACGGCACGCTGGTCATCGAATCCGATCACCCCGAGATACCGCGTTGGCAGACGGTCGTGGACTTCTCGCCCAAGTGAGCTGAGGCCGCAGGGCGCGGCCGCTGCCTCAGGTGGCCGGCGGCGGTGGCGGTTGCCGCTCCACCTGCGCGATGCGCTCATCGAAGCACGCCCAGCTCGGGGCGCTCGACGTCCAGATGGTTGCGGCAGGCCTGGCGAGCTCGCAGTCATCGAGTGTTCCCGCGCGCACGAACACCAGGTGCGGCCGCGCCTCCGAGGCGGTGAACAGGTGCGTGCCGCAGGCGGGGCAGAAGCGGCGGTGCATCACATTGCCGCTGTCGGCGGTCATGACATAGTCGCGCAGCTCACCGCTCACCGTCAGCGCTTCGCTGGGAAAGCCCGTATTCACCGTGGCGCTGCCGGCGCCGATGTACTGGCAGACCCGGCACCAGCAGGTGCGCGTCACGATGGGCGCGGCGCTGATCGAGTAGCGCACCGCCTTGCACAGGCAGCCTCCGGTAATTTCCACGTGCTGATACTCCGCGGCGTGCGGGAATTCTCCCGGACACAGGCAGCATAGCGTAAGCGAAGGGAGTGCACCGGAGTGACGCGAGCTCAAATCCGAACGTGCTTGCAAATGGCGCCCGCGCTGTAAATGTGGGCCGCTCGGGAGCGCGTTCAAACCGGTGCGATGGGAAGTATCATGCAGCCGCGCTGAACGCCCCATGAATAGCGGTGACGGCAGAGCGGCCTCTCACGCCGGCGATACACGGCGAGCTATCCCTAAAAGGGCGCGCCGTGCTCGCAGCCGCGTTCCCGAGGCTCAGCCGCGCAGCCGCGCGCGCAGCCGCGCAATCTGATGCGGCGCCAGCCCGATCTGCGTCAGGTAAGCGCGCACTCCGCCGGCCGCCTCGAGGAACTTCAGCATGTTGTGCGCGCCTTCCTCCGGGCAGCGCAGCGCCTCGAGGATGCGCGCCGGCTCGGTATCGGCGTAGCGTCGCAGATAAACGTCGCGCAGATTCTCCGAGCTCATGGCGTAATCGCGCGCAATGGCGTCGGGCAGCACGTCGGCGAGGGCGAGCAGCAGCGCGGCGATCAGGCCGGTGCGGTCCTTGCCGGCCACGCAGTGAAACAGCAGCGGTTCGGGCCCGGCGGCGGCGATGAAACCGAGCACGTGGCGCAGCTCCGCACGCACGTGCTCGAGCACCACGCACTTCCACAGCTCCTTGGCCACATCCCGGCCGCGCAGTCGCCACTCGTCCTCGGTGTGCGTCAGCAGCGAGATGCGCTCGCAGCGCACGTGCGGGAGCGCCTGCGCCACCGGACTTACGTGGCGGGCCGCCTCTTCCGGCCAGCGCAGGTCGAGGATGGTACCGACGCCGTAGTCCGCCAGCGCACGGATGCCTGCGGGGGTGAGCTGCGCCAGATCATCCGCGCGCAGCAGCGAGCGCCAGCGGGTCTCGGCGCCATCGCTGGTCGGATAGCCACCCAGATCGCGGACGTTCAGCAGCTCGGGGAAATCAAGCGCGCGTTTCTGTTCCGCCACCACAGCCCTTCAGGACTTCCTCGCGCCTTGCTGACTCAAGCCGACACCCGCGAGGATCAGCGCACCGGCCACTGCCATCGTCAGCGTGAGCGGCTCGCCCAACAGCAGCCATGCCCAGATCACGCCGAACAGCGGGATCAGGTAGGTGACGGTGGACGTGCGCGGGCCGCCGACCCGGGCAATCAGGCGGTAATAGAACACAAACGCAATGCCCGTGCACAGAACGCCCAGCAGCAGCGCACTCACCCAGGAGGCGGCGCCGAGTGGGTGGTGCGGCCAGCTGAAGATCGCGAGCGGAGCGAGCAGCACCGCGCCGGCCGCCAGGTTGGCGGCGGCCACCGCGGCCGCGGGGTAAGCGGTGAGGTGGTGGCGCACCAGGTTGATGCCGAAGCCGTACATCAGCGCCGCCGCCGTGCCGGCGAGCGCCGCGGGCCCGACGCTCGCGCCGGCGACCTTGCCGCTGGCGAGAATGGTCACGCCCACAAACCCGGCAATGAGGCCCATCCAGCGGCGCAGATCGATGCGCTCGCCGTAAAACATGAACGCCACCAATGCGGTGAACGCCACCGTCATGGCGTTGGTGATGGCGCCGATGCCCGCGGGCGCGCGCTCGGCTCCCCAGGCGAACAGCGCGAACGGGATGACGGAATTCACCGCGGCGATGGCGGCGATGCGCAGCCACAGCGCCGCGCTGAATTGCGCGCGGGCGCGCCACAGAAACGGCATCAGGACGAGGGCGCCGAGGCCAAGCCGCACTTCCACCAGCGGCAATGAGCCGAAGTCGGGCGCGGCTACGCGCATAAAGAGGAATGATCCGCCCCAGATGGCGCCGAGGAGCGTGAGCTCCAGTGCCGTGCGCCAGCGTGGCGTGCCGGCCGCGTCTGTTGCGGCAGCGCTACTGGCGGGCAGGGCGCTGCGTGAGTTCGCGGTGGTGCATTCAGAGGAGCGCATGGGTGCTCACGGTGACAGAGCGCGCGCGGATTCGCCACCCGTTGCTTGCTGCGGCTCCCCGAGGGCGGCTACCGTGGCCGCATGAAACAGCCGACCGAGCGCTTTGCCTCGCGGGTGGAGAATTATGCCCGTTACCGCCCACGTTACGCGGGCGCGGCCATCGAGTTGCTCAGCGCGCGCTGCGGGCTGTCGGACGCTGCAGTGGTGGCGGATCTGGGCTCGGGAACCGGCATTCTCAGCGAACAGCTGCTCGAGTGTGGCGCGCAGGTGTTCGCGGTCGAGCCGAACGACGCCATGCGCGCGGCTGCCGAGGCGCGGCTCGGGGTGCGCCCCGGCTTCTCGAGCGTCAAGGGCACCGCGGAAGCGAGCACGCTCGTCGCCGCCAGCATCGACCTGCTGGTCGCGGGCCAGGCGTTCCATTGGTTCGAGGTCGGTGCGGCGCGCCGCGAGGCGCTGCGCCTAATCAGAGCCGGTGGCTGGGGGGCGCTGCTGTGGAATGAGCACCCGCCTTCAGGCAGCGCCTTCCTCGCAGACTACCAGGCGCTGCTGCTGCGCTGCGCCGCCGAGTATGCACAGATCGCGGCCAGCCGTGCCGATGAGGCGGCGATGCGCGAGTTCCTCGGCGGCACCATGGAAGTGGCGACGTTCCCTAACCCGCAGATGTACGATTTCCAGGCGTTGAGCGGGCGCGTCATGTCCTCCTCCTACGCACCCGAGCCCGGTCACCCGCAATACGGGCCCATGATGGAGGGCCTGCGCGCCGTGTTTCATCGCCATGAGCGCAACGGCGAGATCGTATTCCCCTATCGCACGCTGGTGTATTTCGCGCAGCTGAGGCCGCCGCAGTAGGAGCCTTACTTCGGCTTGCGGAATCGATAGAGGAATTGATCGGTCTGGTGCCGAATCGACGGATCGAACACCAGTTTGCTGTGGTCATCTGCCGGGTTCTTGAATGTATCGTCCTGGGCGTCCAGCTTGAAGCCGGCCTGCTCGAAGGTGCGTCTCACCGCCTCAGGATCTATGCGGTGCAGCTTCTGCACGGAGTCGACGGGATCGCTGCCTGCCTTTGCGACGTGGTCCTGGACCACTACGACGCCTCCCGGCTTCAGCGCGCTGAACAGCGCGCTGACCATCTGCGACGCATCGCCCATCGGGCCTTTTGCGCCCTCCGGCGTGTAGTAGACGTCGTGGTAGGACATTACGAACAAGGCAGCGTCCAGAGAATTCGCGGCTAGCTTTAAGTCAGCAATCTCCTCAACTTTCAACAGCGTGTTCGGCACGCGTTTGTCGTCGAAGCGCTGGACAAGCTTTTGCCCGACGTAGCTCGCGTAGCCGCCGTTGTTATAAACGATTACCTTGCCCTTCGGCCCGACGATCCGCGCGAGCAGCTCGCTGTAATAGCCATCGCCCGCCAGATAGTCGATGACCTGAATTCCCGGCCGCGCGCCGAGGAGAGTGAGTACCGTCTGCGGTTTGGCCCAGGCATCGCGTTCGCGATCGGCCTGTGGACGTTCAGGGCTTGCGATCGAGGCGGCGATAGCGCTCGCGTCGGCCTTCGCCGGCCGAGCGAGAGCCGGATTCCAGCACAGAGCGCCAACGACACAAGCCAGGAGAGCCGGGATGACTCGCGACCGCATACGTGTCTCCGATGCCACCGTCACCACACCCGCACGCGATCCGCGGGGGCGAGATAGAGCTTCTGGCCCGGCTGCACGCTGAAGGCGGCGTACCAGGGATCGAGGTTGCGCACCGTGTCGGCGCGATACTCAGCCGGGGCGTGCCCGTCGGTGACGATGCGCTGGCGCAGCGCGGGCTCGCGGATCTTCTGCCGCCAGCTCTGTGCGAAGCTGAGGAAGAACAGCTGATCGGCGTTGAAGCCGGCCTCTTCGGGGGTCGGCTTGCCCGCGAGCGTCAGCCGCCATGCATCGTAGGCGACCGAGAGCCCGGCGACATCGGCGATGTTTTCGCTCAGGGTCTGCTTGCCGTTGACGCTGATGTCGGGGAAGGGCCGGTAGCGGTTGAACTGCTCGATCAGGCGCGCCCCGGCGGCCTGGAAATGCGCGAAATCCTGCGGCGTCCACCAGTTCTTCAGCCGCCCGCTGGCATCGAAGAGCGCCCCCTGGTCATCGAAGCTGTGGCTGATCTCATGCCCGATCGTCGCGCCGATGGCGCCGTAGTCCATCACCGGGTCGCGCTGCGGGTCGAAGTACGGCGGCTGCAGGATCGCGGCGGGGAAGTTGAGCGCATTCATCGCCGGGAGGTTGACGGCGTTGACCAGCTGCGGGTTCATCACCCACTCGCCGCGATCGACTGGCTGGCCGAGCTTGGCAAGGTTGCGCCGGTACTCGAAGAGCTTGGCGCGCTCGGCGTTGCCGAAGGCATCGCCCGCGACCACCTCGAGCGCGGAGTAGTCGCGCCACCTGTCGGGGTAGCCGACGCCCACCCTGAGCGAGGCGAGCTTGGCTTTGGCCTTCGCGCGCGTCTGCGGGGCCATCCACTCGAGCCGATCGAGGCGCGCGGCGAATGCGGTGAGGAGGTTGCGCACCATCGCCTCCGCGCGCGCCTTCTCCGCCGGTGGGAAGTAACGCGCCACGTAGAGCTTGCCGACGGCCTCGCCGAACGCGTCGTTGGTCTCGTCGACCGCGCGCTTCCAGCGCGGTTTGAGCTGCGGCGTGCCCGAGAGCACCTGCCCGTGGAACGCGAAGTGCTCGGCGACGAACGCCCTGGACAGATAGGCGCAGTGGCTTTCGATCAGATGAAAGCGCAGATACTCCTTCCAGGTCTGAAGCGGCACGCTCGCGGTGAGGGCCGACAGCGCGATGAGCGCGCTCGGCTGCCACACCACGAACTCGTTTTGCCCGCCGAGCCCTGCGGCAGCAAAGAACCCCGGCCAGTCGAGTCCCGGAGCGCGCTGCGCGAAGTCCTTCAGGCTCCAGTGATTGTTGCCCTTGAGCACTTCCTCGGATTGCGCGCGGCTCCAGTGCGCCTGGGCGATGCGCTGCTCGAGGCTGAAGATCCGCACGGCCTGCTGCTGCGCGTCGGGCAGTTTTGCGAGCGTAAGGAGCGCTTCGATATGCGCCTGATACCGGGTGCGAATGTCGGCCATGTGCTTCGAGGGGTTGAGGTAGAAGTCGCGGTCCGGCATGCCTAAGCCCCCCTGCAGCAGGAAGGGCGAGTAACGCGTGGGGTCATCAAGGTCCTGCGCCACCCACAGGCCGAACAGGTTCCCGGTGTAGAGATTGGTGGCGTTGAGGATGTCGACGTCGGCGCGCAGCGTCTCACCGAGCGCGCGTGCCAGCGCCGCACGATCCTTGATGGCAGCGATGCGCTGCAGGCCCGGCTGCAGGGGCTTCAGCCCCAGCCGCTCGATGCCTGCCTCGTCCATGAAGCTCGCATAGTAGTCGCCGATCCTGCGCGCCTCGCTCCCCGCGGGTGCGCTGGCGGAGGCCTCATGGATCAGTTGCGCGGTGCGCTCGGCGGTCAGCTCAGTGAGCGCTTCGTCCGGCCCCCAGGAACTGCGATCCGCCGGGATCACGGTGGCCTTGAGCCAGGCACCGTTGGCATAGCCGAAGAAGTCATTCCCCGGGGCGACCGAGCGGTCGATGGCGGCGATGTCCAGCCCGTGGGAGACGCCCGCAGGCGCCGCGGCGGGCGCAGCGGCGAGAGGCGTGGAGGCGGCGGCCACCAGCAAGAGGATTCGGGCGGCAAAGGGGCGAGCGCGAGTC
Source organism: uncultured Gammaproteobacteria bacterium (assembly GCA_963835645.1). Classification (GTDB taxonomy): domain Bacteria; phylum Pseudomonadota; class Gammaproteobacteria; order Steroidobacterales; family Steroidobacteraceae; genus 13-2-20CM-66-19. The sequence goes on along the minus strand of CAWIGQ010000003.1, from coordinate 56,184 downwards.
AAGCGTGGGTCTCTTTGCGGGGAGTGCGCGGGCTGCGCGACAAGGCGGGGAAGTCTACACGGGCGAATGTTGAATCTCACTCGCGGCCGCGTGAATACTGCGGCATGAGTTCCCGCACAATCGCAGCCTGGCTGTTGGCGCTCGCCGCGTGGCCCGCCGCGTGCGCCTGGGCCTGGGGGCCGCAGGGCCATCGCACCGTGGGCGCCATCGCGGACCGGTTGCTCGATCCCGCCGCCCGCGCGGCGGTGGCGCAGCTGCTCGAGCATGACCTCGACAAGTTCGGCAACCCTTCGGGACGTACGACGCTTGAGTCGGTGTCCGTGTGGGCCGACGAGATCCGCGGTACCGCCGCTTCGCGGCCGCGCTGGCACTACGACAATATGCCCGTGTGTGGCAGGGCAGCGAAGGCACGTTACTGCCCCGACGGACAGTGCAATACCGCGCAGCTCGAGCGGCTGATCGGCGTGCTCGCGGACACGCGCGGCGCGCGGCGCGAGCGCAACGAGGCGCTGAAGTGGGTCGTGCATCTGGTCGCGGACATTCACCAGCCCTTGCACGCCGCCGACAATGCCGATCGTGGCGGTAACGATGTGCAGGTGGCGCTGGTCGGGGTGCGCACGCGCGGCCGCGAGAGCCTGCACGGCGCCTGGGACAACGCGCTGGTGAGCGTGGCGCTGCAGACCCGCGGCCACCAGCGCCCGCCCGCCGATATCGCAGCTCTCGCGGACGAGGGGCGCAGTCTCCTCACCGACGCCGGCCAGGGTTCTGCGAACAGCTGGGCGCTCGACTCGAACCGGCTGGCGCGCACCGTGGCCTACGCTTTCACAGGTTTTGCCTGCGGCCGCGTGCCGCCGGATGTCGTGCTGCTGGACGCCTCCTACCAGCAGCGCGCCGCAGCCATCGTGCGCGAGCGGCTGCTGCTCGCGGGCGCACGGCTCGCCGCTTTGCTGAATGCCACACTGGCGCCGGCGCACTCCGCCGGCGTGAGGGGACACCTATGATCACGCGCGCGCCGGCCAGAATGATGACCCTGGTCCTCTGTATGCTCTTCAGCCTGCTCTGCGCCACCTTCGCGCATGGCAAGCCGCCCTGGACCCAGGCGCTGACGCAACAGGCGCTGAGCTCGGGGTTCCTGACGCGGCTGCCGCCGGCGGTGTCGGTGGCGCTCGGCCTCGCCAAGGCGGATCAGGGCACGGACGTGAGGCAGCTGATCACCAAGGCCGGGCATCAGGTACGAACGTTCAACGTCAGCGTCGCCAACCAGAACGATCTGGTGGTTTTCAACGTCGATGCGCGCACCGGAGCGACCGTCGCATACCTCGTCGGAGCCGACGCGACGCTGCGCAAGGCGGTCTCGTACCAGGCGGGCGGTGAGGCGCACGAGGTGGCGGCGGCGGAGGCGCGTGCGGGGCTGGCCCGCGAAGCGCACTTCTGGTCGGCCCGTGCCCGCCACAGTGCCGCACCCACCGCACCGTGACGCCTTTGCGCTGCAGCGGGAGCGTGGCGCGGGGCAGTCAGGTGCCGGCGCGCGCCTGGCGGTTGAAAGTGCACGAGCCATGCTAAATTCACTCTTTTCCGACCCCCTGAAAGGTGAGCCGTGAACGCCTGCGAGCAGAGCCTGGCCCCCGCCCCGGAGCGCGCCCCGGAGCGCACCCCGGACCGTCCGCCGGCGGCCGGCCCGCAGCTGCCACCTCGGGCGATGGTGCAGGGCAGCACGCTCGATCGCTGGCTGTTGTCGCGGCTGCACTGGCTGCTGGGCTCCCCGCCGCTCGAGCTTGCGGTGCGCGACGGCGCCTGTGTGGGGGGCGCGGCGGCGGCGGTGGCGCGCGTGACCTTTGCCAGCCGCGGCACGCTGCTGTCGATACTCGTCGACCCGTGGCTGCGCTTCGGGGACGCTTACAGCGACGGCAACGTCATCATCGAAGGTGACCTGGTGAGGCTGCTGGAGGCGGTGTATCGCGCCGGCGCCACGAACGGCCAGCGCACCACACTGCTGCACCGCGCCGCTGCGGTGCTGCGTCGCCCGCACATCAACACCCTGGCCGGCTCGCGCGACAACATCCATCGCCATTACGACATCGGCAACGACTTCTATGCGCTGTGGCTCGGCAGCACCATGGCGTATACGTGCGCCTACTACCCGACGCCCGACGCGACGCTCGATGAGGCCCAGGTCGCGAAGATGGATCACGTGTGCCGCAAGCTGCGGCTGCAGCCGGGCGAGAGCGTCGTGGAAGCCGGCTGCGGCTGGGGCACGCTGGCTGTGCACATGGCGCGGCGCTACGGCGTGCGCGTGCGGGCATTCAACATCTCACACCAGCAGATCGTGTACGCCCGCGAGCGCGCGGCGCGCGAAGGGCTCGCCTCGCGCGTCGAGTACGTCGAGGACGACTACCGCAACATCGCGGGGCACTACGATGCCTTCGTCTCGGTCGGGATGCTCGAGCATGTAGGACTCAGCAACTACACCACGCTCGGGCACATCGCGCAGCGCTGCCTCGGCGGCCGCGGCCGCGGACTCATCCACTCGATCGGCCGCAATTATCCCGCGCGCCTGCAGCCGTGGATCGAGAAACGTATCTTCCCGGGGGCCTACCCGCCGACCCTGGGCGAGATGATGCGTATCTTCGAGCCCTGGAACCTCTCGATCCTCGATGTCGAGAACCTGCGCCTGCACTATGCGCAGACACTGCGTCACTGGCTGCAACTCTACGATGGCGCCAGCGGGCGCGTGCGCGAGCTGTTCGACGAGAAATTCGTGCGTATGTGGCGGCTGTATCTGGCCGGTTCCGCGGCGGCCTTCAGCACCGGCTGGCTGCAGCTCTTCCAGGTGGTGTTTGCACCGGGCGAGAGCAACGACATCGCCTGGACGCGGGCGCATCTGTACACTCGCTGAAGCGGTGCGCGTGCATGCGCAGCTGTGAGGTGCTGATCGTCGGCGGAGGGCCGGCGGGCTCGAGCGCCGCCTGGAAGCTGCGCCGTGCCGGCGCCGACGTGCTGGTGCTCGATCGCGAGCGCTTCCCGCGCCTGAAGCTGTGCGCCGGGTGGATCACGCCCGAAGTGGTGCGCGATCTGGAGATCGAGCTCTGCGCCTATCCGCACCGGCTGCTGACTTTCCCGCGGTTGCGCGTGCATTTCGGGCGGCTGCAGGTGCCGCTCGCCTGCGTGCAGCATTCGATCCGCCGCTTCGAGTTCGACGCCTGGCTGCTGGAGCGCGCGGGCGCGCCGGTCGAACAACACAACGTGCGGCATATCGTCGCCGATGCCGGCGGCTACCTCATCGACGGCGCCTATCGCTGCCGCTATCTGATCGGCGCCGGCGGCACGCGCTGCCCGGTGTACCGCGAGCTGTTCCGCGAGCTCAACCCGCGTGCCGGTGAGCTGCAGATCGTCACCCTCGAGCACGAGATCCAGTACGACTGGCAGGACTCGGACTGTCACCTGTGGTTCTTCGAGCACGGGCTTCCCGGATACTCCTGGTACGTGCCCAAGGAGCGCGGCTGGCTGAACGTCGGCATCGGTGCGATCGCCGAGCGCCTGAAGCGCCGCGGCCTCGACATCCGCGAGCAGTGGGAGCACCTGGCCACGATGCTCGGCGGCAGCCTCGCCCCGGGCGCGCGCTATGACCCGGGCGGCTACAGCTACTACCTGCGCGGGCGCGTGGATGTCGTACGCCGCGACAATGCCTTCATCACCGGGGATGCCGCCGGGCTCGCAACGCGTGATCTCGGTGAGGGCATAGGGCCGGCGATCCGCAGCGGGCTGCTGGCGGCCGAGGCGATTCTCGCGGGCAAGCCTTACCGGCTCGAGGACGTGACCGGGCTCAGCATCAGCAGCATCGCCCGCAGCATGCTCGATCGCATCGGGCACGGCGGCGTGTTTCACGGGCGGCGGCCGCGCGCCCAAGGGGGAGGAGGACCTGCACATGGCGTACGTCACCGTGATCAATGAGCACCAGCACGTGCAGCAGATCGTCTCGGGGCATCATCATCTGACGGCCGACGAGGCCGTCGCCGCCGGCGGCAGCGATGCGGGTTTTGCGCCGCGCGAGCTGCTGCTCGCAAGTCTCGGCGCGGACACGGCGGTGGCGCTGCGCAGGTACGCGGCGCAGAACGACTGGTCGCTGGGCAGGATCACGGTGGGAGTGCGCTGGTCGCGCGACGGTGCCGGACGCGAACACATCGAGCGGCGGCTGTCCTTCGCCCGGCCGCTGAGTCCGGAGCAGAAGACCCAGCTGCTGGAAATCGCCGGCGGCACGCCGGTGACGAGCGTGCTGCGCGGTGGCATCGCGATCCAGTCGTCGGTGGTGGACTGAAGCGCCGTTGAACCTGCGCGCGGCGCCGCGGCATCACTTCATTCGCACCGCGCCGATGTTGACTTCGGTGCGCTCGCGCGTGGACACGTTGACCTCGGTACGGCCGGAGTTGCTGAGCGTCCAGGGCAGCGGCAGGTTGTCCGTCTCCACGCTGAGCACGTGGTGACCGGCCGCGACCGCGGGGAAGTCGAAACGTCCGTTGGCATCGGTGCGCACCGAGAAGCGCCCGTCAAGGACGACCGTAACGTTCGCAGCGCCGGCTTCGCCGGCGTCGTAGCGGCCGTTCTCGTTCGCGTCCAGGTACACGACACCGCCCAGGCGTCCGGATCCGGAGCCGAACGCGCCCCCCAGGGGCACGAAGTGCGAGCCACGCGACTCCTGGTAGCGCACCGTCAGAAACACGCCACGTTCGCCGGCGGTCGGAATGACGGTCGGCGTCGGCGCTGTGAGCGGCGAGGTCACAACGAGCGGCGTCCACGAGCCGATCCGGCTCTCATAGTAGTCCGTGAATACTGACCACGAGCGGGACAACTGGTAGGTGAGGGACACATCCGCCGACCGCGACGGCGCCGCCTCACCGTGCACCGCCGTGGCCCACTCGACGGTAGCATTCAGCGCGAGGCGGGCGGTGAGGTCCCCGCCCCCATAGACTGCGACGCGCACGACGGTGCTGTCTTGCTGGAGGCTCGCGGTGGTGCTGCTGCGAATCTCATCGATGGCGGCGGTCGTGGCGAGTCGCTCGCCGGCAGGCATGTTCCAGGTCTGCTCCAGCGTGAAGGTCGCATCGTGGGCTTGCGGATCGGTCGCATAGTCGAGCTGTCCGCGGCCGGTGCCGTAGGAGTTGCCGTGGTCGAGGTACGCTTCCGCCGACCAGGCAGGGTCGCTGTCGCTGCGGCTGAGGTTGACGGCGCCGCCGATACCGGTGTCGCGGGTGAGCTGGTAGCGTGTATCCCCGGTGAGGAAAGTCGTGTTGGAACCTATCCCCGACACCGAGTTCACCTGATCCACGCCGAAGTCCGCCAGCCACCGCCGGCTCTGGTAGTCCACGCGGTAGTAGCCGCCCTCAACGTCGCTTGCGATCAGCTGATTGCCCCAGGCGAGATTAGGGTCGAAGCGGAACGCGCCGACACTCTGGGTCACGGCGCCGGAGGCGCGCGAGGTATCGAGCCACACGCCCAGGGAGTTGCCGTCGCCATTCACGCTGCCGTCTATGACATTGAGCTGCGCTCGCGAGGGACCGTCCTGCCAGGCGGCCGTGAGATAGCTGGTGGTGGACGAGATGCGTTCGTTAGTGGCGACGCCATACGGCGCGTTGACCAGCGGCTGATAATAGAGCGAGGTATCGCGGGCGGTGGCGAACTCTCCGCCCAGCGTCCATTGCGACGCTGGCGCCCACTGCGCGCCGAGCGTGCCCGTCGAGCCCCCCAGTCCGTCGAACACCGGGACCTTGATGCCGCTGTAGATGCCTGGCTCGCCGGCGCCAGCCACCAGCTCCAGCCCCGACGGGCCGCGCCACACCGTGTCGACGCCTTCCATCGGCGCCTGCGCCAGAATAAACCGCGGTTGCGCGCTCGCGAGATTGATGAGCGGTGCGTTGATATCCCCGATTGCGTTGTCGGCCTGCCAGCCACCGTCGAAGGGCAGGGCGCGCTCGTGCAGCGAAAACGAAGCGCTTGCGTTGCCGTCGATTCCGGGGCCGCTGGAACCGCCGGTACGCGCGGCGGCGTCCGCCGACCAGGCGCCATACGAGACAGTGTCCCACTGCGCATCCATGATGAAGCCGTCTTCATGAGTGGCGGGCGGTGCATTCGGACCCTCCTGGTTGAGGACGCTCACAACACCATCGACGCGTATCGAGCGCGCAAGTCCGGTGGTTTCGCTGGTGCTGTAGTCCCCGCTGGAGATGTCGGGGCTCAGCTTGCCGTCCGCGATGTAGCGATCCTCGAAGGGTGGGGTGGTGGCCGTCGGCGTCGTGGTCTGGGCATATGACGGCGCATCGAGCGCTACGAGTGCCCCCAGGGCACACAGCCACGCTGCCCGGCGCCCCGTGCGCCGTGCGCGGGTCATTCAAAGCGCTCGTTCAGCTCGGTGCTCTGAGTACTCCACTCGAGTTTTCCCCGCACTGAAACCGGAAAGACGAGCGTCGGATGATCATTGCCGGAGGTGGATGGCACCAGGAAGACGTCGCGCACATCGCCGGGAAGAATCGGCAAAGTCGAAGGGTTGAAGTCGTACTTGACGCCCTTCGCGTCCGTGCCCGAGAGAAAGCCGGCCATGCGCGCATGGGCATTGCCGCTGTTGTGAACCCGCAAAGCTGGCACTTTCTGACCATTGACCGTGACGACCTGCGGCCCGAGGACTTCGATCTCGGGCTTAGCGTCGCCCACGATCACGTACACGATGATGCCGATGCGTCCGGCGATCGGCAGCGTGAGTGCGCCGGCCTGAGCCATGGTCGGCTCATCGCCCTCGATCAGAATCGCGAAGCGGCATTCACCCGTGGGCGCATCCTGCGGCACCTGCACCTCGAAGCGGTAGCGTATGGTGGCGCCGCTGGGCAAGGTCGCCGCGGGCCTTTCGAGCGCGACCCAGGGGCGGCAACTGCCCGGCTGCAGTTGATCCTGAAAGCTGAGGCTGTAGTCCGCACCGAGTGAGAAGTCCGCGGTGCGCACGTGGAACTTGGCGGCCGCGCCGTCACGATTGGTGAGTACGAATACCTGGCGTAGCGTGGCGCCCGAGCGGCTCGTGAGCTCAAAACGCGACGGCGACACCACCGCGGCGAACCCAGCGGCCGCGACCACCGCCGCATGTGATGCGGCGAGCAGGAGGCTCACAGCGAGGGCCAGGCGTCGCGCGATCATGGCTGGTCGATCTGAAATTGAAAGTTGACGTGGTAGAGCTGGGGCTGGCGCATCTGCCGGGCATCGACATGGAGCGTCAGCTGCAGCACCTCTTCGATGAAAGGGGTTGTGACCATCCCCGTGTACACCAGCGTCCGGCTGCCCGAGGTGACCCGACCAGGGAGCAGCCGCCCCTGAGTGGTCCAGGAGGCCGTGAGCGGGCCAGGCTGCTGCAGCGGCAGCATGAGGTAGATGCGCCCCGGGCGGTGCAGCCAGGGCGCGACGTTGAGTCTCACCCTGATGCTCGCCGTGCCGGTCACGGTGTTGTTGACGGAGCCGCGCGCCGGGGGTTGCTGCCATTGCAGCGCGAGCGGCGTGTCGTACGGGAGCGTGCCGGAGTCGTCGATGACGGTCGTGCTGCAGTACGCCGGTGGCGCGCTCAGCAGCATCCAGAGCGGCAGCACCGACCGACACGCGGCGCGAGCGGACGTGGTCACGGCTCGCTCAGCGTGTAGAGCACCACCCCGGTATAGGTGCCCGCGGGTGGCAAGGTGGTGTTGGCGTAGGAAAACGTCCAGCAGCTTTCGGCCCACTGGTTGAAAGCGATGGTTCCGACGGTCTGCTGGGTGCCCGGGGCAAAGGTTCCGGCGGGGAATGGCTCTGCGCCACTGTCGCCGCTACCACTCGAGGTCCAGGAAATCTTCGAGAAGGGAATCGTGGCGCCGCCGCCAGCAGTGAGCGCAGCCGGCACGCTCGCCGTAACCGTGACGTTGCTCGGAAGGCCCATGGCCGGCATACCCTGGTAGTAGGCGCCGATGTAGAGCTGACCGGGTACGCTGCAGAAAGTACGACCGTTGTACGCGCTCGTGGTGACCGTGCTGTTGGTGGTCATCGCCTGCGCCGTGCCGTTGCCGGCTACGCCGGCGGCGACTGAGACGGTCTCGTGATTCTGGGTGGTGTTGTTGCCTAGCCCCCCTCCCGTGTAGGTGCCGCCAGCTCCAACCCCGATCTGCAGATAGATGGTCGTTGACGTGCCAGGAATGAGGGAAACCGTGAATGCGTATGCGGCGCCGGGTATCGCGGCGGCCAGCAAAGCAAGCAGCGACGCACCTGCGCGGCGGCAGCTAACCGGCGGCGAAGTGCTCGTCCCCCCTGGGCGCTGGTCCAGGGCACGCCTTCGGGGGGACATCAGGCACCGAGGTTCCGGTCTGTGACCTGACGTCAGGGCATCGACGCCGTATACGTCACGCGGCTGTTATTGGTGTTCACGCCGCCGTAGGTTCCGGCTGGCGGTACCGTCGAGTTGGCGTAGGTGAAGGTCCACTTCGCATCTTCGTCGATCGTGCCGCCGGATGCGGGCGTGAGCGTCACGGTGTTGCTGGTGCTGTTGGCCAAGGTGGGCGCCATCAGGATGGTGCCCGTGGTCTGTGTCGTGGCGGTCGTCGTGATCTGGGTCCAAGCGATGCTACCGCTATTGCAGGAGCCGCCGCAGGTGATCGCACCGCCGTTGGTGGCGACCAGCGTGATGGTGCCGCCGTTGCCGATGACCGCGGCCGTTTCCACGCCGTTGCCCTGGTCGCCCGACCCGACCGTGGCCGCGAGCGGCGTGTTGTTACCTACCGTACCGGCGGCCGGCGCGAACGAAATCTCGTCGATCGTCGTGACCGAAGTCTGGGTCCCCGGGTAGGCGGAACCGGTGCCGACCCGAAGATAGAGTTGCTGCGGGATCGTGATCTGGAAGTCCACGTGAGCGGTCGCGTTCAGCGTACCGCCGCCGGTCTGAAGATTCGACTCGGCATTGCACAGCAGGGGCACTGCCGCCGCCGCCGTGGCGGCCAGCAAGGCCTTGATTACGATCGAAGTTCGCATGATCCGAGTTTTCCTGAGGTTGTAGGGGATTCTTGACAAAACTTGCGGCGCATCCTAGCGGTCGTCCTCCGGGCTGGCCCGTGCTTATGTCACGCTTCGCGGTCCGTAATTGCTGGCACAGATCACGCAATGCACGGCCGAAAGTTCGAGCTTCCGGTTCATTGAATCTTCCGTAAATGCGTGACATTGTTGTTCAATGACAGAGGCTCAAGCTTGCAGTCCATTGACACTTCCGTAAATGAGTGACATCGCTGGGTTGATGCTGCCCAAGTATTTCCGGTGGTGACATGCGAGGGGATATGGGTATCAAACGGGATCGAAAGTCGTTGAAGAGGCTGGAGCAACGGCGACGGCTGGCGGCGGAGCTGCTGCGCCGAGGTGTACGGCCGGCAGAGGTTGCTCGATGGGTCGAATCGTCGCGACAGTCGGTGATGCGCTGGAGCCGATTGCTCGAGAAGGACGGTTTGCGGGGTTTACGGCGGGCGGGGCGGATTGGGCGTCCGCCGTTGCTGACCGACGGGGAGCTCGAGCAGCTGGCGAAGCGCCTCAAGGCGGGATCGCTGGGGGGTGCATATGCCACGGAGAAATGGACGCTGCGGCGGATTGGGGCGTTGATCGAGCGCGAGTTTGGGGTGCGCCTGGCGCCAAGTTCGGTGTGGCGGACGCTGCGGCGGATGGGCTGGAGCCTGCAGCGCCCCATGATCCGAGCCCGGCAACAGAATCCGGCGCGTATGCAGTGGAAGCAGACGCGGGAGCTACCCTAAAAAAGCGCTGTGCGGCAAGCACGAGTAGAAGCAGTTGTCGGTGATCGCCGACATCAGCTTGTGCGCTACTGCTTCCGGCTGAAGCTGTTGATCATTCGGGACCGGCTCGCCGACTACCGCTCGCGGCTCGTGCGCCCAAGTTGAATCCAGTGGAGCACATTTCGGGGCATCTCAAGCGCCACGAGGTGGTGAACCTCTGCCCTTCAATGGCAGTATGCTATACCGATCCTGCAAACAAAAATGGCGGCCTATTACGTGGCGTCGAAGTTCCTCGTCGACTTTACTCAAATCCGGAAGATAGTCACTGAGCGATCCGGATCCTCGCCCCGCTGACACGCATGTCGGCCGCTTGCCTTGGGCGAGTGCGCGCATTTAGCTGACAGGCCGATGCGGAAACTGTGAACTGACTGACGATCAAGGGGAACCGCATGCGTCCCACAACTGCATCCCGCGATTGGGTCGCCCCGGTGGAAGCGATTGTGCGCCGCATACCGGCGTCAGCCTCGAAGCGCGATCCTCTGCGTGCGCAGGTCAGATTGCTCGCTCTGCTCAGCTCCGGCGCACCCATCAATGTGCTGCTCGAGGCACTGGCGACCTATGTCGAGACCTGGGCGGAGGGTCTGCATTGCACGGTACTGCTCGTCGACCCTACGGGCCGGCTGCTGCGGCCCGGCGCGGCTCCGAGCCTGCCAGATGCGTACACCCAGGCGATAGATCCCGTGCCGATCGGCATCGGGGAGGGTAGTTGCGGGACCGCCGCGGCTCGTCGCGAGATGGTCGTCGTCGAAGACGTTGAGCAGTCTGACCTTTGGACCAAATATGCGCCGATCGCATTGGCGCACGGCCTGCGCGCGTGCTGGTCGGTGCCGATCTTTGACGATGCTCGCGCGCTCCTCGGCACGCTCGCTGTTTATTACCGCGAGCGACGGGCGCCGTCGACGCAGGAGATTGATCTCATCCAGTTCGCGTCCTCCCTGACGGCGTTTGTCATTCAGCGTTATCGCGACGCCAAGAAACTTCGGACGACCGATGCACTGCTCGACGCTGCCATTTGGGGTACGGATATTGGCCTTTGGGCAGCCGGCATTGACGGAGATTACAGCTGGTTCGACGACTGGTGCGAGAGTTTCGATATCGATCCGTGTGACGGCGCTGATCAGGACCGACGCTGGCAGGAGAGGATTCACCCTGACGATGTCGAGCGCTACGTAACCGCCACCGACGCCGCCGCCCGCGGGGTCACGGAACACTACATCGTTGAGTATCGGATCCTGACCCGTAGCGGAAGCTGGCACTGGCTACACGAGCGCGGCAAGGTCACTGTGCGCGACGGCAGCGGCGTCGCGCAACGGTTCGTCGGTGTGTGCTTCGTGATCGACGAACAAAAGAAAATGGAAGCCGCTCTGCGCAGGGCCGAGGATCGCTACGAACTCGCCGTAGATGCGGCCCGACTGCCGGTTTGGGAATATGACGTCGCCCACGACGCCCTCATCGGCAACGCCTACTGGCACCAGGTCTTGGGCCGCGACGTAACGGAAGGGGAGGCCCTCCGGCGCGCCGAGACGTGGCTGAGCGATATCCATCCAGACGACGCCGGCCGGATCGCTAACGTATTTTCGCGGGATGCGGCTGATGCCGCCGGCTTCTTTCAATGCGAGTCTCGTATCCGGGCTGCCACCGGTGAGTACAAATGGCTGCTCGGGCGCGGCCGTGTGATCGAGCGTGCTCCTGACGGAGCACCGCGCAAGGTGATGGGCATCTCCATCGATATTGATGCCCGCAAGCGGATGGAAATAGCCTTACGCGAGAGCGAGGAGCGGTCCCGAGGCGCGTTCAAGTTCGCAGCAATTGGCATGGCGCTCGTAGCTCCGGACGGCCGATGGCTGCGAGTTAACCGCGCGTTGTGCGAAATCGTGGGTTATACGGCCGAGGAGTTGTTGGCGACGACGTTTCAGGCCATCACCCACCCGGATGATCTGGATGCGGACATGGAGTACGTGCGACAGATGCTTGACGGGTCGCGATCTCACTACGACATGGAGAAACGATACTTTCATAAGGACGGGCGCATCGTCTGGATCCTGCTATCCGTCTCGCTGGTGCGCGACGACGCCGGTCAGCCGCTGTATTTCGTTTCGCAGATTCAGGACTTCACCGCTCGCAAGCGCACGGAGAGTCAGCTCATCGACAGCGAGTTCCGCTATCGGACCATCGCCAATCTCGTACCGGGCTTCGTGTTCGAGGGAGTGGTAAGGGATGGGCACCCGCAGCCGACCTGGGTGAGCAGCGGTTTTGAGCGGGTGTACGGCTGTACGCTCGATCGCTTTATTGAGCTGGGCGGCAAGAGTTTCTACGACGCGGCAACGCGCGCACGTATTCTTGCGGGTGCGTCCACCGTTGCCCAGGGGTCCGATCTCAGCTTCGATGTGTCGCTGAGGAGCATCGACGGTGTGCACCGTTGGCTACGGGTCGTTGCACGAGGCGTTCGCACGGGGCCGGGAGCAGAGGTTGACCGCGTCCTTGGCGTTGCACAGGACATCACGGAGCAAAAGCGCCTCGAGCGGGCGCTCGACGAAGCGACTCACGAGGAGCAGCTGCGACTCGGCAAGGAGATTCACGAGGGGCTGGGTGAGGAGCTCATGGGCGTTGCGCTGCTTGCCCGGAGTTTCGCCGCGTCCGCGCGCAAAGGCCACCTGCCGAACGCGGATGAACTCGACCGGCTCTCGTTGCTCGCCAGCCGAACGATCAGCACTTGTCACGGCATTGCCCAAGGCCTGTCGCCGTTGAGCGAGGCGCATGGCGGGCTCGTCCAGGCGCTGCACGACATGGTGGACCGCCAGTCCGACTCCGACGGCCCCGCCGTCCGATTTGACGCGATCGAGGATGCGCCGATCCGCCTGCCGTTGTCGTCCACGGACCATATGTTCCGCATTGCTCAGGAGGGCCTGACAAATGCGCTCAAACACGCAGGAGCGCAGTCCATCAAGGTCACTCTCCATGTTCGGCACAACTTCGTACGGCTTGAGATCTCGGACGACGGCGTCGGATTATCGCCGTGCGCGGTAGAATCTGCCGGCCTCGGCCTCAAAATCATGCGCTACCGGGCCGAAATGATTGAGGCTCGTCTGTCGGTCGGGCCCGGGGAGACTGGCGGAACCCTTCTGGTGTGTGAGTGTCGTCAGCGTGAATAGCACGCCGGCAGTGAAACCGAAACCGCGCCGCCCCTGCACCGGCGCATGCGCGAATTCGGGGTAGTTGGCGGGAACTGACGGCCGTTACGCGCCGATGAAGAACCTCCAGAGGGCCGCCGCGGGCAGGCGCTGGCAGCAACGGGCGCGAGCGCAGAGGAGGTTTGACATGCGAAGTGCGAGGCGATGTGGTTCGGTCCTCTTCGTCGTGGCTTCTCTTGCGGCACTGACCGCGGCCTCCACGGCCGGCAGTGGCACGCCAGAGCTATTTGGCTTCAGCGCGGAACAGAGCGCGCGCCAGCGCTCGCTCGAGCAGCGCTTCGATGGCGCGCTCAACCCCGCCGATCTGCGCGCCTGGCTGCAGAATCTCTCCTCCGCCGCCAATCACGTGGGCGCGCCGCACGACAAGGCCAACGCCGAGTTCGTGCGCGACCTGTTCAGGCAATGGGGGTGGGATGCGCAGATCGAGATCTTCGAGGTGCTGTACCCCACTCTCAGGCACCACACGCTCGAGCTGGTGGCGCCCACGAGGTTCGTCGCGAGCCTCACCGAGGGGCCGATCGAGGGCGATACCACCTCCGCACGCACCGATGGCATGGCGCCCTACAACGTGTATGGCGCGGACGGCGATGTGACCGGCGAGCTGGTGTATCTCAACTACGGCATGCCCGAGGACTATCGGGCGCTCGCGCGCCGCGGCATCGACGTGAAGGGCAGGATCGTCATCACGCGCTATGGCATGGGCTGGCGGGGGCTGAAGCCGAAGCTTGCGCAGGAGCACGGCGCAATCGGCTGCCTGATCTATTCCGACCCGCACGATGACGGTTACTCGCGCGGCGACGCGTACCCCAAGGGCGGCTGGCGGCCGCCCGAGGGCGTACAGCGCGGCTCGGTGCTGGATATGGCGACCTACCCCGGCGATCCGCTCACTCCGGGGGTCGGCGCGACACCCGGTGCGAAGCGCCTGGCGATCTCCGAGGCGAAGAGCATTCTTAAGATCCCGGTGATGCCGATCTCCTACGCGGACGCGCAGCCGCTGCTGGCTGCGCTCGCAGGCCCGGTCGCACCGAAGAAGTGGCGCGGCGCGCTGCCGATCACCTATCACATCGGGCCCGGGCCCGCGCAGCTGCACCTGTCGATCAGCTCGGACTGGAACCAGAAACCCCTCTACGACGTCATCGCGCGCATCCGCGGCGCGCAGAGCCCCGACGAATGGGTGGTGCGCGGCAATCATCGCGACGGCTGGGTATTTGGCGCCTGGGATCCACTGTCGGGTCAGGTGGCGATGCTCGCCGAAGCCAAGGCGATCGGCGCGCTGCTCAAGAGCGGCTGGCGACCGAGGCGAACCCTGGTGTACGCCAGCTGGGACGGCGAGGAGCCGGGCCTGCTCGGCTCGACCGAATGGGCGGAGCAGCATGCCGCGGAGTTACAGCGCAAGGCCGTGCTGTACGTGAACTCGGACATCAACGCGCGCGGTTTCCTCGCGCCCGAAGGCAGCCATTCGCTGCAGCACCTGCTGAATGACGTCGCGAGCACTGTCAGGGATCCCGAGACCGGCGTCAGCTCGCAGGCGCGGCTGCGGGCGCGGATGCTGGTGGATGGCTTCGAGAAGGATCCGACCGACGAGAAGGAGGTTGCCGAAGAGAAGGCGCGCGATGCGAAGCTCGCAGCGGCCGGTGGCGACCTGCCGATCGGGGCGCTTGGCTCGGGCTCGGACTACACGCCGTTCCTGCAGCACCTCGGTGTTACCACCCTCAGCATCGAATACCACGGCGAAGACGATGATGCCGGTGTCTACCACTCGAAGTACGACTCCTTCGATCACTACGTGCGCTTTGGCGATCCTACCTTCGCTTATGGCGTCGCCGAGGCGCAGACGGTGGGCCACGTGGTGCTGCGCATGGCGGATGCCGAGGTGCTGCCGTTGCAATTCACCGCCTTCGCCAACACGCTGGGCGACTACCTGCAGCAGCTGCGCCAGCTGGTCGACGAGAAGCGCCAGCACGCGCGCGAGCTCGCCGGGCTCCTCGATCAGAACGCCTTCGGCCTGGCCACCGACCCGACGCGCGTGGTGTCGCCGCCGGAGCGCGAGGCGGCGGTCCCGCCGGTCGACTTCGCGCCGCTCGAGAGCGCCGTCGAGCGGTTGCAGCGCAGCGCCCAGGCCTACGACGCCGCTTACGCGCGCCTTACCACGGGCGAGCTGCATCTCGACGCCGCGCAGCGCCGACAGCTGAATTCGCTGCTGCAGGGCATGGAGCACCGGCTCACCGACGCGCGCGGACTTCCCGGACGCGACTGGTTCAAGCATTTCGTTTATGCACCGGGGATGCTCACCGGCTACGCCGTGAAGACGCTGCCTGCGGTGCGCGAGGCCATCGACGCGGGGCGCTGGGACGAGGCCAACACCTACGCCGCAGTCACCGCGCAGGTGCTGAGGGCGTATGGCGCGGGAATCGATGCGGCGACGGCGCTGCTGAATCGCGGCACTTGAGCGGCGCCGCCGCGCAGCCCGCCGCACGGCGGCCGAGAGCACGCCAGCGGCAATCTCAGGCGGCTCCGGCGAGCGATGCCGGGGCGGCCAGCGGTACCAGTACGTGCAGCGACGCGCCGCGGCCCGGCCCGTCGCTCGCAGCCCAGATGCGCCCGCCGAGCGCGTTGATGGCATTCGCGCACCAGTGCAGCCCGATGCCCTGGTTGGTCTCGCGCGACTTGGTCGAGAACCCCTTCTCGAACACGCGCTCGAGGTTCTCCGCGGCGATGCCGACGCCGTCGTCCTGGCACTGCAGATGCAGCTGCCGGTGGTCGGCCTCGCTCACGATCTCGGCGCTGACACGCAGCCGCCCTTGTTCGCGGCCGGCGTCGCGGACCGCATCCGCCGCGTTGATAATCAGGTTCTGCAGCACCAGCCGCAGCACCGTGCGCGCCACACGCACCACGCCCACCTTGCGCAGTGTCTCGTCGGTGTCGAGCACCAGGCGCTGGCGGCAGGCGTCGGGCACGATTTCCAGCGACTGCGCGACGAGCTCGGTGAGGCGCACCGGTTCGATCACGTGCTCGTTGCGGGCGGTGCGCATCTGCTCGACGAGCGCCGTCTGCACGACGGTCGTCTGGCGCTGCATCACCGCCAGGTCCTCGCGCGAGGCCTTGACGGTGTGCGCGAGCTCCATGCAGGCGAGCTGCACGAACTCCTCGAGGTCTGCGCGCCGCGCCGCGTCGGCCGTGCCGCGCCGCAGCTCTGCCAGCGCCTCGCTGGCATCCTCCGCCGGCGCGAGCCGCAGCCGCTCGCTCACGTTCGCCAGCCTGACACCGATCGGGGTCATGGCGTTGCCCAGGTTGTGCAGCACCCCCTTGGCGAGCTCGCCGAGCCCGGCCTGGTAGGACTGGTCGACGAGCTGGGTGCGCGACTCGGCGACGCGCATCACCATGCGATCGAACTCGCGCGCCAGGACGGCGATCTCGTCCTTGCCGCTGAGATCGAGGCGCGTCGTCAGATCCTGGTCCTTGCCCACCGCCACCGCGTGACGGGTGACTAACGCGAGCGGAGTGAGGATCGAGCGGTTAAGCGCGACGACCAGCAGGATCAGCACCAGCGCCGCCGCCAGCGCGAGGTACGCTGCTGCGTAACGCACGGCCGCATAGCCGCGCCGGGTCACTTCGCGCGGCAGATCCACCCGCAGCGTCATGATGGGCTGGCCGGAGATGTCGTTGAAGGAGCGATAGACGCGCGTGGCGGCGTCGTCCTCGACCAGCCGCTCGGTTAGGCGATCCTGTGAGGGTGCCAGCAGTGTCACCTCGGCCTGCGCCTGGGCACCGATGCTGCTGACCACGGAGGTCGACAGCAGCCGGCCGAGAATAACCATGCCGCGCGGCGGACCGTGTCCGTTGCCATCCAGTATCGGCGAGCCCGCGAGCAGCAGCGTGCCGAGATTGGTACGCAGCAAGCCCTTCGCCGCATGTCCCTCACGCAGGTTCGCGCGCCAGGGAAAATCCGCCGGCAGGACTTTGCGCTCTGCAAGGTCGAGCCCCAGCGGCCGGTCGGATTCCAGGTCGATCTGACTTGCCTGCACGACGTTGCCGTGCATGTCGACGACCAGGAACACGTTCACCCCGATCTGGCGCAGGCCGATCTTGGTCAGGTTGGCGGCGACGTACCCGGGGTTGTGGTCGACGACGAACTGGTAGGTGTCGGACCAGTTGGCCCAGTCCACGGCCGACACTGAGAGGCGGTCGATGCTCACCTCGAGGGCGTAGGTGATGCGGCGCATCGCGGTACGCGCGTCACTGTGCTCGAGATCTGCGAAACTCGGCATCACCACGTACTCTGCGACCAGGAACGCGGCCACGCCGAGAATCGCAAAGATCGCAGCGAGCAGGGCGGTGACTT
Organism: uncultured Gammaproteobacteria bacterium; assembly: GCA_963835645.1. GTDB lineage: Bacteria > Pseudomonadota > Gammaproteobacteria > Steroidobacterales > Steroidobacteraceae > 13-2-20CM-66-19. The sequence goes on along the minus strand of CAWIGQ010000003.1, from coordinate 38,824 downwards.
TGGAGCGGATATTCACCGCGCAAAGCTAAAAGGAATCGGCCTGGCGGTTGTGTCCGGACATCTCAAAATCGGCCGCGGCGACCACCGTCGCCGTCGCTGGCAGTGACCCGCATCACAGAAATCGCTGCGACGAACTTGCCCGTTGACGCGGCACGCCGCGGCGAGGTCCCGCACCCGCAGCGCGAATGACGGCGCAAGCCGAAGCTGAACGCGTGCCGTCAGATGACCGGATTATGTCGAGTGTGTGACGCTGCGCCCGGTCGATGGCGCACGCGACCGTAGCTGCGCCTGGCGTTCCCGGACGCCCGATTGCTGTTCCCTCATCGTTGACGCGCGATTGCTCGTGGGCGTACGGTTCCGCGCGATCAGGGAGCGCCCGACACCGGCCGGTAAGCGATCGCGCCGGCGACCCGCGAACTAACCAATACCAACGCGAGGGGATCATGAAGGTCTTCACATCAGTCAGAGTGGCTGTCTCCGTACTCGTTCTGGTGCTGTCGGGCAGTTCGCTGCCGGGAACCGCGACGCCGGCAAAGGCAATACCGTCCGACGGTGCCAACCGCGACGTGATCGTGATCCTTCGCGACCAGTTACCGGATATGCCGCCGGTGCGTGAGGCACGGGCGGCGCGTGCCGCGGCGATCGCCACGGCGCAGTCGCCGATCCTGGCGCATCTGCAGGCCTCGAAAGCTGCGCGCATCCGCAGCTTCGCAATGATCAATGCCGTGGCTGCGACCGTCTCGCCGGCCGAGGCCGATGCGCTCGCCGCGCATCCGCTGGTCGCGGCGGTGGTGCCCGACAGGGTCCTGAAGCTGTCACGCCCGAGCGATATCCGCACGCCGCGCGCCAACAGCGCCGGCGCCGAGGCGGCCGCGAGCGCGGCGAGTGGCGGGCCGTGCAACACGCTCGAGCCCGAGGCGCTGCAGCTCACCCATACCGCCTACCTCGATCCCTCGATCCCGCAGGCGCAGCGCGTGCGCGACGGCAATGGCGAGTTCGTGACGGGCAAGGGCGTCAAGGTCGCCTGGATCGCCGATGGCCTCGATCCGACGCTCCCCGGCTTCATTCACACCGACGGCAGGCCGGTGTTCGTCGACTACCAGGATTTCTCCGGTGACCCGGCGGGCACGCCCACCGCTGGTGGCGAGGCCTTCGGCGATGCGAGCTCGATCGCAGCGCAGGACACCCCGAAGGGCAAGCTGCTGCAGTTCGACCTCAGCCAGTTCGTCAATGCGGCGCACCCGCTGCCCTCGCATTGCTACATCCGCATCCGCGGCATGGCGCCGGGCGCCTCGCTCGTGGGGTTGAAGGTTTTCTCGAATATCGGCATATCGACCACTTCGAATTTCGTGCAGGCGATCGAGTATGCGGTGTTGCACGACGACGTGGACGTCATCAACGAGTCCTTCGGCGGCAATCCCTTCCCCGACAATGACAACGATCCGATCGCACTCGCCGACCAGGCGGCGGTGCGGGGCGGTGTGACGGTCGTCGTCAGCACGGGCGATGCGGGCACCAACGGCACCATGGGGACACCTTCCACGGATGCCGCCGTGATCTCCTCCGGTGCGACCACGCAGTATCGCTCGTACGCGCAGAGCGGCTACGGCACCGCGCCGTTTGCGACCCACGGCTGGATCAGCGGCAACATCTCTTCCTTCAGCTCGGGCGGCTTCAGCATGAGCGGCCCGCGCACGCCCGACACCGTGGCCCCGGGAGACCTGGGGTGGGCACTATGCTCCACCAATACGACACTCTTCGCCGATTGCACCAACTACGCTAGCACCCCGGGGCCCGCCCCGATCCAGCAGTTCGGCGGTACGAGCGAGTCCTCACCGCTCACCGCGGGCGCGGCGGCGCTCGTGATCCAGGCGTATCGCAGCACGCACCACGGTGCGAGCCCCACCCCGGCGCTCGTCAAAGAGATCCTCATGAGCACGGCGACCGACCTCGGTGCACCGCCCTCCGAGCAGGGCGCGGGGTTCATCAACGCGCTCGCCGCGGTCAATGCGGCGCTCGGGACCGGCACCGGCTCGGGGCTGCTCAATAATCCGTCGAGCGCCAGCTATCGATGACCTGCCGGGCACGCCGGAGACGGTCTCCGTCGCGATCACCAACACCGGCGCGACGAAGCAGCACCTGGTGCCGACGCTAGAGGCGCTCGGCCCTGAGTTTGCCGGCAAGACCGTGACGCTCACGATGAATCCGGCGGTGGATCCCACCTTCCCGAACGTCACCGGCTCGCCGCGTTCGTACATCACGCACACGTTCGAAGTGCCGGCGGGTGCGCAGCACCTGGACGCGGCGATCGCGTATCAGGCGCCGTTCACCAGCGCGGGGGTGGTGGTGTACCTCGGCCTGATCGACCCGTACGGGCGCGACGCGGCTTACTCGATCCCGCAGGGCTTCACCACAGGCTACGGGCACGTGGACGTCGTCAACCCGGCACCGGGCACGTGGACCGCGATCTTCTGGACGCGTGCGCCGGGGCTTGCCGACAGCTACACCGGACCGGTGAAGTTCCGCTGGGCGGTCGAGAACTACGTGACGTTCGGCTCGGTGTCGCCCGCGAGCCTCGAGCTGGCGCCCGGGGCCACGCAGTGGATCAGCGCCCGCTTCCGGATGCCGTCGCAGCCCGGAGATCAGGGGGTGGCCATCCGTTTCGCGAACTCGGGGGGCGTGCAGCACTCCGACATCCCGATCGCGCTGCGCACCCTGATTCCGACCGGACCCAACGGCGGCTCCTTCAGCGGCACGCTGACCGGCGGCAACGGTCGGCCGACGACCGGCCCGACACAGACCTTCGCGTTCGACGTCCCGCCGGGCGTCAACAACATGAGTCTCTCGTTGCACGATGGGGATAATTTCTACGTGCTCGAGGGTCTGCTGATCGATCCGAACGGCATGCAGCTCAGCGTCGAGCCGAACTTCGACGCCAATGGGAACAACCAGGGGACGATGCAGCTTGATCGGGCGAACCCGCAAGCGGGCCGCTGGCGGTTCATCCTGCTGGTGAACTACTACAGCTCGGGGAACGAGATCAGCCAGCCGTTCACCGCGCAGATCCGCTTCGACACCGCGCGGGTGTCGGTGCCTGGACTGCCGAACGATCCGAACATCAAGCTGTCGGCGAGCGGACCGCCGCTTACGGTGCCTATCACGATCACCAACACCGGTGGAATCGCCGAGGCGTACTTCGCGGATGCGCGGCTCCAGGGCCTGACGTCGCTGACGTTCGGGACGTTCGTGGCGACCTCGGTATGCGGGTCATTCACGGAGCTGCCGTACGTCTGCTTCGGCACTTACTTGCCGACGCAGGTGCACAGCGTCACGTTCGTGGCGAAGGCGACGGCGCCGATCAGATATAGATGGCGTTACGAGCTGTCGTGGGCGGCGCGCGGATCAACATGGACGTCGCGGGCAACGCCGGCTACCTGGTCGGCTTCACCGGCGCCCCGGACATTGGTGCGCGGCCTGTAGCGCCCGATACTGTGGCCGCGTCGCTGACCGAGCCCGAGGTGCCGTGGGGCGAGTGGCTGATGTTCCCCACGCTGGTCGGGCCCTTCGGGCCAAAGCCGGCGCACCCACGACGCCCGTGACCACCGACCGGCTCGCGCAACTCAAGGCGTTCGACGGCGCGGTGTCCTCGGATATCGGCGATCTGTGGTCGGATCTGACGCTCGGCACTTCGACGTTCACAGGCGGGCTGGTGCTGGGTCCCGCGGCGACCGGCACGATCCACGTGACGATCAAACCGAACGCCGCCCTGGTCGGTACGACCGTGCAGGGATTCATGTACATCGACACCTTCAACCCGATAAATGGCAACTCGCCCTCGTTCCTCGGCGACGAGGTGGTACGGATTCCGTACAGCTACACCGTCGCGCCGTAGCTCGAGGGGCACGTGCGGCCCGGCCGGAATCCGCGGGCCGGGCCGCGGCAGGGAAGGCCGGTTCGTTATCCGGCAGCCGCGCGCCTACAATGGCGCCACTGCGATCATGGACATCGATGCCATCGCGCCGGGCTGGATAGAGCGCGAGACCGTGCGACGGCTCTCGCGCCGCTCGGATGCGCGCGGCTTGCTGCAGCTCGCCATCCATGTCGGCCTGCTGTGCGCGAGCGGCACGCTGGTATGGGCAAGCCGCGGCCACCCGTGGCTCGTCGCGGCGCTGCTCGTGCACGGGATCGTGCTGTGCTTCCTGTTCTGCGCACTGCACGAGACCATCCACCGCACCGCGTTTGCAAGTCGCTGGCCGAATGAGGTGGTGGCGTGGATCTGCGGCGCACTGCTGATGTTGCCGCCGCAATATTTCCGCTACTTCCATTTCACGCACCATCGCTTCACCCAGGACCGCGCGCGTGATCCGGAGCTGGCGGCCCCGGCGCCAGCGACCCTGGGCTCGTACCTGTGGCGCGTCTCAGGATTGCCGTACTGGCTCGAGCGGCTGCGGGTGACCTTGCGTCACGCCCTGACCGCTCGCGTGACGGAGCCCTTCATCCCCGCCGCCGCGGCGCGGCGCATCGTGCGCGAAGCGCGCGCTCTGTGGGCCTGCTACCTCGGCGTGCTGGTGCTGTCGCTTTATTTTCAGCGGGCCGATGCACTCGTCTACTGGGTGGTGCCGGCGATTCTCGGGCAGCCGTTCCTGCGGGTATTTCTGCTGTCAGAGCACGCCGGCTGCGCCTTCGGCGAGGATATGCTCACCAACACGCGCACCACCTACACCAACGCCGCGGTTCTGCTGCTCACCTGGCGGATGCCCTACCACGCCGAGCACCACTGCCTGCCGTGCGTGCCGTTTCACGCACTCTCAAGCGTCAACGCGCTCATCGGTGCGCGCACCCGGGTGAGCGCTCGCGGCTATCTCGCCCTGCATCGCGGCCTGCTGCGGCAACTGCGCACCGCCGGCGTGTCGCGCAGCGTCGGCCTCGGATCATGAGAGACCCGGGCACGGCGCAGCGGCGGCGCATTCCGCTGACCGCGACGGGGTCGGCCCTGCTCATGGGCGCACTGCTGTTGCTGCCGGCCTTCGCGCGCGCTGAGGGCGGCGGCGCTGCGCTCGCGGGCCTGCCCGCCGGTGCGGGCCGGGAGATTGCCGTGGCAAAGTGCGTCAGTTGTCACGATGCCACGCGCCTGGCGACTCCGGGCTACACCGCCACGGGCTGGCAGGACATCATCAGCCGCATGATGAACATCGGCGTAACGCTGACGCCGCAAGAGGTGCCGCAGCTCACCGCCTACCTCACGAAAAATTTCCCGCAGCAGCCGCAACCCGCGGCGCGCGTGGTCCCCGGCAGTGTGCGGGTGTCCTTCCGTGAATGGGCGGTCGCCACGTCGGGCGCCTTCCCGCACGATCCGCTCGCGACCGCCGATGGCGCGATCTGGTATACCGGGTCAGCGCGCGAGCCTCCTCGGGCGCATCGATCCGAGAACCGGCGCGATCAGGGAGTACCCGACGAGGATCCCGGATTCGGGACCTCACGGGCTGACCGCCGATGCCGCCGGCAACATCTGGTTCACGGCGAACAGTGCGGCCTACATCGGTAAGCTCGACCCGAAGAGCGGCGCGATCAGCGCCTACCCCATGCCCGATGCGCGGGCGCGCGATCCGCACACGCCGATCTTCGATCACAAGGGCGTGCTGTGGTTCACGGTGCAGGGGGCCAACATGATCGGCCGCCTCGTGCCACGCACCGGGGAGGTCAGGCTGGTGCAGGTGCCGAGCGCGCACGCTTTGCCTTACGGCATGGTGGTGAGCTCGAAGGGCGTGCCGTTCTTCGCCGAGTTCGGGACCAATAGGATCGGCGAGATCGATCCTGACACGATGGCGATCCATGAGCACACGCTGCCGAACTCAGCGACGCGGCCGCGCCGCCTCGGCATCGGCGCCGACGACCTCATCTGGTACTCGGATTATGCACGCGGCTATCTCGGCCGTTTCGACCCGCGCAGCGGTGCGGTGAGCGAGTGGCCCTCGCCCGGCGGACCGAGCTCCCAGCCCTACGGCATCACGCTGCTCGATGGCATTGTCTGGTACAGCGAATCGGGGGTGCGCCCGAACACGCTGGTGCGCTTCGATCCGCGGTCGGAAAAATTCCAGAGCTGGGCGATCCCTTCAGGCGGCGGCGTGGTCCGCAACATGATGCCAACCCACGACGGCAGGCTGGTGTTAGCCGAAAGCGGCGCAGGCAAGCTTGCGTTGGTTGACATCATGTGACCGGCGCCGCCGCGCGCACGCGGATCGCCTCGCCGAATATGACCACTGCCGGCGCGGCCGTACGCGGTTCGCGCGCGGAACTGGTGTACGATGGCACGACCATGCGCAAACTCTCGACCGAGGAACTGAAGGCGGAAAACGCCCTGCACCTGCTGCACCCGATGACGCATCCGGGCACGGTGCGTGAGACGCCCCCCGACATCATCGCGCGGGGCGAGGGCAGCTGGATCTGGGACGTCGACGGACACCGGCTGATCGACGGCGTCGGCGGGCTGTGGTGCACGAACCTCGGCCTCGGCCGCAAGGAAATCCGCGATGCGATCGTGGCGCAGCTCGACGAGCTGCCCTTCTACAACACCTTTCGCGGCGCGACGCATCCGCGTGCCATCGAGCTGTCGCAACGCCTGGTGCGGCTGATGGCGCCCGACGGCGTCGGCGCCGTGTACTTCAGCAGCGGCGGCTCGGACGCCGTCGAGAGCGCCCTGAAGCTGGCGCGTCAGTACTGGAAGGTGCGCGGCCAGCGCGATCGCACCAAGTTCATCTCGCTGCGCCAGGGCTATCACGGCGTGCACTTCGGCGGGGTGAGCGTCAACGGCAACACCCCTTTTCGGCGCGCCTACGAGCCGTTGCTGCCGGGGTGCTTCCACGTCGACACGCCATGGCTGTATCGCAATCCGTACACGCAGGACGGCGAAGAGCTCGGCCGGATCTGTGCCGAGCTGCTCGAGCGCGAGATCATCTTTCAGGGCGCCGACACGGTTGCCGCATTCATCGCCGAGCCGATCCAGGGCGCCGGCGGCGTCATCGTGCCGCCGCCGAACTACTGGCCGCGGGTACGTGAAGTCTGCGACCGCCACGGCGTGCTGCTGATCGCCGACGAGGTGGTCACCGGCTTCGGGCGCACCGGCCACATGTTCGGTACGCGGCTGTGGGGCGTGAAGGCTGACCTGTGGTGCCTTGCCAAGGGCATCTCCTCGGGCTACATCCCCCTCGGGGCCACCGCCGTCTCGGCCCGGGTGATGGAAGGCTTCACCGGCGCGGAAGCGGTGCTCGGAACGATCAATCACGGCTACACCTACGGCGCGCATCCGATCGCGGCGGCGGCTGCACTGGCCACCCTGGACATCGTCGAAAGGGAAAACATCCCCGCCCGGGCTGCGCGCGAAGGCGTGTATTTCCTCGAGCGGCTGCAGGCGATGAAGCGCTTCCGCATCGTGGGCGATGTTCGCGGCGTGGGATTGATGGCCGGCATCGAGCTGGTCGCGGACCAGCGCACGCGCGCGACCTTCGCGCGCGGCGCGCCGGAGCTCACACGTGTGCAGCGCGAGGCTTACCAGCGCGGCGCGATGATCAGGCTCTCGGGAGCGAACATCATCCTCTCCCCGGCACTGACGATCGAGCGCGCACAGCTCGACCTGCTGTGCGATGCGCTCGAGGGGGCCTTCGGTGTCTTCGAAGCCTGAGGTTGGCGGGCCGGACGCGGCGCTGTTCCCCGCGCGCGGCCAACGGCAGCAGCTCGAGGACCACCTGACGCGAGCGCTCACCGCAGCCGACGAGCGGGTCCGTGCCGGTTCTGCCACCCCGACGCTGGACATCGAAGCCTTCCGCCGCGAGCTGGCACGGTTCGATTTCAGCACTCCGCGGCCGCTCGCGCAGCTGCTCGACTGGTCGATCGGCGCGCTCGAGCACGGGCTCACTCACCTGACGCATCCGCGCTACTTCGGGCTGTTCAATCCCGCGCCCAGCTTCCCGGCGCAGTGTGCCGACCGCATCGTCGCCTCGTTCAATCCGCAGGTTGCGAGCTCGGCAACTTCCCCCGCTGCAGTGGCGCTCGAGGCGCACGTGATTGGCAGCGTCGCGCAACGTGCGGGCTTCCCCGCTGGCGCCGGCGGCCACTTCACCTCCGGCGGATCGGAGGCGAACTACACGGCGCTCATTTGCGCACTGACGCGCGCGCATCCGGCGTTCGCGGCCGACGGCGCGCGCGCCTTCCCCGGGCAGCCGGTGTTCTACGTGTCGAGAGAGTGCCACCGCAGCTGGGTCAAGATTGCCCACCAGGCCGGCATCGGCCGCTCCGCCGCGCGGCTGGTGGCGACCGACGGCTGCGGGCGGCTGTCGGCTGCGGCGCTCGCCGCAGCGATCGCTGAGGATCTCGGCAAAGGCCTGGTGCCGTTTCTGATCGTCGCCTCGGCCGGCACGACCAATGCCGGCATGATCGATCCGCTGCAGGCGTGCGCCGACCTCGCAGCCGAGCACCGGCTCTGGTACCACGTGGATGCGGCCTGGGGCGGCGCCATGATTGCCTCCGCGCGGCTGCGTGCAGCGGTCGCCGGACTCGAGCGCGCGGACTCCGCCACCATCGATGCCCATAAGTGGTTCGCGACTACGATGGGCTGCGGCATGTACCTGGCGCGCGACCCGCAGACGCTGGCCGCCACATTCCAGGTGGCGGCGAGTTACATGCCCTCGCACGAGATCTCGCTCGATCCCTACATGAATAGCGTGCAGTGGTCGCGCCGCTTCCTCGGGCTGCGATTATTCCTATCGCTCGCCTCGGCCGGCTGGACCGGGCACGCCGCCCACATCGAGCGCGCGGTCGCGCAGAGCGCACAGATCCGCGACGCGCTCGAGCGCCGCGGCTGGAGGGTCGTCAATGATTCACCTCTCGCGCTGCTCAACGTGCTGCCGCCCGCAGCTCTCGGCGAGCCGCGCCCGATCGTCGAGCGGGTTCTGAAGTCAGGCCGCGCCTGGGTATCGCTCGCGCGCTTCGAGGAACGCGACGTGATCCGCATCTGCGTCACGCACGGCGAGACCAGCGATGCGGACATCTCGATCCTGGTAGAGGCGCTGCACCCCTCATCCCGGGCATAGCCGGGTCGGGAATCGCTCAGCGATCGAGCTCGGGGTAGTGCCGGAAAAGATCGTCGTTATTGAAGGCTTCCCGCCGGCCCGAGGCGAGGTAGCGCGCAATCCGCGGCCGCGCGAAAACCGCATCGTGCAGCGTGCGCAGCCGCGGGCGGCGGCGAAAGGCGCGGCGGCAGGCCTTCGGGAAGGCGTAGCGCAGCCCCGCGATCACCTGCGCCATGGAGAGGTCCGCATACGTGAGGCGTGCGCCGACCATCCACGGCGCGCCCGCCCGATTGAGCTCGAGGACGCGCTCGAAATAGCCGAGGAACTTCGGCAGCCGCACCGCGAGGAAATCCTGCGTGCTTCGCCGCGCGGCCGCCTTCTGTTCCTCGTAGGCATAGCCGTCGCCGAGGGGGTGATGGGTGTGAAAGATCTCGAGGTAGAGATCGAGAATGGTGAGCTGCAGCTGGTGCGTCCAGAGCCTGCCGGCCTCGTCTGCGGGCGCGAGCCGCAACCGGCCGCCGAGGAACAGCAGGATATTCGGCGTCTGCGCGATGAGCCGGCGGCCGGCCTTCAGGACCGGAGGCGCAAAAGGCGGGCGCGTGGAGCCGCGGGCCGCGAGCGCCTGCAGAATTGCCGGCACGCCGCCACCTTCCGCCGGTGGCAGGGCGGCCACGTCGCGGTAGCGCGCGCCGCCTTCCTCCAGCGCGAGGCGCACGAATTCGCCGCGTCCCTGGATGCCGGGCCAGTAGTAAAGCTCGTAAGTCATGCGCTCGTCACCGCTCGCGCGCGCAGCGCCAGGCGCAGCGCGTAGAGCACCAGCAGCACGCCCGCGCTGATGAGGCCGAATAACAGCGCCGCGCGCTGCGCGGGGATCACGGCCATCGCTGCCAGGATCGCGAGCATGGCGAGGATCGCAAGCCGCGTGAGCCACGGATACCCCCACATGCGCACGCGCAGCCGCCCGGGCATCTCCGCGTCCAGACGCCGGCGCAACTTCAGCTCGGCCACGGCGATCAGCAGATAGACGAAGATCGCCACCGTGCCGTAGGAGCTGACGAGAAAGGCGAAGATGCGGTCGGGCGAGAGGTAGCTCATCACCACCGTGACGTAGCCGAATACCGTGCCGCCGAGAATCGCAGCCACCGGCACGCCGCGTCCATCGAGCTTCGCGAGCGCCGCCGGCGCATCGCCCCGGCGGGCGAGCGCCATCAGCATGCGCGAGGAGGCGAACAGGCCCGAGTTCAGCGCCGACAGCACCGCGGTGAGGATGACGAGGCTCATCACCGTGGCCGCTGCCGGAATCCGCAGCACTTCCATGACGCTCACATAGGGGCGCGCCATGCGCACCGTGTCGTTCCAGGGCACGAGGGCGACGACGAGAAAGATCGAGCCGATGTAGAACACCAGCACGCGCCAGATGACGGAGTTGATCGCCTGCGCCACCGCCTTCTCCGGTTCCGCGGACTCTGCGGCGGCGATCGTGACGATCTCGGCGCCGAAATAAAAGCCGGTCGCGGCAACCGCTCCTGCGAGCACCGGCACGATGCCGTTGGGCATGAAGCCGTGGTGTGCGGTGAGGTGCGGCAGGCCGCCGGCCGCTCCCGGCCAGGCGCCGAGGGCAAAGAGCGCGCCGGCGCACAGAAAGGCCACGATCGCGGCGACTTTGATCGATGCGAACCAGAACTCCGCCTCGCCGTACGCCCTTACCGACAGCAGGTTCACGATCGTGAACACCGTCATGAGTGCCAGCGTGAACTGCCACGGCGCAACCTGCGGCCACCACACTGCAAGGATCCTCGCGCCCGCGACCGCCTCCAGGGCGACGACGATCACCCAGAAGTACCAGTACATCCATCCGGTGAGAAACCCTGCCAGCTCTCCGAGTGCGAGACGGTTGTACTCGTAGAACCCGCCGACCGCAGGATATGCGACCGCCATTTCGCCGAGCATGCGCATCACCAGCACGACCAGCATGCCGGTGAGAGCGAAAGAGATCACCGCCGCAGGTCCGGCGGCGCCGATCACGACACCACTGCCGACGAACAGGCCCGCACCGATGACGCCACCGAGCGCGATCATCTGCATGTGGCGCCGCCGTAGCGAGCGACGCAGACCCTCCGGGGCCGCGGCCTGCACCGTCGTAGCGGCCGGCGGGGAGGGTGCTGCGCGCGCCGTCACGCGAAGTTCTTGTATTTCTCGAGGTAGCGCACCGGCTTCGACAGTGCGTCGCGGCGGAAGGGGTCACCGAGCTCCTGGGTCACCATCATCTCCAGCACGGTCGTCTTGCCGGCGCTCTGCGCGGCTGCCGCTGCACGCAGCGCCGGCCCGACGTCGGCCAGTCGCTCTACGGTGACGCCCTCGCAGCCGAAGGCGCGTGCCACGGCGGCCCAGCTGGGGTTGGTGAGATTCACGCCCTGGTAGCGGCGTGAGTAGAAATCGACGTGGTTCTTCTTCTCCGCACCCCACTGCTCATTGTTGAAGACCACCACGGTCACGCCGATCTTCTCGCGTGCGCAGGTGAGCAGCTCATTGAAGCTGATGCCCCAGGCGCCGTCGCCGACATACGCGAACGCCGGCCGCTCGGGTGCCGCAAGCTTCGCTCCGCAGATGACGGGGAAGGCGTAGCCGCAGTTGCCAAAACTCATGGCGGCGAACATCGAGCGCGGCTGCTCGAAACGCAGATACGAGTTGGCCACCGAGCAGATGTTGCCGATGTCCGTTGACACCATGGCATCGGCCGGCATCGCCGTCTCCAGCGCCCGCAGCATCTCGCGCGGGTGCATGCGGCGGGAGTCGGTGGCTACCTCGAGCGAGTACGCGTCGCGCTCGTGCGTCCAGGCGGCGAGCTCCCCTTCCCAAGCCGACTTCTCGGCGGCAATGCGTGACAGCCGCTCGGCGCGGTTCGCGGCTGCTGCGAGCCTGCGCGCCTTGAGCCGCTCGAGGAGCGCACGCGGCCGCGGCACGCGCATCGCCGTGAATGCCCACCGAGATGGGCTTTACGAGCCCGAGCATCCGCGGGTCGCTGTCGATCTGGATGACCCTCGCCTGCTTCGGCCAGTAGTCGATCCCGTGTTGCGGCAGCGTGCCGAAGGGTCCGAGACGCGTGCCGAGTGCCAGCACGACGTCCGCCTGCGCGATGAGCTTCATGGCGGCCTTCGAGCCCTGATAACCGAGCGGCCCCGCGGCAAGGACGTGCGACGAGGGGAAGGAATCGTTATGCAGGTAGCTGTTGCACACTGCCGCGCCCAGCAGCTCCGCCAGGGCGACGGCTTCTGCGGTCGCCCCCGCCATGATGATGCCCCCGCCGGCCACGATCACCGGGAAGCTCGCCCCTGCCAGCATCTCCGCCGCGGCATCGAGCGCCGCCGGATCACCCGGGCCGTGGTTGATGCGCATGGGGCTGGCGATGGTGGTCTCGATCTCGCCATAGAAGAAGTCGCGCGGGATGTTGAGCTGCGCGGGTCCCATCTCGAGCATGGCGCGGTCAAAGCAGCGGCCGGCGATCTCGGCCATGCGCTTCGGATTGTTGACGTGTCCCTGGTACCTGGTGATCTTCGAGAAGATCGGCAGTTGCTCGGTCTCCTGGAAGCCGCCCAGTCCCATCGTCATGGAGCCGGTCTCGGGGGTGATGAATACGACGGGCGAGTGGGCCCAGTAGGCTGCGGCCACTCCGGTAACGAAATTCGTCACGCCTGGTCCGTTCTGCGCAATGCACACGCCGTGGCGGCCCGATGCGCGCGCATAGCCGTCCGCCATGTGAATTGCGCCCTGCTCGTGTGCCACCGGCACGAAGCGGATGCCGGCTGCCGGGAAGATGTCGAGCGCGTCCATGAACGCGGAGCCGACGATCCCGAAGACGTTCGTGACGCGATTCGCGACGAGCGTTTCAACCAGCGCCTCCGACGGCCCCATTCTTCGCGCCTGGCTGAACATTGTTGCTGGCTCCGTTTTGTCGCTTGCCGCCGTTCGCGATTGTATCCGCGGATGCGGGCATGTACACTCTTCAGATCTCTCGCTTGCGCGGAAGGAGAACCATGAAGCTGATTCCTGTCCTGGTGGCTTCGATCTCACTGAGCACGGCAGCTGAGGCGTACGACGGCACCACGTTGGCCGCCGGCGCGCGCCAGGCGCTCGCCGAGGTGTCCGGCAAACTGCGCGTGCCCGGATTGCGCAAGCCCGTGCGGGTACTGCGCGACAAATGGGGTGTTGCCCACATCTACGCGCGCAACCCGCACGACCTTTTCTTTGCGCAGGGAGTGGTCGCCGCGCAGGATCGGCTGTTCCAGATGGAAGTGTGGAAGCGTGCCGGCCAGGGAAGGCTCGGCGAGATCCTCGGACCGTCCGCTCTGCAGCGCGATATCAACGCGCGCGCACTGCAGTACCGCGGTGACATGCAGAAGGAGTACGCGAGCTACTCTCCCGACACCAAAGCGATCCTGACGGCGTTCACGGATGGCATTAACGCCTACATCGCAGCGCTGAAGGCGCCGGGCAGTTCCGGCCTGCCGATCGAGTTTCAACTTGCGGGATTCGTTCCGGACTCCTGGCACCCGCAGGACTGCCTCAATCGCATGGCGGCCTTTTCCATGACCGGCAATGCGCTCAGCGAGCTCAACTCGGCCCGTGCGCTGAGCGAACTCGGTCCGGAGCGGGCCGCGAAGTTGTTTCATTTTGATCCGCCCGTCACTGTGGATCCCGTTGCCGGTGTCGATCTCACGGGGCTCTCGCCCGAGCTCCTCCAGAATCTCGTTGGCAGCGACAAACGCATCGAGTTCCCTGGCCAACCACGCGAGGGAAGCAACAACTGGACGATCTCCGGCGCGCTCACGGCGAGCGGCAAGCCGCTGCTTGCCAATGACCCTCACCGTGTGCTCGCGCTGCCGTCGCTGCGCTACATGGTTCATCTCGTCGCTCCGGGATGGAATGTCATTGGCGCGGGCGAGCCGAGCCTGCCCGGGGTCGCCCTCGGCCACAATCAGCAGATCGCCTGGGGATTCACCATCTTTGGCCTCGACCAGCAGGACCTGTACGTCGAGGAACTGAATCCCGCCAATCCTTCCGAGTACCGGACCGAGGCAGGATGGACGCCGATGGTAATCCGCCGCGAGGAATTTCTGATCAGGGGAGCGGCTGCGAAAAGCGTCGACTTGAAATTCACACGCCACGGCGCCGTGCTCTGGGAGGACGGCAAACGCGCTCTGGCACTGCGGTGGGTGGGAAGCGAGCCCGGGACGGCGGGCTACCTCGCGTCCTTGGGCCTGGACCGGGCGCAGAACTGGACTCAGTTCGAAGCCGCAGTGGCGCGCTGGAAGGTTCCTTCGGAAAACATCGTCTATGCGGATCGCGCCGGCAACATCGGCGAGCACTCCGTTGGCCTCGCGCCGCTGCGCAGTTGGACGGGGCTCGTGCCGATGCCCGGTACCGGCGACTACAACTGGGCCGGGTTCCTGCCGACATCAAAGCTGCCGCATTCCTTTAACCCGGCGGCCGGGTTCGTGGCCACGGCGAACCACCGCATGATCCCCGAGCAGTATCCCTACAAGGTGGGTTTCGAGTGGGAGCCGCCGTATCGCTTTGAACGCATCCACTCCGTCATTGAAAGCGCCCGGCGTGCGCGACACAAACTCACCGTCGCCGACATGGAGACGCTGCAGAATGACGTCGTCTCATTACCGGCTCGTGAGCTGCAAAGCCTGGTGCGATCAACGGCCTTAGCCGACGATCCTGCGCTCGCGCAATTCCTGCGCTGGGACGGGCAGCTGACGCGCGAATCCGCCGCAGCCGCCCTGTACGAGGTCTGGCTCTGGGAGATCTGCCGCTCACTCGGCGGGCGCTTTTCCGCAGAGCATGCCGAGCATTACCAGGGCCTGATGCCCGACAAAGTCCTGGCTCTGCTCGCAGATCCGGACAGGGATCTGTTCGGCGAGAATCCAGTCGTCGCTCGCGACACACTGCTGCTCGATGCCCTGCGGGCCGCCCGCAGGGAACTCGAGCAACGTCTGGGTGCCGACGCTTCGCAGTGGTCGTGGGGCCGCCTGCACCCGATTCATTTCCGTCACCCGCTCGATAAGCAGCCCGGGGCGAGCGGGCTGCTCGACCTCGCGGCGCTGCCCAGGCCGGGCGATGAGTACACGGTGAATGCAGCCGGCTTCGACACCTCCGGGACATCGTGGGAACAGATCGAGGGCGCGAGCTACCGGGAGATCCTGGACACCAGCGACTGGGACCAATCGGTCGCGGTCAATACGCCTGGTCAAAGCGGGCAGCCGGGCAGCCGTCACTATGCCGATCTGATGCCTCTCTGGGATGGCGGCCGCTATTTTCCGTTGGCCTATTCGCGAAAAGCCGTCGAGGACAACACAGTTGATCGACTGCTGCTCGAGCCCTGAGGGACGCGACGCCGCCGTCAGGATTGATCCGGCACGGCAGCGGCCGCGGGCCGCGCACGGGCGGCGAAGTAATAGAGCGGACTCACGATCAGCAGTCCCGCGATCCACGACAGATCGACGCCGCCGAGCGCGCGCGCGAGCGGGCCGGTGTAGAGATCGGTGGCGACGAACGGAATCTGCACCGCGATCCCGAGCGCGTAGCACACCAGAGCCGTGAAGTTGTACTTGCCGTAGATACCGCCATCGGCCGTAAAGAACGACGGGACGTCGTAGTTGCCGAAGCGCACCAGGTAATAGTCGACGAGGTTCACTGCGGTCCACGGCACCATGAGATAAAGCAGCAGCTCGTTGAATTGGGCATACAGCGTCAGGAAATTCGCTGCACCCGCCAGTCCGATCAGCAGCGCCGCGAGGAATATGCCCGTCGTGATGATGACCCGCGCGCGTGCCGTGGCGCGCCACCCGGTCACGAGCGTCTGCCCCAGCGTGATGGTTGCGAGCGAGCCGCCATAGAAGCAGATCGCGCCCGCGATTGCGACGCCCGGGGCGAACAGCAGCACGATCGCCGTACTCGCTCGGCCCGTGAGCCGCGAGAGTGCGCTGACGACGTCGCCGTCGACCACTGCCGGCCCGATCAGCGCACCGAAAATCATCGGCAATACGGCCCCGAGCGTCGTACCCCAGTAGCAGGACCAGAAGGCGTCGCGCGGACCGGAATCAGGCGGCAGGTAACGCGAGTAGTCGGAGACGTACGGCGCGTAGGCGAGCTGCCACAGCGCGCCCATCGAGACCATGCTGAAAAAGCCGATCGCCGAGAAGCTCCCTTGAGTCAGGAACGCAGCCGGCAGGGGATGCACGAACAAAACCCAGACGTAGCACAGCAGCACGGCGCTGCCGGAGACGTAGGTCATCATGCGGGTGCAGAAATGGATCAGGTCATGGCCGTAGATCGCCGCAGCCAGGCTGACGATGCCAATGCCCAGGATCCCGGCACTCTCGCTGACGCCGGGCAGGATCGCGTGCAGCGACTGACCGCCCGTCACCAGCGCGGTGGCGGCGTAGCCGACGTACATGAAGATCACGAGCGCGACGACGAACGCGGCACCGCTCGCCCCGAACTGACCACGGCTCTGTACCATCTGCGGGACGCCGAGCCGCGGGCCCTGCGCGGCGTGCAGCGCCATGAACACCGTGCCAACGAGATTGCCGACGAGGATCGCGACCAGCCCGGAAAGAAACGACTGGCCGAACACCGTCGTCGCGAGGGCGCCGGTGACGATCGTCAGCACATTCATGTTGGCGCCAAACCAGAGCGTGAACAGATGCCGCGCCCGGCCGTGCCGCTGGTCGAGCGGGATCGGGTAGATCGTGTGCTGTTCGATGCGGGTCCGCTGGTTCTGACTGGTCGCGATCACCGGCCGGTAGTATAGCGGGCGAAGGGCGACCGGCGGGCGCTCTATAATGGCCGCTGCGAGCGCGACGGCGCCGGTCCAGCCGCCGCGCGAGCTGCGTTTTCGCGACCGAGTGCCCCTCGTCATGATCGAGCCCGTGCGTACATCGAAGAGCGACTTTCCCGATTTCGGCCTCACGCCCGGGCAACGGCACGCAGCGGTCTTCGACAACCGCTACGAGCATCCTGGAATGGACGGCGAGCGCGGCGAGATCTGGGGCTATACCGACGCGTTCGCCTATCCGCCGGGGGCGAGCGTGCGTTTGCATGTCAGCTCGAGCGCCCCGAGCTACGAGCTTGCGATCGTCCGCGACGGCGCGCACGCGGCGCCGGTGCTGACGCGCAGGGTCGCGGGCGCACGCTGGCAGGACACGCCGCAGCAGTGCTCCGTCATCGGCTGCGGCTGGGATGCGTCGCTGGAGTTTCGCGTCGGCGATGAGTGGCCCTCGGGCGCCTATCGGCTGACCCTGACGGCGGAGGGTCGCGACGGCGCACCGATCCGCTGCCACCATCTGTTCATCGTTCGTCCGCTCGCCGGCCGCAAGCCGCAGCGCATTCTGCAGATCGCGGCGACGGGGAGCTGGACCGCCTACAACACCTGGGGCGGCTCGAACCATTACCGCGGCATCACCGGACCGAACGGCAACCAATACGCGACGACGGTCAGCATCGAGCGGCCCTGGTGCCGCGGGTTCGTCGTCCTGCCGGACGATGCGCCGCGCGTGCCGCTCGAGATTTCGACGCCACCCGCAACCGCGCCGCGCTACCCGCACCTCGAATGGGCTTACGCCCATGGCTATTCCAACAAGTACGCCTCTGCAGGCTGGGCGAGCTACGACCGGCATTTCTTTCACTGGGCCGAGCGAGCCGGATTTACCGTCGATCTGGCGAGTCAGCACGAATTGCATTTCAGCCCGGAAGTTCTCCACGGCTACGACTGCGTGGTCTGCGTAGGACATGACGAATACTGGACGTGGGAGATGCGCGATGCGATCGACGACTACGTCGAGCGCGGCGGGCGCGTAGCCCGCTTTGCCGGCAACTTCATGTGGCAAACCCGCCTCGAACAGGGAGGCAAACGGCAGGTCTGCTACAAGTATCGCGCGCGCGCGGAGGATCCCGTCTTCAGCTCCGCCGATCCCTCGCGGACTTCCGGTTCCTGGGAGGCGAAAGAGGTTGGGCGTCCGGGGGCCCGGACCTTCGGCCTCAACGCGACCCAGGGTCTTTACGCCGGCTGGGGTGGCTGTGCGCCACGCGGGGTCCGCGGCTTCCCCGTGTACCGGCCCGAGCACTGGGCATTCGCCGGTACCGGCCTTTATTACGGGGATCTGCTCGGCGCCGACGGGCATGCCTTCGGCTACGAGGTCGACGGGCTGGACTACATCATCCGCGGCGGGTTACCCGAACCCAGTGAGACGAGCGGCGCACCGCAGGGCCTGCAAATCCTCGCGCTCGGCATGTCCTCACTCAAGGAGGAACCCATCGGCCTCGCGGCCGACGATCTTTACCTGTCCGATCAGGACGCGAAATTCGCCGCCGGGATTCTCGTCGGAGACGATGGCGACGCCGCGGTCGAGCGGGTAAAGCGCGGCGCCGGCATGATCGTGAACTTCGCGCGCGGCCGCGGCGAGGTATTTCACGCCGGCAGCTGTGAGTGGGTCGCCGCGCTCTTACGGCGCGACGCCCTCGTCGAGCGCGTTACCGCGAACGTGCTCGAGCGCTACCTCGGGACGAAGAAGTCATCCGGAGTTTGAATCCGGTGTCAAATCAGCGTCGATCCGGGAAAGAATGACTCGTCACGCGCCCTAAAAAGTCACCCGTACGTGCACGCGGCCGGTTCGCTTCTGCGCATGCCCTCGTCGTCCGCTGCCTGTAATTGCTGCAGCTGGTCTTTCCATTGCAACAGCAGCGCGCGCTTCTGTTGCGCCGTGAGCTCACGCGATTCGCTCAACGCCTCGGGTGTGGCGAAGACGCTCGCGGGATTCTTCATCGCTCTATCAATGTCCATCGCTACCTAAGGCTCCGCCTTGCAACTCTGGCCAATGAGTCGGAGAGAGAGCATGCCGTGTATTTTCCGTTCCGGTCAACACCGCACAGCGCGAGACTAGTTCACGGACCTGCCGGCAACCTCAGGGGCAGATTGCGCTGCCGTGCGAATTGCAGGCGCTTCGCCTGCAGCGGCCGCGGGCGCAGAGGTTTGCGCCTCCAGCGTCGCCACGCTGATCACAGACGGATCGTCACGCAGCTTCACATAGAGTTGGCCATTGACAGGCCGCGGCACCAGTAGCGCCTGCCCTGTAAAGCCTTCCGGAACGGTAACCGGCTGGCTGAATAGCGGGTCGCCGGATACGGAGTCGAGCAAGAACAGGTTTACGCCGGACAGCTTGCAGGCCGTGCCGGAACTGCCCGGACACTCAAGCCTCTTGAGCACCGGCAGGCGCACCAGCGTCGCGAGCGGACGCCACTCGCCCGCGACGCCATTACTGACCATGCGAAACCTGAGCGGCCCGAATGCCGATGACCCCAGTGCCTTCCCCGGTGCGAGCGTAGCGACAGCCACCGTTGCGTTCTCCAGAGTCACGGCGCCGCCGTTGACGTCAAGTACGGTCGAGGACGACCCATCAATCGTCGCCACCTCGATCTTCTCATCATGAGTGAACGAGGGAGGCGACTGCGCGCGCAACGAAAATGTCAGCTGCGCGTCCTGTGGCAATTCATCCTCATTGGAGAGACGGATGTTGCCGGCAGTCCCCGAAGGCGAGTCCTGTGCGCTCTTGCCGATCAGAATCGCGCTCGGCCGCGGTGCGTCGACAGATGCCTTGACGTCGTAGGCGCGCCCATCCTTGAGCGTGACGCGTGCAATTGCGCTGTCGCCCGGCTTCAGGCCGAGCGCGCTCTGCGCAGCGCTGGCTGGCATGGACAGCTCGTCGTGGCCCTGACTGGTCGACAAGGCTCCCGGCACGAACTCAATGTCCTTGACGACGAGTTTCTCCACCTCATCCAGGCGATTACCCCGAAGAACGCCCTGCGTGTCTCCGACGTGCACAGCAAAGCCGTCGAGATGGCCGGCCTCGGAGTAAGCGTGCAGCGACAGCCGTTGCGGCGGACCACCGCCGTACTGCCGGATGAGCAGGGTCAGGTCGCCAGGAGTTTGTTCCTGAAGAGCGAGTTTGAGATCCACCTCGCCTGACGTGGCACGCTTCCACTCCAGGCTCAGCTGCTTGCCCGCCGCGTCCTGCAAGGCGATGTCAGCGACGCAACTCACGTTGTCGGCACGAAGACGAACGGCATCCTGGCGGCCGACGATGAGTGCCGCCTCGTCTCCTGGAGCCAGCCCCCAGGTCTGCGCACGCGCGTCGACCAGCTGGAAGCTCGGACCGTCATACTTGTCGAAGCCCCAGTCGCCGTGCAGAGCTCCACGAATGCTGTTCCCCAGACTGACGTTGCGCAGAGCGGAAGTGTCTATCGCGATACCCCCCCGCTCGGGATCCGCTGTGGCGGGTAACTCGACGATGGTGTCTCCCTGACCGCGCACGCTCAGCGTCAAATCGTGTGCGTAGGCTGTGGCAAACACCAACGGAGCACCCTCCGCCGGCAGCACCAGCGGGTTCCTCCTGACGCAATAGGCCTCCTTGGGATCGACTGGGCGTAACGGCGGAAACTGCGGACTGGCGACGGCCGGCAGCGCCGCCACCAGCACCGATTTCGGATCGTGGAACGACGGCGGCGCGTTCAGCGCAAGAGCCACCTGTCGTCCCTGCATGGACGTAACTGCCGGGATGTACTGATACTGCGCCGTATGAAAGGTGTCGAGCAGGCGCGCAATATCCAGCACCGACCCGATGTAGGGTCCGTAATAGCCGGACTTCAGCTGCGGTGTATTGCTGGCTTCCATCGCCAGGTCACTCGCCGGACCCGAGGTGAGCTCCTGCGTCATTGAAGTGCTGTGGCCGTCGGTCATGATGAGTGACTCCCGCCCCAGCATCAGGCAGGGAGCCTGCATCTCCGGACTCTTCTCCAGACACCTCTCGTCGACCTTGATGCCGAGACTGCGCGACAAAAGCGGCGCGACCTCCTTGAGGCGCGCGGGATCGCCTTCTGCGAGGTGACGAATCGCCGCCAGATAACTCTGCAGTCGTGAGTGATCCAGTCCGGCCTGATTCAGATCATGCGCCGCACGCACGAATACCCCGGGGCGGCCGCGCACCGCATTCACCAGCGTGGTGAAGTCTCCGCCAGTCTCCGGCGCCAGAAAGACGAGAAGCTGCTCAGCTTCTTTAGGCACCGTCAGCGTCATCCCCTTCGCCGCGCACTTGCCGGCCCACGCGTCGCAGCGTGAAAACCAGCTCGTCGGCGGCGGAGCAGTGGAGCCTCTTAAAAAGGCCCCCACCAGTACGTAATGCGCCGAATCACGGGCGTCCAGATCTGCCTTCATCCATACCCGGTCACCGGCCACGAAGGTTTGGAACACGCGACGCCGGCAGGGTCGTCCCAGCGCGAGTCACTTCGACTTCGATAGTGGGTCCGGCAAGATCGAACGGAGCCGGGTCAGCGTGGGCCACAACGGCCACCATGAGGACAAGAGCGGCCGCAACCCTCGGCCAGAGCACTACAGAATGCATTGGGGCATTTTTGCGATCGTCGTCGTCGACCATGTCACTCGAAATCACCCGCTTGCGTTCGTGCTCTTTTCGCTCCACTCCGCTCCCCTATATGCGTTGCCATAAAAACACCTACTCATAAGGCACGTGCAGCCCGGAAATCAAATGTCGCAGGTTCGCGCCACGCTTCGGCGCCAGCACAGGATCGGCAGACGCACGCCGAAGGGGGCCCAAATGCGTTGGTCGCGAGGCGGCTTCCTGGTGACCAATCAAGGGCTAATCTATTGATCTTATTGGCGCTGCCCGGTTCGAACCCGTGTTACAGCCTCGAGAGGGTCGCGGCGGCCAGTGCACGTGGTTGCGGGAAGCGTGGTTGCGGCGCAGACGTCAGCGCAACCGCAGGCGCCGAGCAGTACGCCCTCGACTCAGGAACCCAGCTCCACGGCTCCGGTGCCGTCTACGTCGCAGCCGACGCCGAGCAGCTCCTCGCAGCGGTGACGTGCAGCTCCTCGCAGCGGTGACGTGCAGCTCCTCGCAGCGGTGACGTGCAGCTCCTCGCAGCGGTGACGTGCAGCTCGTCTTTGGGCGCGCGGCCGCAAAGCCGCGCGCCCGCGCTTGCATCATGCCCGTCGGATTGCTGCCAAGGAGGCGAGCGTGCCACACGATATTCCGCCGCTGGAGGGCCGCAGCCAACGCGTGCACGTCATCATCGACACGCCGGCGGGCAGTCGTAACAAGTACAAGTACGATCCGCGACTCGGCCTCTATCGGCTGAGCCGCATACTGCCCGAAGGCTCAGTTTTCCCGTACGACTTCGGCTCGATCCCAGGAACGTGTTCAGAGGATGGCGACGCACTCGACGTGCTCGTATTGCTAGCGGCGCGCTCTTTCCCGGGTTGCCTGGTGACGGTACGACTCATCGGCGTGCTGCACGCCGAGCAACGAGAGTCCGGCAAATTGATCCGCAACGACCGTCTGATTGGCGTCGCACATACGCCGGTCAATCGTCCGACCATTCGGGATCTGCGCGCGCTGGACCGGGAGCAGCTGCACGCCATCGAACACTTTTTCGTATCGTATAATGCCTTCGAAGGCCGCCCGTTTCGCATTCGCGGCAGGGCAGGCGCGCGGCAGGCGCACAGGATCCTCAGTCAGGGAATCCGCGCCTTCGCCAGGCAGGCCCGCCGGTGAGTGCCTGCCCGGATTCAAGTCTTATCTTCCTCAGTAGCGATCGCCCGGATCGCCTTCAGATGGGCGCGCACCGTCGGCAGGATCGACTGCGCGAAGGCCTTGGCGTCGGGATCCTGGCCGGAGGAGATCTCCTTTTTCAACAAGGCGACGGTCTCTGTGTGCGCCTTGATCTGTGACTTGATGTAGGACTTGTCGAAAGTCTTGCCGGTAAGGATTTCGAGTTTCGCTTTTGTCGCCATCCCTGCAGCGCCGGCGCTGCTGGGCAGGGACAGATTCTTCGAGGAGGCCAGGGCCTGCAGCTTCTCATTCGCCGCCGAGTGATCCTTGACCATCATTGCCCCGAAATCCTTCACCTTCTGATCGGTGCTTTTCTCCCGGGCGAGATTGCCGAGCTCGACCTCGGATGTCCCGCCTTCGGCCACCGCCTTGTAAAAGGATTCATCGGGAGAACCGCCGGCTGCAAAGGCGAGCAGCGGCGCCGCCGTGAGCGTAGCCAGGATAAGGCACTTCATGGTGAAACTCCTCGCGTCGGCAGGCGGCGGCGCCGGCTGCGGCGCTGCCAACCCGCGGTTAGGGTCAGGCGTTCGATCCGACTCGTGACTCCCCGAATACCTTGATGAGAGCGCGATTGAACGCAGGTAGATCATCGGGCTTGCGGCTCGTGATGAGCTTGCCGTCCACCACGACCTCTTCATCCACCCACTCGGCGCCGGCATTCTTGATATCGGTCTTCAGCGAAGGCCACGAGGTCATTCGATGTCCCTTCGCCGCGCCGCTCTCGATCACCGTCCACGGCCCGTGGCAGATCGCTGCCACAGGTTTGCCCGCTTCGAAAAACGCCTTTACGAATGCAACCGCATCGGGGACGGTGCGCAGCGCATCCGGATTCATGACTCCACCCGGCAGCACCAGCGCATCGTAGTCCCGCGGATTGGCGCTGCGCAGCTCTCGATCGACGTCGACTTCGCGGCCCCACTCCTTGTGATTCCACCCACGCAGGCGGCCGTCCTTCGGGGAAACAATCTCAGTGGTGGCGCCCGCCTCATCGAGTGCTCGTCGCGGTTCGGTCAGTTCTGACTGCTCAAACCCGTCAGTGGCGAGAATGGCGACTTTCAGCCCGTGGAGTTTGCTCTGCTTCTTCATTGCGTGCCTCCGTTCGCGCGGCATTACCTGGTTTCCCGCTGGACGACGAGGTCGTTCTTCACGCGCACGACGCCATCGGTACTGCGGGCGATTTCAACCGCCTTGTCGATCTCTTCCTTGCTATTCGCCGTGCCGCTAAGTCGGACGACGCCGTTCAGATCGGTTGCAACCTCGATATCCTTCAGACTGCGCAGATGCTTGCCGGCCATCTTGGTCTTGATCGCCGCCGTGATCGCCGAGTCCTTCACCCAGTGCGTCGGGTGGGAGTTGTCGGAGTCGTCGTTGGGACCGGCTGCCCAGCCAGCGACTGGCGCCAACAGGCATGCTGCCAGGGAATAAGCCACGATGCGTTTCGTATGCACGAGTCCTCCTTTTGCGCAGCCGGGCGACAGTCACCGCGGCTGCCGTTGTGAACACTCACAAGTTCATGCGGGGAATTGTCCAGTAGCCCGAAAGCGGTGCGGTAGAAGAGAATGGACTGGGCGGGTGTCGGTCGCCGCTGACGCCGTCGCGCTCAGTCGGACGGACAGCACGGCGTATCGCCGCGGCTCAGACTTGGGCGTTCGCGGGCTTATGTGCCGCCGTGCCTGCAAGCCGGCAGTCGCCGCCCCAGCGTGGCGTTGATTTCGGCCCCCAGCACCACCACGAGGCTGAGCAGATAAAACCACATCAGGAGCACGACCACGGCCGCGAGCGTGCCGTAGGTTTTATCGTAGTGGGCGAACCAGCGTACATAGAGAGTGAACAGTCCACTCAGTGCCAGCCAGAACGTCGCCGCAACCGTGGAGCCCCAGGTGACGCAGCGCCAGCGCGCCGGCCTGTGCGCGGGCGCAAAGTGATACACGAGCGACAGCCCGATCTCGGCGAATGCCCAAAGCAGCAGCCATCGCAGGATCGATACCGTCAGCTGCACCCAGGTGCTCGAGCCAAGCACCGCGAGGGTTACCGGCACGATCACCCCAAGGAGCAGCATCCCCAGAAAGCCGATGATCGCCCCGAGGGTCAGCGCCAGTGAGACGAGGATCTGAGTAAGCACGCTGCGTTTCTCAGAGTCCCCGTAGGCGATGTTGATGGCGCTCATCAGCCCGCTCATCGTCAGGCGCGCACTCCATAGGGCGATGAGCACCCCGATTGCAGCGGCCACGGTCAGCGTGCCGTGATCGTGGGCGGCGACATTTTGCAGTTGGGAGCTGAAGATATCCCACACCCCTGGCGGCAAAACCCCTGCAAACACGTTCATCTGCTGTTGGATGCTCGTGGGGGTCGCAAACAACCCGTAGATGAATACGAGCGCTGTCAGCCCGGGGAAGACCGACAGCAGGCCATACATGGCGATACCGCCCGCCAGCAGCGCCGCGTTGTGCCGCTGCAGCCCGTCAGTCACCTGCAGCGCAACCCGCCACCAGCGGCGCGCAGGCAGGCTTCGCGAGTCGACGCTGCGCGTGTGCACCGCGACAAAAGAACGCACCATCAGGCTCCAGGTGCCGTACAGAAAGCCAGTGTCTACCCGGCGGCCGCGCACGACTATCGGGAAAAGTCTGATTCGCGCGTTTTTCCACGCGCCTGCGCGCACCGAGGACTGAAGCACAGACGCCGCCGTTGCCGGAGGATCGCGCCCGACAACAAACGGCCGGCGATAATTCTTGCGGCGAGCCGCTGCGCCCGTGGCCGCGCTCAGCAACGCCCTGCGCGCAGGGACTGCTCGGGAGTAGACTTCAGATACGCGCACAGTCTCGACGGCTCGCGGGACTGCTCTGACCAAGGACAGGTAATTGGCGCAGCTCTTCGGCAGCAGCTCGCATTTGCGATCGCCGTCAGCGCCACCCTCGTCTGGCAGGCGCTGACCGCGTATTCGGCCGGCGTGAAGGATCCGATCCAACTGACAGCGGGCAATCGGGTTCTGGCGACGGGTGAGTCCCGTAGGGAACTCCCCGCCGCCGAAGCGTCGTCAGGGTTCGCCCTCTTCGGTTACCGCTCCCAGTACCGCGGTTCCTTGTAGTACGCGTATGTCCTGTCGCGGAACGACAAGCCGTCGTCGCTCGTGAGTTCGTCGATCGACGCGGCCGGCGCGCCCTCCAACTGCTCCTTGGTGTAGTTTACGACGTAGGCATTTTCGGCCGCATCGTAGTCGAGCGATGACCACGGGACAGGATGATATTTCTCGGCCATACCGAGGAACCCACCGAACCCCACGACCGCAAACATGATGCTGTTGGACTGCTTGTCCAACATCACGTCCTCGATCTCACCGATCTTCTTTCCGGACGTGTCCTTGACGTTCGTGCCGATCACTTTCTTGGCACGGATGGCTCTGGTATGACCGCTGGCAGTTGTCATGTCGTTCGCCTCGCTGATGGTGGTGCACGTTCGGCGAGATAATCGCGGAGTGCGCGCACACCTCAAGTAGGCCGGAGGCTTCTCCGGGTGTAGGACGCGTATGTAACCATCGGGCTGCGCCTGGAATGAGTTCGGCGCAGGCTTAGTCCGAGCGCGCAGCGGTGCAGTGAACCATTTCCCCGGCTGCGTGCCGCTATGTGTCTGTTGGAGACCGAAAAGCTGCTGCAGGAGCTTTGCAGACCCGTCCTCAGCGACGCAGCAATACGAGTTGTCGCTGGCGCTGACACGAACTACCCGGTCTGACCTACAGCGATCGGCCGCGCGACCCGCTAACGTCGTGGGACCTCCGAGGACACCACCATGGCACGTAAGTACAGCAAAGCGAGCGGCAGGAAAGTCCGGCGGGCAATGCACGAGATGAAGCGCGGGCAGCTCAGAAGCGGCCGCTCGGGCAGGAAAGTGCGCAGTCGCAAGCAGGCGATCGCCATCGGCTTGTCGGAAGCGCGTCGGGCGGGTAAGCGGGTACCGCGCAAGAAGACCGGCTCGTAGCCGGCCCGCGGCCGAATTGAGACTCGCGCCAACGCGCCGCCGCCTCGGTCGGTCGATGGCGGGATGAGCCGTCCGTTCGAGATCAGCCGAACATGCTATGGCGCGCGGGGCGCGCGCGCAATTCTGCTTCGGCAGATCGAGGCAGCGCTGACGCGCCTTCCACGAGCCCATGCGACCGATGAGCAGATTCACCAGGCGCGCAGGTACATGAAGGCCGCGCGTGCCACACTGCGTCTGCTGCGACCGGCGTTGGCGGAGCGTGCGTACCGTGCGCAAAATCGCACACTGCGCGATGCCGCACGGGACCTCGGCGCGGCGCGCGACGGCCCCGTTCTGATGGAAACCCTCGACAGGGTTGTGCGCAAGTCGAGGCGTGCTGAGAGGCAGCTCGCCATCGAGGAGTTCGCGGCGCAGCTGCAGCGACGCGCCGCAAGCGACCGGATCAGCGGCCGGCGCACGGGAATTCCGGCAGCAGCCGCGAAATTGCGCACGGCGCTTGCGCGGGTGGCCTCCTGGCCGCCGCCCGGGAAAGGCTGGCGGTTGGTTCGCAAAGGGCTGCGTCAGACCTACCGCAAGGGCCGGCACGCCGCCAAGGCCAATGGCGCAAGCCCCACGTCCGCGTCGCTGCACGAGTGGCGCAAACGGGCGAAGTATCTGCGCAATCAGCTGGAAGTCATCGCTCCCGTGGCATGCCTCGCTTAGCGCCATGCTGGAGGAGCTTCACTCGCTTACCCATCGTCTTGGCGAGGACCACGATCTCCCAGTGTCTGAAGTAACGACGTAAAGGGGCGTCGAAATGCGCGGGTTTTGCGGCAAACAGAGACCGGGGTGACCACGGCCGGGGCAGCCGCGGCCGACTGCCGGATGGGAATAAAGAAACAGTCTCGGAGGCGGTGGGCGCAAGTCGGCAGGATCACACCGGAGCGCGAGCCCTACCGGGGCTCGGGCTGCGTTTCCGTCCGTGGTGCATCGTCCATGGCATGGGAGTCATCCGTGAACCTGTTGTTCGACCTCGCTTCAGAGATCAAGGAAATTGCCTGACGGCCCTGCAAAAGATAGACCGGATCGTTATATGCAGGTTCACTCCAGCAATCGACCCCGGGCGACTCCATTGCACCTCGAGCCGCTACGTCCTCGCCGCGCTGCCTGTAGTTGACGTCCTACACCATATCGCTCACGGTTCCGATCGATGCGCGCTGTTGCGCGTGCCACAATCGCAGGCGCCGTGGCGTAAGCTGAAACGCACCCGTCTCCCTCGAGACAACCATGAAGACCAAAGTCGCAAGGAAACCGCGGCTCGCGGCGAAGGAAGCGTCACGCCGCTGGTCTGCGCAAGTGAGCAAGACGAGCGATGCCCTGGATCTCAAACCTGGTATTTTCAAGCAACGCTCTGCGCAAGCAATTGCGTCATCGCTCAAACGTTCCGCGCTCGCCAGTCATCGACGCAAGGCAGAGCCGTTTCGCTCCGCTATGTCGATGCTCAACTTCGAGATCAACCGTGCCGGACGCGGTCTTACGATGGAACGCCGTCGCACGCTCGAGCGGGCGAAAGTTGAACTGCGCAAGTTGTTTGGTCGCCCAGCCAGGTAGCCTGGCTCGCGCTAGCTGCCGCCACGATTCATTCCGAGAGAGTCCCTCCATCGTCGGCGTTGCAAAGCGCGGGCGGTTCGTCCTGCGTACATCATGCTGCGGTGCAAGGGATCGCCATTTCGCCACGAACGTAATGCGAAACACCGGCTGGATTTTCGGTGCAATCCCGATAGCTTGGACGTAAGCTACGAACAAGAACAAACCGCGGCCAGCCGTGTACGCCGATAGCCGCTCATTGCCTTTCGATGTGGAAGCCCTACCATGAAAGACCGCGAGCTCTATAGCATCGAGGACGCCCGCTTTCTCCTGGGCGGCATCGCCCGAAAGACGATCTACGATCTGCTCAATGACGGCGAGCTCGCCAGCGTCGTCATCGGCCGCCGCCGCTTCATCCCGGCCGCCGCCATCACCGCCTTCATCGCCACGACCACCACGAACACCGCTCCCTCGCAGCGGCGGGCCTCGGGACCGCCGCCGCCCCGTGCAAATTCCGCTACAGCTCGAGCCGTCGCCGCCCAAACCCGGCCGGCGTCGCACCCCGACGCGCGCGATGCTCGCCGCGGACTTCAAACGCGAAACCTAGGCTCGCACGCGCCTTGCCGGGATCAGGGAAGGATTTGCGCCGCTGCGTCAGGAAATCACTCGGAGCGAGCGCACCCGGGGAAAATCGCGATCGTAAGTGACCAGTGCGTCCGCATTGATCGCCAACGCACTCGCGGCCTGCACGGCGTCCGCAAGCTTTAAGCGCAGCGACGCGCGCAGCCGGGCTGCGCTCTCGGCGATGTCCGCCGTGAGATTAAGCATCTGCCAGGACTCGAGAATCTGACAGGCCGACCGCCGCGGATCTGGCGCGCGGCGCCTCTGGATCCAGCAAAGCAGCTACGTCTTGTACACGCTGCGAACCAATTCCATTGCGTGTTGCTGGATCAGCTCTTTGGTGATCTCGTCCACCTTGTAGGTGTGCTCCTTAGTGCCCACCACGGACTGCTTGATAGTCACATGATTGGGCCCGAGGGTCCCAACGATGAGCAACTGCGGATGCTGCTCGTGGCCGCGCGCCCTATGCGGCCCGTCGGGTGGGGGAACGGTGAAGGCGATGCCGCCGACAATATCGCCGACTGTCGCGCCCATTCCCCTGCTGGAGAGCTTGGAGACCATTTCGGTGAGTGTCGGCCTGACAATGCCATTGCGGCAGGCTTCCCAGGCCCTGTTGAAAGCCGCCGTAGCCGCCTGGATATCCGACGCCTTCTGTTTGGCAGCATCAGTGACGGCGCGGTGAGCGGCAACGATGCTGTCGAGTTCAGAATCGATGTCCTTGTTCATGCGCGCCTCCCAAGTCTCGTGCAAATTGTCTCGCATCTACCAGATCGAAGGTGATATTACGCTCTCTTTCGCGCCTCCTCGAACCTCTCGGCCATGGATGCATAGCGCCGCGGGCGTTCTCGATGGGCGCCCCATCGTCGGATTCTCCATGTGCTTCGCACGTGCTCCCTCTTGGAACGCCATCGTGCGGCACGCTTTCGCGGCGGTTTCAAGTTCAGTGTAGGTGAGATAGAGCGGCATGCGGCGAATTTTGCCGCCGCCTCGGGCGAGACGTCCAACCAGTGTCGCGAGACGATTCGCCAGCTTACCGCGAAGGCGAGCGGGCGAAAAAGATGAAGAATCCGACCACGCGCGGGCCGATTGAGCAGGCGGCTCAGCGCTGATAGTGGCTTCTATCGATCCAACGCAAAACTTCACAGCGCTGCTTCTCATCCGTCTCGCAGGTGAGTTCTAGACCGGTACCTCCAATTGCGTCGAAGGACCACCCTGGGTTCAACTCGGGCGGACAATCAGGTCCGCGAGGGGAGCCGAGCTCACTCAGTCCCCTGCAAAAGGTCGGCGGCCCGAGAGCTGCCGCGAGTTCAGCGCGTGAGATCCCGTTCAGAAGCCACGGGTCAATTTTCGTGCAGGTGGACAACCGGCCTGGTGGCCGCTCCTTGCTCAGCTCACCGCGACACTGCTGCAGTTTCTCGAGCAGCTCGGCGCGAGTTGGTGGCGCAGGAGCAGCACGGCAGGCGACCAACGTCGCCGCCATGAGGCTCAGTGTCACTGAGTAAAGGCGAATCATCGCTAACCCCTGGAGCGGTAATCGGTCATGGCGCTGAGCATGGTGCAGGCGCGTCAGGCAAGCAACAAACCGGACTGCGGCGCTCCGATTGGGATTCACCTCAAGGGGGCGAGTGCGCTGCAGTAGGCTCTGACCTAGGGCCGAATCCAGCCCCGGAGCCGCCGGCCGTAAGCGGACGTGCTCAAAGTTTGGAGGAGTCATATCGTGGCGCCATCTAGGCGAGGAGGGCCTCACGATGTCAGAAGCGATCGGATGCTTGAGGGTCAGCACTCGCGAACAGGGCCGCACAGGCGGAGAGGTTGGGTTGAACCGGATTGGACTGCGTCATCCACCGGAAATGGCTCGCGTGGATTGCATCAGGTCCGCGGTTCAGTCAGTGTTGCCGCACTCGAGGGCGTAGTCCCTGAATGTTCTTCACCTGCTGCGCCTCGCGCGCAATCAGGGTCATTGGCCTTCAGGGTGGGCCGGTACCGCCCGCATCTTTTGTCAGTTATTGCTCGTGATAATCGCGGCCGAACTTCTTTGCAGGTGCTCAACTCAGCCGTGCTCTGCGGCCAGGCGAGCTTGCGCGGATCCCTGACCATGAATCGCCACCCTGTACGTCTCCGAGACCAGGCAGACGGCGACGAGAGAGATTAGGGCGCTGGCAGCAAGATAGGTGGCAACGGGCCAGGAGCGTCCGCCCGCCCATTGAATGAGGGCTGCCGCGATGATCGGGGTCGGGGCACCGACGAGCATGCCGGCCATCTGGTAGCCGAAAGAGATTCCCGAATAGCGCAGCCGGGCCTCGAAGAGTTCAGCGAGCAAGACTCCAGTAATGCCGTAGAGTGCGCTCCCGGCAAAGGCCCAGGTACCCATGGCAAGCCAGATCAGGGCCACATCCCGAGTGTTAACGAGCCAGAAAAAAGGGGACGAAAACAGTAACAGGCACGCGGCACTCCCGATCGCTGCGCGTCGCCCGCACGATCGCAGATCTTGCGGGCGCGGAGGCGATCACCGTGGAGCACGTGAGCGAGGCGCTGCTGTTCCGGCAGCTCGACGGGGAGGGGCTCGACACGCTAGCGCCCGCAGCGCCCGACGGCCGCGCGCACGACGAGCGCCCGGGCATCCACTGATTCAAGGCTCAATGCTGCTTGATTCACAGATCGCACTGCGTCATCCGCGTGTATATCTGTCGCATGAAATTTGCCCGCAGCTCGCCACGTGGTGCGGCAAATATGTTAAAATTGGCAGCGTACAGTGCTCAGAAAAATCTGTCGACAATTGGCAGATCATGCAAAAGAGGCGCTGACAGGGGAGATATCCACCATCTCTCATCCCCCGGCGGATTTCTGGCGGAACGGTGCCGAATCTTGACTGGGGCAGCGGGGTCGCCCTCTGACCTTCAGACGCTGATCACGACGTTGACTCTCAGAGCGCACCCCCGACCGTCACTCTATAAGGGAGAATCCAATGAAACTGAGACTCACAAGCAGCGTGGCCGCGGTGGCCATGATCGCGGGATCAATGGTCGCTTTCGCGGATGATGATTCGCATGCCCGCGATATCGTCGCGCTGAAAGATCTACACGTCGCCTTCCACCAGGCCGTGTCGCATGCCGGAGTCGACGCGGCTACCAAGCTGGCGCGCGTCGAAGCGGTACTTGCGCTCTGGACAGACGACGGCGTTTTCATATCGGGGGCTGCGACCTATAGCGGCAAAGGCACTCCGGGCACGGCCAGCTGCGAGCTTGGAGCGATGACCCTGTGCGACCTTTACTTCAATCACGCCGGGGGGTTTGTGTTGGGACACGACTGGGTGTCGCTGACGCCGATCTTTACGGAAGCCATCAAGGTGCTTGATCGCCACAATGCCGACATCTACTTCCAGTGCATTTACGTTGACGCAGTCACTTATGAGATCAAGTCCAACGTGACCTTCGGTCTTCCCGGTATGCCCGGCACCGGTCGGGCGAAGAAAGTCCATGGCCACTGGCTGTTCTCGTATGCCCAGGGCACGAGTTTCCCGCCGCCCACGCTCGATGTTTATTAACGGCTCGGCGCAACACCCTCACAAGGGTCATCGATAACTCGAAGAAGTGACGGGGCACGAGTGTTCGCGCTCGTGCCCCGGCCCACTTCCGTATACCCGAGCCCACCCGAGACACGTCCCGGCACGGGCAGCGCACCCTCGCCGCGTGGACGTGAGCGAGCAGGATTGCGAGCGCATATCCGGCGCCTTCCTCTACGAGGGCTTTCGGCTGCCCCTTGAGCCAAAGGTAGAATCGCGCCCATGAAAGTCGGGCGCAATGACCCTTGTCCCTGCGGCAGCGGCAAAAAGTACAAGCACTGCTGCCTCCTCGAGCAAACCGCCTCGGTCGCGGATCTGCAGGAGCGGACCTGGCGGCGCGTCCGAGAGGCCATCGAGGGCTACGCGGCGGCGATGCTGCGCTTCGTCGGCGAGGCATACGGACCGGACGCCATTGACCAGGCGTGGCTCGAGTTCACGATCGGACGACGCGGAAGGCTCATCAACGGCGACCGGTTTGTCCAGGGCGATCCGCATACGGAGCTGTTCTGTTCGTGGCTATTCCACAAATGGTCGCCGCAGGCAGGGAAGGGCAACAAAATCACCGATGCTGCGCTCTACGGCATTTCGCCGACGCGGGCCTATCTCATCCGAAGAGAAGGGCGGCTCGATCAGCACCTGGTGCGCTATCTCGAAGCCTGTCTCACTGCGCCTTTCGGCTTTTACGAGATCCGCGACTGCGAGCCGGGGGTTGGATTCCTGGCGCGGGATGTTTTCGCCGGCACGGAGCTCAAGGTGCGTGAACGCTCGGCGTCTGCGACGCTCGAGCACGGCGACATCGTCTTTGCGCAGATCGTCGAGGTTTCCGGCATCGCCCTGGTGGAAGCCGTCTGTCCGTTCAGCTTCCCGCCTATCTACAAGAACCCACCTGGTCCACGTGCGAAGGCGCAAAGAGCTTCGCAGCCACCGCGATCTTGCGCTGCGCGGCATCTATTTCTCCCTGGCCGAATCGTACCTGCACCCTCCGGCACCGAAGCTCCACAACACCGATGACGAGCCGCTCGAGCCGCGCACGCTCTATTTCGACATCGATTCCGCGCCGAGCGCATTCGATGCACTGGCGCCTCTGGCCCTCGGCAACACTCGCGAGGAGCTGCTCGCCGACGCCAAGCTCGATGCCGCCGGCGCCGTCCTCGAAGCCAGCCTCCCCTGGATCCGGCGCAATGATCCCAAGGCGAGTCTTGAGACGGTGGTCCTGGGTCACCTTCGCATCGAGGATCGGAAACTCACGGTCGAGGTCAACTCCGCCAAGCGCGCCAAGGCTTTCCGGGCACTGATCGAGAAGATGCCGCTGAACGCCCGCTACCGCCGCACCCGCAAGCAACCTCTCAAGATCGCCCCGCCGCCGCAGTCCGCGGGCGCCGGCATCGAGCCTGCGCCACGCGATGCCGAGCAGGCCGAGCTGATGCAACGCCCCGAAGTCCGCGCCCACCTCGCTGAGCTCCAGCGCCGCCACTACGAGAACTGGCCTGAAGTTCCCGTGCCCGCCCTCAACAACAAGACCCCGCTCGAGGCCATCCAGGATCCCGACGGCCGCGAGATGGTCGAAGCCCTCATTACGCAATTCGAGCGCGACGCCGCGCGCATGCCGGTCCCGCCGAGTGCCGACGTCTTTTCAGCGCTGCGCCGGCGTCTCGGCTTGTAGCGCTGCGGCGACGCGCTCGCGCGCGCTGCGCCCGACCGAATGGCACTATTGCAGAGTGGGTGGCCCGAGGACTCATCACACGTAGGGCGGAGCCGAACGCATCCGCCCTCGTGCGCTTTCGTCTCAAAGCCCTCACCCTCTCACCCTCGCCGGCAAACGGGTGTTACGCCTCGAATCGGCATGCCTGCGTGCTCGCTCCAGCAGTCAGCCGCGCTGTAGGGGCTCTCAGCTTTCGCAATTCGCACCGATGCGTTGGCGGCCATTGCGGCGGCGAACTGGAACGGGTCTCGCTCGCTGGACGCGCTCGCGTGGACGAATGCCCAGGCGCTGGTTGCGGTAATCACGGTCGCGCACGCCGCGGCGGTGATGCGGCTGAGTCGGAAAGTTACGTTGTTCATGGCAGTCATCCTCGTGTTGAGTGTGGTCGTGGATTGATTCCCTGAAACCTCATCCTTCGGGAATCAAAGTACCGTCTCAGCGTCGGATGATCCTTAGGAAGTTCTTAGAAAGTTGTGAAATCGGCGCTGCACTTCACCCGCTCGCCGTGCCTTGACAAGGACCCATCGGCCGTCCTGCACGCATAGGTCAGAGGGACTTGCGAGCGCCCTACCTTCATTTCTCTCGCAGTTTGTCACCGGCGTTAGTTTCGTCGCCCGTCTTGACGGTGAGCGCCGATGGCTTCCGCCCGAGTGTGCGGATGACACGCGCGCCCGATGGATTTGCTGTCATTAGCCGAGTGGGCGCATGCTCCCCCAAGCCGCCAGAGCGCGCATCGCACACATGAGCTCGGAAGAGAACCGCCGCGTACCCCTGTCCGCCGAGGACTCACCGCGCGGGACTGAAGTCGATCCGCAACTGTCAGCCTGCGCGAAAGCGGACCCACCCCCTGGCGAGCTTCCCGAGACGCAGCCCCCGGGGCATCGCCGAAGCGCGACGGGACGAGCGCAAGCGGGTGTGTCATCCAGCACGGTGCGGCTGGCGATCGGTCAGCTGCTTGGCGGCCGCTACCGCATCGAGCGCGAGCTCGCTGAGGGTGGGATGGGGGTGGTGTACCTGGCCGCCGATGAGCAGGTGCCCGGCGAGAGGTTCGCCATCAAGGTCCTGAAGGAGGAGCTGCGGCCTGAGTCCCTCGCGCTGCTGCGCGAGGAGGTGCGTAAGACGCGCAAGCTCAGCCATCCGAACATTGTCGATGTGCACTCGGTGAACCTCGACGGCCAGAGGCTCTACGTGCTGATGGAGTACCTCGAGGGCAAGTCGCTGGATGCACTGTTGGATGAGGAATTTGGGCGCGGCATGCCCTTCGGCCGCGCGTGGCCGATCATCGAGGATGTGGGAGCGGCGCTCGGCTACGCGCACGACCACAACGTGATCCACAGTGACATAAAGCCCGCGAACGTCTTCGTCACCACGGCGGGAAGGACCAAGCTGCTCGACTTCGGGATTGCACGCGTCTCGCGCGGTCCGCTGCTGCAGGCGCGTTCGGGACCGCGCGCGCTCACCCCCTCCTATGCCAGCTGCGAGATGCTCGAAGGAAAGGAGGCGGATCGGCGCGACGACATTTACTCCTTCGCCTGCGTGATCTACGAGATGCTCTGCGGCCAGCGTTTGTTCGGGGAACTCACCGCGCTCGAAGCGCGCGAGGCGGCTGCCCAGGTCACCCCGCTTCAGGGGCTTTCGCGGGGACAGAATGCGGCGCTCGCCCAGGCGCTGGCCTTTGACCGTGAGGGGCGCACTGCCTCGGTGGAGAAGCTCCTCGAGGGGCTCGCCGCCGAGCCGCCCCGCAGTCGCCCGGCGGCGCTCCTTGGTGCGGTGGTCATCGCGGTCGTGGCCGCTGTGGGCTTGACCTATTTAGCCCTGGACTGGCTGTGGACATCCCGACACTCCGTCGTGGTTGAAGGAGCGACCTCGAACGCTCAGCAAGCCGCCTCCCTTGCCGCCACCCCCACCACTGCCGCCTCCAACCCGCTGCCGCAGTCGATTGCGGTGCTCCCGTTCGTGAATATCAGCGGCGACAAGCAGCAGGAGTACTTCTCGGACGGGCTGTCCGAGGAGCTGATAAACCATCTCGTGCATGGCGCGGATCTGAAGGTCATCGCGCGCGCCTCGTCGTTCCAGTTCAAAGGCAGGAATGAAGACGTGCGCTCGATCGCTCGCCAGCTCGGAGTAGCGTATTTGCTCGAGGGCAGCGTTCGCAAGGGCGGCGAGCAGCTGCGCATCACCGCGCAGCTGATTCGCGCTTTGGACGGAGTGCAGCTGTGGTCGCAGAGTTACGATCGCAATCTCGTCGACATTTTCACGGTACAGGACGAGATTGCAGACAAGGTTTCCCAAGCCCTGCGCGTAGCTTTGCCGTACGGTCATCGGGCAGGAAACCGGCAGCCCGATATCCGGGCGTATAACCTCGTTCTGGAAGGAAATTATTTCAAAGCGCGCGGGACCCTGGGCGATGTCGAAAAAGCCGCCCAGCTCTACCAACAGGCGATCGACATCGACCCCGACTACGCGCTGGCGTGGGCACGCCTGGCGAGCGCGTATCTGCGCGAGGAAATCCTGACGGGACCGCCATCGGAGGACCAGAACGGGCGAGTTCTCGATGCGCTGGACCGGGCCCTCCGGCTCGACCCGAACCTCGTCTGGGCGTATTACACGCGAGGCGGATTCGAGATGAACGTTACGTGGAATTGGGCGGCTGCTCAGGCGGACACGGAACGCATGCGCGAAATAGACCCCCGATCTGATTTGTTGCCAAGCGCTTTCGGTGACATCGCACTCACGTTCGGGGAGGTCGACCGGGCCGTAGAGCTCTACCAAGAAGACGTCGAGCGGAATCCGCTCGACCCGAACACCCTGGACTCGCTCGGCGTCGCACTCTGCGCCGCCAATCGGCTTGAGCAATGCCTGCAGACCCACCTGAGGGCGCTTCAGCTGCATCCAGACTTCGACGGAGTCAATAGGTCCGTTGGCATCGCTCGCCTGTACCTTGGCCAATTCGCCGCAGCGCTGGAAGCGATGCAACGGGAGCCCAACGAGGACTACAGACTGCGCGGCCTCGCGATGGCCTACTCGGCGTTGGGACGGCGCACCGCGTCGGATGCCGCGCTCAATTCGCTGACAGAGAAATTCGCTTCGAGTGACGCCTACGGAATCGCCGCGGCGCACGCATACCGCGGAGAGGTCGACGATGCTTTCCGGTGGCTCGATCGCGCATATCGACAACACGACGCTGGAATGCTCGACCTCAAGGCGGACCCCCTGCTTCGCAATCTGCACGGCGACCGGAGGTTTCAGGCGTTGCTGACTCGCATGAGGTTGACCGGACCAGAGGCAATCGGTAAGTGCAGATGTCCGGACTTGAGATTTCAAGTCATCATCTGTGTTGTTTCAATTTGATCGAACGAGGGTTTCGATATGAAATCGAAGAAAGAGAAACGCCGGAAAGCGAAGGCCGCCCTAAGGCTTACAGAGAGAGCTCAAGCCGAGCTTGCCAAATTGCTAAAGCGCGATCAGGCGGGAACCATTACCCGAGCGGAATTGGAGACGGGGTTGGAGGAAATAGACGAAGACCTGAAACGGATGCTTCGCTTCGTACGTGCCTCCTTGTAGCCATCAGCATTCCGGACCTGCAGGGGCGGGCAAGAATCATGAAGTTGAAGAGCGCATCCTGTCAGATCGCATACTGGCACGGCGGAAGGCTGCGGATCGCCAATTACCTCACCAGAAGGACGTTCTCAGCGAATCCGGCAGCCCTGGACGTGATCCGTTTCTTCTTCACCCCACGGACAATCCAGGGTGCGCTCTTCGAGTTCCGCTCGTACAGCCGGAAGAGCGTGGCAAGGGCAATACTGCAGCTCATCGATGCTCACCTGCTGCTCGAGTACGGCTCAGCCGAATGGGAGCGGGATGAACTGGTCCGGGCGTCATGGAGACCCTGGCTTCCGGAAGGCGGGTTTCACTTCATGACAAAGGACACACCGTACGTCCCTTGGGATTGGCCCATCGAGGAGAAGATGAAGACACTTCCGGCAACTCCGGCCCCGCCTCAGTTCAAAACGATTCGGGGTGCCGATGCAGTCCGGCTGCCCTCGCATGAAATAGCCGGAGACACGTTCTTCGAGACACTGCACGCCAGGAGGACGCACAGAGAATTCGCGAGAGGGAAGGTATCACTGGAGAACGTCTCGAAGCTGCTGCAGACGACATGGGGTGTCCAGGGATATATCCAGACGAATGTATTCGGCAAGCTTCCGTACAAGACAAGCCCGTCCGGCGGTGCCAGGCACCCGGGCGAGGTATATCTGATGGCGCTCAGGGTGGACGGGCTCGAGAGGGGAATGTATCACTACCAGGCCAAGGGCAACCGTTTGGCAAGACTGCATGTCAAAGTAAGTCCACGCATGGCAAGTGCGTATTGCGCGGATCAGCCATATTTTGCTTGGGCGGCAGCGCTTTTCATCATGACTGCGGTCTTTGCGAGGACCATGTGGAAGTACGGTAGAGCTCGAGCGTATCGAATTGTTCTGCTCGAAACCGGCCATCTCTGTCAGACTTTTTGCCTCACGGCAACAAGGCTGGGACTGGCTCCGTTCAGCACGGCCGCCCTCAAGGACTCACTCATCGAAAACGATTTGGGATTGGACGGAATTTCTGAATCGGTTCTTTATGTCGCGGGAGTCGGCTTGGTTGCGGG
>CAWIGQ010000002.1:0-134384 GCA_963835645.1 uncultured Gammaproteobacteria bacterium | reverse complement strand
GCTCGTGCACCGGATCAAGAGGGGGTCGTTACATGTTGTAGGTATGCTAGTGCGCGACCGACAACGCCGTGCTCGGCTGGATCGATGACCTTTAGTTCAATAAGGTTCTTTGCCGCGTCAGTCGCATGATGGTGCAGCGTCCCGAGTCGAGCTTCCGTATCGTGAGCGGGGTCAAATGACTCCCATTTGCCTCGAAGGTTCGAGGGATCACATTTCGGCGATTTCGCGGACCACTCTTGCCAAAGCGCAAAGCCAGATTCCGCAAACTCTCGGCGCAAAATCGCACCGATGGTCACCCAGAGTGTGTAGTCGTCCGATGGCAAGACATCCAATGCCAGCTTGGCCTTCCAGTAGTCGGCACTACCGGAGGTGAGCAGTAGAGGCGTGGTGGGGTCTCTTGCCCATGCTTTGCATTCAGCTTCCCCCTGGCAACCATCTTGTCAACCCAGACAGTACGAAGCCGTCGAAATCCTTACGCCACTGTGCAGCATCGACCGCTGATGTCCCTTCGGGCACCCCAAACTTGAAATACGCTTGTGACCTCGCCCGCCCTTGGTTATCGAGTTGGTTCCCGCACAGTTCCTCCCATGCGCGAAAGAAATCCACGTACTCATCCGACATTATTGAACGATCGACCGCGGCGACGATCCGCCCCGACTCCGAGCGGCCTGCAATGCCGGACCACGACTTGTACGCGATGTGTGCAACGCTCAGCTTTTGTAGTCTCCTTGAAACATCCCAGACAGAGCAACGCTTGCCTTCTGGATCATCGTCGACATCGCCGACAGCAGCGTCCAGGCACACAACGTGTCCGTTGCTCCTCTGTATACCTTCTGGAGGGGCACCCACATCGCCCGCCCGTGCGGCGAGGGGTCCTTGCGCTCGCGGGTCTTCCCGACCCAAGGAGCAGCCTTGAGCGCGCCCGCAATATACAGCGGTATTGAAGTTTTATCCGCGCTAGGTATACCTCCGCTCGGTGCCACTGCAGCGACCAGCTGTGGCCACGTCAGATCGCGGTGCGTGCGAATAGGCTCCGTGCTCGTCAGAGAGGAGAACTCCGTCACCGTGTGTTTCCGCGTCATTTCGGAGACTGTGATATCAGCACCGCCTGAGAGTCCCGCCGCCATCCGCACCAGGCGCGCTGGGGCAGGCAAAGAGATCACATTTGATGCGGGCGGGCTCGGCGTCGGGACGGGTTTCGCGGAAAAGCGTGCTTTAAGTTCTTGTTCTTTTGGAGTCATGATAAATCTTTCGAGCTCTGAAAGGAGCGTCAGTCTACATTAGTGATGATCATCGGAGGGCCCGGGCCTTTGAATATTTTCAAGGTGAAGGGCACACGCTGTCCAGTTGTCTATATTCCCGTGCGCCGTCCTCTGCGCGCATCTGACTCACGGCGTAAAGAAGTTCTGTTGCCTTGGTGATCGCACTGGCGCTTGCATCGGGGTCATTTAAAATGTCTTCAAGGCGCGCGATTCCGGTTTTGATGGCGCGCTTGGCCTTGAGGCGCGCGACGAAGGGGCCGAATGCCGGCAACGCACGGACCCGATTGACTCGCTCGACGAAACTAGCCTCAGACGTCAGTGCGTCGAACTCGGTTTCGCTTAAACCCGTGAGCGCTGCTACCTCCGCCAAATCAAATGCCCCGTCCAGCCAGCAACCAGCCGCAGTGGCGAGCGCGTCTGGACGCGTAGAGAGCAACGGAGCTCAACGGCGGTTTAGTCTTCTCTGACGGTGACATCGAGGCCTTGGTCCTTCATCAGCAAAGTCACTTGTGCAGTGGACAATCCCGCGCTGCTCGCCGCGTGTAGGGAGCGCATCAGACAACGCAAGAGAGCCGCAATTTCGTGAACGATAGCCTGTTTGGCTGGATCGCCGAGACAGGCCATTTGGGCGAGCACGAGCGTCCGCTGATGCTGGTTTTGGATGCGTCATGCCGCGGCCCCCCGCTTGCCAGCAAACGAGCGCGCAGAGCACTCAGAGTCTCTCTGACACGCCTCAGCCCATTGGATATAGGCCTGTAACGTAAGCCCCCGCCTTCGAGGTCCAATCGCGTGCAAGCGAGGAGATCCTCCGCCACGTTCCATCCGTCAATGCTCGACTCCGAAAGGCCTGTCAGGTCTGATAGTACTTGCATGTCGAGCCAGACCGGTACAACGACCTCCGTCGAATTCCGAAAGCGCTCTGAAAGCGCAATGGCTACTGTGATCCGTGAGCGGCGACGTTCGGGAATGTTTCCAGTTTGCTGCATTGATGAGCTCTTCCTCACGTTCGCCCACAATTGTGCACCCTCGTGACAGGCAGAGACCGCTATTAGGTGAGGCAGGCACCCAACGTCGCGGCCGTTTCGGTCACCAGAAAAGTGACGACGACGACCAGGCAAAAAATCCGTGAGGTGTGTTCGCTAGTTGCGAGCGGGCCGGCTGCACTATAGAGCCTGCAGACCCAGCTCGTTGAGAATACGACGTACTGTGTCGCGGTGGAGTCGCTTCAGGCAGCCTTTGGTTTGAATGCCTACCTGTGCAGCTACCTGGTCCAGACGCGGCGGTCCAGCGAGCATTCCGTACAGTTCGTGCCATGTGCCCAAGACCGCCGTTCGCGACGCATCTCCGCGGTTCCGCCGGCCGCGGGCGAGTGCCTGGTTACGCTGTCGCCGATGTGATTCTTGA
Organism: uncultured Gammaproteobacteria bacterium; assembly: GCA_963835645.1. Classification (GTDB taxonomy): domain Bacteria; phylum Pseudomonadota; class Gammaproteobacteria; order Steroidobacterales; family Steroidobacteraceae; genus 13-2-20CM-66-19. Next base: position 131,718 of record CAWIGQ010000002.1, on the reverse strand, counting down.
TACTTTGCGACGATTGTTTCGATGTCGACGTGCTGACCAATTTCGTCGTAGTACGCCTGCTCTAGCACGATTCTATCCCAAACACCGCCACTCTTAGTGTTGACTTTCAAGCGACTAGCGAGGCGCTGCCACACCTCTGCCTCGCCTTCTTCCGCTTCGCGTAGCTCCTGTGGACTAGGCCACTCGTGTCGGTTCACGCTGCCTCTCCTCGCGTCGTCCCAGCGCGACGGATCGATGCGACCTGCCCGGTGCTCAATGCCTCGATGTAGGTGCTCAACTTCTCGAGCCACTCTCGGGCTTCATTCTCGAAGCTGTATCGCAAGTACACCCGTTGCGTGACACCGCTGGCGCGTATTCGCGATGCTCTGGATTACCTGTAGCGGACACCCCAGCCGAGCCAGCGTCGTGAGAGCAGTTCGTCGAAGATCGTGGGGAGTGAACGGTTGGCAGTCCAAGTGGCGCACGTGGCGAGGTTTGCGGTGCTTCAACTCCTTGCCAGCGTCGCGTAATTCTTTCTTACGCTTCGTTTGATCGTTCTTCGACAATCCGAGCATGTCGCGGACCCTCTGGCCCAGAACGTCGCTGCGGACGTCGAATACCGGCCCAGCGGGGGTCGCCTGTGCGGCGGGTCGGCGCGCCTCTAGTGCCGCCGCGCCTGTGCGGAGAGCGGAAGGGAGTGTGCCCGGCCGTTCTTCGTCTTGGGAATCGTGAATCGATCGGTTTTACCCACTGCCACTGAAGCGAGCCGGCCTCGCCCGCCCTTAGAGCCATCAGTAATATGAACCGTAGACACTGCGCGATGCGGTCCTCTCGGTCATCCGTCGCACGCCAGAAAGCCACGATTTCCCGTTCCGTGAGTACCCGGTCGCGGGCGCGCTCGATCTTACGATCGATCTTCAGCCGTCGTGCGGCGCTCTCTATTCCATATTGATCTTCACACCATTTGAGCCAGGCTTTCAGCGTGGCCGTGACTCGATTGCGCCCGACCTTGAGACCCTTGCGCTCAAGTGGTTCAAGAACATCCTCTCGAAGCTTTTCCGCTGTCAGATACGAGAGCGGCGTGCTCGGACCAATCTCCGGCAGAATGAGCTTGTCGAACTGGCGTCGATATTCCGTATATGTACTCTTCGCTAATCTGGCTTCGGCAGCGGTGAGATAGGCGTCAGCGCATTTTTGAACGGTAAGCGCACGATCACGCACTGACTGAAGCCGCTGGCGTCTTTGTTCGCGCTTACGCGCAAGGGGGTCGCCGGATTTTCCGCGCTCCGCCCGAGCCGCGTAGTACGCGGCACGCGCCTGCGCCAACGACATCTCGTAGGGCTTCGCCATCAATCCCACCGGCACCAGACCAAGTTGCATGCGGCGCAGAATACCGTCGGCGCGGTATCGGTAGACCCAGGTCCGCCGCCTGTGCTTCGCGACATGCACGATGAGCCCGATGCATGCCGGGTCCACGCTTGTCTCAGAGTTTGGCCTGAGGGCGTGAATGGCTTTCAGCGTGAGTAGTGACATCGCCCGGTTTCCCGCACTGATACGTGGACTGATACGTCCATTGGGAAATTCCTGATGCGTTATGACGGCTCCTGAGACTGAAAGTAACGTTAAAGGAAGCGGTCGTAAACTCCTAGTTCTCCGGAAGATTGTCCCAAGAAGCGCCGCGCTGAACTTATTGATCTTCAACGGCCTTCGCGCGCGGTTATGCGGTGAGAAATTTGCCTGTTAATCCGTTGGTCGTTGGTTCGATTCCAACCCGGGGAGCCAATACGCCCTAATCACCGCGTATCAAGTCGTCTCAGCGCGCTCATTATTTCCGTATATAGTCCGCCAAATCAGCTAGATACGTAAATCTGGCCGTCCCAGGCCGTAGCTTGACAGTTCAAGCTCTCGGGGTAATTACGGGGGTAATGCCCTTATGTATTCAGCCGCTACCCCTGAGGTTTTGCCCCTTTTTGGCGTTGTGCTGGCTGGCTTTGTCCTTCTCGTCGTCTGGCGCACCCCACCGCTGATCGTCGTCCTGCTGACCGCGTTCGCCGCGATCGCGGCTTCTGCGTTGACCGCCGCCTCTGTGCATGCGGTCACGTAAAGTATGTTGTTGTGGGAATGCGTGAGCTACAACGATTCAAGACGATATGCCGTCAGATCGTTCTGCGCGCTGGAGAGACGTCAACGCGCTTCTGGCCTGTCAGACGCGTTCGCGCTCTCCCATCGGGGCAGCTCCAGGCATCGATGCTCTGTCTGGCAACATTCGCGCTAGCACCTCGTCGCGCAAGATCAGCCGATGGTAGAGGGCTGCACCGATATGCAGGGCCACCATCGCCAACAGCGTATAAGCCAGGAACGTGTGCACATCGCCTGCCAGAAACCCTGCCGCGGACCCGCGTGGCAGCAATGGCGGCAGAGCGAGGCGAGGGAAAAGCGTCGCGCGCCAGCCGTACGCTGATGCGGCGGCCCATCCGAGTAGCGGTACGATGAGCAGCAGGGCGTAGAGCGTACCGTGGCTCACTCGCGCGGCTGCGCGTAGCCAACGAGGCTGGGTTGCAGTGGCGTCTGGTGTGCTGCGGCGCAAACGCCAGGAGATTCGCACCAGAGCGGCGAGGCCGATCAGGGCGCCAACCGTCAGATGCAGATTGATCAAACGGCCCAGCTTCGTGTGCGGCCCAATGTCCGGCATCGCCCATGCGATACAGAATTGAACGGCTACGAGGAGCGCAACCAGCCAGTGGAGCGCCTTCGCAACAGGGTGGTATCTCGTCTCAAGCACCCGCGAATCAGCCGACATAGTCGATTCCCCTCATGGGTGGAGCGCACTTGGTAACGCCAAGCGTCAATCAGGCCAGTCGGCACTTCATCGCAAACACCAGTAGCGTACGCCCTGCTCCTCCAGAAACGACTCTGCGCCGCTGCCCTGGAGCATGGCGAACGTCGCGAGCATCCCGGCCTCGACGCAGCTCGCCGCCGCCACGGTCACCGAGCGTGGTGTGTCGCGGACCGGCCAGCCCGACCTTGGATCGAGGATGTGTCCGTAGCGCACCCCGTCGCGCAGCAGGAAGCGATGCGTATCCCCGCTGGTCGCAAGGCCGCCCCGGCTCAGCTCCAAGAGCAGGCGCGCTTCGCGCTCGGTATCAGGGCGTTCCACGCCGACCTGCCAGGGACCTGCGCCGGTGCACGATTGGCAGCCAGGTCTCCGCCGAAATTGACCAGCGCGGCCCCGTTAAAGCGCGCCGCGACCAGGGCCAGCACGCGATCCACCGCGTACTCCTTGCCGATGCCGCCGAAGTCGATCTCCATTCCCGGAGGCAGAGTGATGCGAGGTGCCTGCCAGCGGAGCTTCTCGAACCCGATGAGCGGCAGGAGAGCAGCTACCGCGGCGGGTTCCGGGAGGCGGTCGGATCCGTCGAATGTCCAGCAGCGGCGGAGCACGCCCGAGGTGATGTCGAAGCGCCCCTGGGAAAGGGCGTGACATTGCGCGGCGTAGTCGATGAGCGCCGCCGTCTCGCCATCCACCACCACCGCGTGGCCCTGGCTGCGGTTGATCACACTGAGGATGCTATCGGGGCGGTAGCGGCTGAACTTCGCCTCGACGCGCCAGGCCTCGTGCGCCGCGACACGCCCCACCTCGCGTGCCGCGTCTGTGTCGGCCGCCTCCAGCAGTAGCTCGCACGGGCTCGCCATCGCGACGAAGCACACCGCGACGATCCCCCCTTCGCGCGGCGTGACTTCAAACTCGGGCGCATGAGGAGGCGGCGACGCCCCGCCGGCTGCAGCGCGCCCCGCGCTCATCGCTAGTACACCAGGTGCCAGCTGAGCTGCACGATGGTCGCCTTGAGATTCGGGTTGAGATCGAGGCCCTGCAGCTCGGCGAGTGAGCTCGACTGGTCGCTGGGCCTCTGCTCATACTGCTCGAGCCGCAGGCTCAGTTCGCCGTTACGGCCGGTGGCAATGCCGAACTTGAGCCCGAAAGTCGTGGCCGCGAAGGCAGCCAGCCGGGGGTCTGCGGACATGTAAGTAGGCGCGGGACCCGTTTCGATCAGATAGAGGTTATAGAAATCTGCGGCGGACTGATGGTACCAGCGTGCGTGCGGCTCGAGATACATGCCCGAGCCGAGGTCGATTCGCAGCTTCGCGTCGACAGTATCCGAGCCGATACCCCAGCTGTCCTTGCTTCGCCGGTACGACAGGTCCAGCACGGTCGGACCGAGCGCCACCTTGTTGACCCAGTAGAGGCTCTGCCGCGTGCGCGTGTCGGGCCGATTCTCATATCGGTAGCCGGTCACGGCCCCCGTATCATCGAGCAGCGAGATGATTCGGTACGGATCTGTGAGATAGCCCTGCGAGTGGTCGAAGGTGTAATTGAGTTCCGTGAGCCAATTGCGGCGCATGACTTGGGTTACGCCGATGAGGCCGCCGGCGACGTTTTTGGTCTGGCTCGACTCCTTCTCGTAGAGCGTGTAATCGCTCCCCGCTACGGGATTACCCCCGTGCGCATGGATCCGGTCGTACTCCTCGTTGACCCCCGCCGAGAGTGTGGTGTTTTTCTCGTTGAAGTCGTGACTCAGTCCGGCGTGCGCCGCGACTGAGTCGAAATCGTGCTCGGTGGACGCGTGTCCGCCGTATGAGAGAGTGTTGTCGAGCCCAATCGGTTGCGACCAGTCGAGGTCGCCCGCGATGCGGGACTCCTTGAAATGCGGATCCTGCGGCAGATCGCCTGGCGCAATCGTATAGAGGGTCGTCTTGTAGCCAGGTTTGGGCGTGAGACTGGTGCTCGAGGGGCTCGCGAATGTTTGCGGCTTGCGCGAGGGGATGGCGCCATTGGGTGTAGCACCCGAGAGCGTATCAAGCGTCAGCGTTCCGTCGAGCAGCCGTTGATCGCCGAAGTCTTTCTTTAGACTCACCACCGGCTCGATCGTCTGCACGCGGCCGGCATTCTCCTTGTAGTAAAGCAGGTCCGCGTCAATCTGCAGGGGCTGCTCGGCAGCATTATCGGGCGCCACTTGGGCCCGTGTGGTGCCGTGCAGCAGCGCACAGCTTGCCGCCATGAGGCCCAGGTGCAGCGGCGACGGCGGGCGCTTCAGTTGCATCCGCAACCCCCGCCCCCAAAGCTGCGGCCGCCGCTCGCTGCTTCCTTGCTGAAGTAGATGTGATCGTCGATGGCCGCGTCGATCGGCTCGGCGTTGAGCGCCATCTCGGGCCGCGCGAGGACTTCGCGCTGCCAAGGCTTGACGCCAAGTGCTGTACAACCGCACGCGCCCAGCATCAGGCCCAACAGGATCGCGAAGCGGACATAACCTTGGATGCGCATAGGTATGGGTCTCCGTAGAGGTCAGTGCGCGAGCACCAGTGCACGAATCTGCTGCGTCAGAGCGTCGCGGTCGCGGAAGAGAAATCCCTCGTGCCGAGACTGAACGTGGCCGCTGCGGTCGATCAGAAAGCTCGTGGGCATGCCCCGGACGCCGAACTTCTCGGGCAGCAGGCCGTCTGGGTCATAAACGATACGAAACTGCGCGGGGTGCTCGCGCAGAAAACGGTCGGCCTCGGCGCGCTCGCGGTCGACGTTGACTGCGATCACCACGAGCCCCTCATGTCCGAGCTCGCCCTGCAGGCGGTTCATCCAGGGAAACGACTCGCGACAGGGAGCGCACCAGGAGGCCCAGAAATCGAGATACACCACCCGACCCTTGAACTGCGCGAGGTCGAGCAGGTGGTCCGCGTCGGCCGCGAGCGCCCACGGTGATGCCAATGCGAGAAGCCAGAGGGTCAGCGCGCCGATCCTCCGCAGCGATTGCATCCCCGAATTTCTGGTCGCGTATGGCATTAGGCGCAGGGCGTATTGGGGTCGGGCGGCCTCGCCGGTTCCTAACGTGCTTCCGCTGTCAGCGCGCCGAAGCGCCTATGGCGCCCCGCGTAGTCATCGAGCGCGCACCGAAAATGCTCTTCATCGAAGTCCGGCCACAGACAGTCGGTGAAATGCAACTCGGCGTAGGCGACTTCCCAGAGCATGAAATCACTAAGGCGCTTCTCACCTCCGGTGCGAATCAGCAGGTCGACTGGGCCCGCAGGCAGCGCGGAATGATCGACCTCCTCGAGCAGGCGATGAAAGTCATCAGGTGTCAGTTTCGCAGTGCGATCGGCCCGCCACGCGGCTCGCACAATACTGTCGTGAGACGAGTAGTCGAGCACAATACGCAGGTGCATTCGCGAACCAGCTGCGCTCAATCGCTCACTCCTCTCGATGGCGCGCAGAAGGTCCGCATTCAGGCGGTCGCGCCGCCCGATCACGTTGACGCGAATGGACTGCGCGACACAGCCACGTGTCTCCGTCAGGAGATATTTGCGAAAGAGACGCATCAGTGCATCGACCTCCGCTGGCGGACGTGCCCAATTTGCCGCCGAAAAGGCGTATAGCGTGAGCGTATCAACGGCCGCGCGCGCCGCCGCGTCAACCACCGCGCATACCGCCTTGGCGCCTTCGATGTGACCGGCAGTGCGCGGCCACCCGCGCTGGCTTGCCCAGCGTCCGCTTCCATCCATTATGATTGCGACGTGCATGGGATGCGCCAAAAGAGCTTGTCTGCCGATATGATTCCCACCGGCGCGCTAGAATTTCTTGCCGATTCCGACATAAATTCCGTGCGGCATGACACGCAGGATGAACGGCGAGTTCGGGCTGCGGTGAACGAGCCACGCCGTGCCGGTACCGAGCGCGAAGCCGGCGAGAACGTCCGACTGCCAATGCGCCTGCACCTTCATACGAGCGATGCCGTCGTAGACCGGCAGCGCCTCGAGCGCGTAGATCCAAGGGTGATCGTGGCCATACTCGAGCACCAGCGGCGTTACAATCGAGCTCACCTCGGTTACCTCGCCGCTGGGGAAGCTTTGGTTGCCGCCCCCCTTGAACCACAGGTTCGGATCGTTATTGCTCGCGTCCGGCCGAACACGCGAGAACGCGTATTTCATGCCGAGCGCGACGAGGCCAGAGGCCGCCGAGGCATCGATCGACTGCCACAGCGTGCGGCCGAAGCGCGTCTCGCCGCCCTCCCACAATGCGCCGCCGACCTCCCCGACGATCAGGCCGTATTCGAGAAACTCCTGGTAGTTGCGCTTCCAGATGCCGGCGTTGTCGTAGCTCCACTCGTTATCGATGCCGAACGGACCGCCACCGGCGAGACAGGCGGGCACCCTGGCGAGCAACAGCAGCGTTATGAGCCAGGCGGCGGGCACCGGCTGCTTGCCGCCAAGGCACTGGAGTGGCGCACTGTAGACTCGCATGGCGAGGGCAGAATAGAAGGCTCACGCTTAAGGCAAACTTAAGCGCACACGTGCTGAAATCGCCCAACGGGTGAAGAAAGGCGGTCGTGCGGATTCTGCTGGTAGAGGACGATGTCATGCTCGGCGAGGCAGTCCGGGACGGACTGCGCCAGGAGAGCTATGTCGTCGACTGGGTGCAGGACGGGAGCGCCGCGCTAGCGGCTCTGTCGACCGCAGACTTCAGCGCCCTAGTGCTCGATCTGGGTCTGCCGAGAAGCGACGGGCTCAGTGTGCTGCGCTGGCTACGGCAGAACGGACAAACCACACCCGTCGTCATCGTGACGGCGCGCGATCGCGTCACCGACCGAATCACCGGCCTGGATGCCGGCGCAGACGACTACCTGATCAAGCCCTTCGACATCGATGAGCTCACGGCGCGTCTGCGCGCCGTCACTCGCCGGGTGGTCGGCTGCGCCGAGTCCACGCTAACCGTGGGTGACGTGACCCTCAATCTGCGGCAGCGAGTCGTCGCCTACCGGGGCGTGCCGGCGGGCCTCACCGCGCGCGAGTACGCGGTGGCCGAGCTCTTGATGTGCAAGGCCGGTTGCCTGGTGACGCGCGCCGAGATCGAGGAGGAGCTGTATGGATTCGAGGATGACATCGCCAGCAACGCGATCGAGGTCCACATCCACAACCTGCGACGCAAGCTCGGTCCGCACTTCATCACCAACGTCAAAGGGCGCGGTTATCGCGTCGACAATGTCCGCTAAAGCCGGCGAGCGGCCCTGGTCGCTGCGCCGGCGCATGGCGATCGCCGCGGCTGCGGCGGCCTGCCTCGTGTTTCTGATCCTCGGACTGCTCGTTTATCGTGCCGTGGCCAGCAGCACCGCGGCGCAGTTTGACGAGATGCTGCAGCAGCAGGCGGCGCTCGCCCTGCGGTACGCCGACCACGAGTACGGTGAGGGCGAGAGCGTGGTGCCAAACTCGCTCGACGCAGCAGTACCGGCGATGCCGCTCGACGTGGTCTATCAGATCACCACGCGCGCAAATCAGCTGCTCTATCGCTCGCCAGGCTCACCACAGACGCCTCTCAGCATCGGCAGCAGTCCAGGTTACACAAACGCGGTGATCGACGGCCGCTCCTGGCGCGTGTACTCGCTCAGCTCCGGCGCCACCCCGCTGGTCATCCACATCGCCGAGCCGCTCGAGTACCGCCATGCAGCGCTGTCGCGGACGTTACACGCCGTGGCCCTGCCGCTGCTCTTTGCGCTGGTGCTGCTGACCTTCCTGATCGGTGTGGTGACGGAGCGTGCCTTCCGGCCGGTGCGGCGCATGGCGGCGGACCTCGCTGGACGCGGCGCTGACGATCTCTCCGCGGTCAACACGGCGGAGATGCCGGTGGAGACCCATGCGCTCGGGGTCGCACTCAACGGCTTGCTGGCGAGGCACGCGGAAGTCCTGGCGCGCGAGCGCCGCTTCACTGCCGATGCGGCACATGAGCTGCGCACGCCGCTCGCGGCACTGCGTGCCCAGGCGCAGGTCGCCGCCCGAGCCACGACGCCCTCCGAAGCTCGCCGTGCGCTCGACAAGTTGCAGGCGAATATTGACCGCACCACACACCTCATGAGCCAGCTGTTGTCGCTGGCGCGTCTTGAGCCCGGGTCCTCTTTCAGCGCCGGTCAGACTACGCAGGCAAAAGTCGTGGTCGATCTGGTTCTCGAGGACCTGGCGCAGGCGGCACGCGAGAAGCAGGTCGAGATCACGCTCGAGGGCTGCCTTCAACGTCTGCCGGGTGCTCCTGAGGTCCTCTACCTGCTGATCCGCAACCTCCTGGAGAACTCCATTCGTCATGTCAGCGAGCGGGGCCGCGTCGCCCTCGAGCTGATCGAACGCGATCAGTGGGCGGTGCTCTCGATCAGTGACAACGGGCCAGGGATCCCGAGCGCGGAGCGCTCGCGCGCGCTGGAGCGCTTCTACCGTATACCCGGCAGCGCCTCGTCCGGCAGCGGTCTTGGACTCTCAATCGTCGGACGGGTGGTGGAGCTCCTCGCCGGCGAGATCGAGCTGTCAGATCCCGCCGTCGGCACGGGGCTCGTGGTCACGGTCCGCCTGCCGTTCACGGGCGTGCAATCCCAAGATCAGACCGCCGCATAGCCCCGGCTATGCCGCAGCGCCTCTGGCCGCCGCTCCAGCGTCACGGGTTCATGACATGTCGCTGCGGGGCGATAGGGTATGTGGCGCTGTTGGTGGGATTGTTGGCCTGCACCCCCGCCGCCCGAGCGCAAACCGATGAGATACAGGTCTATGACGCCGAGATCACGGCCCCTGGGCAGTTTAATCTGACGTGGCATAACAACTTCACGCCATCCGGGCGCACGCAGCCTGCGTTCCCGGGCGGGATTGTTCCCAACCATTCGCTCAACGGGGTACCGGAATGGGCCTATGGCGTCACGGACTGGTTTGAAGCCGGCACCTATCTGCCCGTCTACACGCTTACCAACGATGGCCGGCTGCTCTTTGACAGTGTCAAGCTGCGTGCTTTATTTGTCGTCCCCGACGCCCACGATCGCACGGTGTTCTACGGCCTGAACTTCGAGCTCAGCTACAACACGCCGCATTGGGAACCAAGCCGCTACTCTGGAGAGATGCGCCCCATCATCGGCGCGCACCTCGGCGAGTTCGACCTGATCGTCAACCCCATTCTCGATACGGACTTCAACGGCTTCGGCAAACTCGATTTCGCGCCGGCGGCACGCGTAGCGTACAACCTCAGCAAGAAGGTCGCTGTTGCGATCGAGCACTACGCCAACTTCGGCCCGCTGCAGCACTTCAAACCCGCTTCGGCGCAGTCGCAGACGCTGTTCGGCGTGCTGGATTACGGCAGTAGCAGCAACGGCATCGAATTCGGCTTCGGCAAGGGCCTCACCCGAGCCACGGACTCCTGTGTGATCAAGCTCATGCTGATGCACGATCTGTAGGGGAAAGCTGCACGTGCCCGTGAGCGGTATGCAATTCGAGCTGCACATGTTTCTCTCTGACCACGCCCGTGCGAGTCGTATCACTGACGCGGATGTTGCCGCGCTGCACCTCAACGATGACGCGGTCGAACGCAGTCGCCGGCACGCGCAGAGTCACAGCGCCATCGACGTCGGTGAGCAAGCCTCGCGCCTCGATCCGATAGCGTAGTGCCGGCAGCGGCTGCGATACGACCTCCAGGCGCGCACCGAGGCGGCTCGTCGGCAAGCCGAAGCCGTGCAGCTCCCCATCGATCTCCAGGCGCGCGGCGGGCGCATCGACCAGCACGATGGCGACATCCGCGGTATCAACCTCGATCTTGAGAATCCGCGGTGAGGCGGAAGTCAGCGCAATGCTGGCGGTCAACGGTGTGCCGTGCGGCGTCGCGAACAGCGCGAGTAGCACTGCCGCACCGCCCAGTAGCGCAGCGATCGTGGCGGGCCGCCAGCGGGACCGCCCGCGACTCGCGGCCGCTGCGGCGTTACCTTGAGCCCCTTCGGCCGGGACGCGTAGCACGTGGTAGTACAGAAGATGCGTGACCCCGAATGCGAGCAACGCCGACCAGATGATGTCGGACAGAAAATGCGCGCCGGCGACCATGCGCCCTACACCCAGGAGCAAGCCGAGCACCAAGCCCGCCCGCGAGGGACGCGGCTGCCCAGCCCGGGCGCCGACGTCTCCAGATCCACCACCCTGCACCGTACAGGAACCCGACCGTGCAATGACCGCAGGGAAAAGAGGCGCCGCCCTTGGTGCCGATCAGCGGCGACGGCACGTAATGCAGCGGCCCGCCGAACTCAACAATCTCGCGGGGTCGCGGGTGCTGCCAGTGATCTTTGAAGACAGCATTCCCCAGGAGTCCTGGTCCGATCGCGACGCTCAGTAACACCAATACGGCGGAGGGCCGCCAGCCGCTTCTTGAACGAGCGAGGCTTGCGGCGAGTGCCGCCAGACCCAGGATCACGAGTGACGCCGTGATCCAGGTTGCCGCGCGGTACAGCAGCGGCCAGGGGAACTGCCGGGCCAGTGGCCAGTGATTTTCGCACGTCGGCGCGGTAGAACCAGCTCGCGACTGCTGTGTCGACAGTGCCGGAAGCAAAGAAAGCCGCTGTCGCGATGGCGATCGCGACCAGGCCGATGGCCTCCCACCGGTGTTTGGATCTTTGCCAGCGCGAGTTGTCAGGCAACGGCATCCTGTGCCTCTACTTGCGCAAATGCCTCATAAGGATTTTGTTGTTTTGGACCTGCCCGTGCTGCAAAGATTCGAGCTGAAACGTCGTGGGATCGAGTCTCCTTAGAATGGGTCAGGCGACGGGAGAGCGACTTTGAAAATCGTGATTGAGGCTATCGGTTGGTCGGCAGCGGCGATGATGCTGTCCGCGTACCTGCTCCTGACGGCTGGACGACTGAGCTCGCGCTCGCCCGTATACCAGTGGCTCAACGTTCTCTCGGGCGCCGGCTTCATCGTAAACAGTGGGTGGAATGGGGCCTACCCGTCGGCCTTCCTAAACGTCATATGGATGACGATCGGACTTTACGGGGTGTTGCGGGGAGCGCGTGTGTACCCGAGACCTGCGGCATAGCGCTCTCGGCGTTCGACTCCCCATGACTTTCCTCCGTGCGCGGCGTGTCCGCAAGCGCCTCTTGAGCCGGTATAGCGACAGCCCTCGCGCGATCCACGCTGAAGAGTGATCTCGCCACCAGGAGCGCGAGGAGCGCCCCCGCAAGCTGCGCGATGATGAAGGCCGGCACGTCAGCGGGTCGGATGCCGGAGAAGGTATCCGAAAGCGAACGGGCGATGGTGATCGCGGGATTGGCGAAGGATGTCGAGGCCGTGAACCAATAGGCTCCACCGATCCACGCGGCGACCATCCAGGGCGCATCCTCTGTTCGTCGATGTCCTAGGATGACCAACAACAACCCGAACGTCGCGACCGCCTCCGCCAGCCACTGAGAAGTACCGGTGCGCACGTGAGCGGACGACTGCAGCCAGGGAAGGTCAAACATCGCGTGAGCGAGGATCGCCCCGAGGCAGCAGCCGAGCACCTGGACGAGCGCATAGGCGCCCGCATCGCCCCAGGCCAGAACACCGCGTGCCGCCTGGATCAGCGAGACCGCAGGATTGAAATGCGCGCCACTGATCGGACCTAAGAGCGCGATCAGGGTCGCCAGCACCGCCACCGTGGCTCCCGTATTTGCCAGAAGCGCGACCGCCGCGTTCCCGCCGGCCAGTCGCTCGGCCATTATTCCTGAGCCCACAACTGCGGCAGCCAGGAACAGCGAGCCGATTGCTTCGGCGCTTAGTCGCTTGGTGAGTTTCATTCACTGACCTTGGGAGCTGGCAGTCCTGCCGATCGCATCCAGACGCTCCTGCAGCTTGATCCGATCGAGCGAGGCGAGCGGCAGACTGGTAAAAATCTTGATGCGGTTGTCGAGCACCCTGAAGGTGTCCCGGAAGGCGAGCCATTTGTCGGCGTCCGTGCCTTCAACTGCCGCCGGGTCCGGGACTCCCCAGTGAGCGGTCATCGGCTGACCCGGCCAATAGGGACAGACCTCGCCTGCAGCGTTGTCACAGACGGTGAACACGAAATCGAGCGGGGCTGCCCCCGGAACTGCAAATTCGTCCCAGCTCTTGCTGCGCAGGCCCTCGGTCGGAAGATTCATACGTTGAAGCAGTTGCAGCGCAATCGGATGGACGGTGCCCTTGGCGTGACTACCCGCACTGAGGCCGTGGAACTTTCCGCGTCCCCATTGATTGATCAGGGCCTCCGCAATGATGCTGCGCGCGGAGTTACCGGTGCAGAGAAACAGCACGTTGTAGGGTCGGTCTGCCATGGCACGCGCTACTTGCAATCGCTCAGTACCTTCATCATGCAGATCGCGGACGCCGGACACAGCGAGCGAAACTGCTCGCTCGCCTGGACGTCCTGCGGGACTTCACTGCGTTCGATGACGCGATAGCCCAGGTGCACAAAGAACTCCCGAGCGGTCTGGGTAAGAAGAATCAGCCGGCCAATCCGCGCCGCACGCGCGACCTTCTCGAGCTCCTGCACGATGATCCGGCCCAACCCAGCCCCGCGGCGATCTCCGGCGACTACGACCGACCGCACTAGCGCCGATGAGCCGAACCGCTCCAACGCGCCGGCGGCCACGATGTCCCCGTCCTCACGGAGCACGATGAACTTCGGTTTCGCGGTCTCAAGATCGGTCGTCGGCAGCCCCGCCTCCTCGAGGAGCGCGCGAATGGAAGCCAGATCGGCTTCGGCGGCCCCACGTAACTCGGCCACACCGGTTCCTCGACGTCAGGGGGCGCCTGGCGAGCAGCAGCTCGGCGTGCAACAAGGCGCATCGATTTGCCGCTTTTCCTGTACCCGCCGTATCTCGTCCGTGCCGTATTCGGTGCTTTCGCCCGTGGTGAGAAGGGTCTCCCACTGGACGCCCTGCGGGTCGTCGAGAAAACGAGAGGTGGGGAGACACGGACATGTAAGCGTTTCATGCTCTCTTCTTTCGTTGCGCCGGGACGGCGAGCGGCTGGCAATCCGCACGGCAGGCCTCTCCAGCCAGGCTGCAACAGTTCTCGGTGAGAAAGCCGACGAGTGCGTTCATGCGCTCGAAGTTCGGCCGGTAGTAAAGGTTTCGGCCGTCTCGCCGGCTGACCACCAGTCCCGCCTGCACCAGGCCCTTTAGGTGAAAGGACAACGTCGGGGCTGGCAGATCCAGACGCCCCACCAGCTCGGAGGGGGTGTACCCCTCGGGGCCACGCTTGACGAGCAATCGATAGACGGCGAGGCGCGCCTCTGATGCCAGCGCACTCAGTGTCTCGATGGCTTCATTTGATTTCATTATTTCAATTATATGGAAGTGCAGACAGAGTGCAAGAACCTCTGCGATCGCGGACAAACCACAGGAACCGTACATTGCATGCTGACCATCATCGAAACCACGACGTTTTCAGCGCTCTGGCCCGCCGAAGTCTTGAAGAAGATTCGAGAGGCAGTAGATGTCAAAAAAGGAGCGAAAAGGATCTCCGAAGGGGCGACGCTAAGCGCAACATTGGCGACGAGTTGCTGCGCGCGATACCAGACCCACTTAGCTCGGTTCGCGCACTTCTCTGTGAACTCGGCGACCTTCCATCCATTGCCACGACAGCAGCGACATCACGCCCCACAGCACTTCCCGCAGCCGCTTGGCCATGGATACGGCCAACGCCAATTCCGCATCGACTCCCAGAGTCCGCCCAAATAGGATCAGGCCAGCTTCCTGCACCCCCAGACCCGCAGGAACTACGAAGGCAAGATGACGTATTGCCTGAGTCATGCTCTCGAGCATCAGCGCAGACTCGGAATCAACGGGATGACCGAATAGGCGCAAAACGAACCAGACTTCGAATGATCCAGAGAGCAACGCAGCAAATTGCAGGCTGCCGGCAACCAGTAGCGAGCGGGTACGTCGCAGGCTAGCGCGCACCTCGCGATCGAGGGACGCTGCGCCCTCGGTCAATGGGCTTGCCCCCACCAGCGCAAGCAAAATGGAGTGCAAGCGCCCGAGTATTGAGCCGTAACGCAGCAGCAGAGCAGTCACCACCGGAATCGGGAGACTGAGCAGCAGAGCAAGCAGCAAACCACGATGTTGGTGGAAGCTGAGGCCTTGGTCGAACAGCAGCAACACCCCCACAATGGAAAACAGGTACACCGCGAAGAGCGTCAGCAGAATTTCCACAATGACGCTCGCACCGCTCTGTGCCATAGGCAGTCCGCGCCAGCTTAGCAATCGAACCGCGGCCACACCGCCGCCCACGCTGGCTACCGGCAGCAGGCGATCGATCGCGTCGCGTACCGTGGTGACCCAGAGAAGATAGCCGAGGCCGACTCGTCCCTTGGGACTGTAAGCGCGCAGCAGGGTGACCCAACCCAGCGCGTAAAGAAGGAAAAACAGCGTGCGATAGGGTACCAGCCAAAGGAGCCGCCACCCGGCCAAGTCGAGGGCATGCAATATTGCAGCAATGTCGACGCGAACAACTAAGATCACCAGGAGGGTCAGACCCAGCAGTGCGCCGATGTACAGTGCGATTCTCAAACCGGTGCAGCCAGTGTCGGATGTGGCTAGACACGCAAAATGCCCGGCGACAGCCTCGTTACGAAGTGAAGCTCAAAAACAGCTACGTGTTCGCAACACGCGCAACCCATCCAGCAAGTGTTCTCGGTTCCGGATCTCACGCAGCTTTGGTGTGCGCGCAAGAAGCGAAAGAATTCGACGCCCTCGCGCAGGCGCGCCGCGGTCGTGAGCATAGAACCGTCGCGCTTAAGGATTACTTAAGCTTCCGGAAAATCGTTGTCGAGCAACAGCGTAGCAGCCGTCTGCGTTGATTCCAGTCGCTCGGCCGCCTCCATTGGCAGCGTCGTAACTCATCTACGGTCGACAACGCCACAACCTTTGCGGGTTTGGCGCGCGCAAGAGCCGCGTGCAGTAAATTGATAAAACCGATGGCCTCGGGAAAGCCGGGAGCCGGGTCAAACACCGGAGGCAGCAGCGCAAAGACGCCGGCCGTGCCCTCGAATGCTGCGGTGAGAGCTTCCGTGTCCGACAGGTCGGTGAATTACTTGCTCTGGGTGTACACCTCACGGATGCCACCCGGAACCTCGACGGGACAACAACGAGGCCTCTCCAATCAGCCACCGCAATGCTCACAGTCTGGTGAGCAATCGTGCGGCATCGGCGAGCGACTGCCGGTCCCCAAAGAAGTCGTCCCAGGGGTCTGAGCGTCGAAGCCACGTCGTACAGTTCCCGATGTTGAAATCCGACGGGAGCAGTGTGGCTCTGACCTCCGACCATTTCAGAGGAATGGAGACGGCCGCACCTTTCCTTCGCCTTACTGAGTAGGGCGCAACGACCGTCTGGCCAAAACCGTTGCGAAATGGATCGAGATACACCCGCCCACGCCGCGCGGCGATGGAGTGCGCAACCGTTAAGTCATCCGGGTGTGCCGCTGCGACTTTAGCGACGAAAGACTCGGCGAATGCGAGAACCTCATCCGCATCGGGTCCCACGACGAGCGGCACGAGGACATGCATGCCCCGGCTGCCCGAGGTCTTCGCGTAGGAACGCAGCTTCAAGAGTTCCAGGCCCGCCTTCACACGCAGTCCCGCGCGAGCCGCATCGCGGAAATTCCCGGACTCGGGATCAATATCGATACACAGCCAGTCAGGTTGCCGAGGCGAGTCTCTGCGGCTTGCCATGACGTGCACGGCAATGCAACCCAGGTTGACGAGGGCCAGCTGCGTCAGCAACGACCCGCCGACCACGTAGTCAGTGAACCTGCCGGTCCGGGTGACCTGTGCAATGCGCTTGGTGGGTGTGGCTGGCGGCATCGACTTCGGCTTCTGCTTTTGAAAGAAGCACTCGCCGCGCATCCCGTCAGGGCACCGCTCCAGTGTCAGCAGGCGATCCTTCACGTACGGCGACAGCCTCGGGAAGACCCGTGCGTAATAATCCGCGAGATCCTGTTTCGTATAGCCCTCATCGGGCCAGAACACCTTGTGCGGGTTCGATATCTCGATGGGCGTCGACGTGTGCGCGGATTCGGTGCGTTTCGTCACCATCAGGCGGGTCCTGGTAAGAGCACGTCCTGCGGACGCTTGTCATCACGCAGGCCGAGGAACACCGGTTGACGGAGCTTTCTGTCCGCCGTCCACTCCTGAAAAGAAATCTGGGCGATGAGCCGGGGTGCGAGAAACACCACCCCCTTCTCCCGAGGAGGGTCGGCGAGCGCGGTGTGTGCGCTCACCAACGGCCGGAACTTCTGGTGCAGCGCGGCGAGTGACTTGCGATCGAAGCCAGTGCCGACCTTGCCGACGTAGTGCAATCGGCCGCCCTCGTAGGCGCCGAGCAGCAGAGCACCAAAATGTTCCCGCGAGCCGGCTGGCTTCGTATATCCGCAAATGACGAACTCATCCTCCTGATGCACCTTTACTTTGAGCCATTGGGTGGTGCGCGCTTCCACGTACGGACTGGACAGATCCTTGGCTACTAGTCCCTCGTATCCGCGGCGTTTTGCGATGCGAAAGGCTTCAAGCCCATCGCTTGCCAGCCGGTGAGACGGCAACAGTGTCTTGCTCGAGCCGATCGACTTCACCATCACGGCGCGTCGGGTGGAGAGCGGTTGACGCCGCAGATCCTTACCCTCGTGAAACAGGCAATCAAATACCGCATACACCGCTTTACCCAGAACCTGCTGAAGGAGCTGAAATCGAGAAACGCCCTTTTTATCGAATATCACAACCTCGCCATCGAGAAGGAGCGTTGCGGGCTTGAGCGCTCTGATCGCCGCTGCGATACCGGGGAATCGATCGGTGCGGTCTTTGCCGTTCCTGGACAGCAGCCGCACGCGATCCCCTTCTTTGTAGGCAAGGATCCGGTCGCCGTCATATTTTTCCTCATACACCCACCCGGGCTTGTCGAATGGCGCCGCCACCAGCGTGGCAAGCATGGGTTCGGCGCGAAAGGGAATTCGATTTGCCAAGACGGCGAGTGCCCGCGCTACGTCCTAAGGCTGTACGCGCTCAGGTAGATGCCGCGCAAGATAATCAACGAAGATCCTAACGGCGGGCAGTAGTCCAAGACGATGCGGCAGTAGCGCGGTGAAGGTGGATTCGCCGGCGAGCCACCCTGGCAGGATTCGGGTTAGCTGCCGGCTGCGTAGCTCACTTTTGCAAACGTACGCGGGTAGAGCGGCGATCCCCATTCCGTTGACCGCTGCTTGCTTCAGAGTGGACAGATCATTGCTGACCATTCGCGGCGTCAGGGTCAGGGTTACTTCGCTTTGGCGTCGCTGCGTCCTGGCTTGTGGTCGGAGTCGCCACGCAGGCGTTGTGTTCGCTCTCCATACGAAAAGAGATGGGAAATTTTTCAGGTCCTGAGGTGTCTTGAGCGATTCCCCTTGCTTGAGAGAGTCGGTTCCGGCGACGAGAATCCAAGGCGCAACCGCCAAAGTGCGGCTAACCACCGTGGAGTCTGGTAGCGCTCCCGAGTGAGCACGAACTGCAACATCGAAGTTTTCTGCTAGCAGATCAATCTGTCGGCTTGTCACGTACTCCACGAGCTGGATCCTTGGGTACTCTTGAATGAAGTTCATGAGTGTTTCCCGAAGTGCGAATTGAGCCGTACCGATTGCCGCCGTAAATCGTACAACTCCGAACGGTTCCTTCACTCGCTGCCGCACGAGAGATTCAGCTTCGTCTGCGGCTCTCACCATGCTGGCGGCATGCCGATAGAACTCCGCGCCGGCCTGGGTTGGCGCGAAATGGCGTGACGTGCGATTGAGCAGGCGCACCCCGAGTTCCGCCTCAAGCTTCTTCATACGGTAACTTAGCGTCGACTTCGGCATGCCGAGAGCTCGGCCCGCAGCGGTGAAGCCACGACGCTCAACCACCTGCACGAAATAAAGGAAATCATTCAGGTCAAGCATGGGTCGGCTACTCGCGTGTGGCATGGCCGTCCAATGCATTGGACGATAGGTTCACAATCTGCAGTCTTCTGACGGGCGGGTCAACCCGGTAAGTTTGCGCAACGAACCGCCGTTAATCCTAAGGAGTCAGCTATGAACGCAAAGGCGACGCCATATGTTCCTTTGAGCTCGGACAATGCCGCACTGGTTCTCGTCGACCACCAAGTTGGCCTTCTCTCGGGCGTTCGGGACATTCCGGTTGCGGAGCTCAAGAGCAACGTGGTGTCACTTGCCAAGGCGATGCGCATACTGAAGGTACCGACCATCGTCATGACGACCGCGCGCGACAGCATGTGGGGACCGACCTTTCCGGAGCTGGTGTCGGCTCTTCCTGACACGAAGATCATCGATCGGAGCACCGTAAACGCCTGGGACGACCCCAAGGTGGCTGCGGCGATTGAGGCAACGGGCCGAAAGAAACTCATATTTGCCGGTGTGTCTCTGGAAGTGTGCGCAGCCTTTCCGGCAATCACCGCTATCGGCAAGGGCTACGAGGCGTATGTCCCGGTAGACGCCTGCGGCACGTTCAGCCAGGCCAAGCATGAGGCCGGACTGCTGCGGATGCAGCAGGCTGGAGTGATCCTCTCCGATTATGCGACGTTGGCCATCGAGATCCTCAAAGACAACGGCCGGCCGGATGCAGGCGCGGTCTACGGGGCGCTGGCCATGCCGTTCGCGGTCCTGGTGGGACAGATCGCGCACGCTTACGGGAAGTAGGCAGCTCCTCGCTAGTTTGCGCCGAATGGTCCTGAATACGCTGCATCCAATGTCTGCAGGTCCCGCGGCGTGAGTGCAATTGAAAGCGCCATAGCGTTCTCATTGACATGCGCCGGAGAGCCGGATTCTGGAATTGCGATAACGTTCCCGCTGCGAATTACCCAGGCCAGCGCAACCGCTGCGGCCGAGCAACCATGGTTAGTGCCGACCTGCGCCAGCGTGCGGTCGCCTACCACGAGGTTATGGTCGCCGCCGAGCGGAGAATACGCCATGACCGGCATGTTGTGCTGCTTACACCACGGCAAAACATCGCGCTCGATGCGACGGTTGTTGAGACTGTAAGGGACCTGATTGGTGGCGCAGCGATGACCGTCTGGAATACGGAACAGATCATCCATCTGGCCAACGTTGAAATTGGATACACCCCAGGCGCGAATCTTCCCCGCCGCGCGTAACTGTTCAAACGCCGCCACAACGCCGGGGAATTGCGCGCTAGGAACCGGCCAATGCAGCAGATAGAGATCAAGATACTCGGTGCCGAGACGAGCGAGGCTCGCCGCGCAAGCACGCGCGATGCCATCGCCAGAGACTTCATTGCCCTCCACCTTGGAGACCAGGAATATGCGGTCGCGCTGACCGGCGATCACGTGATTGATGAATTGCTCGGAACGACCGTTGCCGTAATTTCCCGACGTGTCGATCAGTGTCATGCCGAGTGAAATGCCCGTACGCAGCGCCTCTTCTTCAACAGCTTGCGGATGTCGTCCCTGCCCGAGATGCCAGCAGCCCTGGCCGAGGGCCGGGACGCTGGTGCCGTCTGGGAACGTTACGGTCCGCCCCCCAGGCTTCGCTGCTGCGCCAGGGGCAGGAACCCGGTCACTCGCCTGCAGCGCAGCCATCGCACTCACGGCCGGCAACGATAAACCGAAGGCTGCACACTGCGCGGTAAACTGACGTCGGCTAAGCAAATGCTTGTTCATGGTGTCCGCCTCCTTTCCGGCCAGACGATTGTAATTTATTCCCGAGTCCGTAGCTGGGATCGATTAGCATTCAAAGCGCTTTTCCGGCGCAGTGGAGCTCCACCACATGAATGCATATGACGCAATCATCATCGGTACTGGCCAAGCGGGCCCATCTCTCGCGGCGCAGCTCGCTGGGGCTGGCATGCGAGTGGCAATCATCGAGCGCGGAAAGTTTGGCGGCACTTGTATCAACAACGGCTGCACTCCCACCAAGACGCTGGTTGCAAGCGCGTACGTAGCCCGGTTGGTGCAGAGAGCGGCGGACTATGGGGTGCAGATCGATGGAGCAGTGAAGATGGATATGCTGCGCGTCAAGGCGCGAAAAGACGCCCTGGTGGAACGTTTGAGCAAGTCTCAGGAGAACTGGTTGCGCTCGCTGGCCAACGCGACCGTTTACAAAGGGTACGCCCGGTTCCTCGACTCGCATACCATCAGGGTGGGCGCGGATACGCTGACGTCAGAGCGCGTCTTCATCAACGTCGGCGGCCGCCCCTTCGTGCCGAAGCTCCCCGGTGTCGATAGCGTCGCCTATCTGACGAGCGAGAGCATGATGGACATCGACTTCTTGCCCGAGCACCTGATCATTGTCGGAGGTAGCTACGTCGGCCTGGAGTTCGGGCAGATGTACCGCCGATTCGGCAGCCGGGTCAGCATTGTCGAAATGGGCCCGCGGTTGACCGGTCGAGAGGATCCGGACGTCTCCGACGCACTGCGGGACATTCTCGCGGCAGAGGATATCGAGATCCGTGTTGATGCCAAGTGCATAGCCCTGGAGCCCGTGGAAGGCGGAGTGCGGGTGGCTGTGGATTGCCGCGAGGGCGCACCGACTGTTGCCGGCACGCACGTGCTCTTGGCTGTCGGCCGCACGCCGAATACCGATGAACTGGGTCTCAAGGAAGCTGGGGTTGAGCTTGACGCGCGCGGTTACATCAAAGTCGACGAGTCTTTGAGAACCAGTGCGCAGAACGTCTATGCCCTCGGCGACTGCAACGGTCGCGGCGCCTTTACGCACACTGCCTATAACGACTATGAGATCGTCGCCGACAATCTGTTGCACGATGCAGATCGCAGAGTCAGCGACCGGATAACGATCTACGGGCTGTTCACGGACCCCCCTCTAGGACGTCTCGGCATGACCGAAGCTGAGGCACGCAACGCGGGTTATGACGTCCTGGTCGGGCGCATGCCCATGTCGCAGGTTGCGCGAGCGCGGGAGAAAGGGGAAACCCGAGGGTTCATGAAGGTACTGGTGGATGCAAACACCAAGCGCATTCTGGGTGCCGCAATTCTCGGTGTGGGTGGTGACGAGGCGGTGCAGTCTCTGGTGGACGCGATGTACGGCCACCTGCCCTACAGTGTTGTGCAGCACGGCGTTCGCATTCACCCGACGGTGAGTGAACTGATCCCCACAGTACTGGGCGAGCTCACATCGATCTCCTAGGTGCCTGATCGCACCGCTTGCGGAGCTCAACATGTCGCTTCAACGTCGTGTTTTTCTAAAACTGGGATCTGTTGCCGCACTGGTCGCCAACGCGCCCCGCCTCGCCCGTGCCGCCCGCGCGAGCGCACCGTCGGCGGCAGGGCAAGGCGCGGCGGACCATACCGTGCGAATCGCAACCGGGCTGATCGAGCTGTCGCCTGAGCACATCGTCTCCACGACGCTGTACAACGGCCAGTTCCCAGGACCGCTGCTGCGCTTCAGGGAAGGTCAGCGGGTCACCATCGATATTCATAACGACACCGACACACCGGAGCTCGTCCACTGGCACGGACAGTTAATTCCGAGCGACGTGGATGGTGCAGCTGAGGAAGGCTCACCGTTCGTGCCGGCGCACGGGATGCGCCGAATCACGCTGGTCCCCAAGCCTGCGGGCTTCCGCTTCTACCACACGCATGTCGTGGCCGGCGACGACTTGAATCGGGGGACGTACACGGCTCAGGCGGGTCCGGTTTACATCGATCCGGGGCACAATCCCGGCGCCTACGACCGCGAGGTATTCCTGGTGTTGAAGGAATTCGCGCCGACGTTTAGCCGCGGCGGCGACATGGCGATGGACGCGCTGGCGGGCGCGGCCCTGCCGCAGCTGCAGAAGATGGGGGCAGCGGCCGATGCGCAGGCAAGAACGAAGTCCAAAGGCTTCGAGGTCGGCTACGATCTGTTCGCGATCAACGGGAGAATGCTTGGGTCTGGCGAGCCCATCAGGGTGAAACACGGTGAGCGCGTCCTCTTCCACGTTCTGAATGCGAGCGCCACGGAGATTCGAAGTCTTGCGCTGCCCGGTCATGCGTTCAGGGTCGTCGCCCTCGATGGAAATCCGGTGCCCACGCCGGCGGATGTCCCAGTGCTTTGGCTAGGCACCGCTGAACGCATTTCCGCGATCGTCGAGATGAATCACCCCGGGGTATGGGTATTGGGTGATCTGGCCGAGGATGACCGCTCTCACGGCATGGGCATCGTCGTGGAATACGCGGGCCGGCCGGGCGAGGCCCAATGGGTCAAGCCGCAGCCCTTTCGCTGGGATTACACGAAATTCGGTAAACCGAATATTCCGACCCGCGCGCCTGACGAGACGATCGAGTTCACGATCGTCAAGCAGAACGGCGCACTCAACGGCTTCAACCAGTGGACTCTCAACGGCGAAGCCTTCTCGATGCAGACCATGAAGCCGGTCTACACACTGCACCAGGGGCGCCGCTACCGGCTGAAGTTCCGCAATGCGAGCGACGACATCCACCCGCTGCACTTGCATCGCCACAGCTTCGAGTTGACACGCATCGCGGGGCAGTCGACAGCGGGCGTGGTCAAGGATGTCGTCATGCTCGGAGGCTTCCAGGAACTCGAGTTCGACTTCATCGCTGACAACCCGGGACTGACGCTCTTTCATTGCCACCAGCAGCTGCATATGGACTTCGGCTTCATGACGCTCTTCAGGTACGCCTGAACTCAAGGGCGAACGGTGTTTGCCAGGAGCGCGACGGCCTCATTGCCCCCGGCCAGTCGCTACGCTCTTACCGATCGCATGCAGACGCTCCTGCAGCTTGATCCGATCGAGCGATGCCGATCGGGAGACTGGTAAAGATCTTGATGCGGTTGTCGAGCGCCTCAAACGTCGCCCGGAAGGCGAGCCACTTGTCGGCGTCCGTGCCTTCAACGGCCGCCGGATCCGGTACCCCCCAGTGAGCGGTCAGGGGCCGACCGGGCCAATAGGGGCAGACCGCGCCGGCCGCGTTGTCACATACGGTGAACACGAAATCCAGGGGAACCGCTGCCGGAACCGCCACGGAAGTTCCCCCGTCCCCATTGGTTGATCAGCGCCTCCGCAATGATGCTGCGCGCGGAGTTGCCGGTGCAGAGGAAGAGCACCTTGTAGGGCCGATCTGCCACAGCACGCGCTACTGGGAATCGGTCTTATCGGGCAGCGCTGGGTGAACAGCAGCTCGGCGCGCAACAGGATGCGTCAGTTTGCCGCTTTTCCTGCACCGACCGTATCTCGTCCGCGCCGTATTCAGTGCTCTCGCCTGTAGTGAGAAACGTCTCCCACGGGACGCCCTCGGGGTCGTCGATCCAGCTCTTTTCGCTCTGTGCATAGCAACAGGTGGTCGCCCCTTCCTCGATCACCGGTCCTTCCGCCCGCTGCAGCCGCGCATAGACTTCCGTGAGCTCGTTTCGATCCTCCACCTGAATCCCCAGGTGCTGCACGCCGGGCTTACCATCGCGCTGGCTGATCGCGAAGTTCACTCGTGGGTCCTCCAGCATCCATTTCGCATAGTCATCCTTGCGCACCGCGGGCTCGGCCGCAAAGAGCTCGGAGTAGAAACGGATCGACGTAGCGAGATCCCTGACGGACACGTGAACATGCAGGCGCTTCATGCTCGCTTCCTTCGTTGAGCCGGGGCCCTTCAAGTGAAAGGACAAGGTCGGGGCGGGCAGATCCAGACGCCCGACCAGTTCGGAGGGGGTGTACCCCTCGGGTCGGCGCTTTACGAGCAATCGATAGACGGCGAGACGTGCCTCGGACGCGAGCGCGCTCAGGGCTGCGATGGCTTCGTTCGATTTCATGTTTTCAATTATATGGAATTAAAAGCGGAGCGCAAGACCGCCTGCGAAAGCCTTCTGACTACGTTGAAACCTGCGCCTGGTCGGTGCGAACGACTGGCCGTTCCGGGCCATGCATCGGCGGGGAGCTCTGGCACGCGGAGATTCGCCGCGGGGACGCCGGGCTGGAGCGCATCGCTTTGGCCGCATACATGGCCTCGTCTGCCTTTTGTAAAGCCGCCGCCACGGAGTCGGGTGCGTCATCGCAGGTCGTGTACCCGATGCTTGCAGTGATCGCAAATCCAGCGTCCTTCATCTGTCTCGCTATCGTCGCCGACAGCTGTTGACACAGCGCCGCGCAATCCGGTTCCCGGGTGTTCGGCATCAAAATCGTGAACTCATCTCCGCCGAGGCGCGCAATCAGATCAGAGTGTCGTGTGCTTTCCCGTAGGACATCGCCAAGGAAGCGCAGCGCTCGATCGCCGACGTCGTGTCCTTTGGAGTCATTCAATTCCTTGAACCGATCGAGGTCGACAACCGCAAGAGAAAAGGCACCTCCATGCCGTTTCTGCCTCGCGATTTCCCTCTCTGCGAGGGATTCGAGACCGCGCCGATTGTGCAGTCCCGTAAGGACGTCAGTAGCGGCAAGAGTCTCAATCCAGGTAAAGCGTGAGCGTGCGACTCGCGCCAAACCGACTGTCATCACGCTGGCAGCGAGCGTGATGAGCAAATTCGCGATTACTGAGGGAGCGGAGATCTTGTAGGCGAGAAATGTCAGCAGTTGCAGCACCACCGACAAAAGGACTCCGACCATCACCCGAGTGAGGCGCTCACACGAGAAAGCTATGGCACATATCGGAAACAAATAGAAGACGTGTGACCATATTTCAGAACCGTCCGCGAGATCGACGCCAAATATCACCAGCATTGCCAGAATACTGGCGAGAAAGATTGGCCCTGACCGCGACGCGCCCGGTGTCACAAACTCGTTAAGGTAGGAACGCATCCCCATATGACCATTATCGAAGCGCAATCGGCTCGACGTCCAGCGTCAAGGGCCCGTTGGGTGTGCACCGCGACAAGGCACGGCCCAGTGTCTTACCGACGCGTCGACAGGATTCGTTGCACCAGGGGATGCAATACCTTCTTTTCGGTTCCAATCGCGAAGAAGTGTTCCTCAACTTCCTCGCAAGGCCCCAGCCGCC
This sequence comes from uncultured Gammaproteobacteria bacterium, assembly GCA_963835645.1. GTDB lineage: Bacteria > Pseudomonadota > Gammaproteobacteria > Steroidobacterales > Steroidobacteraceae > 13-2-20CM-66-19. Next base: position 105,975 of record CAWIGQ010000002.1, on the reverse strand, counting down.
GAACCTTGTAACGGTGCGTGAGCTCGTCTGCCGCCAGCTCGACCGCCGGAAATACCCCCATACCGCCTGCGCCAAAGGTCTTCAGTAACGCACTGTCCTGGAACTCCCCGGCGACTCGTGGCTGGATCTCATGGCGATCAAACCATTGATCGAGCCGAGTGCGCACCGCAGCATGGCTTGTCGGCAGCAGAACTGGGACCTTCGCCAATGAGCGGGGGAATCCCCGTCGAGCCGCGGAATACAGGCTCGCTGACGAATACCACACGATCGGGGATGACCCCAGTGAATGGTTATAGAGTTTGAGGTTAGGGTTCGGCGGCGCGGCTCGGTCCGCGATAACGAGATCGAGTCGGTGCAGAGCTAGATCGGCTAATAGGTTCTTGAAATCGCCTTCCTGGCACAATAGCCGCAGGTTCGGCTCTTGTATCACAGGTTGCAGCAAGCGCTGCACCGCCAGCTTTGGCAGCCCATCAGGCAGTCCGACGGCAAGCCGCACGATCGGGGAACTCACCGCGTCGCGGACCCGCACCGCCAATTGATCGCCCAGTTCAAAGATCTGGTCGGCTTGCCGCACCGCGATAACTCCCGCCTCGGTCAGCGTCACTCCTCGGCCTGCTGGTTTGAGAAGAACGCATCCGACTGAGCGCTCAAGCTCCCGAACCTGCGTGCTCACCGTTTGAACAGCGATGCCCAGCCGGGCAGCGGCGCGCGTGATTCCGCCTTCCTTGGCGACGACCCAGAAATAGTAGAGGTGCCGATAATTAAAGCTGAGGCTCATACTTCGGTTTCTCGGAAGTCTCAGTCCCTGATTATCTGCTTTTTACGTGGTCTGACACCACCTATCCTTCGTTCAGCTTCCAACCATCGAGGGAGATAGAACCATGACACGAACAACGATTCAGAATGTTTTTGGTATTACGGCACTCGGGGCCGTCTTCGCCTCTTTCAACGCGGTAGCGCAATCGCTGCCGGTGGATACCACGGTTGACGTGGGCCAACGCGGTGGTGATTTTGAGATCAGGAGGAAAGTCGTCCACTTCGCGGACCTGGACCTGTCAGGCGACGCCGGAGTGAAGGTGCTTTACCAACGCATCAAAGCCGCAGCGGACTCGGTTTGCTCATCGTTGAATGGCTCGCAAGGTCTGACGGTGCAGATGAGTCGGCGCGATTGTAAAGACACCGCTACCGCGAACGCCGTCAGAGAGATCGATCATCCGCTGTTAACGGAGCTCCACAGGTCATCGATGCGCCGGCTGGGAGAGGACCACAAGTTCGATTTCCTTGGTTCGACGCCTGCGAAACAAGAGTAGATGGCCTGAGACCTAAATGGCCATATGGTCGGCTTTATACAGACACCTGTGTTGGGAACCCCAGCCTGGATGTGGCTCGCGTTCCTAGGCATCGTCGCGCTACTGCTGGTGCTCGACCTTGGTGTGCTGCACAAGCACGACCGCCAGATTGGGGTTCGCGAGAGCCTTGCGCTCTCCATGGGATACGTCAGCATCGCGCTGTTGTTCGGAGCCTGGGTGTGGTGGGCCATGGGCGAGACGAATGGCATGGCGTATATCACCGGCTTTCTGGTCGAAAAGTCGTTGTCGATGGACAATGTCTTCGTCATCGCTTTGATCTTCACACACCTGGACATTCCTCGACAGTACCAACATCGGGTGCTGTTCTGGGGAATCCTGGGTGCGATTCTGCTGCGGGCCATCATGATCGGCGTGGGTGCGGCGCTCGTCAGTAAGTTCAGCTGGATCCTGTACTTGTTTGGCGCATTCCTGATCTTCACCGGTGTCAGAATGTGGATCACCGCCGACCGCCTGCCGAACGTCGCGAACAATGCGCCGCTGCTGCAATTCCTCGGCACGCGATTGCGCGTCGGGTCGGAGGTGAAGGGCAAAGCATTCTTTGTGCGTCTGACGGATCCCATGACGGCCAAGACGGCTCTCTGGACGACACCGCTCTTCCTTGCACTGTGTCTCGTGGAGCTCGTCGATCTGCTGTTCGCAGTTGACTCGGTACCGGCGATCTTCGCCATCACCCGCGATCCGTTCATTGTTTACACAAGCAATATCTTCGCAATCCTGGGGCTGCGCGCCCTCTACTTCGCACTCGCTGCGGTGATCGGTCGGTTCCGCTACCTGAAGTTCGCTCTGGCCCTGGTGCTGGTGTTCATCGGCGTGAAAACAGCCATGGAGGGCATCATCGGCAAGATCCCGCCGATTGTCTCGCTAAGCGTGACCTTAGCTCTCATTGCGGGTGGAGTGATCGCCTCGCTGTGGAAGACGCGAAGCGCGCCGTGGGCTTTGTGCGAACGGTGACGGATGTCCCAGGGCGGCCGCGGCGGTGCAGTATGCGCAATGCTCCGCTGCTTGCGGTGACCTCATGGCAGGTGCGCGCTCTGGTGCGCGCAGATCACCGGCGATCGCTATCGACTGTTCTCGAGAAGATCAAGCTGACGGCGCCATGCGAACGCATTGCGATCGGTGACCTGCTGCTCGCGGCCGACGATCGTGCATTCGCCGCGCTCCTATTCCTGTTTGCGGTGCCGAATGTCCTGCCGACTCCCCCCGGAACGTCGTCAGCGCTGGGAGTGCCCCTCATCCTGCTGTCGGCGCAGCTCGCCTTGGGTCGCCGGACGCCATGGTTGCCGGGAGTGATCGCGCATCGGTCGGTGAAGCAGGCCGACTTTGTGCGGATCGTCGATAGACTGCTGCCGCTCCTGCGACGGGTCGAGCGGGTGCTCAAGCCCCGAATTGCCTTACTGAGTACGCCGCTCGCGGAGCGCCTGATTGGCGTGCTGTGTCTGCTTCTCTCGATTGTGCTGGCTCTGCCGATCCCACTGGCCAACGTTCCGCCCGCAGCAGCGATCTGCGTTCTTGCACTGGGGCTGCTCGCAAGTGACGGCATCGGCCTGCTACTCGGACTGGGCCTGTCTATCCTTTCATTGTCGGCCGTCTTGGAAATGATTCATGCATTCGTACGCGCCGCGAACTCAGTGTTACAGCAGTTCGCAGCGTAGCTTCATGCGCGCACTGCTCTGTGAACCCGGCGACCTTCAGCTCTGGTGGGCGCGCAAGAAGCGAAAGAACTCGACGCCCTCGCGCAGGCGCCGCTTCGTCAAGTCCCAGCTCGCCAGCATTTCCTTGACGATCTCCCAGATCTTACTGGGCCGCAAGTAGAAGCGTTTATAGAAAATCTCCATGCTGTGGAAGATTTCTTCCTTTGTCAGGTGTGGATAGCTGATTGCCGCGAGCTGTACCCCCTTGTCGTTGACCAGGTTCGCGGCGTCACTCTCTTGTAGCCAGCCGTTTTCCACAGCCTGCTTGTACAGCGTCGTTCCCGGGTAAGGTGCAGCCAGAGAAACCTGAATCGTGTGCGGATTAATTTCCTTGGCGAAGTTGATCGTCTTCTCAATCGTCTCCGTGGTCTCGCCGGGTAATCCGAGTATGAAGGTACCATGGATTAACACGCCGAGCTTGCGGCAGTCGTCGCTGAAGCGCCGCGCAATATCGGTACGCAGGCCCTTCTTGATGTTGTGCAGGATCTGGTCATCGCCCGATTCATAGCCAACCAACAACAACCGCAGGCCGTTGGCCTTCATGACCTTAAGAGTGTCGTACGGCACGTTCGCCTTGGCGTTGCAGCTCCAGGTCATGCCAAGCATTCCCATTCCGCGTGCAATGGCTTCAATGCGGGGCAGGTTCGCACTATCGGTAAAGGTATCATCGTCGAACATGATTTCCTTCACCTCAGGCATGTTCTCCTTGATCCATTTCACCTCTGCGATGACGTTCTCGGCAGAGCGTACCCGATAGCGGTGGCCACCGACGGTCTGCGGCCAGAGGCAGAAGGTACACTTCGAACGGCAACCGCGGCCGGTATAGAAACTGACGTAGGGATGCAACAGGTAGCCGATAAAGTAATTCTCGATTTGCAGATCGCGCCGATAGACCGGCGCAACGAACGGCAGCTCGTCCATGTCCTCGATCATGGCGCGTGGCCGGTTGTGCACGATGCGGCCATCGGTAGCGCGGTAGGACAGCCCCGTAATGCTTTCCAACGGCAGACCTTCGGCAACTTCCTTGCAGGTGTAATCGAATTCCTCACGGCAGACGAAATCCACCGCCTGCGAGGCATTCAGGGAGCCGGCCGGGTCTACCATCGCCTTGGCGCCGACCAGACCAATCTTGACGTTCGGCGTGTCCTGTTTAAGGAGCTCGGCAAACCTGATGTCAGTCGGAAATGATGGAGTACTGGTATGCATGATGACGAGATCGTAGCCGCGCGCGACCGCGCGACTTTGATCGACCGTCAGTCCGTCAGCTGCGGCATCAAGCAGCCGCGAGTTCGGTACCAGCGCGGCCGGCTGCGCCAACCAGGTGGGGTACCAGAATGATTTGACCTCGCGCTTGGCCTGATAACGCGATCCGGCACCCCCGTCAAACCCGTCGAAGGACGGCGCCTGCAGGAACAGCGTCTTCAGAGCGTGCGTGGGCGAGGAACCGGAAGTCATGCACAAGCCTCACAGGTGCCGGGACCGACCCCCCGCACTATACGCAAGAACTTGGACCAAGCAGAAGCAGGATGAGTCAAAGGGTGCTCGGGGTCGCCGCGGCGCTGAAGTGCCTGCCTGGGGCCCTCTGATAAACTGCGGCGGACCCTTCGGCCTGCGAGGAACATCATGAGGCTGAGGCTAAGACTTAAACCCCTCCTGCTTCAGCTCGTCGTGACTGGGGCACTGCTCATTGGCGCGGCTTACGCTGGGCTCGACCCGGCAGCGACTCAGATCGAGAGTCTCGATAGCGCCCTGCTTGCCACGATGAAAGCAGGGCCAACGCTGACGATGGCGGAGCGGTACCGTCAGCTGGCACCGGTTATCGAGCGTACCTTCGACTTGCCGGTCATGACGGCGTTCGCGGTCGGTTCCGCGTGGGCAAATTTCTCCAGCGGGGAGCAGCAGGCGCTGATCGCCGCCTTCACACGGCTGACCATCGCCAGCTATGCGCACAATTTTACGAGCTTTGACGGCGAGCGCTTCGAGATTCAACCCGACGTCGCCGTCCGTGGCGTGGACAAGATCGTCCAGACTCACCTCATCTCCGCACATAACGCTCCCGTCAACCTGACGTACCGGATGCGGGAATCCGCAGGTTCGTGGAAGATCATCGATGTGTATTACGGCGCGATCAGCCAGCTGACGACTCGCAGGGCCGACTTCGCAGCTCCAATCGCCTCCGGCGGCGCCTCCGGCCTGATTGCACATCTCAACTCACTAAGCGATGACCTCTTGAGGTAGGCCGACCGGGCGTCAGTGCCGGGATGCGCGTGCCGCAGGTGAGATTCCCATCAGCGCCGGCTGAAACAGCAGCGCCGATACCAGCGTCCAGACCAGCGATATCATCAGCAGCTTGCCCATGCTGGCAGTCCCCGGATGGCTGGAAGCCCACAAACTGCCAAATCCCGTAGCGGTAGTGAGCGCGCTGAAGAACACGGCCCGCGCGAGGGGCGAGGTCAGCAGGTGTGCTGCGCCCGTGCGCCAGGCCATCACGAAGTAAATGTGAAAGGCGACTCCAATGCCGAACAGCAACGGCAGCGCGATGATATTGGCGAAATTCAGCGGCTGGCGGATGATGACACAGCTACCCATGGTCAATAGACCGGTCAAGACGATCGGCGCCATGGTGATGGCCACGTCGCGCAAGCGCCGCAATGTGCCCAGTAAGAGAGCGGTGATGGCGGCGAAAGACAGCGCGCCCGCGACGACGAAGGCGCCGACCACGGCGCGGCCGGCCTCCTGCACCGCGAGCTGCGCACCCGGTACTACTCTGGACACAGCGTCGACGAAGTGATTGAGTACTTCATCGTTATCGGCATCGCCCTTGGGGGTGATGGACAGGCGCGCGCGTCCGTCGGGCGCCACCCATGCCCGCACCAGCTCCGCCGGCAGCGTTGCCATGGTGATCGGCTGAGGCTGCAGCGAATCTCGCGCCTGTTCGAGCACAAGCGCGAGGCTGGGAATCAACATCTGGGCCGCCTGGGCTCGTACCGCAGGTCCCGATTTCGCCAGATCGCTCAGATCATCGGCGAGCCGGAGTGCGTCCGCGCCCGCCGGCGTGCTGGTGGCCGCCGCTTTACGCAAATTGACGGACGTCTCGAGCAGGCTGTCCCTCACCTGAGCGTCGTTCGGTGGTGGCGCCACGAAGACCGGATTCAGTGGCAGATCCAGCAGGTTCGCCGCATCGGCGATGATTGCGATCTTCTCGGCCTGATCAGCGGGGACGAAGCTAGAGAGCGTCCGTGCACTGGCTACCTCCGGAAGCGCCCTGACCTTGGCAGCGCGCTGGTCCGCAACGGCGAGACTGGGGCTGATAGCCTCGAGGGTGTTCGGCGATTGCTGCGGATCCTTCGTCAGGTCGTTCAGAGTGGCAACGGATTCCACCTTGGAACTGCGCAAGTGCAGCGGGTTAAAGTCAAAATGCAACAGGGGCAACAGGGCAGCGGAAACCGCGCCCAGGGCGACGCCGATGCAAACCACCGCTGCGCGGTGGCGCAACACGAAATCATCCAGCAAGGCTACTCGTGCGTCCGTTGCGCCCTGCGGCGCTCCCGGCGGCCGGGTAAGCTGAATGAGGGCTGGCAAAAGGGACAGATTGAGCGCCAGCGCGATGAACATGCCCAACCCCGCGATCACGCCGAGCTGAGACACTCCATAGTATGCGGTCGGCGCAAAAGCCAGGAAGCCCGCGGCAATGGCCGCTGCCGCCAAAGTCAGCGATCGACCCATGCCCTGCCCGGTTGCGACCAGGGCGTCGCGAACATCCCTCTGGGTTCCCCGCTCGGCCCGATAGCGAACGCTGAATTGGATGCCGATGTCGATACCAAGGCCGACGAACAAAGGAATGAATGCGACCGAGATGACATTGAAGCGATGGAAAACAGCGAGGCCCAGCGCCGCTGCGCTCACGAGGCCCACCAGGGTGGTGGCGAGGATGGCGACGATGAGCCGGATCGAGCGCACCGCCATCCACAGCATCATGCAAATCGCACTGAGCGCCAGTGCTGCGATCAAGGGGGTGCGCTCGGTGAGCGTGGAGAATTCCTCGTCCTGCAGAGCAACCGGCCCGGTTATGCGCACCACCACGCCGTGAGCGGGGTCCAGTTGAAGCGCCTTGGCCGCCGTGCGTATTGCGGCGATGGGCACTTTGCCTGGTTGCAACTGTGAAAAGTCGAGACTGGGATCTATCAGGATCAGGTGACGCAGTTCCTGTTTGTCCGGCGCACCTCCGGAGATAAGATTGCGCCAGGAGAAATAGACCCTCTTGTCATCTCGCAAGCTTTCCAGCGCCTCCGCCAGCCGCCGGATCGGGCCGCCGATGCTCTCAAGTGAGGTTTGCCCACTGTTCACCCCTTGCAGTGCGGCCGACAGCGCCCCCATCAGGCCACGAAGCGACGGATCCGCAGCCAGTGGACCGAGAAATGGCTCTGCCTTGACCAGCTCGGCCATGGTCGTTTGCACGTCTTGAACTGGCGCGTAGAGCAGCCCGTTGTGGGCCCAGAAGGGTCCGGAGCCGGGCCGGTAGACGGCGGGGAACAGCTTCGGCCGAGTGCGCAACGATTGCGCAAGCGCAGCGCTCGCCGCCTCTGTCAGCTCAGGCGTTTTGCCGTCGACGACCACCACGACGTGGGGACCGGCTTGCGGGAACGTTGCATTGAATTCTGTCTCGCGAATTCGCCATGGCAGTTTCGGCGACAGCAACTCGGAAGTGTTGGTGCTCATGGTGAAGTGGCCGACCGCATACGCGGTGACCGCCACGACGTACACCGAAGCCAGGATCACGACGACCCAAGCCCGATCGGCGCACAGGGAAACCAACTGAGCGGCGAGCGACAACCGCCTGCTCATCGCGCCCGAGACCCCAGCTTACATGTGTGGTGCCGATCCCGTCCGCAGACGGTCGGTTGCTTATCGGATATCGCATGCGCTGCCGCGTCGGCATTCTCGCCACTCTGCTCGCTATGTCGCTGTTCGACGGCACGACACCCGCCGTAGCGGCAACGAGCGAACCGGTGGTCGCATCGGTACCGGAGGATCCCTGGGAACGGCTGAATCGTCGTAGCTATGCGATTGAAGGTGCGCTCGATCGCCATGTTATCGGACCGGCGGCGAGACTTTATCATAAGCTGACTCCCGGCCCGATCGGGCGCGGAATTCACAACGTGCTCGTCAATCTGTCGGAGCCCGTCATCATCGTCAATGACCTGCTGCAGTTTCGATTCAAACGAGCGGGACTGTCGGCTACGCGTCTCATCACCAATTCGACCGTCGGTCTGCTGGGCTTGTTCGACCTGGCAGGCCGCGCTGGTATCCCACATCAGGACAATGAATTTGGACTGACGTTGGGACGCTACAAAATCCCCTCTGGCCCCTACCTCTACCTTCCCCTTGTAGGCCCCTCCAGCCCGCGCGACCTGGTCGGTAGGGGCGCAGACTTTTTTATGAATCCGCTGCATTGGGTGACCTACGCCGACCGCACCGAGATTAGCACGGCGCAGATCACGGTCGGCGGACTGGATACGCGCGTAATCACGGAGGGTCAGCTCAACGCTCTGCTAAGCGGTGCAATAGATCCTTATGCAACGCTGCGTTCCGTGTATCTGCAGAACAAGAAGAGCGAAGTCTCCGGCGACGAGGTGCCGCACGATCTGCCTTCCTTCGACGAGAATCCTCCGGCAATAGACGCTGCGCCGGCACCCCAGCCGCAAAGGTAGCCCCACGTGACCGCCTCAGGACAGCCTGCGCATGACGCCGTCGGCATCGACGGTAAATTCGTTACCCCGCCACGTGACTCGAGTGATGAAAAAGCTTCGAGCCCAGACCCAGCACGTCAACAGATCCCGCGCAGGCAGGAGCCAAAACCCCCGCAGCGGGGGCCGAGTACCGCGCAACCGATTCACAAGATGTAACCCCAGCCGCGCCATGAGGGTGGCCAGGAAAAGCACCCACCCGAGCGTCGAGAAGGATGGCTCGGCAGCGGTCAGCAGGAGGCCAAAGACTGCGAGGGGCAAGCTGAAAGTTACGAAAAGAAAGGGAAAACTGCGCGGTCGCAGGACATGTATGGTGTGCATCCACCGTAGCTCATGGCGCGTAAGCGAGTCCAGGTCTGGCTCGTAGTGCTGCGCCTTGAGCTCATACGGCAACAGCACGATCCGCATACCCAATCCGCGAATCAATTCGCCCAGTCGATTGTCCTCGGCAAGATGGTTCGCTATTGCCCGCAGGCCGCCGATCGCTTGCAGGGTATCCCGCCGCAGACACAGCGTTTGGCCGGAGACATACCCGCGGTATCCGAAAAGCCACGCGAGCAGCACGGAGGGCACATACCATTCGTTGATGTACATCGCCCCGAGCTGTGACCAAATACGCTCAGTTGGCACGCCGCGGTAAATGCAGGTGACCAGACCAACGTTCTGATCCAGCAGCGGCGCGGTCACAGTGCTGAGATAGTCGTGTCCAACGAAGGTGTCGCTGTCCGCCAGGGCCAGTACCTCGTGGCGCGCCCGCGCCATCATATTGATCAAGTTACTGACCTTGAGGTTACTGCCGTGCTGCTGCGGATTGACCACGACGTCGATCGGCAGTGAGGGGAATTCCGCCACCAGGCGCTCCACGACCGCGAGGGCAGGATCAGCCGGATCGCGCACACCAAAGACTATCTGAAACTCCGGGTGATCCTGCTGACAGAACGAGCGCAGGTGCTCGTACAAGTCGGGTTCCGCGCCACACAAGGGCTTGAGCACCGTCACCGGTGGCAGTCGCAGTGAATTTGTGGGCGCCCTGCCCGCTTGCCAGACGAGTACGGCTACGAGAACTAGAACGGCGTAGCTGACCGCGAGCACCAGGCTGGCGATGCCGATCATTTCCATGAGCAAATGCATCAGGGGCGAGTTTGCGCGGAATTTCTCGCGCTGCAACCCAGGGGAGAAATTTCGCCTTATTTCTCAGATACTAGGATACGATTCTTTATCCTAACTCGAGATTGGGATTTTCTCAGCGTGGCGGCCCTCACAGGTTTCTTGTGTTAGCGGCGGAGAATATGATCCGACACCGGGAGACTTGATTTATGTCCAAGCCACGGAAAAAGCTCAAAGGGCAGCCGACAACCGACGAACGGGGTAACTCCACGTGGAAATGGGTGGGGGAGACCGAGACCGCGGTTGAGACGGAGCGTGTAAAGGCGCTCGGTGAGGGGTTGTCGCTCGAACCCCCGGCTCAGAAGGTAGTTGTCGATCCCTACAACCAGCCGCAGGGCAAGGCAAGGACCAAGGGCCGCTCACTCGATGACATGCGGCGCCTGGACCAAGAGATGAAACGCGAGCATGAGGCGCTCGTCAAAAGCTTGCGTCAGCCCACGGCCAGAAAAAGTGATTTGCCCCCGACGCGCCGCATGCGTCTGCGGTTCGACGACCGCGAGCTGCTGGTGGATGAGCGCCACTCGAGCATCACCATCGGCCGTGCCGAGGACAATGACGTCGTGGTAACGCGCGAGCGGGTCTCGCGCGTGCACGTCCGTATCGAGCTCAGTCGCAACAAGTTCGTATTGGTCGATAAGAGCACGAACGGCACCTACGTGCAGAGCGTCGACGGGGAGGAATCGTTCATACGCCGCGGCAGCCTGCAGCTCAAGGGGCAGGGTATGATCGGCCTCGGACGTCGGCCCCGGCAGGGCTCCGCGCACACCATCCGCTTCACCTGCGAAGAGGTCTGACCCGCTGCGGTTGTGCCGCGGCGCAGGCGCGCCGCTCCGGTACTTTCCCGCACATAAAGCGCAGACAAGCCAATGAGCAGGAACTCCAGTCGATGGCGAACACGTGGCGTGAGAATTATTCGGCCCAACGAGCTGGACGATGCCACCGCTCAGACGCTCGGGATGCACCGGCGCGCGGCAGTGACCACGAAGCGAACGGGCGCGACGAAACTGTGGGCCGGCACTGTAACCATCGAGGCCAACGCCAAGACGGGAGCGCATCATCACGGGGATCTCGAAAGCGTGATCTATGTGGTCAGCGGCCTTGCCCGCCTGCGGTGGGGCGATCGCCTGGAATTCGTCGCTGAGGCCGAGCCGGGGGACTTCATCTACGTCCCTCCCTACGTGCCGCATCAGGAGATCAACGCGAGCGAGAATGTTCAGCTTCACTGCGTGCTTGCGCGAAGCGGGCAACAGGGCCTCGTTGTCAATCTGGACATCACGCCTGTCGAGGTTCCGGAACTCGTGCGCTGGATTGACGATCTACACAAGTGATCTGACGGCTGAATGATTTATTTGGCCTCGACCTGGGTGATCCCTGTGCTTCTCGCGATCACTTTGCATGAGGCGGCCCATGGCTTAGTGGCGCATCATTTTGGCGACGACACCGCCTGGCGGCTCGGGCGGGTCTCCCTCAATCCCCTGAGACACATCGATCCCTTCGGCACCCTCTTCCTCCCGGCGCTCCTGCTGGCGACGCGTGCACCCTTTCTGTTTGGCTATGCCAAGCCCGTGCCCGTGAAGTTCGAGCGGCTGCGAAATCCCCGCCGCGACATGATCTGGGTGGCCGCGGCCGGCCCCGGCATGAACCTCGCGCTGGCGACGGCGGCGGCGCTGCTCTTGCACACGGTCGACCTTCTGCCGGTGGGTATTGGTCAGTGGCTCCTGAGAAATCTCGTCAACGCAATCAACATCAATGTCTTTCTCGCAGTCTTCAACCTGCTCCCGCTCCCGCCCCTCGATGGTGGCCGAGTCGCCGTGGGCATTCTGCCCAAGGTGCTCGCAGCGCCTCTCGCCCGGCTGGCGCCTTACGGTATTTGGATCGTGATCGGGGCTCTTTTTCTTCTGCCGATTCTCGCGGCCCGGATCGGCGTTAGCGTCAACCTTTTCGCTCAGGTCATCACTCGCCCGACTGCGGCCATCATCAATACCATCCTGCGCCTGACCGGCACGGGTTAGCGTCCGTTTGGGCATGCGAATGGAGACAAACGCTGGTGCACGTCCGCTGCTCGTCTATGACGGCGATTGCGGATTCTGCGGCTACTGGGCGCGCTATTGGCAGAAGCTCACCGGCGATCGTGTCGATTACAGGCCGTATCAGGAAGTGGCAGCCCAATACCCCACCATCCCCCTCGCCTCCTTTCAACGCGCTGTCCAATACATAACGCCCGATGGACGCCATGCCAGCGCCGCCGAGGCCAGCTTCCTCGTCCTGAGCCACGCACGCGGCAGGAGGATCTGGCTCAGCCTCTATAGGAGGCTGCCCGGGTTCGCGACCATCGCGGAACGGGCCTACGCCTTCACCGCTGCGCACCGCCCGGGCTTTTATCGGATCAGTCTGTTTCTGTGGGGCACGGACTACCAACCGCCACGATACGATCTGGTCTCGTTCCTGTTCCTGCGCCTCTTTGGTCTGATCTATCTATCGGCCTTCATCTCCTTCGGCGTGCAGGCCCAGGGATTGATCGGCAGCCATGGCATTCTGCCACTGGCCGAACTGCTCGACGCCATCGGCGCCCATTTCGGCCCGGAGCGCTTCTTCCTGATGCCGATGGTGTTCTGGTGGAGCACCAGCGATTTTGCCATCCAGGCCGTGTGCTGGACTGGAGCAGCGCTGTCGCTGCTGGTGGTCCTCAATGTGCTGCCGCGACTGAGCCTGTCTCTGCTCTTTGTGCTCTATCTCTCGCTCCTTTACGCCGGGCAGGAATTCATGACCTACCAGTGGGACACGTACCTGCTGGAAGCCGGGTTTCTTGCGCTGCTGTTGAGTTTCGCCACGACGCCCGGCATCTGGTTGCTGCGCTGGCTGCTGTTTCGCTTCATGTTCATGTCGGGCGTGGTCAAGCTGCTGAGCGGTGATCCCAACTGGTGGAACCTCTCGGCGCTCTCCTTTCACTTTCTGACGCAACCGCTGCCCACGCCACTGGCTTGGTACGCTGCACATCTGCCGCCGAGTCTGCTGAAATTCGCCACCGGCTGCACATTTTTCATCGAGCTGATCCTGCCGTTCCTCATCTTCTGCCCGCGGCGGCTGCGTTTCTTCGCGGCCTTCGGCATTTTTCTGCTGCAAAGTTTCATTCTGCTCACCGGCAACTACAACTGGTTCAATCTCCAGACCATGTTGCTGTGCCTGCCGCTGTTCGATGACGTCGCGCTGCAAAAGATGTTGCCGCGACGTGTGATCCGGCTGCTGCTGGCACGCGCCGAGCGTCGTGTGCCAGGACGTGCGCTTGGGGCTACAGTCGTCGCCGTGGCGCTGCTGATCGTGTTCTGCAGCCTGGCGCAAATGGACGCGCGTTTCGGCGGCAATCCCCCAGCCGTGGCGCGGGCGCTCGAGCGCCTCGTCGATCCGCTGCACATCGTCAGCGGTTACGGCCTGTTCGCAGTCATGACCACGCAGCGCGACGAAATCGTCATTGAAGGTTCCGACGACGGCATCGGTTGGCGCGAATACGAGTTCCGCTACAAGCCCGGCGACCTGGCGCGCCGCCCCCCCTGGAACATCCCGCACCAGCCACGCCTGGACTGGCAGATGTGGTTCGCCGCGCTCGAGGACCCGCGAGGTCTCAGATGGTTTCCACACTTCCTCCAGCGTGTGCTCGAGAATGAGCCCGCAGTGATGGCGCTGCTGACAAGGAATCCCTTTCCCGAGAAGCCACCGTTGTATGTGCGCGCGCGGTTCTACGATTACACCTTTAGCAACCGCGAGGACAAGGCCAAGGGTCTGTGGTGGCAGCGGCGGGAGCTGGGCCTTTACTTTCCGGTGGTGCGTCTGAAAAGCGAGTCGGAAAACCCCGCTCGCTAGAACGACTCGACGCCGAGCCGCGCGCGAGCACCGCACCCGGTGCTTACGCATCCTGCGTGCGGCCCTTCCACTTACCTCCACTACCGCGCGCGTACTGCACGGCGGAATGGATCACGGCGCCAAGGTAGAAGATAGCAATGGGCGGCAGACACAGACACCACAGGGGGGAAAGATCATAGAAGCGAACCATTGGCAGGTAGCAAAGGCTCATGAGCAGCAGCGCGGCCACGCCCAGGCAGACTAAAACCGGGTCGCCGACGAGAAGCAGCACTACCGGCAGCAGGTATGTGACGAATAGGCCGAGCAGCGTCGCCGTGAGCACCAGGTAGGAGTGACCTAACTGAGCAAAGGCCGTCCGGGAGATCATGGCACCGATCTCGGCGGCTGACCCGTAGGCTCGAAGACTGCGGGTGTCACGGGTAGGTTCCAGCCAGATGCGGCCGCCGGAATCCTTGACCGCCCGGGCCAGCGCGCAGTCGTCAATGATCCGCGAGCGAATCGCCTGAAGTCCTCCAATGCGGGCAAGCGCTCCTGGACGGACGAGAATGCAACCGCCAGCGGCTGCGGCCAGCTTGCATTGTGGGGCGGCGATCCAGGCCGGCGGATAGAGTTTGAAAAAGAAAAACACGAATGCCGGAATCAAGAGCTGCTCGGCCGGCGTGGCAGTGGAGAGCTTTACCATGTGCGACACCAGATCGCGCTCATGCGTCTCTGCGGTTGCGACGAGGGAGGCGACGCTGTCGGGGCCATGATGGATGTCAGCATCGGTGAAAAGCAGGTAGTCCGGACTGAGCTGAGCGGCGGCCGTGACCCCTTGCGAAAGTGCCCACAATTTTCCCGTCCAGCCGCGCGGCAATGGCGCGCCGCGGATTACGGTCAGACGGGGCAATGCTCCGGTGGCACGGGCAGCGGTCGCGGCGGCATCCGCTGTGCCGTCGGTACTGGCGTCATCGATTACGATGAGGTGGATGAAGCCGTGGAATGCCTGCCGTGCCAGTGAAGTGACCGCGACGCCGACGAGAGACGCCTCGTTGCGCGCGGGAATGAGGACGACAACTTTCCTTGGGGCGGCCAGCGACTGCAGTCGTGCGCAGTGAGATGCCACGCGCCAGAACCCGCCCCGCCCGGCCAACAAATAGACCCATATGAGCAAGGGAATGGCGGCGATACCGTACAGCACTGGCAGCGCCACCTCGGTTGCCACGACTTCTATCGCGCGTCCAGCCGGGCTTCCATCACGGCTCGAGCGGCTCACTGGTTGGTGCACCAGGGCGGCCACGAGTGATATCGCGTACCCACGTCAGGCCCTTCATCGCCTGTGACCAACCCACAGTGGTGATGGCGAGGACGGCGACGTGCTCGAGTTCCTCGCGACTGATTCCCTCGGAACTGGCTCTGCGTGCGTGCGAATGCGTCGCGCCCTCCGAGCCGGCGGCAATGGCGAGCGCGAGGTGAATCAGCCGTCGCGTACGCGCGTCGAGCGGGCCTGCGCGGCTCGCCTTCTCACCCAGATGCTGGAAGGCCTCCCACACTTCGGGGTGCTCGCGGGCCATGTGCAGCGCCGCGCCCGGCAGCTTCACGTTGGTTGTGTCGGAAGCTGCGTTCGGCCGTTTCTTGCGTGCCATGAACTGCTCCAGTTCTCGATCGCGCCGTATCCGCGCTGACTCTATATCATCCGCAGTATGCAACGCCGCAATTTCGCCAGCCGCCCCGCAGGAGAAGTACGCGTGCAATTTCGAACAGCGGCCTTGCTTGGCTCCCTGGCATTGACAGTGTTCGTTGCACCGAACCTCGCGCACGGTGACCCCGCCGGCGCAGCGCCCGGAAGAATTACGCCGTTCGACATCGAAGCGCATCGCGGCGGCCGTGCGCTGCGCCCGGAGAACACGCTGCCATCCTTCGCCAATGCCCTGTCGATGGGTGTTGACACGCTCGAGCTCGACATGGGAGTCACCAGGGACGGGGTGATCGTCGTGTCACACGAGCGCGGCCTCAATCCGGACCTGGCGCGTGCTGCGGACGGTCATTACGTCTCCCCGCCGGGCATTCCCTACGTCAGGTTGACGCTGGCGCAGGTCAAGCAATACGACGTCGGCCGGATTCGGCCCGGCAGCGATTACGCGGCACGCTTTCCCGACCAGCTCGCGGTGCCCGGGACCCGTATACCGACCCTCGCCGAGGTCATCGCGCTGGTGCGTCGGTCGGGCGACCCGCACGTGCGCCTCAATATCGAAACCAAGATCGATCCGACCCATCCGGATGAATCGCCCGACCCGCAGCATTTCGTCGCGGCCGTGCTCGATCTGCTGCGCCGCGAGCGCTTCAGCGACCGGGTGATGATCGAGTCCTTCGACTGGAGAACGCTGCAGCGGGTGCAGAAGCAGGCCCGCGGGGTTCCGACCGTATATCTGTCGCAGCAGGCACAGCCCGATGCCAATATCTATCCGGACAAGCCCTCGCCCTGGACCGCCGGTTTCGATCCCCGCAATTACGGCGGCTCAGTCCCGCGCGCGATCAAGGCTGCGGGCGGCACGATCTGGTCGCCGTTCTACGGCGACGTCGACCGCCGCTCGGTGACGGAGGCGCACGCGCTCGGGTTGCCTGTGGTGGTCTGGACGGTCAACGACCCTGAGGAGATGGCCCGCCTGATCGACATGGGAGTCGACGGCATGATCTCCGACCGGCCGGACGTGCTGCGCGCGCAGGCTGCCAGGAAAGGCATCCCGCTGCCGCCGCCGGCACCCGTGTCGCCCTGAACGCCTGCCCGTATTCCCCTATTCAGGCGGCGCGCAGTGCGGTCGTCACCGGCACCCGCGCCGCGCGCCACGCGGGCAGCAGTCCGCCGACCAGGCCCATCGCGAGCGCCCAGGCGATGCCGATCTCGGCCAGCCGCGGCGTGACTTCGAGTCGGAAGCTGAAGCCGAAGGGGCTCACTGCCATGCCCTGAAAGAATAGCCAGGCTAGGGCGGCACCGAAAAAAGCGCCCGGCAATGCGAGCAGGATCGACTCGGCAAGCGTTGCGGCGATGATCGCCGCGCCGCCGAAGCCGATGGCGCGCAGCGTGGCGATCTCGCGCCGGCGCGCATCCACGATCGAATAGAGCGAATTCACCGCGCCGAAGGTCGCGCCGATCGCCATGATGGTTCCGATGAAGTAGCTCACGAAGTTGAGGAGCCCGTTGAACCGCTTGAACTGCTCCTCCACCGAGTCGCGCGCGCGCTTGGCTTCGAGCTTGAGACTTGGGTTGGCCTCGAGGGCGCGGCGAAAGCTCTCGAAGTCGGAGGGTGACTTGAGACGCACGCTGATCTGATTGAAGCTGTTGCGGCCGAAGGCGGTCATCAGAGTCTCGGAGTCCGTGAGGACGACGCACTGCAGGTTCTCCCCCCGGTCGAAGTGCCCGACGATGGTCCAGTCGATGCCGCGCACTTCACGCCTGGCTCCGAGCCCGAACCCATCGAACTGGCGTACGCACGAGTTGCTGACGACAAGCTCGTGCAGGCCGGGCCGGAACATGCGTCCGTCGGTGAGGCGGGCCGGCTCTTCCAGCTTCGGATCACTGCTCCCGAAGAGCGGGAAGAACACGCGTCGGCCGGTGCCGCGCCTTCGCCCCTCGATCGGAGCCAGCACCTGGTCGTCGACCTGCAACTGCCCGTCCTTGTCCGTGGCGATATCCGGAAGGTCGCGGACTGCGACCGCTTCGTCGCGCGAGATGTTGCTCTGGATGACTCCCGACCCCTTGGTTTGAATCACCACCTCGTCGTCGCGCACATCACCTGTCGCCTGCCGGTGCGCGCCGATCCCCATGGCGAGCATCGACACCAGCACCGCGACCGTGCAAGTTACGCCGACGAGAATCGTGAGCACCGAGCCGATGCGCGCGCCCTCGCCCTCGAGGCTGATGCGCAGCAGCGCGAGGAATTGCCGGACGAAGTTCATCGCCGCCCTCTTAGCGCTCCGCCAGCGCGGTCACGATTTGCAGCCGGGCGGCGCGCGCCGCCGGAAGCGCGGCACTCACCAGTGCCACGCCCACGGCCAGCGCCAGGCCGATCGCGACCGTGACTTTCGGCATCGCGAGCCCGAATACGAACCGTGCCGCGAGCGGAAACACCACCGTCGCCAGCGCGAGCCCGAACGCGGCGGCCGCTACGCACACCGTGACTGCCTCTGCGAGAACCAGCAGGAACACCGCGCGATCGCCGAAGCCCACGGTCTTGAGGACCGCGAGCTCCGGGGTACGCTCCCTGACCGACTGCATCATCATGGTCGCGGTGGCAAACAGCAGCGCTGCGAGCGCCGCGCTCACCACCGCCCGGATGAGGAAGTCGAGATCGCCTATCTGCTGAACCTGGGTCTGCGCGAGCTCGCGGAGCGACTCGGTCTTGGTCTCGTGGGAGGAGTTGGCGAAGCGCCGGTCGATCGCATCGGCTACGGACACCGCCAGGCTGGGATCGTTGACGGCCACGTTGAAGTGGTTCACCGTGCCCGTGCTGGTCGCGCGTGCTTCGTCGTAATAGGCATAGTGCATGAGGATCTTATAGCGCCCGACGGCGACGTCACTGTCGCTGAAAGTCCCGACGACATCGAAAGTCCAGGTAGTCGAGCCATCCTTCTGCGGAGTATTGCTCATCAGCGGGATGTGATCTCCGATCTTCCAGCGGTACTTCTCCGCGGCGAACTCGGTGACCAGGGCCGCCGTTCGGCGGGCGTTGAACGCGCTGAGGTATTGGGGCGCGATATTGAAGGTGAACGCCTCGGTCCAGTCCCGCTCGGGACTCACCGCGACGATGATGGTTCCGTCTTCCTGCTTCTGATACCAACCGCCGTAGAGCTCCACCGGCACGACCACCTTCACGCCCGGCAGCGAGCGGATCGGCTCGAGGAGTCCGAGAGGAAGGGGATAGAAGAAGGCCTCGCGGCTATGCACCAGCAGCAGATCCGCGCGGGCCGCATCGACGGCGTGCTGGACCCCGGTCTTCAGGCCCTGCAGCACGCCGAACAGCGCGAAGGCGACGCTCACCTGGAGGAATATGAGGATGGTACGCCCGGGCTTGCGCCAGATGCCGGACCAGATGAGCGGCAGGAATTTCATGCGGCGATCCGCACCCGCGGCCGGTAGTGCCGCGACACCCTAACAAAGGACAGCGGCGACGTCATCTGCTGCCGCTGTCGCATCCCGCCTCCCTGACGCTTAGACTTCCTGTCATGAAGCGCATTTGCCTGGCGTTACTCGCCGCTGCTCTGGCGGCGCTGTCGCTCGCCACACACGCGGCCACGCTCGGGGTATCGATGGCGTTGTTCGATGACAACTTCCTCACCGAGGTTCGTGCCAGCATGCAGGCGCGGGCGCAGCAGCTGCACGTGCCGATTCAGTTCGAAGACGCGCAGAACGACATCGGCCGGCAGCTGAACCAGATCGAGAATTTCATCGCGCAGCGCGTGGACGCCATCATCATCAATCCCGTCGACACCGACGCAACGCCTCGCATGACCCGGCTCGTGGTGCGCGCCGGCATACCGCTCGTATACGTGAATCGAATACCCGCCGACAGGCAGCTGCCGCCGAGGGTGGCCTTCGTTGGATCCGACGAGGCGCAATCGGGCACATTGCAGATGACCGAGGTCTGCAGGTTGCTGCAGGGCAAGGGCGACATCGTCATTCTGATCGGCGAGCTGACGAACCAGGCCGCCCGCCAGCGCACGCAGGATGTCTATGACGTGATCGCCCGCCCGCAATGCCGCGGCATACGGGTTCTCGAGAAGCAGGCCGCCAGCTGGAAGCGCACCGAGGCCGCCGACCTGATGACGAATTGGTTGAGCACCGGCCTGCATCCGCAGGCAGTGGTAGCCAACGACGACGAGATGGCCATCGGGGCCATTCAATCCCTGAAGCAGGCAAGACTGCTCTCGAAAACGATCGTCGCCGGAATCGATGCCACGCCCGATGGGCTCGCCGCAATGAAAGCCGGCGAGCTCAAGGCGACCGTCTTTCAGAACGCCGCGGCTCAGGGCAGCGGAGCCGTCGACACTGCGCTGAAGCTTGCCAGGGGTGAGAATGTGCCGAGCTTCGTATGGGTGCCGTTCGAGCTGGTGACGCCCGCAAATCTTGCCAGTTACCTGGGCAGGCACTGAGCCATGAGCAGCGCGGCCACCGACGTACACGATGGCTGCCTGCTGGAAGTGAGCCACGTCAGCAAGGCGTTTCCCGGAGTCGTGGCGCTGGACGATGTGTCCCTGCAGGTCAGGTGTGGCACGGTGCACGCCCTGATCGGTGAAAACGGCGCCGGCAAGTCGACCCTGATGAAGATCATCGCGGGGATCTACACCCCGGATGCCGGCGAGCTGCGCTTGCGCGGCCGCACGCTGCAGCTGCACTCGCCACGGGAGGCGCTGCAGAGCGGCATCGCAATGATCCACCAGGAGCTGAACCTGATGCCGTTCATGAGCGTGGCGGAAAATATCTGGATCCGGCGCGAGCCCCTGAACGCCTGCGGACTGATCAGCCATCGCGAGCTGCGCCGCAGGACGCGCGCCCTGCTCGAGCGATTACGGATCGACATCGACGCGGAAGCCGAAGTGCGCACCCTGTCGATCGCGGCCCGACAGCTGGTCGAGATCGCAAAAGCCCTGTCGTACGAGTCGCAGCTGCTCATCATGGACGAGCCGACCTCCGCGCTGACCGAGCGCGACGCGGAGCACCTGTTCGCGATCGTTCGCGAGCTGCAGGCGCAGGGCAAGGGCATCCTCTACATCACCCACCGTATCGAGGAGCTGTTCGAGATTGCGGACCAGGTATCGGTGCTCCGCGACGGCAAGCACATCGGCACGGATCGTCCCGCGAACCTCACGCGCGAGGAGATCATCCGCATGATGGTGGGCCGAACACTGGCGCGGATCTTCCCGGGTGAGCCCGCTCGCCCCGGGGCGGTCGCGCTCGCGGCGCGCAACCTGAGCGTCGCGGAAGAGTTCCACGACGTCAGTTTCGAGCTGCGATTCGGCGAAATCCTCGGAGTCGCCGGTCTCATCGGCTCCGGCCGCAGCAAGCTGGCCGAGGCCATCTTCGGCCTGACTCCGGCAAGCTCCGGGCAGATCCTGCTGCAAGGCCGCGAGGTCAGAGTCGACTCGCCGCGGGCGGCAGTCTCGCGCGGCCTCGCCTTCGTCACCGAGGATCGCAAGGAGACGGGGTGCTTTCTCGCGCTCAGCGTGCTCGAGAACCTCGAGATCTCGGTGCTGAGGGGCGACTTCGTTCGCCTCGGATTCGTCCGCACGGCCGCAGTTACACACGCCTGCGCAGCGATGATGCGGCTGCTGCGGGTCAAGACGCCCGATCTGCACGAGCGCATCGGCAATCTCTCGGGCGGCAACCAGCAGAAGGTGCTGATCGGACGCTGGCTGCTTACCGGCCCGAAGATTCTCATTCTGGATGAGCCGACGCGCGGGGTCGACGTGGGCGCTAAAGCCGAGATCCACCAGCTGATCTCGCGCCTCGTCGCTCAGGGCACGGCCGTGCTGATGATCTCCTCTGAAATGCCCGAGATTCTCGGCATGAGCCACCGCATCATGGTGATGCATGAGGGACGCGTCACCGGGATTCTCGAGCGCGAGCAGGCCGATCAGGTGAAGATCATGGCCCTCGCCGCGCGCTAGGCAGCCGCGCAGCGCACAGCATGCCACAGGCACTGGCACAGCAAGACCTCCCGGCCGGCTCTGCGAGGCGCGCGCGCAGATTCCCCCCGGAGGCGGGGATCCTGATGGTGCTCCTCGGACTTGCGCTCGCTTTTGAGCTGGCGGGGTGGATTCTTGTCAGGCAGAGCTTTCTGCTCAATCAGCAGCGCCTCGTCGTGATGATCCTGCAGGTCTCGGTGATCGGCATCATTGCTGTCGGCGTGACCCAGGTCATCATCACCGGCGGCATCGACCTGTCCTCCGGCTCGGTGGTCGCAGTGACTGCGATGGTCGCGGCAAGTCTGGCTCAATCCTCGGACGCGGCCCGGGCCGTATATCCCTCGCTTACCGATCTGCCGGTCCTGGTGCCCGTCGTGGCAGGGCTGGCGGTGGGTGCTGCCGCCGGTCTGCTCAACGGCACACTGATCGCCTGGACCTCCATTCCGCCGTTCATCGCGACCTTGGGGGTCATGGTCAGCGCGCGCGGGATTGCGAAGTGGTACACGCACGGACAGCCGGTCAGCATGCTCACGGATGCCTATGCAGACATCGGCAGCGGGGCGGCTCCGGTCGTGATCTTTCTCGCCACCGCCCTGCTCTTCCATATCGCGCTGCGCTACACGCGCTACGGCAAGTTCACCTATGCAATCGGCGCAAATCCGCAGGCTGCGCGTGTGTCCGGAATCCGCGTAGGCAGACATCTGATCATTGTGTATACGATTGCCGGAACACTCTCCGGACTGGCCGGCATCGTGACCTCGGCGCGCGCGGTTTCCGGCCAGGCGGGCATGGGCATGATGTACGAGCTCGACGCCATCGCCGCCGCCGTGATCGGCGGCGCATCTCTCTCGGGGGGCGTCGGGCGGATCACCGGCACGGTCATCGGTACGCTGATCCTCGGGGTGGTGACCTCGGGATTCACGTTCCTGAGAATTGATGCCTATTACCAGGAGATCGTCAAAGGGGGAATCATCGTCGCGGCCGTCATTGCCGATCAGTACCGGCACAGACGAGTCGGTCGGTGAGTGCCCGGGCGGCGCGCTTCAGTCGACGTCCACGACCTCGCCCGTCAGCAGACTCTGCTCCGCAGCGACGGCGAGCCGCAGCGCTTGCAGCCCGTCGGCGAAGTCCGGGCTCATGGGGCGCCCCTCCTCGAGCGACAGGACGAACGCGTCCAATTCGGCCTTATAGGCCTCACCGTAGCGCTCGATGAAGGAATGGAGCAGTACGTCCCGCGCGCCAGTGCGCTCGGCGCTCCAGGATTCGACCGACGTCGCACGCCTGTTTGCCGCCTGCAGCATGCCGCCCGGTCCGAATGCTTCGATGCGCTGATCGTAACCATACACGCAGCGGCGGCTGTTGTTGATCTGTAGCAGCGCGCCCGATTTGGCGCGCAGCGAAACCGCGCAGGTATCGATGTCGCCCAGCTTGCCGATCGCTGCATCCACCAGATTCGCGCCGAAGGCATGCACCTGGGCGATGTCCCCCGCCAGATAGCGCGCCATGTCGAAATCGTGGATCGTCATGTCCCGCAGCAGGCCACCGGATGCTTTGATATAGCTCGCCGGAGGCGGTGCCGGATCGCGGTTGGTGATCACCGCCAGCTCCAGGCTGCCGATCTCGCCACGGCTGAGCCGCTCGCGCAGTGCCGCGTAGGACGGATCGAAGCGGCGGTTGAAGCCGATCATCACGATCGGCTGCCCGCCGGCAATCTCGCTCCAGCAGGCACGCGCGCGCTCCAGATCCACGTCGATCGGCTTCTCGCACAGCACTGCTTTGCCGGCCCTCACCGCCGCAGTGATCAAGGGTACGTGGGTATCCGTTGGCGTTGCCACCAGCACGGCGCGGACATTGCGGTCGGACCACACCTCATCCAGGCTGCGGGCGCTCTTCACGCCCAGCTCGGAGGCGGTCTGCTGCGCCGCCTCGCCGAGGACATCGAACACCATCAGAACTCTGGCGCGCGGGTGGCGTGCGAGGTTTCGGGCATGTATCCGCCCAATGCGCCCACAACCGAGTACTGCCATGCCGACCATCGGGAGATCCGTTCAGGTGAGAAACTCATAACCGGGGGCGTTGGTGAATTGCCACCGCCTGACGGGCCCTGCCATGACATTCAGGTAATACAGATCGAAGCCGTGCGCGGCGCTCACCGGGTGGTAGCCGCGCGGCACCAGAACCACGTCGCGATCCTCCACCGTCATCGTCTCGTCCAGGGTCCGATCGTCGGTGTAGACGCGCTGGAACGCGAAGCCGCCCGGCCGTGACAGGCGGTGATAGTACGTCTCCTCGAGTTGCGTCTCCCCGCCCCGATCGCTGTCGTGCTTGTGCGGTGGATAGCTCGACCAGTGCCCGCCCGGAGTGACCACCTCGACAACCAGCAGCCGCTCGGCCGGTGTGCTTGCCGGCAGCACGTTGCGGACGTAGCGGGTGTTGGTGCCTGTGCCCCGCACTTCCTCGCCCATGTCCTCCGGCCGGATCAGTCGTGCCGGCAAGCGGCCCTGCGCGGGCGCCGAGCACACGGCGAGCTCACAGCCGGTTTCTGCTGCAACGCTCAGTTGCGCGCGCGGCGGCACGTATACCGCAAACGGCTTGCCCTCGAACGGAGTGCGCCGCGCGCCGATGGCGCCGAAGTGCCGACCGTCGACGCTCACGGACGCGCGTCCCGAGAGCAGCACCAGACACTGCTCCCGGTCCGGCACCGCGCGCTCGAGGTTCTGCTGCGGCAACAGGTCGAACACGTCGAAGCCGACGTAACGCCAGCCGGCGCTCTGCGGGGTGATGCGGTGCACCTGGGGTGCAGCGGCTGACAGGTCGGGCTTGATGAGGAGCGAAGAGATCATTTCATTTGCGCCACAAGACGCTGCAGGTTGCGGTACCCGAGTGCTGCGTAGGTCAGCGGATCAGCCGTGCGTGGATCCTGCTCGGCCTCGAGAATCACCCAGCCGGAGTAGTTGCGCAACTCGTGGAAGACGCGCTCAAAGGCGACGCTTCCGTCCCCGGGCACGGTGAACACTCCCGCCACCACCGCGCGCAGGAAGCTCCAGTTCTCGTTCTGTGCCCGCGCGCACACGGCGGCGCGAACATCCTTGGCGTGCACATGCCATATTCTCGAGGCATAGCGCCGCGCCAGCGAAACCGGATCGGCTCCGGCAAACGTCGCGTGCCCGGTGTCGAGCAGCAGCCCAACCTCCGCACCGCACACGTCCATCAGAGTATCGATGTCCGCCTCGCTCTGAACCACCGTGCCCATGTGATGGTGGTACGCAAGGCGCACGCCCTCCGCTGCCGTCGCCGCGGCCACCTGCGTGATGCGGCGGCCGAAATCGCGCCAGTCGCCGGTCTTCAGAAGCGGCCGCTCCGACAGCGGACGCCGCTGGTCGCTGTGGACCGCCCCACTGACATCCGCAAACACCAGCACGGTGCTGCCGACGGCTTTGAGGAGATCGAGGTGCGGGCGCAGGCGTGCGAGCTCTGCGTCGGCGTCCCGGGTGAGAAGCTGCGCCGAGTACCAGCCCGATACGCAGGCCAGCCCGAAGCGGCCGAGTATCTGCGCAAGCTCGCGCGGGTCGCGCGGAAACTTATGCCCCAGCTCCATCCCTTCGAAGCCCACCTGGCGAGCCTGGGCGAGGCAGGTCTCGAGCGGGGTATCTGCGCCGAGCTCGCGCATGTCGTCGTTCGACCAGATGATCGGATTTGCGCCCAGACGAATGCTCATGGCTCACTCATCATCCGCCCGCTGTTGCCGGGCGGCTGCGTAGCGCTCACGAGCCGCTGCGACTTCGGCACGATCGGAGACCTCGGGCACGGCAACATCCCACCAATGCCCGCCGGCCGCGGTACTCGAGGCGGGGTCGGTTTCGATGACCAGGACCGATGTACGCTCGGCCCTGCGTGCCGCGGCGAGCGCGCTTGCGAGCTGCGCGACGCCCTGCACTTTGCTCGCCAGCGCTCCCAGGCTGCGCGCGTGTGCCACCAGGTCGAGCCCGTCCCGGGCGCGCTCTGCGGGTGCGCGCAGGTTGTTGAAGCTCGCGTTGCCGGTGGAGCTCTGCAGCCGCTCGATGCAGCCGAAGCCGCCGTTGTCGAGCAGCACCACGATCAGTTTCAGGCCCATGCGTACCGAGGTCGCAATTTCGCTGTTGAGCATCAGATACGAGCCGTCGCCGACCATCGCGATGACCTCGCGGCCGGGATGGGCGAGCTTCACGCCCAGAGCCCCGGCGATCTCGTAGCCCATGCAGGAGAAGCCATATTCGAGGTGATAGCCGCCCGCGTGCTCGGCCTGCCAGTGCTTGTGCAGCTCCCCGGGCAGGCCGCCCGCGGCGCCGACCACGATGTCGGACTCCTGCGTCGCTCTCTGCACGGCACCGATGACCTCGGCGTCCGATGGCAGCGGCCCATCGCCCGTGGTGGTGAACGCCGCGGCCGTCTGCCGCCAGCGGCCTCGCTCGGCCTGCGCCCGCGCGGTCCACTCATCGGGAGCCCGCCAGTCACCGAGCCGCTCGCTCAATTGATGCAAACCCGCGCGGGCGTCGGCGACCAGGGGCAGCGCACCGTGCTTATAGGCATCGAAGGGCTGCACGTTGAGGCCCACCAGCTGGTGTCCCTTCGAGCGAAACAGCGTCGCCGAGCCCGTCGTGAAGTCCTGCAGGCGGGTCCCCACCGCCAGGATCACATCCGCGTCCGCGGCCAGTGAGTTGGCGGCGGCGGTCCCGGTCACGCCGATGCCGCCGAGATTGAGCGGATGGCTTGCCGGCAGGGCGGACTTGCCGGCCTGCGTCTCGCCGCTCGGAACACCATGCCGCTCGCAGAACTCGCGCAGCGCCGCGCCCGCTTCGGAATACAACACCCCTCCTCCGCAAACGATCAGCGGCCGGCGCGCCGCACGCAGCACCTGCACTGCCTGTGCGAGCTCGCGCGGCTCAGGCGGCGAGCGCCGCACGGCCCACGATCGCTCCTCGAACAGGCGCCGCGGCCAGTCGAACGCCTCGGCCTGCACGTCCTGACAGAGCGCGAGCGTTACCGGACCGCAGCTCGCCGGGTCCGTCAACACCTGCATCGCGCGGCCGAAGGCCGCCACCAGCTGCTCAGGCCGCGTGATGCGGTCGAAGTACCGCGACAGCGGCCGCAGGCAATCGTTGGCCGTGACCAGTCCGTCGCCGAAGTCCTCGAGCTGCTGCAGCACCGGATCGGGTGCGCGGCTCGCGAACACATCCGCGGGCAGCAGCAGCACCGGCAGCCGATTCACGTGGGCCAGGGCCGCCGCCGTGGCGAGATTCGTAGCCCCTGGCCCGATGGAGGTGGTGCACGCCATCATGCGGCGCCGCTGCGAAGCCTTGGCATAGGCGATCGCCGCATGGCCCATCGCCTGCTCATTGTGAGCCCGCAGCGTGGGCAGCACATCGCGCGCGCCGTACAGCGCCTCCCCGAGCGCAGCCACGTTGCCATGCCCGAATATCGCCCAGACGCCTGCGAATACCCGGCGACGCTCGCCGCCCATCTCGGTCCACTGCGCCGCCATGGCCCGCACCAGAGCCTGCGCCACGGTGAGCCGACGTGCCGTCAAGGTCCGCTCCTTTGCGGCCGCTCGGGCCGCGGGTCACGAGTGGAGACCCAGGCTGCGACCAGCGTGCGGAAACGCTCCGCGATGTCCTCGATGGCCGCTTCGACGGATATTTGCCCGCGGAGCCACGCCTCCGCGGCATCGGCGAATATGCTACCCCCGGCAATGAAGCCGCGCACGATCGCAGTCGCTGCGGCGCGCGCCAGCAGCTGCTGCGGCGGCTCGATCGGCGCGTGAAGTCCGACAAGTATTCCGCGGCAGTATGGGTCGTTCGCTGCGATCACCTCGGCACAACGCTCCCAGGCAGCACCGCCCGGCTGGCCCTCGAGCAACCACCAATCGGGGCGAATATCGAGCGCGTAGAGGCGCGACAGAACCCGTGCCACGGTGTCCTCGCGCAGCTCGCCGTGCTGCCCGGCGATGATCCCGAGCAGCAGCTCGCGTGCCTGCGCGCGGCAGGCCGCGGCGACGCGCGCGAGGTTGCGCTCCTGGGCAGCGCGCAATTCGGGCGGATCATCCGGATGGTAGCGACACTCGCACTCGACCGTGATCCCGGTGGGCCACTCCAGCAGATGCACGGCGAGGCTGTCCGCGCCCTCGAATTCCAGCGGCCTCGAGCCCGGCCGCTGCACCGCTCGCGCCACCCACAGCCCGCTGCGTGCGGCATGGCGCAGCGTCGCTGCGCCGTCAATTGCTGTGAGCAGCACTCCGAAGCCCTCCCGACCGGCCGCTACCTGCGCGATGGCATCGACGGTCAGCAGCTCGAGCCGCGCGAGGCGCTCGGGCGGCGCCCCAGGGCGGATCGCCATCTGCCCGAGCTGCGCGCCATCGATCGCCAGCGCCAGCACGACGGCCGGCCCGGGTCTGCGCGTCGTGGCCCAGTGCAGCTGGCTCAGCTGCGGGTCCTCGCGCAGCGCACGCCGGCGGCTGCCGGTGGCGAGATAGTGATTGAGCTCCGGCAGTGTCGGAAATTCAGACGAGCAAAGCAGGCGCGAGACCGCGAGCGCGCCGCAGGCGTTCGCCAGGCGTGCGCTGACCTGGTGCGGTGCATCGCGAAGATAACCGTGAAGAAACCCGGCGAGGAACGCATCGCCGGCGCCCAACAGGTTGTGGACCTCCACGTCCATGCCCGCCGCCACCAACCCCTGCTCGAGAACATCGGGGATGGGGCCGGCAAACACGACGCATCCCCGCGCGCCGCGTTTGCACACAATGATGGCGTTTGACAGCGCGCGGATGCGGCGAATGGCCTCGAGCGTATCCTCCAGGCCCGCTGCCACGTGCATTTCCTCCTCAGTGCCAACGATCAGATCGCAATCCGGCAGCACGCCGGTGAGCGCACTCGTGACCCTTGCCGAGCGCGCGTAGCGACTCTCGCCGGCATCGTGTCCGCCGAGCCCCCACAGATTCGGCCGATAGTCGATGTCGAGCACTACCCGCCGCCCGTGCGCCTTCGCGATATCGATTGCCTTGCGCTGGGCGCGCGCGGCAGCGGCTATGGAGAAATGCGTGCCGGTCACCAGGATCGCCCGCGAAGACGCAATGAAGCTCGCGTCGATGTCGTCCTCGCACAACGCGCTGTCGGCGCAGTTCTCCCGGTAGAAGATGAGTGGAAAGGTCTGTTCGTCGCGCACACTGAGCAGCACCAGGGAGGTGAGGCGCTGCGGGTCGACCGCAACGCCGCGCGCTTCGACGCCCTCGCGCGCCAGCTGCTCGCGCACAAACCGTCCCATCGGCTCATCTCCCACGCGGCTGATCAGCGCTGCCGCAAGGCCGAGACGGGCGGCTCCGATGGCGACATTCGCCGGGCAGCCGCCGACCGCCTTGGCGAAAGTCGCAACGTCCTCCAGGCGGCTGCCGGTCTGCTGCCCGTACAGGTCGACGCTGACGCGACCGATCGCAATGAGGTCCAGTGGGCTGCTCACGCGCGAAAGTATCAGGCACCGGAGCGAAGCTCGCATATCGCCGGCGCCAGGCGTCAACGAATCCGTGGAGCCGCGGAGCGGTTCAGGCGATATCTGTGCATTACTTTCAATTACTTACGAGATCGGCAATGCCGGTCGCGATATACTTTGTCTCGCATCCAGCGAGCATCCGATGAGCAACGACCCGTATCTGCTGACCCCCGGACCCCTGACGACCTCGCTGCGCACCCGGCAAAGCATGCTGCGCGACTGGGGCTCATGGGACGTCGACTTCAACAACATCACCGGGCGCATCCGCGGACATCTGCTCGACATCGTGTACGGCACTGGTACGCACGAATGCGTCCCCATGCAGGGCAGCGGAACGTTCTCGATCGAGGCCGCGATCGGCACGCTGGTGCCGCGTAGCGGGCACGTGCTGGTGCCGCAAAACGGCGCCTATTGTCAGCGCATCGCCAGAATCTGCCGGGTGCTCGGCCGCAAGCTGACGACCATCGACTACGCGGAGAACGCGCAGATCGCCGCCGGCGACATCGAGCGCGCACTCGCCTCCGATCCCTCAATCACGCACGTCGCGCTGGTGCACTGTGAGACCAGCACCGGCATCCTCAATCCGCTGGCCGAGATCGCGCAGGTCGTCGCCCGGCACGGCCGCGGCCTGATCATCGACGCGATGAGTTCCTTCGGCGCACTCGAGATCGACGCGCGCAGCACGCCGTTCGAAGCGCTCGTGGCCGCCTCGGGAAAATGTCTCGAGGGACCGCCGGGCATGGGTTTCGTCATCGTGCGCCGCAGCGCGCTCGAACGCTGTGAGGGCAACTGCCATTCGCTGGCGATGGACCTCTATGACCAGTGGGTTTACATGCAGAAGACCACGCAGTGGCGCTATACGCCGCCGACGCACGTCGTGGCAGCGTTCGATGCGGCGATCGCGCAGTATCTCGAGGAGGGCGGGCTCGCGGCACGCGGCGCGCGCTACGCACACAACTGCCGCACGCTGATCGAGGGCATGGCGAAGCTTGGACTGCGGAGCTTCCTGCCCGAGGCCATTCAGGCGCCGATCATCGTAACGTTCTACGCGCCGGACAGTCCGCACTACACGTTCAAGAGCTTCTACACCGCGGTCAAGACGCAGGGCTACATCCTGTATCCCGGGAAGCTCACGACGCTGGAGACGTTCCGTGTCGGCTGCATGGGCCAGCTCGGCGAGCGCGGCATCGCCGGCGCGGTCGAGGCAGTCGGCAAAGTGCTCGCCGAGATGCGCGCCGCGGCCTGAATGGGCGCACGCCCGTGCCGCCCAGAGCGGCGGCGATATAGTAGGTCGATCGGAGACGGACATGCGTCGCATTGAAGCAAATGGACGGAGCTATCGGCTGCCCGAGCGCCCCTGCGTGGTGGTGTGCGTCGACGGCTGCGAGCCCGACTACATCGCCCAGGCGGTGGCCGGCGGTCATATGCCGTGGATGCAGCGGGTGCTGGCGCAGGGCGCGGCGGTGATCGCCGAGTGCGTCATCCCGAGCTTCACCAACCCCAACAATCTCTCGATCGTGACCGGCGCGCCGCCGGCAGTGCACGGTATCTGCGGCAACTACCTCTACGACACCGAAAGCGGCGTCGAGGTGATGATGAACGACCCGAAGTGGCTGCGCGCTCCAACGCTGCTGGCGGCGCTGGCGGAGGCGGGCTGCAAGGTCGCGGTCGTCACCGCGAAAGACAAGTTACGCAAGCTCCTCGGCCACCGGCTGCGCGGCATCTGCTTCTCCGCGGAGAAGGCCGATGAGGTCACACTCGACGAGCACGGCATCGACCGCGTGCTGCAACTGGTCGGCCTGCCCGTGCCGAACGTCTACAGCGCCGCGCTGTCGGAGTTCGTGTTCGCCGCGGGCGTGAAGCTCATGCAGACGCAGCGCCCGGACGTCATGTACCTCTCAACCACCGACTACGTGCAGCACAAGCACGCGCCCGGCTCCGCCGAAGCCAATGCGTTCAATCACATGATGGACGGCTACCTCGCGCGGCTCGAGACGCAAGGCTGCATCATTGCGCTCACCGCCGACCACGGCATGAATGCCAAGACGCGCCTCGACGCGAGCCCGAACGTCATCTACCTGCAGGATGTGCTGGACGACTGGCTCGGGTCGGGGCGCACGCGCGTGATCCTGCCGATCACGGACCCCTACGTCGCGCATCACGGGGCTCTCGGCTCGTATGCGACGGTGTATCTGCACGCAGACGTCGACGCCAGCGCCCTCGCCGCCCGCATCGCCTCACTCCGCGGCATCGAGATGGTGCTGACGCGCGCAGACGCCGCCAGCCGCTTCGAGCTGCCCGCCGACCGGATCGGCGATCTGGTAGTGATCGCGATACGCTCGGTCGCGCTCGGCGGTGCGGCGGCCAGGCACGACCTCTCGGGCCTGGATGCGCCGCTGCGCTCGCATGGCGGGCTCGCGGAACAGCTGGTACCGCTGGTGATGAACCGCCGCATCGAGAACCTCGATGCCAACCGGCGCTGGCGCAACTTCGATGCCTTCGACTGGGTGCTGAACCATGCCCGATGACAACCGCAATCGTGCCGCCGCCTTCAGCCGCAGCGACCCGGTGCGGCGCGAGAGCCTGCGCATCGGCGGTGAGCGCATCGCCACCCCCCGCAGCAGCGAGGTGTTCAACCCGTACACGCGCGCGCTGGTGGGCACGGTGGCGCAGGCTTCCGTGGCCGAGGTCCGCCGGGCGCTCGCGGTTGCCAGGGCTTTCCGCTCGCCGCTGACGCGCTACCAGCGCTACCGGATCTGCTACCAGACAGCCGAGGCGCTGCGCGCGCGCACCGAGGAGATCGCCAACCTCATCACCGCCGAGAGCGGGTTGTGCAAGAAGGACTCGATCTACGAGGTGGGCCGCGCCTGCGACGTGTTCATCTTCGCCGGCAACGCGGCGCTGCAGGACGACGGGCAGATCTTCTCCTGCGACCTCACCGCGCATGGCAAGCGGCGCAAGGTCTACACCCTGCGCGAGCCGCTGCTCGGAGTGATTGCGGCGATTACGCCATTCAACCATCCGCTGAACCAGGTAGCGCACAAGGTGGCTCCCAGCATCGCCAGCAACAACCGCATGGTGCTCAAGCCCTCCGAGAAGACCCCGCTCAGCGCGCTGCTGCTCGCGGACATTCTCTACGAGGCCGGCCTGCCGCCGCAGATGTTCAGCGTGCTCACCGGTGACCCCAGGGAGATCGCGGATGAGATGCTGACGCATCCGGACGTCGATCTGATCACGTTCACCGGCGGCGTGGCGGTCGGCAAGTACATCGCCGCCAAGGCCGTTTACAAGCGCCAGGTGCTGGAGCTCGGTGGCAACGATCCCCTGATCGTGATGGAAGACGCCGACCTCGAGGAGGCCGCGACCCTCGCCGCCGCCGGCTCGTACCGCAATTCCGGCCAGCGCTGCACCGCCATCAAGCGCATGCTGGTACAGGAATCCGTGGCGGAGCGCTTCACCGAGCTGCTGCTCGAGAAGAGCCGCGCCGTGAGGTACGGCGACCCGATGGATCCGGACACCGACATGGGCACCGTGATCGATGAGGCGGCGGCACGCTCCTTCGAGGAGAAAGTGACCGAGGCGGTCGCACAGGGCGCGCGGCTGCTGTACGGCAACATCCGCGCCGGCGCACTTTACTCGCCGACGGTGCTCGACCGCGTGGACGCGGGGATGCGCGTCGTCAGGGAGGAGACCTTCGGACCGGTGTCGCCGGTCATCGCTTTCCGCACCATCGATGATGCGATCCGCGTCGCCAACTCCACCGCCTATGGGCTGTCCTCGGCCGTGTGTACCAACCGGCTGGACTACATCACGCGAATGGTCGCGGAACTGAACGTCGGCAGCGTGAACGTGCGCGAGGTGCCGGGCTACCGCCTGGAGCTCACGCCGTTCGGCGGCATCAAGGACTCGGGCCTGGGCTACAAGGAAGGCGTGCAGGAAGCCATCCGCAGCTTCACCAACACCAAGACCTACTCGTTGCCGTGGCTAGCGTAATCGCGCCGGCCGCGGTTGCGCCGGCTGCGCCCTCGGTGCGCGCGCTGCGGATCGCGCAGTGCCGCACACTGCTGCTGTTGTTCCTCGGCTACGCCTCCTGTTACTTCTGCCGCTCGAACCTCTCGGTGGCGACGCCGCTGCTGGTCGATGAGCTCGGGCGACACGGCGTCAGTCACGCCGCCGCCATCGTCAGCATCGGCTCGATGGCCTCCTGGGGCGTGCTCGCCTATGCCCTGGGCAAGTGGTTCCTCACCAGCCTCGGCGACTTCTGGGGTGGCAAACGCAACCTGCTGATCGCCACCGGCGGCGCCGCCGCCTTTACGCTGCTGTTCGCTTCCGGCTCCACGCTGCCGCTGTTCACCCTCGCGTGGGTCGGCAATCGACTGACGCAGTCGATCGGCTGGTCGGCGCTCGTCAAGGTCTCATCCAGGTGGTTCCACTACTCCCGCTACGGCACGGTCGCC
This sequence comes from uncultured Gammaproteobacteria bacterium, assembly GCA_963835645.1. Classification (GTDB taxonomy): domain Bacteria; phylum Pseudomonadota; class Gammaproteobacteria; order Steroidobacterales; family Steroidobacteraceae; genus 13-2-20CM-66-19. The sequence goes on along the minus strand of CAWIGQ010000002.1, from coordinate 72,505 downwards.
GCGGTCCTCACCTGCAGCTACCTGCTCGGCGACGCCGCCGCGCGGCAGAGCATGGGCCTGCTGCTCGAGCACGGCATCGGCTGGCGCGGGTTGTTTCTGTTCGGGGCGAGCGTGGCGGGTTTCATGTTTCTCGCCAACCTGCTGTTGCTGCGCGAGTCGCGCACCGATGAGGGACACGCGGAGGCGGTGGCGAACCCGCGCAATGTGTTCTCCGCAGAGCAATCGGGCCCAACCAGCTACCTGACGCTGGTGCGCCCGCTGCTGCGCAGCCGCGCCTTCGTGATGGTGTGCCTGCTGGGCTTCGCCGCCACCATGGTGCGCGAGACCTTCAACACCTGGACGCCGGTGTACCTGCGCGACTTCCTGGGTTACAGCGTGAGTCGTGCCGCCGGTCTGTCGGCGATCTTCCCGGGGGTGGGTGCACTCTCGGTGCTGCTCGCCGGCTGGGCGAGCGACCGTCTCGGGCCGAACTCGCGCTCGCTGCTGCTGATGCTCGGACTTGCGACCACGGCGGCGGCTCTGCTGCTGCTCACCTCGCTCCGACCGGCCTCCGCCGGCGTGCTGCTGCCGGTGGCCGTGATCGGGCTCGTCGCCTTCTGCCTGCTCGGGCCGTATTCCTTTCTGCCCGGTGCGTTCGCCCTGGATTTCGGCGGCAAGCGGGCAGGCGCGGCCGCCTCGGGCCTGGTCGATGGCACGGGGTATCTCGGCGGCGTGGCCGCGGGCACCGTGATGGCGAGACTCTCGGTGGCCTTTGGCTGGGGAGGCGTGTTCATCACGCTCGCCGTGGTCAGCGCGCTCGCCGCGTTCGGCGCCGCTTACCTGCACGTGCTGAATGCGCGGGCGGCGGCGCCCGCAGCAAAACCATGAAAATCGCGAGCCTCGAGACCTTTGCCAGCGAGTTCGTGTGCTTCGTGCGCCTCACCACCGACAGCGGTGCGGTCGGCTGGGGCCAGACTTCGACCTACAACGCCGACATCACGGCAACCATCTTTCACCGCCAGGTCGCGCCGTGGGCCCTCGGGGCCGACGCGTTCGACATCGAGGCGCTGGTCAATCGCATCGAGGAGCGCGAGCACAAGTTTCCCGGCAGTTACCGCTGCCGCGCGCTCGCCGGGCTCGACACCGCGCTGTGGGACCTGCGCGGCAGGCTCGCGGGCAAACCGGTCGTCGAGCTGCTCGGCGGCACGCCGCGCCGCCTGCGCACCTACGCCTCCTCGATGCGGCGGGACATTTCGCCCGCGGACGAAGCCGCGCGGCTCGCCCGGCTGCGCGACGAGCACGGCTTCGATGCATTCAAGTGGCGCATCGCAGCCGAGTGCGGCCACGACATCGACGAGTGGCCCGGACGGACGGAGGCGATCGTGCCGCAGGTGGCGCGCGCCCTGGGTGACGGCGTGGCCAAGCTGGTCGATGCGAACAGCGGCTTCTCGCCGCGGCGTGCGATCGAGGTCGGACGGCTGCTGGAGGCCGAGGGCATCAGCCATTACGAGGAGCCGTGCCCGTACTGGAGGCTCGAGGAAACCAAGCAGGTCGCCGACGCACTCGATCTCGACGTCACCGGCGGCGAGCAGGACTGGGACCTCGCCACCTGGGCACGCATGATCGAGATGCGCGCGGTCGACATCGTGCAGCCGGACGTCATGTACATGGGCGGAATCACGCGGACGCTGAAAGTCGCACAGCTCGCGGCGGCGGCGGGCCTGCCGTGCACGCCGCACAGCGCCAACCTCTCGCTGGTGACGCTGTGCACGATGCACCTGCTGGGTGCCATCGCGAACCCCGGCAAGTACCTCGAGCTGTCGATCGAGGGTGCGGACTACTATCCGTGGCAGCAGGGACTGTTCCGCGAAGATCCCTACACGGTAAAGGACGGCCACGTGACCATCCCGAGCTCACCCGGATGGGGCGTGGAGATCGACCCGCAGTGGCTGCAAGGGGCTGCTTATCGGCGCAGCAGCCGGTCGCGTTAACATGGGTGATTCCGGCTCGCGCTGAAGCGCCCCAGGAGCTGCCTGCATGCAACCCGAAGAGGTGTCCACCACTGCGCAGGCCCGTGCGATTGTCGAGGAGCGCGGCCTGCAGCATGTCAAGATCGGCATTTTTGACAACGACGGCATCCTGCGCGGCAAGTACATCGGGCGCGAGAAATTCTTTGCCGCGCTGGAGAAGGGCATCGGGTTTTGCGACGTAGTGCTCGGGTGGGATTCCAACGACCAGCAGTACGACAACATCACCTTCACCGGTTGGCACACGGCGTTTCCCGATGCCCCGGTACGGCTGCTGCCGCACACCTGCCGCGCCCTGCCGTTCGAGGGCAACATGCTGCTGTTCCTCGGCGAGTTTGCCGGGCAGGCCGAGGAGATATGTCCGCGCGCGACCCTGCGCCGCGTGCTCAGGCGTGCCGCGGCGGCGGGCTATGGCGCCGCGGCCGCGGCCGAATATGAATTCTTCCTGTTCAGCGAGACACCCGCGAGCGTGCGCGACAAGGGCTACCGCAGCCTGAGCAATCTGACTCCCGGGTATTTCGGTTACTCGGTGCTGCGCAGCTCGGTGCATGCCGAGCTCTATCAGGCGCTGCTGCAGCTCGCCGCCGACATGCGCATGCCGATCGAAGGGCTGCACACCGAAACCGGTCCGGGCGTCATCGAGGCCGCGCTGCTGTACACCGAGGCGCTGGAAGCCGCCGATCGCGCCGCGCTGTTCAAGACCTTCGTCAAGGTGCTCGCCCAGCGCCGCGGCCTGATGGCGACTTTCATGGCGAAGTGGTCGCAGCAGCTGCCGGGGCAGAGCGGCCACCTGCACGTGTCGCTGACGCGCAAAGACGGCGCTTCCGCGTTCTACGATGCGGCGGCACCGCACACCATGTCCGCGGAGATGCGCTGGTTCGTCGGCGGGCAGCAGGCGCTGATGCCCGAGCTGCTCGCCATGGTCGCCTCGACCGTCAACAGCTACACGCGCCTGGTGCCGGGCTACTGGGCACCCACGGCCGCGACCTGGGGCGTGGAGAATCGTACCTGCGCCCTGCGGGTGATCCAGGGCGGCGCCAAGGCGCAGCGCGTCGAGTACCGCATCGCGGCCGCGGACATCAACCCCTACCTCGCCATTGCGGTGGCGATCGGCTCGGGCCTGTGGGGCATCGAGCATCACATCGAGCCCGACGAGCCGATCAGCGGCAATGCCTACGATCGCAAGCTCCCGGCAGAGCGGCAGCTGCCGCGCACGCTCACCGAGGCCGCCGAGCGTCTGGCGCATTCCGCCCCCGCCCGCGAGCTGTTCGGGGCGCCGTTCGTGGCGCACTACGCCGCCAGCCGCGAGTGGGAAGAGCGCGAGTTCCGCCGTGCCGTCACGGACTGGGAGCTGGCACGCTATTTCGAGATCATATGAGCATGCAGTGCATCTCCCCTATCGATGGCCGCCTCTACGCCGAGCGTAGCGCCGCCACGGCGGCGCAGATCGATCAGGCGCTGCGGCGCACCCGCGCCGCGCAGCCGCTGTGGCAGCGCGTGCCGCTCGCCGAGCGCGCTGCGATCATCGAGCGCTTCTGCAGCGAATTCGAGCAGCGCGGCCCGCAGATTGCCACCGAGCTCACCTGGCAGATGGGACGCCCGCAGCGCTTTGCCGCGAGCGAGGTGCGCGGCACGCTCGAGCGCGCGCGCTACATGAACGCCATCGCCGCAACCGCACTCGCTGATATCGACGCCGGGCCGAAGCCGGGCTACCGGCGCTTCATCCGCCGCGAGCCCCTGGGCGTGGTGTTTACCGTGGCCGCCTGGAATTACCCCTATCTGATCGCCGTCAACAGCGTGGTGCCGGCGCTGCTCGCCGGCAACGCCGTGGTGCTGAAACACTCGGCACAGACGCCGCTGTGCGGCGAGCGCTTCGCCGAATGCTTTGCCGCCGCGGGGCTCCCGGCCGGCGTGTTCACGGTGCTGCACCTGGAGCACGCCGACACCGAGCGGGTCATCCGCGATCCGCGAGTCGACTTCGTGGCCTTCACCGGATCGGTCGCCGGCGGACGCTCCGTGCAGCGCGTCGCCGCCGAGCGCTTCATCGGCGTGGGCCTCGAGCTCGGCGGCTGCGACCCGGTCTACGTGCGCCACGATGCCGATCTGCCACATGCGATCGAGAACATCGTCGACGGGGCCTACTTCAATTCCGGTCAGTCCTGCTGCGGGCTGCAGCGCATCTATGTGCACGAGAGCGTACATGAGCCCTTCACGCGCGGTTGCATCGAGCTGATTCAGCAATACCGCCTCGGTGACCCGCTCGCCCCCGAGACCACGCTCGGCCCGGTGGTGCGCACCGCTGCGGCGGAGGCGATCCGCGCGCAGATACGCGCGTCGATCGTGGCCGGCGCGCGCGCGCTGATCGAGGAGCGCGACTTTCCCCGCAGCCAGCCCGGCACGGCGTACCTGGCACCGCAGCTGCTCCTCGATGCCCCGGCGCACTCGCCGGTCATGCGCGAGGAGATCTTCGGGCCGGTCGCCGGCGTCATGAAGGTGCGCTCGGACCTTGAGGCCGTGGCGCAGATGAACAACAACGTCTTCGGACTGACCGCGGCGGTCTGGACGCGCGATGCGGCCGCAGCGGTGGCGCTCGGTGAGCAGGTGCAGACGGGCACCTGGTTCATGAATCGCTGCGACTATCTCGATCCGGCGCTTGCCTGGGCGGGCGTCAAGGAGTCGGGGCGTGGCTGTACGCTCTCGGTAGTCGGCTACGAGCATCTGACGCGGCCAAAATCATTTCACTTGCGGGTGACGACGTGAGCGCAACTCTCAGGGCGAATTGGAACTATCCCACCACGGTTTGGGCGGGTCCGGGCCGCATCGCAGAGCTGCCGGCGGCCTGCGCGCGGCTCGGCATCAGCAGGCCGCTGCTGGTCACTGACGAGGGCCTGCGCGATGCGCCGATGGTGCGGCGCGCGGCCGAGCTGGTGCCGGGAAGCGCGCTGTTCGCGCGGGTACGCGGCAATCCGGTCGCCGCCAATGTCGAGGAAGGTCTCGTCGCCTACCGCGCGGGCGGCCACGATGGTGTGATCGCCTTCGGCGGCGGCTCGGCGCTGGATGCCGGCAAGGTAATCGCGTTCATGTCCGGGCAGACGCGGCCGCTGTGGGATTTCGAGGACGTCGGCGACTGGTGGACGCGCGCGGACCCGCGTGGCATCGCCCCGATCGTCGCCGTGCCAACCACCGCCGGCACCGGCTCGGAGGTGGGCCGCGCCGGCGTGGTCGTCAACGAGACGACCCACCAGAAGAAAATCATTTTTCACCCGCGGATGATGCCCGGGGTGGTGATCAGCGATCCGGAGCTCACCCTTGGCCTGCCGCCCGCGATCACCGCGGCCACCGGCATGGACGCGTTCGTGCACTGCTTCGAGGCGTTCTGTGCGCCGGGATTTCACCCGCTGGCCGACGGCATTGCGCTCGAGGGCATGCGGCTGATCCAGACGTATCTGCCGCGGGCATGCGATGACGGTCAGGACATTGAAGCGCGCTCGCGCATGCTGGCGGCGGCGAGCATGGGCGCGACGGCATTTCAGAAGGGACTCGGCGGTGTGCATGCCATCGCGCATCCGGTGGGCGCGCATTTCAACACCCATCACGGTTTGACGAATGCGGTGCTGCTGCCCTACCTGATCGTGCACAACCGGCGTGCGATCGAAACGCAGCTGCCGCTCATCGCCCGCACCCTTAACCTGACGGGTGAGCCGTTTGCCGCGGTGTTCGGCTGGGTGCTCGGCTTTCGCAAGCGGCTGAACATTGCGCACTCGCTTGCGGAGATCGGCGTCACGCTGCGCAACCCCGACATCATCGGCCACGAGGCCTCGCTCGATCCGTCCGCGGCCGGCAATCCGAGACCCACGGACGCGGCGGACTACGCCCGCATCTTCCGCTCGGCAGTCAAGGGTGATCTGCAGCTCGCCGGCTGAGGGTCAATCGGCGCGCAGCTCGCCGATCGCCTGTCTCCACAACGCCTCGGTGGCGGCCGCCACCACGCGGCCGTCGGAAGCGCTCGTAAGTGGCACCCCGCGCCAATCGGTGATCCTGCCGCCAGCTCCCTCCACCACCGGGATCGCTGCCATGAAATCGTGCGGCTTCAGCTGCACCTCGATGACCAGGTCACAGTAACCGCTGGCGAGCATTCCGTAGAGGTAGCAATCGCCGCCGAAGCGGCGCAGCGCGGCGCGGGCGCTCAGGCTCTCGAACCGTCGCCGCTCCGCGCCATCGAACGTCTCCGCGGTGGTGGTATAGACGACCGCCTGCTCGATGGCGCGGCATGCGCTGGTGCTCACCTGCCGGCCGTTGCAGAGCGTGGGACGCGCCTCGCACCCCACCCAGCGCTCCGCGAGCGCGGGCGCCTCGATCACACCGAGCACCGGCCGGTCACCCTGCACCAGTGCGATCAGGGACCCAAACAGCGGATATCCGGTCACGAAGCTCTTGGTGCCGTCGATCGGGTCGAGCACCCAGGTAAACTCCCCGCTCCCCTCGGCCGCAAACTCCTCGCCGCGAATGGCGTGCCCGGGAAAGGCGGCGCGAATCATGCGGCGCATCTCCGTCTCGATGCCGCGATCGGCGATGGTGACCGGGCTACCGTCGCCTTTGCGTTCCACCGCGAGCGCTGTGCGGAAGTGCCGCAGCGCTATGGCGCGCGCGACATCGGCGAGTTGCCCGGCCAGCGACAGCGCTGCGGCGAAGTCCGGGTGCTCGGTGAAGCTCATCGGGGCTCGAGCACGAAGGGCGCCTGGCGGTGGCGTGCAAAGGGGAGCACCTGCAGCTGCAGCCAGTTGCGCAATTCCGCAAGCTTGCGGGACTCGTCCTGCAGTGCCGGGCCAAGGCCGTGCTTCCACGTCAGCCGCCGGTCGCCGGGGTCGCGCATGAGCGCGCGCAGCTCGGCGACAAACGCTTCGAGCTCGGCGCGGTCGGCAAACAGCTGCTCTTCGATGAGCGTGGCGCCGTAGCGCAGCGCCGTCGCTGCAATCTCGCTGAAGCTGTACTCAGGGTGGTATTGCACGCCCCAGCAGCTGCCCTTCCCGCAGCGCACCTCGAGCGCCTGCAGCCCCATGTCATTGCCCGCCAGAACCAGCGCCCCCTCGGGCAGAGACTCGATATCGTCGCGGTGCACCGTGATCGCCTCGAACACCGCGGGCTTTCCTGTGAACATCGGGTGCCGGCGACCGGCGTCGGTGAGCTCGATGCGGCGCGCGAAGCCGAACTCGCGTCCGAGCGGATTGCGGCGAACGCGGCCGCCCGCCGCACACACCGCCACCTGCAGGCCCCAGCAGCTGCCGAAGAACGGCATCCCTTCGGCAAACACCGCCCGCGCCAGCTCGATCTGGCGCTCGATGTGCGCGCCGCCGTCGTAGACGTTCAGTGCGGAGCCGGTGATCGCCACGCCGTCGTAGCTGGCGAGGCCGCTGCCCGGGGCAAAACGCACCTCCCCGTCCGCGGGCCGCACGATGTCGCAGCTGACGGCGGCGAGGCTCTGCAGTGCCTGCGCGTAGCCCTCCCCCGAGGGTTGACCGCCGGCGGCGACCTGCTGCTCGCGGGTCACCGCGCGGTTGCCGTCGACAACCAGGATGCTGGCCTCGGCCATCAGCCGTGCTCCTGCAGGCGCGGTGGAACGGCAATGCCGCGCTGCTCGAGCAGCGCACGCAGCACGTCCGGCCGGTCGGTGACCATGCCATCGACATTGAATCCCAGCAGCCGCTCCATGTGCGCCGGCTCGTTCACCGTCCAGGGAACGACGCGCAGTCCGAGTGCATGCGCCCGCTCGACCCGCTGCGCATCGAGATCCAGATAGTCCGGCCCCCAGGTGCCCGCGCCGCTGGCACTCACCAGCCGCTCGATCGAGTCAGCGAGGTCCCGCGGATCGAGTCCGCCGAGCCAGGGCGAAGGACGGGCCGAACCGATCCGTACGGTGTCCCCGCCCGGCTGCTGCTCGGTGAGCGCCGCGGTCGCCACCTGCGGCATCTGTCGCTGCACCGCGCTCAGCACGCGCCAGTCGAAGGCCAGCACGGCGACCATCGCGGCGCTGCCGGTGCGCTCCAGATCCCCCCGCAGCGCCTGCACGAACGCCTCGGGGGATGCCGTGAGCTGCGGCCGCTCCGGGAACGTCTTCACCTCGATGCCCACGCGCACCCGGGCACGCCCGTGCGTGCGCACCAGCGTCAATACGTCGGCAAGGCGCGGGATGCGCTCGCCGTCGAGGGCCTGCTGCTGCGGGAAGCGCGCCGCGTAGGCACTTCCCGGGCGCAGGCGCCCCACATCGTAGGACTGCAGTTGCGCATAGGTTAGGGCGAAGATCGGCGGACCGGCGCTGGTGAGAAAACGCCCGTGCTCGTCGCGCGTACAGTCGGGATTGAGTTCCGGGTCGTGAGTGACGACCACGACGCCGTCGCGGGTAACCCCGCAATCGAGCTCTACGGCGCTGACGCCGAGCTCGATCGCGCGGGCAAAGCCTGCGAGCGTATTCTCGGGCCATAGTCCGCGTGCGCCGCGGTGACCCTGCAGGTCAAACATGGCGCTGGCGCCTGCGACCGGTGAGCCGACGACAAGCAGGTGGGGCGATGTTATATTTCCGGGTGTCTCAGCTTGATCGCACCTGCCATCACCGCGCGCGCAGGCACGCTGGCAAGTGCAGCGCGAGACTATCTCGCCAAAAACTTGCTTGTCAACGCGCAGCATCTCGCCTGCGGGGGCGCCGATCCAATGATCTGCACCGACACTGATCGATCCCTGCAACGCGCGGGTGCCGCGCGCCGCAGGCTCAGCGTGTGGCTGACACTCAGCGTGGGGCTGGCGCTCGGGGTGCTCCTGGGCGGCGCGGCGCGCGCTGACGATGCCAGGGTGCTCAGGATCATCAGCTGGGCGGACTACGTGCCCGCGGACGTCATCGCCGAGTTCAGGAAGCAGACCGGCATTCAGGTGCAGGTTACGCTTTCGAACAACGAGGAGATGATCTCGAAGCTGCGCGCCACCGGCGGTGCCGGTTTCGACCTTGCCCAGCCCTCGCAGGATCGCATCCTCGGGGCGCAGCAGGAGTTTCGTATCTACAAGCCGCTCGACACGAGCAAGGTGCGGCTGGATGAATTCGTACCGGAGCTGCTCGACACGGTCAGAAAGAACGCCACCGTGGACGGCAAGCTCTACGGTCTGCCCTACGTCTGGGGCACGGAGGGCCTGGTCTACAATTCCAAACGCACGACGATCGGCGACTACCGCGACCTGTGCAGACCCGAGCTGCAGCGGCCGCACTGCGGTGCGCCTGAAGCGGCCGACGCTGATGGCCTTTGCCCTCGCCCTCGGCAAGAACCCCTTTGCGCTCTACGGTGATACCCGGCTTACACGGCGCTCATGGACGAGGTCGGCAGGACGCTCATCGCCTGCAAGGTGAATTTCCGCTTCTTCTACGACAACAAGGACCAGCTGCTGAACGGCGTGCGCTCCGGGGAGATCTATGCGGCCATGATGTGGGACTCGGGCGGCTGGCTGCTCAATCGCGAGAATCCCGATATCCGCTTCATCAACCCGCGCTCGGGCGCAATCGCGCTGGATGGATACCTTCGCGCTGCCGGCGCGCGGCCGCAACGACGCCGCAGCGTACGCCTGGATCAATTTCGTGATGCGCCCCGAGATGGCGGCCAGAGTCGCCAAGTCCGTTGGCAATTTCACCGCCGCGAAGGGTGCCGATCAGCTCGTGGACCCGCGCATCCGCGCGCAGTTCGCCGCGAGCTTCCCGGACGGGTTGCGCAACATCAAGTGGTACCCCGCGATCCCACCCGGTCTCGAAGAGATCGAGGGCGGGGTCCTCGACCGCATCAAGGCAGCCAATTGAGCGTGCCGCCGATGGCCGCCGCGCCCGCGACGCCCGACCTGGAAGTGCGCGCCCTCGCCAAGCGCTTTGCGACTCACCCGGCCGTCGACGAGGTGTCCTTCAGCGTGGCGCGCGGCAGCTTCTTCTCGATCCTCGGCCCCTCCGGCTGCGGCAAGACGACGCTGCTGCGGATGATCGCCGGCTTCATCGCAGCCCGATGGCGGCGAGATCGCCATCGGCGGACGCAGCATGGCGCAGGTGCCGCCGAACAGGCGCCCGGTCAACATGGTGTTCCAGCACCTGGCGCTGTTTCCCATGATGTCGGTGGCGCAGAATGTGGCCTTCGGGCTGGCGCGGCGCGGCGTCGGCCGGGCCGAGCGTCAGCGCCGTGCGGAAGCCATGCTGGAGCGGGTCGGTCTGGCGGGCGCCGGCGACAAGCGTACCGAGGAGCTCTCCGGGCGGTCAGCGACAGCGCGTCGCGATTGCGCGCAGCCATGGTGCTCGAGCCCACCCTGCTGCTGCTCGATGAGCCGCTCGGGGCGCTCGACCTGAAGCTGCGCGAACACATGAAGCTCGAGCTGAAGCAGCTGCAGAGCGCGTTCGGCACCACCTTTGTCTACATCACCCACGATCAGTCCGAGGCGCTGGTGCTGTCCGATCATGTGGGCGTGATGAATCACGGCCGCTTCGAGCAGCTCGGCACTCCGCAGGAGCTCTACTACTCGCCCGCCACCGCCTTCGTCGCCGGCTTTGTCGGCGCGAGCAACCGCCTGGCCGGCAAGGCCCTCGCCGTCGATGGTGCGCTGGTGGAGGTCGGCACCCGCGGCGGCTGGGCGGTGCGCGCGCGCCGGCACGGAGCGATCGCGGCGGGAGCGCCGGTGGAGGCATTCATCAGGCCCGAAGCGGCAACGCCTCGGCCGCACGGTGGCCGAATTGCCCGCCGGGCAGCAGACGCATAGCGGCGAGGTGCTCGCCGTGCTCTTCGATGGCGCGAACTCCGTAGTGCTCCTGCGCGAGACGCACAGTGCTCTGGAGCTGCGCCTCGCGTTGCCGCAGACCGGCGCTTATGCGGATCTGCAGGTCGGCGCGCGCATCTGCTTCAGCTTCGATCCGCAGCGGGCGATCTGCTTCCCCGCGGCCGGCGCGCATGAGTGAGGCTGCCGTCAGCGCGGCCGGCTACCGCCGCCTGATGCTCGGGCTGCTGCTCGCACCGGCACTGCTGTGGCTGATCGCACTCATCGTCCTGCCGCACGTCGGATCTGGCGCTGCTGTCGTTGCGCGAGCGCGTCGCGCCGCGCCAGTACGTCGTGAGCCTCGCCCAGTACCGCGACGTTCTTCACCGAGCCGCTGTACTGGCGCGTGTTTGTCAGCACCGCGCTGCTGTCGGCGCTGGCGACGGCGCTGACGCTGCTGGTCGCATTTCCGATCGCCTGGATCATCGCCAAGCTGGCGCGCGGGCGCATGAGTGCGTTGCTGTTCGTCGTCTGCCTGATTCCGTTCTGGGTGAGCGAGACCGTGCGCACCCTCGGATGGATGATCCTGCTGCGCGAATCGGGCGTGCTGCCGGCGCTGCTGGTGCATCTCGGCATGACCGCACAGCCGGTCGAGCTGCTCTACCACGACGCCACCATCCTCGTCGGCCTGGTCTATACCTCGCTGCTGTTCATGGTGGTGCCCCTGGTCGGCAGCCTCGAGAGCCTGGACAACTCGCTGATCGAGGCTGCCTACGACCTCGGCGGCAAGGGCTGGGCCATCCTGCGCGAGATCGTGATTCCGCATGCCGCGCCCGGCATCACCGCCGGCTGCATCGTGGTGTTCATGCTGACGCTCGGCAACTACCTGACGCCGACGCTGCTCGGCGGCAAGAACTCGCTGTGGTTCACCGAGCAGATCTACACGCAGTTCATCACGCGCTTCAACTGGGAGCAGGGCGCGGCGTTCGGCTTCCTGCTGCTGGCTCTGTCGACCGCCATGGTGTGGCTCGGCCTGAAGGTCAGCGGCCAGCGCTTCAGCGACGTGATGCGCCGCGCATGATACCCACGCTGCCCCGGCCGCGCCTGGCTGCGAACCGCAACCGCGCTGTATGTCGGGGCGTTCCTGGTATTTCTGTTCCTGCCGCTCGCCACCGTCGCGGTCTTTGCCTTCAACGACGCCCCCTACCCCGCCCCTCCCTGGCACGGCTTCACGCTCGACTGGTTCCTTGGCAACGAGGCGGCCGGACGCGTCGGGCTGTTCGCGCGATTCGGAGCTCCTCGGCAGCATCTGGACCAGCGCCGTGGTGGCCGCGTGGGTCACCGCCCTGTCGGTGGCTCGTCGGCACCGCCAACGCATTTCTCATGGAGCGGGCGCAGTTTCCCGGCAAGGGCGCACTGTCGATGCTCATGCTCACGCCACTGGTGATTCCGGGCGTGATTCTCGGCATCTCGATTCTGGCGTTCGCGAGCCGCCTCGCGGACCTGTGCAGCGATCTGTTCGGTTACGAGGCGGATTTTCTGCGGCCCGGACTGCCGCTGGTGGTGGCGGGCCAGTTCTCCTACATCGCCGCGATCGCCACGCTCACCATCAGCGCGCGGCTGAAGCGCTTCGACCGCACGCTCGAGGATGCCGCGCTCAATCTGGGCGCCTCCCACGCGGCGGTGCTGTGGACCGTCACGCTGCCGTACCTGCGTCCGGCACTGATCGGCTCGGCAGCGATTGCCTTCCTGATGTCCTTCGAGAACTTCAATACCACGCTGATGCTGGTCGGTGCCGACTCTCCGCTCACCATCATGATGTATGGGCGGATGCGCGAGGGTGCGACCCCGGTGCTCAATGCGGTGAGCCTGTTCCTGATGGTGGCCTCGGCGGCGCTGGCGCTGACGTTGCTGCGGCGCGGGCGCAGCGCGGCCGCCAGCGGCTAGCGGGGCTCGGAGTATCACCGCTCTTTTTGCAGATACTTACGATTTTGCGTAACCAGTGCACTCGACGGCGTTAGAGTGTGTCTCCTTGCGAATCAAGGCGTTCTGGTTACGCCATGGCCTGAAATAGAGAGATCCGTACTTACGCAAATGCGTAACTATCTCGCCCTGAACCACATCTTCCGTGCCCTCGCCAACCCGACGCGCAGGCACATCATCGAGCAACTCAGCGACGAGGATGCATCGGTGACGGTGATTGCTGAGCCGTTGCCGATTTCACTTCCCTCGGTCATGCGACAGATTCAGGTGCTGGAGAGCGCAGGAATGATCCGCACTCACAAGATCGCACAGGTGCGCACCTGCTGGCTCGAGCCGCAGCCGCTCTACCTGCTCGATGCGTGGCTCACCGAGCAGCGCAGTCGCTGGCAGCGGCGGCAGCCGCGCGCCTAAAGCGCTGACCACCCACCCTCAGGCGCGCAGCCGCAGGTTCTCCGGATCGTAGAGTGGCTCGCGCGCGACGACCGCGCGGCAGCGCTCACCGAGGACCTCCACCACGAGTTCGGTGCCCGGAGCGCTGAGGTCCGTCCTGACGTAGGCGAGCGCGATGCTCAGGTTCAGCCGGTAACCGTAGCCGCCGGAGGTGACGAGCCCGACGACCTCGTCGCCGCGGTACACGATCGAGACGGCCGACGCGTCGGCGTCCCGGGCATCCACCAGCAACGGCACGAAGCGCTCCCGGGGGCCAGCGCTCGCCGCCTGGCGCAGCGCCTCGCGGCCGATGAATTCCACCGGCTTGTCCAGATGCACGAAGCGATCGAGCGAGGCCATGAAGGGGGTGTACTCGGTAGTCAGGTCGGCCTTCCAGCTGCGATAGCACTTCTCGAGGCGCAGGCTGTCCATGGCATAGAGCCCGAAGTGGATGAGCGCGAGCTCACGCCCTGCGGCCACCAGCAGCTCATGCACCGCGGTGAGGTGCTCGTTCGGCACGTGCAGCTCCCAGCCGAGCTCGCCCACGTAGTTGACCCGCATCGCGAACGCTTCGGTGTACGCGATCGGAATCGTGCGCACCGCGAGCCACGGGAAAGCGGCATTCGACAGGTCCGCGCAGGTGATCCTGGAGAGCAGCTCACGCGAGCGCGGACCGACCACGATCAGCGTGCCGTAGCGGGCAGTGAGGTTCGCGATACTGACCGGGCCATCGCGCGCCGAAAGATGGCTGCGCAGCCAGTCCTCGTCGTGGCGCTCCCCGGCAGCGGCGGAGATCAGCCAGAAGCGCCCCTCCGCCAGATGCGACACCGTCATCTCCGTGACGATGCCTCCACGCGGCGAGCAGCAATAGTTGAGCCCGACCCGGCCCGCACGCGGCAGCCGACCGGCGATCATGCGATCGAGCCAGGCCGCAGCCCCGGCGCCGGAGACCTCGAACTTTGCGAAGCCGGGCAGATCGAGCGCCGCGACGCCGTTGGCGACCGCGGCGCACTCGCGGGCGACGGCGCGGTGCCAGTGCGGGCGGCGGAACGAGCACTCCTTGCCTAACGGATCGTCGGCCCTGGCGTAGTAAACGGCGCGCTCCCAGCCGCCGCGGGCGCCGTACACGGCTCCTTGCGCCCGCAGTCGCTCGTAGAGCGGGGAGGTTTTCGCCGGGCGGCCCGCCGGGCGCTCCTCCTGCGGGTAACCGACGCCGTATTCGTTCTGATACGTCTCGAGCGCCTTGGCGAGCGTGTAGGTCTTGTTGGCGAACGGCAGGTAGCGGCGCGAGTCGAGCGGCCAGACGTCCCAGTCCGGCTCACCGTTCACGACCCATTCCGCAATGATCCGGCCGGCGCCACCGGCCTGTGCGATCCCGAACGTGAACGCGCAACAGTGGAAGAAGTTACGCACCCCCGCTGCCGGTCCCATCAGCGGATTGCCATCGGGCGCGTACGGGATCGGACCGTTGATCACGCGCTTCACGCCCACCGAGCCGAGAATCGGCACGCGCGCACAGGCCGCCTCGATGTAAGACTCGATGCGCCCGAGATCGTCCTCGAAGAGCTGATGCGCGAACTCGCCCGGCAGGCCCTCGAGCCAGTGGGCCCGGCCCCGGGACTCATACGGCCCGAGCAGCAGGCCGTGCCGCTCCTGCCGCAGGTAGTAGCTGACGTCGGGATCGCGAACCAGCGGCAGACGGGCGGACCCGCGCGCGACGAGCTCGGGGATGTCCTCGGTGATCAGGTACTGGTGGGAGAGCGTCACGATCGGCAGGTACTCGCCGAGCATGGCGGCCACCTCGCCGCCGCGATAGCCGGCCGCATTGATCACGTACTCGCACTCGATCGATCCTTCCGGGGTGTCGATGCGCCAGCCGCCGTCGGACAGCTGCCGCAGGGCAGTGACGCCAGTGTGCCGGCAGATGCTGGCGCCGAGATCGCGCGCGCCCTTGGCAAGCGCCTGCGTCAGCTGCGCGGGGTCGATATCGCCGTCCTTCGGGTCCCACAGGCCGGCGCGGATTCCATCGAGCTCGAGGAACGGGTGGCGTGAGCGGATCTGCGCGGGCGAGAGCAGCTCGAAGTCAATGTGCTGCGCGCGTGCCTGCGAGATGACGTGTCGAAATTCGTCGACCCGATCGGCGGTGTGTGCAAGCCGGATGCTGCCGGTGAGGTGATAGTTGATCTCGTAGCCGACCTCCTGTGCGAGCCGCTCGTATAGCGCCGTCGAATGTCGCTGCAGCTTGAGGATGTTCCAGGAGGTGGAGAAATTCGGGCAGTTGCCCGCCGCGTGCCAGGTCGAGCCTGCGGTGAGCTCATCGCGCTCGAGCAGCATGGCGTCCGTCCACCCGAGCCTGGCGAGGTGATAGAGCGCGCTGCAGCCGACGGCTCCGCCACCGATGACGACCACCCGGGCGTGAGTTTTCATGAGGGCGCGCGCTTCAACGCTTCACGCGCTCGCCGGAGGGGTCATAGAAGGGTCGCAGCGAGATGCGCGCGGGACAGCGCTCTGCCGCGACCTCCACCTCGTACTGCCCCGCGGCGACCCACGCAGTGTCGAGCGGCGCATTGCCGTTGGCGATGTAGCCGAGCGCGAGCGATGCGCCCACGGTGTGACCATACATCCCCGAGGTGACACGGCCGACCAGCTCACCGTTCCGCCAGATCGGCTCGTTGTGATACAGGAGGCGATCTTCACGCTCGAGGGCAATCGCCACCAGCCTGCGCCGCACGCCTGCCTCGCGCTGGCGCAGCAGCGGCTCGAGTCCGATGAAGCCGCCGCGCTTGTTCCAGGCGATGGCGAACTGCAGGCCTGCCTCGAGCGGGGTGTCCTCATCGCAGATGTCGTGGCCCCAGTGGCGATAGGCTTTTTCCATACGCAGGCTGTTCATGGCGTGGTAGCCGGCCAGCTGCAGTCCGAACGCGCCGCCGGCGCTGATGATCACGTCGTACACCGCCTGCGCGAACTCGGTGGGAATGTACAGCTCGTAGCCGAGCTCGCCGACGTAAGTGATGCGGCTGGCGCGTACACGCGCGTAACCGAGGTCGATGACCTGCGACGTGCCGAAGGGGAACGCGGCAGTCGACAGATCCGCATCCGTGAGCGTCGCGAGCAGCTCGCGGCTGCGCGGCCCCATGAGCCCGAGCACCGCATACGCGGAGGAGATATCGACGGCGACCGCGCGCGCCTCGGCGGGAACATGGCGGCACAGCCAGCTGAAATCGCGCGTCTGCGCGGCGCACGCCGTGACGATCAGGTACGTGTCCTCGGCTTCACGCGTCACCGTGAGATCCGCCTCGATCCCGCCGCGCTCGTTGAGCCACTGCGTGTAGACGACCTTGCCGGGCGGCACGTCGACTTCGTTGGCGCAGATGCGCCCGAGCACCTTCGCCGCATCCGCGCCCTTCACGACGAACTTGGCGAACGAGGACTGATCGAACAGGCCGACCCGCTCACGCACCGCCTGGTGCTCGGCAGCCGCCTGCCCGAACCAGTTCTGCCGGCCGTAGCTGTACTCGTAGCGCGGCGTCGCTCCCGGGGCGGCAAACCAGTTGGCGCGCTCGAACCCCGCGACCTCTCCGAAGCAGGCTCCGGCGGCTGCAAGGCGGTCGTGCAACGCCGAGCGGCGCACCCCGCGCGCGGTCTCGGCCTGACGGAAGGGCCAATGCATGGCATACAGCAGGCCGAGCGTTTCCATCGTACGGTCGCGCAGGTAGCGGCGGTTGCGCTGAAAGGGCAGGCAGCGGCGGATGTCGACGTCCCACAGATCAAACGGCGGGTGCCCGTCGATGATCCAGTCCGCAAGTACCTTGCCTGCCCCACCGGCCGATTGGATGCCGATCGAATTGAAGCCGGCCGCCACGTACAGCCCGCGCGTCTCCGGAGCCTCGCCCAGCAGATAACGATCGTCCGGAGTGAAGCTTTCCGGCCCGTTGAAGAACACCTGCACGCCCGCTGACTCGAGCACCGGCACGCGGTGCATCGCGCTCGCGAACAGCGGCTCGATGTGAGCGAGGTCCGCCGGCAACTGGTCGAAGGCGAAGCCCTCGGGGATTCCCGCCTCGCCCCAGGGCTTCGCCTGCGGCTCGAACCAGCCCACCAGGAGCTTGCCGGCGTCCTCCTTGAAGTACGAGCAGGCATCCGCGTCGCGCAGGATCGGCAGCCCCGATGTCAGTCCCGCGATCGGCTGCGTCACGATATAGAAGTGCTCGGCGGCGTGCAGCGGCACGCTGACCCCCGCCCAGCCGCCGACCTCGCGCGCCCACATGCCCGCGCAGTTCACGACGACGTCGGTGCGCACCTCGCCCTGTTCGGTTGCAACACCCGCGACGCGGCCGGCCCGCGTGCGGATCGCCGTGACGGCGACGTTCTCGGCGATGCGCACCCCGGCCTCGCGCGCACCCTTGGCGAGCGCCCGCGTCGTGTCGACCGGATTGGTCTGCCCGTCCTTCGGCAGGTAAACCGCGCCGACCAGATCATCCGCCGCCAGCAGCGGCCAGCGCTCCTGCGCCGCGCCCGGCGACAGGATCTGCACCTCGAGGCCGAAGGAGCGCGCCATCGACGCGCCGCGTTTCAGCTCCTCGAAGCGGGCGTCGTTCGCCGCCACCGCAATCGAGCCGACCTGCCGGAAACCAGTCGCCTGGCCGGTCTCGCGCTCCAGTCCCTCGTACAGCTGCGTCGTGTATTGCGCGAGACGGGTGAGGTTGTGCGTGGCGCGCAGTTGCCCCACCAGGCCCGCGGCGTGCCAGGTCGTGCCGCACGTCAGCTGCCGGCGCTCGAGCAGCAGCACGTCGCTGCAGCCGCGCTTCGCCAGATGATAGGCAACGCTGCAGCCGACGATGCCGCCGCCGATGATCACGACGCGCGCCTGCGACGGAATGCTCTGCACCGAATGGCTCAGCGGGCGCGCATCGCCTCGCGCGGCAGCCTCACGGGAAACTGCTCGCGGATGCGCGCGTCGACGGCCTCGGGGACGTGCGCCGGGAAATGCGTCGCCAGGATCTCGCGGACTTTCTTCTCGGCGCGCTGCGTGATGTCGAGCGCGCCCTGCTCGGTCCATTCGTTCGGGCTCTTGCGATCGCCGACCACCGGATACAGATACGCCGACTGCATCAGCTGCAAGGTCTGATCAGAGCCGAGATAGTGGCCCGGCCCGTTCAGGCACACCTCGCGGGTGGTGTCGAACGACAGGCTCGCCTCGTCGACGTCGATGCCGCGGATGGTGCGCTGGGTCGCGCCGATGATGTCGTTGTCGATGACGACGCTCTCGAGCGAGTAGCCGAGCAGACTCGCGTGCATTCCGGCCGACTCGTAGATGAGATTCGCGCCGGCGTTGCCGACCAGCGCGTGGCAATAGGCCTTTTCGGCCCCCGACTGCGCATCCGGGAGCTTCGAGTCCGTCATTCCCGAGGCGGTGCCGCCGGTGAGATCGTAGTGGTGCGCCATTTGCGCGGCGGCAGCCGAGAGCAGCGCCTGCTCGGGACTGCCGCCGGACATCGCGCCGGTGCGCAGGTCGGACACGAAGCACCAGGTACCGAAGATGGCGGGTGCGCCCGGCTTGACGGCGTTCACGTACACCAGGCCTGCCAGCACTTCGGCGACTTCCTGGGCGAGCGCGCCGGCGATGGCTGCGGGCGCCGTCGCGCCGGCCTGGCCGGCCGAGAGCAGCAGCACCGGCATGCCGCCGGCTGCGGCCACCTCCAGGCAGCGGCAGGCGTCGATCGCGAATTTCATCGGCGGCACCACGAAGCAGTTAGATTGGCTGACGAAGGGCCGCTCGCGCCACTTGTCCTCCCCGCCGGCCATCTGGTGCAACATCTCGAGCGAGCGCGTGACGTGCATCGGGTTGACCCAGCTCGAGCCGACGTGTTTCGTCGTCGCCGAGACCGAGGCATAGCAGGTGTTGAAGTCCATCTCGTAGGGATCGGGAATGTCGCGCGGCACCACGGCGCGCTGGAAGAAGTGGATGTGCTCCATGACGTCGACGATCCGGCCGATGTCGTACAGGTCACGGATCTTCGATTCGCGGTAGGCGCCGGTGCGCGAGTCGACCATGTTGACGGCGGCGCCCGCGGTGCCGAAGTAGACCTTCTTTCCCCAGGGCTCCATGTCGTGGCGGCGATCCTGCCCATGCAACACGAAATGGCGCGCGGCCTGCGCGACGGTGTCCTCCACCAGGGCCGCCGGAAACAGCAGCCGACCGTGCTCGCTCAAGTGACAGCCGGCACGCGTCAGATACTCGACACCCGAAGGGGGCGCATCCGCCAGCCCCACTTCCTCGAGCAGTCGCAGTGCCGCCCGATGAATCTTCAGCACGTCGGCGTCGTTCAGCGGCCGGTAGCGTCCGCCCTCCATCCCCGGATGCACCGGCTTGAGATTGTCCGGCAGGGGTGCGGCGCGCATGGCGCGGCGCGCATCGCGGCTGGGTCCGGGGCGTCGGCAGGCTCTCGAGGTCTCGTTCATGGCGGTTGTCCGGGAAAGTCCGTGTGAGTGTACGCACTTCGCTTCCGCCGGGCTATTTGTGGAGTACCATATGTAACCTGAGCTCCTCGATTCGCGCGATTAGAAAAGCACATGCGCGCCGTACACGCTGGGTTACCGCCGATCGCACGGCCTGCGCTGTGGATCCTCGGCCTGCTGCTCAGCGCTGCGCCCGCGCCGCGCAGCGCAGCGGATTCACCGGCGGCGGCGAGCGAGCCGCGGCTCGCACTGGTGATCGGCAACGGCGGCTACCAGCACGTGCCACCGCTGACGAATCCTCCCAACGACGCGCGCCTCACCGCCGAGACACTCAAGACGCTGGGTTTTCGCCTGGTCGGCGATGGCGCGCTCTTGAATGCCGATCACGCGGCAATGGAGCGTGCCATTCGCGACTTCGGCAAGCGGCTGCGTGCAGGTGCCATCGGTCTCTTCTATTACGCCGGTCATGGTGTGCAGATCGAGGGGGAGAACTACCTGGTACCGGTGGGGGCGGATGTGGAGGACGCCGCCGACGTCAAATACGAGCTCGTCAACGTCGGCTACGTGCTCGACGAGATGAAGAATGCGGACAACCGCCTCAACATCGTGATCCTCGATGCGTGTCGCAACAATCCCTTCGGCGGGCGCGGGCTGCGGGCGTTGTCGCGCGGGCTGGCGCAGATGCAGGCACCCGCGGGCACGCTCATCAGTTACGCCACACAGCCGGGCAACACGGCGAGCGATGGAGGCGGCAGGAACAGCCCCTTCACCAAGGCGCTGACGGCGGCGATGATGAAGCCCGGCCTCGGTGTCTTCGAGACGTTCAATGAGGTCGGCTTGACGGTCAAAGCCGCGACTGGTGGTCAGCAGCAGCCCTGGGTTGCCAGCTCACCGATCGAGGGGACGTTCCAGTTTCGTGCCGGCAGCGCCGCGCCGGTGCCGGCGCTGCCCGCGCCGCCGGTTACCAATGCGGCGGCGGCCGCGGCCGGCTCGGCGGATGACCGCTCCTACTGGGAGTCGGTGCGCGACACGAAGAACCCCGCGGAGCTCGCGGCGTATCTCAAGCGCTTCCCGCAGGGCACCTACGCGGACCTGGCCAGGACACGGTTGGCGAACCTCAAAGCAGCAGCGACGGCCAACGCGGCCACGCACCGCTCAGCGGCGGTACCTGCGGGCGCGGGGCCGGCGGGCAGTGCCGCTGACGAGCGCGCCTACTGGGAGTCCGTGCGCGATACCCGCAATCCCGCGGAGCTCGAGGCGTATCTGCAACGCTTCCCGCAGGGCACCTATGCGAGTCTCGCCAAAGCGCGTGGTGAGTCTCAAGAGGCACCGCCACCGACTCCCGCGGCTCAGTTCAGCTATCCACAGACGCCGCCGCTGCATTACGGCGCGAGTTACCTGCAGGCGAAGGTGACCGCGGCCAACCGGGTCGGTAACAAGCAGTATGCACCGTTGCCCGAGAGCACGAACGTCGTGGTGTATTCCTCCGAGGGCGAGGCGAAGCGATCCTACGAGGTGGTGGCCACGCTCGCTCACTCCAACCCCTGCACGTTTCATCACTGCACGGTCGAGAACGCGATCGAGCCGCTGTCGGCGAAGGCGCGTGAGGTCGGCGCCAACGGCATCATCATCGACAGCTCCGAGACCGTCAGAACCAGCCTCACCTCCACCGGTGTCGTCGTGCACGCACGCGCCATCCGCCTCCCGGGGCCATGAGGGCGGTGCTCCTTCGCGGGCACGGCGGGCTCGAGCAGCTCGAATATCGCGAGGACGTGCCGGTGCCGATCCCCGCCGCCGGTGAAGTGCTGATCCGCGTCGGTGCGGCCGCCGTCAACAACACGGACATCAATACCCGCATCGGCTGGTACTCGAAGTCGGTCAGCGGCGGGACGGCAGCTGCCGGGCTCTGACGCGTGCCGTGCAGCGCAGGATGCAGCGCAGGATGCAGCGTGGTCCGGGGCGGCGGTGCAATTCCCGCGGATCCAGGGCGCGGATTGCTGCGGGCGCATTGCCGCAGTCGGCAGCGGCGTCGATCCGGCGCGCATCGGCGAGCGGGTACTGGTCGACCCCGTGCTGCGCCCTGCCACCGCAGCCGGTCACGCCGCCTACCTCGGCTCCGACCGCGACGGGGCTTTTGCGGAATTTGCCACGGTTCCTGCAGAGAACGCCTGCAGGATCTCGAGCACGCTCAGCGACGTCGAGCTCGCCTCCTTCCCCTGCTCGCATGGGGCGGCGGAGAACATGCTGAGCCGCGCCGCGGTCGGTGCGGCCGAGACGGTGCTGGTCACGGGCGCATCCGGCGGTGTCGGCTCGGCCGCCGTACAGCTCGCCAGGCGCCGCGGCGCAAACGTCATCGCGCTGGCAAGTCCTGCGAAAGCGCAGGTGCTCGGCCCGCTCGGTGCCTCCCGGGTGCTGCCGCGCGAAGCCGATCTGCTGGCCAAGCTCGGCCACGAGTCGGTCGACGCCGTCATCGACGTCGTCGGCGGAGCGGGATTCCCGAAGTTGCTCCAGATACTGCGCCGCGGTGGGCGCTACGCGGTCGCCGGGGCCATCGCCGGCGCACTCGTCGAGCTCGACCTGCGCACGCTGTACCTGAAGGATCTGCGATTACTCGGCTGCACGGTCTTCGAGCCCGTGACGTTTCAGCGTCTGCTCGGCTACATCGAGCGTGGCGAGATCCGGCCGCTGGTGAGCGCGACCTATCCGCTGCGCGCGATCGTGGCGGCCCAGGGCGAATTCCTGAAGAAATCACACCCCGGCAAGATCGTCCTGACACTCTGACGGGTTCGTCCCCGCCGACCGTGTTGCCGGCGAGGCCGCGGCGCTACTTGCCCTGGAACCGGTACGAGACGCGCACTCCGATCGTGCGCGGGCGATTGACGGTATCCATTTTCACGAACTCGGCATAGGAGGCGTACAGAATCGCCCGCGTGTCGGTGAAGTTTTCCGCGTACAGCTGAGTGCTCCAGGGTCCGCTCGCGATCCCCGCCGAGGCGTCGTAGGTCGTAAACGCGGGATCGAGGAAATTCGTGGAAACGCCCTGGAAGGTCTTCTGCTGCGGGTTGGTGGTGGCGTACGAGTGCGCCTGATGCAGCGCGCCGATCTGCAGGAACGCGTCGTAATCGCCCAGCCGGAACTCGTAGCGCGCGCGCAGATTGCCTGCGAACGGCGGGGACTGCGCCAGCGGCTGACCGAGCTCGCCGAAGGGATTCACGACGCCGGTGATCGGCTGGCCATTGCTGCCGACGAGGCTGAGGTTCCTCACGTTCTCGCTGCTGTTCCAGGCGGCAGAGCCGGTCAGCGTGAGCCCGCCGATGACCCTCCACGCGAGCTGCGTCTCCGCGCCGCGCACCCGGTAGTTTGGCCCGTTGGTGGTGAACACCAGATTCCCGGTCACGCCGGGATCGAAGATACTCAGCTGGACGTTGTCCCAGTTCTCCTGGTAGACGGCGCCGTTGAACTGCAGGTGATGATCGAACCACTCGGTCTTCCAGCCGATCTCGTTGTTGACGAGCGTATCGGGGGCATAGGCGATCGGCGGTACCCAGACCCCGGCGAGTGGGCCCTTGACCTCCGCCTGGGCGCGATTGAAACCGCCCGGACGAAACCCCTGCGACCAGGTGTAGTACGCCATGATGTCCGGCGTGATGTGCCAGGTAAGATTGGCGCGGCTGCGCGTGCCGACGTAAGTGGAGCGCAGATGTTTGGCATCCAGATTGTTGAGGTTACTGAGCAGACCGGTGGCGAGGGTGCTGACGCACGGATTCGGTGGCACGTAGCCGGTGTAAAAACCGTTGATCTCGCAACCGAAGCTGCCGACGTTGGAGCCGAGCTCGAAGTCGCGGATATCGTACCAGCGCGTTCCACCGGTCACCGTCAGAACCTTCGGGATGAGGTCGAAATCGATCGAAGTGAAGGCGGCAGTCTGCTCGTAGCCGCGCGTGATGTCGTCGAAGAACGCATCGCCCAGCGGCCGCACACTGGGATTGTTGGAGGTCACCGGATAGCTTGTCGGCGGCGTGGTGTAAGGATCGATGCTCGGCGGACCGATTGGATAGAAGTTCGGGCTCGTGCCGTAATGCCAGTCGGCGTTCTCGTGAATGCGGTATTGCTCCCAGAACAACCCGACCAGCCCGCGCAGGCGCCACTCAGCCGGGGTGCTCAGTCGCATCTCGTGGGTCTGATGCGTGGTGGTCTCGTGATCGGTCCAAAAGACTTGCGGCGAGTAACAGAAGCCCGGTGATACGCCCATGCCGGGGTAGTAGCTGGACCCCGTGAAAGGGCCGGGTGTCGGCACCGCAACTCCGATCAGGCCGGCATTGGGCGCATTGGCGGCCGTGTAGAAGCCGTTGTTGAACGGATAGCCGGGATAGTTGCACTGGTAGTAGCCGGCGTAGCGGCCGCGCGAGTAGTTGGTGTAGTCCTGCAACTGGTCGACGTTGCGGTCGAGGTATGATCCCGGTGTACACCAGGTGCAGTGCCGCGACGCGCCCATCGAGCGTCCACGCGGTGTTCTCGAACTTGTCCTTGTCGTAACTCGGGCCGTACTGCTCGACGGAAAGGTCGGGCACGGCCTTGCCCTGGCTATCGTATTCTTCCTCCCAGAACACCCCTTCGGCATCGATGCTCTGGTAGGACTGCGTGATCAGAGCGTGCCAGTCGTCGTTGATCTGGTACAGCACCTCGGCACGCGCGCCGGTGTAGGTCACCGGGTTGATGGCGCTCGCCAGGTTGTTGGCGTTGTTGATTGCGCCGCTGTTCGGCGGCACGACACCGCCGAAGTAATTCACCACGACGTCATCGGCTGGTGCACGCGAGAAAGTCGCCGGAATATTATTGATGTAGCCGCCGCGGCGGTCGTCGTAGATCACCACCCGCGCCGCCAGGCGATCCTCGATCAACGGCACGTTGAGCGTCGCATCCACGGCGGTACTGGGATCACCGTGGGCCGTGGTGCCGTAGCTCGCATCGACATTGGCCTCGGTGAGATTCAGCTTCGGCTTGTTGGTGATGTAGCGCAGCACCCCGGCCTCAGCCCCCGCGCCGAACAGCGTCCCCTGCGGGCCCTCGAGCACTTCGATGCGCTCGAGATCCACGGCGTACACGTCCAGGTTGCGGCCCGGAACCTCGCCCGACTGCTCATCCAGATAGACGGCGACGTTAGGGAAGCTCTCGGTTGCGCCCGACCCCTGCGTACCGCCCGAGCCTCCCGTGGACAGACCGCGCATGGCGATGTCGCCCTGGGCGGGCCCGAAACTCGTGGAGGTGACGTTGGGAAGATATCTCACGAAGTCATCGAAGGTCTGGACATTCAGCTGCGTGAGCGTCTCGGCGGTGAGCGCCTGAATGGTGATCGGCACATCCTGCAGATTCTCTTCGCGGCGGTTGGCGGTGACGATGACTTCCTGCAACGCGCCGGTCGCGGAAGTTTCGCTGGTGGTATCCGCAGCCCATACCGCCTGAGCGGCATGCGCGCTGAGGATGGCTGCGACCGCACGCGACAACCTGCCGTCAGCTTTCATTCGACCCCCCCGCCGCACATTCTCGTTCTCGTCGCGCTATCCTGCTCCCCTGCCTTCCCCGAGTAAATACGACGCGGTGCCGATCCGCCGGGATGACCGGGTGAAATTCACGCGTGTGCTCGAGGCTCCCGCGTTTCGCTTCGTATTGACGATGGGCGTCGTCAATCTGTTCGCCGATGTCACCTACGAGGGCGGCGGCGGCATCAACGGCGCCTTCCTCGGCTCCCTCGGTGCCAGCGCGGCCGCCATCAGTATCATCGCAGGCGCAGGCGAGTTCCTCGGCTATACGCTGCGCTCGGTTGCAGGCTATGCCGCCGACCGGACCGGACGGCACTGGCTCATCACTTTCATCGGTTACGCCATCAACCTGCTCGCCGTGCCGGCGATGGCGCTGGCCGGAAACTGGCAGGCTGCGGCGGGGCTGGTGTTCGCCGAGCGCATCGGCCGCGCGCTACGCAAGCCGACCGTCGAAGCGATGCTGTCGTATACCACCGCCCGCTACGGCCGGGGATGGGTGTACGCGGTCAACAGCGCTCTGGATGAAACCGGCGCCACCCTCGGACCGCTGCTGGTCGCGGCGGTGCTGTTCTTCAGGGGCAGTTACCGGGCCGCGTACGCGGCACTGCTGATCTCATCGCTGCTGGCGCTGGCCGCGCTGATCCTCGCCCGTGTGCGCTTCCCGCTGCCGTCGCGGCTCGAGGAGCGCGCCGCCACGGCTCCTGTCGCAGGTTTCACTGCGGCCTACTGGCTGTTCATGCTCGCCGGCACCTGCTTCGCAACCGGGCTGCTGAGCTATGAATTGATCTCGTACCATCTCACCCACACGAAGATGGCAACCGAGGTCGGTGCCCCCGTGCTGCTTGCCTTCGCAACCGGCGGCGGCGTCGCGGCAAACCTCGTCATCGGCCGCACTTATGACCGCTTCGGGCTGCCGGTGGTGCTGGTCGCCGTGACACTGTCGGCGCTGTTCGCGCCGCTCATGTTCATGGGCAACTTCGCGATGGTGATCGCGGCGATGCCGCTGCTCGGCATCGGCTATGCCGTCCAGGACACGCTGTTGAAGGCGATCGTCGCGGGCATGCTGCCGCAAGAGCGCCGCAGCCTCGCGTTCGGACTCTTCTACGCGGGCTACGGCTGCGGGTGGCTGATCGGCAGCGTGGCGATGGGACTGCTTTACGAGCGCTCGCGCGTCGCGCTGGTCTGCGTCGCCGTGCTGGCACAGCTCGCCTCGCTGCCGGTGTTCTGGCTCGCGCATCGGCGGGCTGAGCGCATGCGCGCAGCGTGAGCCCGCATCGACGCTCACGCAGCCGCTGTTGGTTCCGCCTGCGGGGCAATCTCGGCGATCGCCTCCGGGCTTCGCCCCGCGGCCCGCAACGCCGCCGCGACTCCGGCGCGATCGGCGGCGGAGCGATTCTGGCTGCCTTTGAACTTGGCAACGACGCCGCTGACGGCGATCTCGAATCCGACGATCGCCCGCAGCATGGCATCGATATACTCCGCCGGCGCATCGCTCACCTGCCAGCGATCGGCAAGCTCGTGCTCGTGCACGTCCGTCAGCGAGGTCACG
The DNA here is from genome assembly GCA_963835645.1 of uncultured Gammaproteobacteria bacterium. Lineage (GTDB taxonomy): Bacteria > Pseudomonadota > Gammaproteobacteria > Steroidobacterales > Steroidobacteraceae > 13-2-20CM-66-19. Next base: position 45,776 of record CAWIGQ010000002.1, on the reverse strand, counting down.
AACTGGCGCAACCAGAGCGCATCCTCGATGAACCTGATGTTGCCGCTGACGTGGACCGTGGCGTAGTTCCAGGTGGGCACGACCTTGCCGTGCTCGCGCCGGGCCGGGTACCAGGCGGGTGAAACGTAACTGTCGGCGCCGGTGAAGATCGCCAGTACCGGAGCGTCGGCTGCCAGCTCGCGCCACAGGGAGTTCGCGCGCGCGATATGTCCGCGCAGCACGCCGCCGCCCGCACCCGCCAGCTGCGATTGCAGGGGAACGTGGTTGGCGGTGAGGCCCTGCGCGGTGAGTGCGACCAGCGTCGCCAGCGGATGGCGCTCGACGAATGCCTGCAGCACCTCGTTGCGCGTCTCGCGAAAATACTCCGGTACGTACACGCTCGACCTCCACGTTGCTTACCAGGCAGGATGCGCTGCGTGAGTGTGCTGCGCAAGATCGCGAGGCGCGCTGTCGAGTTGCCCTCGGCGCGGCCGCGCGACACGATAGGGCACCGGAGCACTCGCGGGCGCTGCTTCCATGACGACGACATACGATGTGATCGTGATCGGATCGGGTCATAACGGGCTCGTCTGTGGCGCCTACCTCGCCAGGGCCGGGCTGAAGACGCTGGTGCTGGAGCGGCGCGAGATCATCGGCGGTGCCGCGGTCACCGAGGAGTTCAGTCCCGGCTTTCGCGCCTCGCGATTCTCCTACGTGATGAGTCTGCTGCACCCGCGCATCATCAGGGAGCTGGAGCTCGGGTCGCTCGGGCTGCAGGTGCTGCCCGCCAACGATCTGTTCTGCCCGCTCGGGGCCGATGAGTACATCGTCTTCAGCGACGACGTCAGCCGGACCCAGGCGGAGTTTGCGCGCTTCTCAGCACACGATGCCGCGATCTACCCGCAGTTCGCGCGTTATCTCGAGGAGTCCGCCGAGGTGGTACGGCAGCTGCTGTTCGTGACCCCGGTGGATCCCGTCAAACGCAGCTGGCGCAGTTTCAGCAGGAGCGCGGCGCTGCTGTGGCGTCATCGCACGATTGGCGATCGCGCCTACCGCATCGTCGACCTGCTGACGCAGAGTGCCTACGACTATCTGTCGGCCTGGTTCGAGCACGACATCATCAAGAGCGTGCTCGCGTACTACGCCTCCATCGGCACGTTTGCGGGACCGAAGTCCCCGGGGACGGCGTACGTGATCATGCATCACCTGATGGGCGAGCATCAGGGTGCAGGCGGATGGGGCTTCGTGCGCGGCGGAATGGGCGCCATCACCGCGGCGATCGCGCGCTCCGGGGCACGCTTCGGCATGCAGGTGATGACGCAGGCGCCGGTGGCCGAGGTGCTGGTGCGCGGCGGGCGTGCGCGCGGCGTACGCACTGCCGACGGACGCGAGTTTCGCGCCCGCGTCGTCGCCTGCAACGCCGCGGCGCCGACACTGTTCCGGCGGCTGCTCGCCCCCGAGCACCTGCCGGCGGAGCTGCTGCGCGACATCGACACGTTCCGCACCTTCTCGACCGCCTTCAAGATGAACATCGCCGCCCACCAGCCGCCGCGCTATCGGGCCTTCGATGCCGCCCGGGTGCAGTTCAGCTATCCGACCTACGTGCACATCGCCCCGGGGATCGACTATCTGGAGCGTGCCTATGACGATGCCAAGTACGGCTGGTTCTCGAGCAAACCGTTTCTCACGCCGGTGGTGCCGACGATCGTCGATGATTCGCTCGCCCCTGCCGGCAAGCACGTCATCAATGTATTCGGCGGCCACGCGCCCTTCACGCTCAGGGGCGGAGCCTCCTGGGCCGACGAGAAGCGCAACCTCACCCGGGCTGCGCTCGATGTGCTCGAGGAGATGGCACCGGGCTTTTGCCAACAGATCATCGACGTCGAGACCCTCGTCGCGCCGGATCTCGAGGCGATCGTCGGCCTGCCCCAGGGACACATCTTTCACGGCGAGCTCTCGGCCGACCAGCTGTTCTGGCAACGCCCCGCGCCGCACTGGGCCGACTACCGCACGCCCGTCCGGGGGCTCTACCAGTGCGGCTCGTCCACCCACCCCGGTGGCGGCGTTTCCGGCATCCCCGGCTACAACGCGGCACGCGAGATTCGCAAGGACTGGAAGCGGCTTTAGGCTTCGGGGGGCCGCGACTATACTGGCACTCGCCCTTAAGATCTGCTGGCGAGGCTTCGATGAACGCGTCACGGGAAACTGTATGGCCGCGCGGCGAAGCCGAACGCCGTGCGCGCATCGATCTGGCCGCCTGCCATCGCCTGGCGGCACGCTTCGGTTTCAACGAGGGCATCGACAATCACCTGACGATGCTCGTTCCCGGTCACACCGACCGCTTCTATCTGGCGCCCTTCGGCCTGCTGTGGTCGGAGGTCAAGGCGAGCGACCTGCTGGAGGTCGACTTCAGCGGCAAGCTCGTCGCCGGACGCGGCCTGGTCGAGGACACGGCCCTTTACATCCATCTCTCGGCGCACCGCGTGGTGCCCGGGGCGGGCTGCGTGCTGCACACCCATATGCCGTACGCGACGGCTCTGGGCATGCTGGAAGAACCGCGCCTGGAGATGGCAGTACAGAGCGCCATCGGCTTCTACGATGACATTGCCTACGTCGATTACAACGGCCTGGCGCTCGATTACGACGAAGGCGAACGCCTGGCGCGCGCCCTCGGCGGCAAGCCGATCGGCATGCTGCGCAATCACGGCGTGCTGGTGACCGCGCCTACGGCGGCACAGGCATTCGAGCGGCTGTACTTCCTCGAGCGCGCCTGCCAGGCCCAGATCCTCGCGTTGTCGACGGGTCGCAGGCTGCGCGTGCTGCCAGCGGCGATCCTGCAGGCGACCGTCGCGCAGTTCGAGGGCTGCACGAGTGTCGGCGGCGTCGGGCGCACCGAGCTGCACTTCGAGGCGCTCAAGCGCCTGCTCGATCGCACTGAAGCGGATTACGCGAGCTGAGTCCACTGCCGAATCCCGGGGCCGAGCGCGGCAGCCGTGCTGACCGCGGCCGAGGCGCGCGCGGCCGGGCTGTCGCGGCCCTTCTACGTGGTCGCGCTGCTTGCGCTGGTGCTCGGCATCAACTACGTCGATCGCGGCGCCATGCCGACGGCGGCACTGCAGATCCGGCACGACCTCGGCCTGACCGCTCAGGACTACGGCATCCTGTTCTCGGCGTTCTGGTACATGTACTTCTGGGTGCAGATCCCCGTGGGCTGGCTCGCCGAGCGCTACGGCGCGCACTGGGTGCTCGCGGGTGGACTCGTGATCTGGGCCGGCGCGACGACCCTCATGGGCGCGGCGGTCGGGTTCTGGTCGCTGCTCTTCGTGCGCCTGATGCTGGGCCTCGGCGAAAGCGTGGGATTCCCATGCGTGTCGAAGCTCCTCGCCTGCGTGGTGCCGCTCGAGAGCCTCGGCAAGGCGAACGGCATCGTCGGACTCGGCTACCTCATGGCGCCCGGTATCGGCATCTGGCTCGCCGGGCTCCTCATCGACGCGGTCGGCTGGCGCGGGATGTTCCTGGTCTTCGGCCTCGCCTCGCTCCTGTGGCTCGCGCCATGGTCGCGCGTGAAGCTGCCGAAGCTCGCCACGGCGCGCGCCGATGCGTCGACGCCGACCTGGGGGATGGTGCTCTCGCAGCGCGGGCTGTGGGGCACGAGCCTGGGGCTCTTCTCGAGCAACTACCTCTGGTACTTCATGCTCGGCTGGCTGCCGAGCTATCTGGAGGAGGAGCACGGCTTCTCGATGCACGAGATGGAGCGGGTCGGCACCGCGGGCTACCTCGTGAACGGCGTGACGGCGCTCCTCACCGGCTGGCTGGTCGACCGCTACGTGCGGCGCGGCGGCTCGGTGACTTTCGCCTGGAAACTCATCATGGCGCTCGCGCACAGCGGCTCGGTGGTCTTCATGCTGATGATGGCGTGGGGTTCGCAGTCGACGGCGGTCGCCGCGATGTTCGGCTTCCAGGTGATGATGGGCGCCTCCTCCGCCGGCGTCTATGTGATGGGACAGATCCTCGCCGGGCCCAAGGCCTCGGGTCGTTGGGTCGGAATCCAGAACTCGATAGGCAACGTGCCCGGCATGATCTCCCCGGCCCTCACCGGTTTCATCGTGCAGCACACCGGGCACTACGAGCTCGCCTTCGTCGCCGCCGCCGTCATGAGCGCGCTCGGCATCGTCGGCTGGATCGGCATGGTACCCAGGCTCGAGCCGCTCGCCTGGCGCTTCCCCGCGGGTAACGGCGCGGCCCGCCCGCCCGCCGCCGGCTTTCGGTAGACCTGCTGTACCGGATCTGTGCGTTGCGCGCCACGGCGCTCCCCGGCGCGGCCTCGCATGCGTGGCATCTCGAGCGTCGCTGAGCTATTTTAAAGGAAGCGGCGACAGGGGTATCCGTGCAGAAGGTCATGGGGGAGCGCTTTCGGGAGGCACCGTCCGGCGCCGGCCCGGTGCGGCTGAGTTCCACGTGGCGTCGTTCATCGAATGAATGCCCCTTCACACTCGCTCGGGTCGGTCGAGGTTGCACTGAGTCATGCCGCCCGGCTGCTGCGGGCGAAGCCGGCACTGGCGGCCGAGCAGGCCGCCGAGATCCTGAAAGCAGTCCCCGATCACCCCATGGCCACGCTGCTGCTGGCCGTGGCACAGCGTGCCTGCGGCAACGCGGATGCCGCGCTCGAGGCCTTGCAGCGGCTGTGTGACAAGCAACCTCGCTGGGCCGCGGCCCACTACGAGCTGGGCATGACGCTCGGCAGCCTCGGGCAAGGCGAGGCGGCCATCGCCGCGCTGCGCCGCGCGGTGGCCCTCAAGCCGGACATGTCGGATGCGTGGCTCGCGCTCGCCGACCACCTTGCGGCGATCGGCGAAGGGGAAGCGGCCGATATGGCGTACGCGCGCCACATCAAGGCAGCCACCCGGGATCCCCGGCTGCTGGCCCCGGCTGCAGCGCTGGTCGACAACCGCATTCCCGAAGCCGAGGCGCTGCTGCGCGAGCACCTCAAGCGCCATCCGACCGACGTCGCGGCGCTGCGCATGCTGGCGGAAGTCGCGGCACGGCTGCGCCGCTACGCGGATGCGCAGACACTCCTCGAGCGCTGCCTCGAGCTCGCCCCGAGCTTCGATGCCGCCCGCCACAACCTGGCGACCGTGCTCAACCGCCAGGGCAAGGCGGCCGCAGCGCTGCCACACGTCGAGCAGCTTCTCGCCCGCGAGCCGCGCAATCCGGGCTACCGCAACCTCAAGGCCGCGGTGCTCGCCAACGTCGGCGACTACGCGGGGTCGGCGCAGATCTACCAGGGCGTGCTGCAGGAGTTTCCGCAGCAGCCGAAGGTCTGGATGAGCTACGGCCATTCGCTGAAGACCTCCGGGCGCCTGACGGAGGCCGTCGCCGCCTACCGCCGCGCCATCGACAAGGAGCCGAGACTCGGGGAAGCGTACTGGAGCCTCGCTAACCTCAAGACCTTCCGCTTCGAGCCGGCGGATGTGATCAGCCTGCGCAGCGCGCTCGCGCGCGAGGACCTCACCGATGAGGACAGGGTGCACTTCGAATTCTCACTCGGCAAAGCGCTCGAGGATCAGGGCGCTCATGAGGAGTCGTTCGCGCACTACTCTGCGGGCAATGCGATGCGCCGCAAGGCGCACCCTTACCACGCCGAGGTGAACGCCGACTTCGTGCGCCGCGCGCAGGCGCTGTTCACGCCGGAGTTCTTCGCCGCACGCGCCGGCTGCGGCGTGGCCGCGCGCGATCCGATCTTCATTCTCGGCATGCCGCGCGCCGGCTCAACGCTCCTCGAGCAGATCCTCGGCAGTCACTCCCTGGTCGAGGGAACGATGGAGCTGCCGGAGCTGCCGCAGCTTGCGCGCGAGCTCGCCGATCGCAACGGCACGGAGAACCAGGACGGCTTCTTCGAGGCGCTGGCGGCCCTGACGAGCGTAGAGCTGCGCTCGCTCGGCGAGCGCTATCTGGACAGCACCCGGATTTTTCGCAAGCGCGGCGCGCCTTACTTCATCGACAAGATGCCGAACAACTGGCTGTACGTCGGTCTCATTCAACTGATCCTGCCGAACGCCACGATCATCGACGCCCGGCGCCATCCCATGGGGTGCTGCTTCTCATGCTTCAAGCAGCATTTCGCGCGCGGCCAGAACTTCACCTACGGACTCGAGGATCTCGGCCGCTACTACCGCGACTACGTGGGGCTCATGGCCCATTTCGACGCGGTGCGGCCCGCTCGTGTGCACCGGGTGCTCTACGAGCACGTGGTCGAGGACACCGATGCGCAGGTGCGGCGGCTGCTTGCCGCTTGCGCCCTGCCGTTCGAGGCGGCGTGCCTCAAGTTCTACGAAAACGAACGCGCCGTGCGAACTGCGAGCTCGGAGCAGGTCCGGCAGCCGATCTTCAGGGATGGCCTTGAACAATGGCGACATTACGAGCCGTGGCTCGGGCCGCTGAAGACGGCGCTGGGTTCGGTGCTGCCGGCCTACCCGGACGTGCCGGCAGATGTGACAATGCGTTCAAACGAGAAGGTTGTGAGTCCGCGGGTTCCACAATCACCTGGGGGGGCGATCCATGACGCGTAGTCGACGACGAAAACTGGTACGTGAAGCGGGCAAGCGCCGTGCGTTCAGCCGGGCGGGCATTCCGCTGGCCTCTGCGCTGCTTGCGGCCGTGCCGGCGGCCTATGCACAGGAACAGGCCGCCGCGGGTGGCGGTGGGGCCGCGGGTGGGCTCGAGGAAGTGGTGGTTACCGCGCAGAAGACGTCCCAGAACCTGCAGGACGTGCCGGTCAGCATCCAGACTCTCAACACGGAGAAGCTGGAGGAGCTACACATCACGGATATCGACGACTACGTCAAGTACCTCTCGGGTGTCACGACCGTCAAGGGACTCGGACAGGGCGGCACCGGCATCGGCACGACGCACGTGTACATGCGCGGCGTCGTCAGCGGCCAGGACGGCAACCACTCGGCCTCCCAGCCGAGCGTCGGCACCTACCTCGACGAGCTGCCGATCACCACTATCGATGGCACGCCAGACATCCACGTCTATGACATCGCGCGCATCGAGGTGCTGGAAGGCCCGCAGGGCACGTTGTACGGCGCGAGCTCGGAAGCCGGCACCATCCGCATCATTACCAACAAGCCCGATCCCACCAAGTTCTCCGCCGGCTACGACCTTACCGGCAACACGGTGGATCACGGGGGTCAGGGGTGGATTGGCGAGGGTTACGTGAACATTCCACTGTCCCCGGCCGCGGCCATCCGCCTGGTCGCCTGGGACGAGCACGATGCGGGCTATATTCATAACGTCGCAGGGACCAATCTGACCGCCGGCATCATCGATGGTGTCAGGACGTTCCCGACCGTAGGGCAATCGATCAGCAATGCGAGCTTCGTGGACAGCCAGTACAACACCGTCACTACGGACGGCGGCCGCGCATCCTTGCTGGTCAAACTCGGTGACAACTGGACCCTCACGCCGCAATTCGTCGGTCAGCACCAGAGATCGAACGGCGCATTCGCTTTCGACCCGGCGGTGGGGGACCTCGACCTCGTGCACTACGGTCCGGAAGGGTCGGTCGACAATCTCACGCAGACCTCGCTCACGGTCGAAGGCAAAATCAGCAATTTCGACATCACCTATGCCGGCGGCTGGTTCGACCGCAACGAGCACACCGTCAGCGACTACAGCGACTACAGCTACTTCTACGACAAGTTCTTCGGGTCGGGATGTAACTGGCTGACTCAGACCGGTTACAACTACGCCAAAGCGCACAATATCGGTTCCTATTGCAACTTCTTCGGCCCGGGCGCTGCCGTCTCGCCCTCAAGCTTTCCCGCGGGCTCGTTCGTCTCTGATCCGCAGGAGTTCGTGACCACCAACGGCCATTACACGAAATGGAGCCAGGAGCTGCGCCTCACCACGCCGCAGGACTTGCCGGTCAGGGGGATTGTCGGCCTGTTCGCCGAGCGTCAGGTCCACGAGATCTGGGAGCAGTACACCATACCCGGCAACGAGACCGCGCCCGACGCCTACAGTCCGGGGGGTCTTGCGCAGAGCTTGATTATCCCCGGCGTCAACGGCAACACGATCTGGCTGACCGATGAGGAGCGCGTCGATCGGGACCGGGCCGCTTTCGGCCAGTTGGTCTGGGACATCACCAACCAATGGTCGGTCACCGGCGGCATCCGCTTCTACCACTTCGACAATTCGATACAGGGTTTCTACGGCTACTCGGCGAACTATCAGGCCTATACGGGCTTCGGTGGCTATAGCGCCGGGCCGCCGCAGACCGGGGAGGCATCCGGGCAGTGGGCCTGTGGACCTTCCGGCGTACGCGGAGATCCCACTTACCAGCCGTTCCACGGCGCGCCCTGCACCGACCTCAATCAGGATGTCGCCGACAGCGGCCGGACCTATCGCGCCAATCTCACCTACAAGCTCGACCCGGACAAGCTGCTGTATTTCACTTACTCCACCGGCTTTCGGCCGGGCGGTGTGAATCGCGTGTTCAATGCGACCCTCGACAGTGTCTATCCACCTTACAAGACCGATACCCTGGTGAACTGGGAGATCGGCTGGAAGACGGAGTGGCTCGATCGCACCTTGCGCTGGAACGCGGCCGCGTTCCTCGAAAACTGGGACAATTTCCAGTTCCTGTTCCTCGGTCCCAACAGTGTGACGGTCGTGCAGAATGCGGCCTCGGCGCAGATCAGAGGCTTTGAATCGGATCTGCAGTGGGCACCGGTAAAAAGCCTGGTGGTCTCCAGCGGACTCACCTATCTGCATGCGGTCACCACGACGAACTATTGCGGCCCGGCCGGCACTGGAGGAGCCAGCAACTACCTTCCGGGCACCACGACTCTCACGACCAATTGCCCCAACCAGGTGGTCTCCTACGCCGACGGCATCACCCTCACCGGCCCGGAGGCACCGTCGGGCACGCAACTCCCGGTCGCCCCGAAGTTCAAGATGAACCTCGTCGCGCGCTATATGTTCCCGCTGGGAACGTGGGAAGGATTCGGGCAGTTGTCCGGCATGTACCAGACGAGCACCGAGCCGCTGTTGCGGCGGGTCGATCAGCTGGCGCTCGGCCAGCTGCCACCCTACGCGCTGTTCGATCTATCCTCCGGCGCGGAGAAGAACGGTCTACAGCTGCGGTTCATCATCAACAACGTGGCGGACAAGCGCGCCAACCTGACCCGCTATGTCGAGTGCGCGACGACGACCTGCGGACCGCAGCCGTACGTCATTCCGACGCAGCCCAGGACGTACTCGCTGCAGATCGCGCAGAAGTTCTAACAAGTAATATCGCTCAGGCAGTTGCGGCCACGCCCACAAGGCGTGGCCGACTTATTTGTACGCCCGGCAGGGCGCACACGCGCACAAGGACTGCTGGCGGCGGGCATCATCCCCCCGCCAGCGTGCGCGCCACCGCCGCGGTGAATTTCTCGATGAGCTCCGCGAGCTCACCCTCACTCGCGTTGTAGGGCGGCGCGATGATGACGGTGTCGCCTTTCACGCCGCCGACGTTGCCCGCGCACGGGTAGACGATAAGCCCGCCCTCGAAGGCGGCGCGCCCGAGCGCCTGGCTCAGGCCCCGCTGCGCCGGGAAGGGCTCGCGGCTCGCCCGATCGTGCACCAACTCGACGCCGATCAGGTAGCCGCGGCCGCGGACATCGCCGACTTCATCGAACCTCCCGAGCGCCTCGCGCAGCTCGCGCCGCAGCGCCTCGCCGCGGATACGCACGTGCGCTACGAGCGACTCGCGCTCGATGAGGCGCTGCACGGCCAGCGCCGCGGCGCAGGCAGTGGTATGCCCCGAGTACGTGTGTCCGGTGAGGATCGCGCCCTGCCGGGACATGATCGTATCGCCCACCTCGCGGCGGAGGATCGTGGCCGCCAGCGGGATATAGCCACCGGCAAGTCCCTTGCCGACCGCCATGATGTCAGGAACGATCCCATCGTGCTCGAGCGCGCGCCAGGTCCCGCAGCGGCCCGAGCCGCTCATCACCTCGTCGGAGATCACGAGCACGCCGTGGCGATCGCAGACCGCGCGCACCGCCTGTGCGTAACCTTCGGGCGCGGGTACCGCACCAGCGGCAGCTCCAACCACCGGCTCGAAGATGAACGCCGCGACATTCTCCGCGCCGAGTGCGCGGATGCGCGCATCGAGCTCGTCCGCGAGCGCCGTCACGAGCGCGGCGCCGGTGAGCCCGCGCAGCGGGCGGTAGGCGTTGGCAGCAGACACGAATGCCACATCGAGCAGGCTCCCCTCGAACGGACGCCGCCGATCGAGAAAGCCCGACACCGAGAGCGCGCCGAGCGTGTTGCCGTGGTAGGAGCGCTCGCGGGCGATGAAGCGCTTCTTCGCCGGCATGCCACGGGCATCCCAGTACTGCAGCGCGACCTTCAGCGCCCCCTCGACCGCTTCGGAGCCGCTGCCGGAGTAAACGATGTGGCTGAAGTCCGCGCCGCAGAGCCGCAGCAGCAGGCTCGTCAGCTCTTCCAGCGGCTCGCTGTTAAAGAGGTAGCGGTAACCGCACGCCACCTTGTCCAGTTGCGCGGCGATCGCCGCATTCACCTCGCGGTTTCCGTGACCGATGCTGAACGCCGCGGGTCCCCCGGAGCCGTCGAGATACCGCCGCCCATCGCTGTCATACAGGTAGCTGCCCTCGCCTCGCGCGATGCGCGGCAGCGCCGCCATCCCCCAGCCCACGGCGCGATTGGCACTCATGCGTCGCCACTCATGTCGTCACCCTCCATCCCGCCGGGCGCGATCTGCCCGCACGGCCGCAAGCTGCACGCTCAGCCCCAGAGCTCACGCGGCGGTATCTGCATGACCCCGTTGCGGTACTCGATGCCCGGGGTACGGTCGCGAGCATGCAGCAACGGCCCATCAAGATCGACAAACTTCGCGCGTTGCGCGAGCACCATCCCGGGTGCCATGGCGAGTGAGGTGCCCGCCATGCAGCCGACCATGATCTCGTAGCCTGCAGCGCGCGCCGCGTCCGCCAGCGCGAGCGCCTCAGTAAGGCCACCGGTCTTGTCCAGCTTGATGTTGATGCAGCGGTATGCGCGCGAGAGCTCCCCGAGCGACGAGCGATCCGCGCACGACTCGTCCGCTGCCAGGGGGATGGGCCCGCGGTAGCGCGCAAGATCTGCGGTGGCGACGGTTGGCAGCGGCTGCTCGATGAGCGCGACGCCGAGCGCGTGCAGCTGCGGCGCCAGCTCGTTCAGCAGCTCAACGGACCAGGCCTGATTGGCATCGACCAGGATCGAGGCCTGCGGACACGCACGGTGCACGCAGCGCACCGCCTCGAGGTGCTGTGTCGCGTTCACCTTTACCTTCAGCAGCGGCATCGCGTGCGCCGCACGCGCCGCGCGCTCGGTCGCCGCCAGCGTGTCGATGCCGAGCGTCAGGCAGGTCGTCACCGGCTGCGGCGGATCGAGCCCCAGGCGCGACCACACCGAAACGCCGCTCGCCTTGGCCTCCAGGTCCCAGAGCGCACAATCGAGCGCATTGCGCGCCCCTCCCGCGGGCAACAGCTCCTGCAGCTGCGCGCGGGTAAGCCCCGCCTGCAGAGCCGGCTCGAGGGCTGCGACCTGCCTTGCCATGGTGATGACGGTCTCACCGGCATAGTCGACACCGGCGGCCTCGCCACGGCCGTGGTGGCCGTACTCATCCCGCAGCGTCACGAGCAGCACATCGAGCGCGTCTTCGACTCCACGCGAGATGCGAAACGGCGTGCGGTACGGCCAGCGCTCGGTCTGCATTTCGACCTTCATCGAGTGCTGCCGGGCGGAAATTGTGCCGCGAGCACGCGCGCGATCGCATGCGCTCCGTCCACCATGGGGTCCACCACGGGCAGGCCGAATTCCTCCCTGAGAGAGGCCATCGCCTGCTGCCGCCGCGGCGCGTCCAGGGCCGAGGTGTTCAGGCTGATGCCGACGAAGCGTGCCTCGGGATTGGTGAGGCGCGCGGCCGCCAGATACTGGCTCATCGCCGTTGCCAGGGACGGGATTGGAAAATCCGCATAGCCGTCGATGCTCGCGCGCGTGGGGTCGTGACACAGCACCAGCGCATCGGGCTGCGATCCGTGGATCAGCCCGAGCGTCACCCCGGCGTAGGCGGGATGGAACAGGGCACCCTGCCCTTCGATCACGTCCCAGTGTGCGGGGTCATTGGCCGGTGACAGCCATTCCGCGGCGCCTGCGATGAAGTCTGCGATCACCGCATCGATCGCGACCCCGCCGCCGGCGATCATGATGCCGGTCTGCCCGGTTGCGCGGAAAGTCGCGGTGATTCCGAGCGCACGCAGCGCCGCGGTCAGCGCCAGCGCGGTGTATTTCTTCCCGAGCGCACAGTCGGTGCCTACCGTCAGCAGCCGCCGCCCCGGGCGGCGCGCGCCGCTCGCCGCCGCGAACGTGCGGTCGCTGTGCCGCACGTCGAGCAGACGCACGCCGCGCGCGGCCGCGGCCTCGGCCAGGGCCGGCACCGCGGCAAGCCGAGTGTGCATGCCGCTGACGACGTCGAGTCCCGCCGCCACCGCCTCGTGCAGCGCCGGCCACCACTCGGGAGGAATGCTCCCGCCGACTGGGGCCACACCGATGACGAACGAGCGCGCGCCAGCGGCAGCGGCGGCGGCGGGCGAGTACCAGGGCAATCCCAGATCGACCGTACCACCCGGCAGCCGCATCTGTCCGGCGACATCTGCCCGACACCAGTCGCGCAGCCCGGCGGCCGTCTTGCAGTCGGTGAGCGACTGGCTGGCCCCGAGAAAGAGCAGGTAGGGCTTACTGAGCTGCACTGACACATTGAACCGAACGGCTGCAGTTCAGGCAAGCTCAGTGCGAGCGGATCACCCACACGCCGAGGGCGATTGCGATCGAGGCGAGCGCACGCGCCCAGGTGAGCCGCTCGTGCAGCACGAGAGCGCCGAGCACCGCACCGAATACGATCGCACTCTCGCGAACGGCGGCCACCGCCGCCACCGGCGCGCGCGTCATCGCCCAGAGCGCCAGCGTGTAGGAGGCCACCGAGCACGCCCCGCCCAGTGCGACGGCGGGGAGCTGCCGGCGCACCTCGGCCCACCGCCACTCGCGGCGCACGACAACCCAGATCAGCCACGGCAGCCCGACGAGCAGCGACAGCCACAGACTGTAGGCGACCGGCGCGCCCGAAACGCGCACGCCGAGGCCGTCGATGGTCGTATAGGCGGCAATCACGCAGGCGTTGAGCAGCGCAAGCTGCGTGGCAGCGGGTGAGTGACCGCGCGAGCGGGCGTCCCAGATCATCGAGAGCACACCGCCCGATACCAGCGCCACACCCGCCCAGACCCCGCGCGACAGCTGCTCGCCGATCAGCGTGGCGCTGCCGATCGCGACCAGCAGCGGCGCGGTACCGCGCATCAGCGGATACGCATGGCTCAGGTCGCCGACCCGGTAGGCAGCCACCAGTAGCACGCCGTAGAGCACTTCAATGGCGGTAGACACCGCAAGATATGGCCAGCTGGCCACCGAGGGTCGCGGCAGGAATGGCAGCGCGAGGCCCGAGAGGATCCCGGCACCGATGTACACGGCCGCAGCGGCGACGTGCTTGTCCCGGCCGGCCTTGACGAGCAGGTTCCAGCACGCGTGCAGCAACGCGCCCAGCAGCACCACTAACAGTACGTTGACCGTCATGCCTCGGAATCGCAGCGGCAGTGGCTGCGCCCGCGGGCCTGCCACACGGGCTTTGGCGTTATGCTTGCCGGCATCGTGCACCGCGCTTTGAGACAGCCATGATCAGCAATGCGGTCTTCATCACTTGCGCCGTCACCGGCTCGGGTGACTCGGTGAGAAAGAGTCCGCATGTTCCCGTCACGCCGGAGCAGATTGCGACTTCCGCGCTCGCTGCGCATGCGGCGGGCGCCGCCATCGTGCATCTGCACGTTCGCGATCCGGCGACCGGCGCTCCCAGCCGCGATCGCGCACTCTACCGCGAGAGCGTCGAGCTCATCCGCAACAGGAACGACGACGTCATCATCAACCTTACCGGGGGCATGGGCGGAGACATTTTCCTCGGGCCCGACGCGGCGCCGCTTGCTTTCGGCGCCGGCACGGATTTCGTAGGTCCCGCCGAGCGCATGGCGCACATCAGCGAGCTGCTGCCTGAAATCGGCAGCCTCGACTGCGGCTCGCTGAATTTCGATGAGGCCCTTTACGGCACCACGCCCCGCTACCTGCGCCACATGGCGCAGGAATTCCGCAGCCGCCAGGTTCGCCCCGAGATCGAGGTGTTCGAGCTCGGCCACATCGAGCTCGCCAGGCAACTGATGGCCGAAGGCCTCATCGATGCGCCCGCGCTGTTCCAGCTCTGTCTCGGCATCCGCTACGGCGCCCCGGCCACCAGCGAGGCGATGACGGCGATGCGTGATGCCCTGCCGCCGGCAGTGCACTGGTCGGCGTTCGGTGTCGGGCGCATGCAGATGCCGATGGTGGCGCAGGCCGTGCTGCTCGGGGGCAACGTGCGCGTCGGCCTGGAGGACAACCTCTATCTGGAGAAGGGTGTGCTCGCCAGCAACGCGCAACTGGTCGAGCGCGCGGTGACTATCATCGAGCTGCTGGGTGCACACGTGAGATCATCCTCCGAAACACGAGCGCACCTCGGCCTGCGGCAGGCTCACGCCTAGAGCCTCCCGGCGGCGCGTGCGCACGCGTCGCTAGCTCGCGCCCCCGGAGCCGCGAATGCGCTCGACCAGTGAAGTGGTGGATCGTTCGGGCATCAGCGGCACGATCTCCACGCGCCCGCCCCCGGCCTCCACCAGCTCGTGCCCCACGACTTCAGAAGCCTGGTAGTCCCCGCCTTTCACCAGCACGTCGGGCCTGACCGCCTGCAGCACCGCAAGCGGGGTATCCTCTTCAAAGATCGTTACCGCATCGACGTATGTGAGGGCGGCGAGGAGCGCTGCGCGCTCGGCCTGCGGGACGAGCGGCCGCTGCGGCCCCTTGAGGCGCCGCACGGACGCATCGCTGTTGATCGCCAGCACCAGCGCGTCGCCGAGCCTGGCGGCGTGGGCGAGAAGCGCCAGGTGGCCGGCGTGCAGCAGATCGAAACAGCCATTGGTGAAGACGATCCGCTTGCCGGCGCTGCGCCAGGTGGCAGCCCGCGCGGCCAGATCGTGGCGCGACAGCAGCTTGCCGTCGGGCCGCGAGGCGAGCGCATCGCGAATACTGGCCGCCGAGACGGCAACCGCGCCCACCTGGCACACCGCGACGCCGGCTGCCGCGTTGGCGAGCTGCGCGGCGTGCGCCAGCGGCGCGGCGTCGGCGAGCGCAAGCGCCAGCACCGCGATGGCGGTATCGCCGGCACCGGTGACGTCGTACACCTCGCGGCGGATTGCCGGCACCGCCACTTCCGCGCCCTGGGAGGGAATGACCAGCATGCCGCGGTTGCCGAGCGTGACGACCATCGACTGCAGGCCCGCGCTCGCGAGCAGCCTGCGCGCCGCGGCGGCGATCCCGGCCGGGTCGTCGGCGTCGAGCGTCTGACCTGCGGCCACTTCCAGCTCGTGCAGATTGGGCGTCACGGTGGTGGCGCCGCGGTAGCGCCCGAAATCGCGGTGTTTCGGATCGACCACCAGCGGGGCGGCCCCGCGCAGCTGCGCAATGCCGGCAACGGTGTCGGGCGTCAGGACGCCCTTGGCGTAGTCGCTGAGAACGATCGCATCGGGGCGCGCATCTGCGGCGAGCGTCGCCACCAGCTGCGCGCAGAATTGTGGCGTGCACGGCTCGACGTCCTCCCAGTCGAGCCGCAGCAACTGCTGGCTGTGCCCGAGCACGCGCAGCTTGCGCGTGGTCGGGCGTGCGTTGACGCGGCAGACGGCGCGGGTGTCGATGCGAGCGGCGGTGCAAAGCTGCAGCAGCATTTCCCCGGCGGCGTCCCCACCGATTGCTCCGGCGAGACTGACGCGCGCTCCAAGCGCCGCGATCTGGCGCGCGACGTTGGCGGCGCCACCGAGCCGATGCTCGCTGCCCAGCACACGCACCACGGGCACCGGGGCCTCGGGCGAGACACGCTCGACGGCGCCGGTGACGTACTCATCGAGCATCACATCGCCCACGACCCACACGTGCAGGTCCGCGAAGCGTTCGAGGTGGGCAAGCAGCGCGCCGACGCTGCCGCCGCGGTCATCCTCGCTCACGGGGCTGCCTGCTGGCGCATCAGCCGGTCGAACGAATCGATGATGGCGTGAACGCAGAGCGCATGCACCTCCTGGATGCGCGCGACGACCGCCGAGGGCGCCGGCAGCAGCAGGTCCGCGTGCTGCGCCAGGCGGCCGCCGTGCTCACCCGTGAGCGCCACGACCGTGCAGCCGAGCGTGCGCGCCGTCTGCGCCGCCAGCACCACGTTCGCGGAGTTGCCGCTGGTGCTGATCGCGAACAGCAGGTCGCCCGGGCGCGCCAGCGCCTCGACCTGACGGGAAAAAACACGCTCGTAGCCGTAGTCGTTGCCGAGTGCCGTGAGAATGGCCGTATCGGCCGTCAGCGCGATCGCGGGCAGCGCCCGCCGCTCGTCGCAAAAGCGGCCGACGAGCTCGGCGGCCAGGTGCTGCGCCTGTGCCGCGCTGCCGCCGTTGCCACAGGCGAGAACCTTGCGGCCGCCGTGCAGGCACTCGTGCAGCGCGGCCACGATACGCTCGAGCAGCGGCGGCAGTTCGCGGGCCGCCCGCGCGGTGACCACGGCATGCTCGGCAAAGACCTCGTGAATGCCCATGCGATCCCTCACTGTACACTTGCGCGGGCCGCCGCGAGCGCGCGCGCCAGTTGCGCCAGGTCATCGTAGGTGAGCACGCTCGCGTCCGACAGCTGCGCCTCGGTCTGCCGGCCCTTGCCGGTGCGCACCAGTGCGGCCGCCACACCCGCCCGGCGTGCGGCTTCGAGGTCGCGCCCGTCATCGCCGACGACGATGCTCTCGGCGGCACCGACACCTGAGCGCGCGATCGCCTCCTGTATCAGCCCGGGTGCGGGCTTGCGACACAGGCAGTGCGCCTCCGGCGCGTGCGGACAGACCAGCACGGCATCGAGTGCGCCGCCGTGCGCGCTGGCGTCCGCCTGCATGCGCGCGTGCACGGCGGCGAGCTGCTCAAGGCTCATGAGGCCACGGCCGACACCGGCCTGGTTGGTGGCGACGGTCAGTCGCAGTCCCGCGCGCCGCAGGATCGCCAGAGCGTCGAGCGCACCGGGAAGCCACCGAAACTGCGAGGGCTCGCGCACGTAGTCTGCGCCTTGCGCCTCGCGATTCAACACCCCGTCGCGGTCGAGGATCACATGCCTGAGAGCTGCGAGGTTCACTCGCGGCGCCTCAGCGATACGGATCGGGTTGTGAAAGATAGCGCTGCACATACTCGCGCACACCCTCTTCGAGAGGCGTGAACGCCCCGGTGTACCCCGCGGCGCGCAGCCGCTGCATGCGCGCTTCGGTGAAGTACTGGTAGTGCGCGCGCACCTCAGGCGGCATCTCCACGTACTCGATCCGTGGCGGCTGCCCGAGAGCTGCGCATAGCGCCCGGGCCAGCTCCTCGAAGCTGCGGGCGTGCCCGGTGCCGAGGTTGAACAGGCCGTTCACCTGGCTGTGATCGAGCAGCCACAGCATCACGTCGACGCAATCGCGAACATAGATGAAATCGCGCTTCTGTGCGCCGTCGGGCACCGCGGCGCGATACGAGCGGAACAGCGTCACCGGGCTGCCCGCGGCGGCGAGCGGATACTTGTGTGCGATGACACTGCGCATGCCGCCCTTGTGATACTCATTCGGCCCGTACACGTTGAAGAACTTCAGCCCCACCCATTGCGGCGGATGCGAACCGCCTTCCTGCAAGGTATGGGCAACCCAGCGGTCGAACAGGTGTTTGCTCCAGCCGTAGGGGTTCAAGGGTCGCAGTCGCGCCAGCGCCTCGGGCGTGCCGTCGTCGTCGAAGCCGTGCTCGCCAGCACCGTAGGTCGCCGCGGAGGAGGCGTAAATGAAGCGCTTGCCCGCCCGCGCGCACCAGCGCCACAACGTCTGCGGCAGGCGGAAATTGACCTCGGTGACCAGATCGGCATCCGCCTCGGTGGTCGAGGAGATCGCCCCCATGTGGAAGATCGCCTCGATACGGCTCGCCTCGCCCGACAGCCACTCGAGCAGCGCCTGCGGAGCGATGAGCTCGCGCACGGGCACCCTGGCAAGATTGTGCCACTTGCCTGCCGCGCGCAGCCGATCGCAGACTGCTACCGGCTCAGCGCGCGCGGCGAGCGCGGCGGCAAGGTTCGAGCCGATGAAACCTGCGCCCCCAGTTATGAGAATCATGCGCTTACAGCTGAACGATATGCGAGCCGAGCCACCGTTTGCAACATCAGAGCCCCAACCCGTGACGGGCCTTCGCCCGCACGGCAATCTCGTAGCCGGCATCGGCGAGACGCAGCACGCCGAGTCCGGTGTCGCAGTTGAACACGCGCTCCAGTCTCAGCGCCGTCGACGCGGCGCCATCGGCGATCAGCGTGACGCCTGCGCTTTGGCCGTAATCGCACAGCTGGTGAACGGCGATAAGGTCAGCGCCCGCGGCTCCGTTCAAGAGCGCATTCAGGATGGGCCAGTCCGCGATCGCGTCCGACCCGTCCCTCATGTTTTCGGTTTCCCGGTAGGGCATGGCCGCGGAGGCTGCATCGAGGTGATCGCGCGTGAACGCGATCGGGCCCGCCAGCCGGCCGCGCGCGACCATCTCGTTGACGAGCAGCGCGAGGCGCGTCCGCTCCCCGTGACCGAGCCAGCCGATGCGGGCCGGCAACCCCTGGAACTTCACATGTTGCTGCGCCTTGTCGATCCAGGCGCAGATCCCCTCGTTGGAGGCAAATTCCCGCTTGATCAGCGCGTCGATCGCGTAGATGTCTCCGGGCTCGCCTGAAACCGCGATCCAGCGGAACGGTCCTCTGCCTTCGCAGAAGAGCTCGCGGATATAGAGATCGACGAACGAGGGAACCTCGAAGGCGCCTTTCGCGCCGCCGCCGGTTGTCGCGCGACTGCGCAGGTTGTTGCCGTATTCGAAGGTGACGGCGCCGCGACGCTTGAAGTCGGCCATGGCCTCGATATGCACCCGCATGGAGGCGTAGGCGAGCGGCTTCACGCGGTCGGGATCTTCTTTCCAGCGACGCTGCGTCTCTTCGAACGAGATGGATGCCGGGATGTAGCCACCGATCGGCTCCGTGGATGTCTGGTCGGTGACGATGTCGGGAACGAGGCCTCGCGCGAGGAGCTCCGGAAGCGCGGCGGCGCAGTTTCCGACGAGTCCCACCGATATCGCGCGGCCGGCGGCCTTCGCCGGCAGTACGAGCCTCAGGGCCTCGTCGAGATCGTGGACGAGGTGCTGGCAATAACCGCTGTCGACGCGTCGCTGAATCTTACGGGCATCGGCATCGATCACGAGGGTCGCAGCACCGGCAAGATAGCCCGCGAGCGGCTGTGCCCCGCCCATTCCCCCGCAGCCTCCCGTCAGCAGCCAGCGGCCGGCGAGGGTGCCGCCAAAATGCTTGCGCGCACAAGCCGAGAATGTCTCGTACGTGCCTTGCACGATGCCCTGGCTGCCGATGTATTGCCAGGCGGCGGCCGTGAAGCCGGGCACGATCGTCAGGCCCTTCCTCACGAAATCATTGACGTGATCGTCGCTCGACCAGGCGGGCACCAGATTGCCGCTCGCCATCACTACCAGGGGTCCGTCGGCCCGGGTTGCGAAGATTCCGATCGGCTTTCCGGATTGCATCACGAGTGTCTCGCCGGCCTCGAGCCGCTCGAGCGCCGCGACGATGCGATCGTACGAAGTCCAGTCTCGGGCTGCCTTCGCGACCGACATGTAGATGACCAATTCGGCCGGGTTCTCCGCGTTCTCGAGATTGTTCTCGAGCAGTCGCAGGATGGACTCCTGGCGCCACCCCCTGCAGCGGAGCGTCCTGCCTCGCTGGGCGATGATTTTTCGCTCCGGCATACTCATACGGCCTCCGTCAGTCCGAGAAACGCATCGACCATGTCGGGATCGCCGCGCGCTTGCTCGCCGCTCGCCTCGTACACCTTTCGGCCGGAGACGAGCACCACTACCCGGTCGGCAGCCGCGAGCGCCTTGTGGGTATTCTGCTCGACCAGGAGCACTGCGCAGCCCGCCTCCCTGAGCTGGAGGAGCGCCCGCAAACAGATATCGACCATTGCCGCCGTCAACCCGAGCGACAGCTCGTCGACGAGCAGCAGGCGCGGCCGCGCCATCAGCGCCCGGCCGATCGCGAGCATCTGCTGCTCGCCGCCGGAGAGCGTGCCGGCGCGCTGGTGATAGCGCTCCGCAAGCCGCGGGAAGAGCTGCAGCACACGGCCCTCCGCCGCCTGCGCTGCCTCGAGCGGCTGAGTGTAGCCGCCGATCAGTAAATTCTGCGCGACGCTGAGATCTGCAAATATGCGCCGACCTTCCGGTGCGAGTGCGATGCCACGGCGCGTACGTGCCGCCGGCGGAAGCTCTTTGATCGATTCGCCCTCGAACAACACCTCTCCGCGCTGCACTTGCACGTGGCCAGCGATGGCCATCAGCGTCGAGGTCTTGCCCGCGCCGTTGGGCCCGAGCAGAGCCGTGATGGCGCCGGCCGGCACCGAAAGATCAAGCTCGCTGACCGCCTGCATGAGGCCATAGCCGCAGGCAAAGCGCCTGAGCTCAAGCATGGGCGACCGCTCCTGCAGAGGAGTCACCAAGATAGGCTGCCCGCACGTCGGCGCGCGCCATGACCTCACGGGGTGGGCCTTCGGCGAGCACCGCACCGGCGTGCAGCACCGCGATCCGACGGGCGATCCGCGTGATCTCCCGCAGGTTGTGCTCCACCATCACGATGGTGATACCGGCCGAGTTGAGCGCAGCGATCTGGTCGGCAAAGCGGGCCGCCTCGAGGTCGTTGAGCCCGGCGAGCGGCTCATCGAGC
Source organism: uncultured Gammaproteobacteria bacterium (assembly GCA_963835645.1). Lineage (GTDB taxonomy): Bacteria > Pseudomonadota > Gammaproteobacteria > Steroidobacterales > Steroidobacteraceae > 13-2-20CM-66-19. Next base: position 24,839 of record CAWIGQ010000002.1, on the reverse strand, counting down.
AGGAGGAGCCGCGGTTCGAGCGCCAGCGCGCGCGCGACCTGCATCCGCTTCAGGTAGCCGAGCGGAACCGTGCTGGCAAGCTTGTCCGTCGCATCGGCGATCCCGAAGCTCTCGAGCAAGGTGTGCGCCCGTTCGCGCGCGGATCTGCTGTCGACGGCCAGCAGCGCGCGCCACGGGTAAAGGGTCAGGCGGGCGCCCGCGGCCACCATCACGTTTTCTGCCAGCGTCATGTTCCGAAACGGCCGCGCGATCTGGTGCGTGAGCACGCAGCCCAGTCGTGCCCGGCGGTGCACTGGCGCGCGGGTGACATCCCGTGCTTCGTACCATACCCTGCCGGCATGCGGCCTGAGCACGCCGGCGAGCAGCCCCAGCAGGGTCGTCTTGCCGGCACCGTTGGGTCCGATGAGCCCGATGAGCTCGCCGGCCTCGACCCGCAGATCGACGCCGGCGACGGCCCGCACGCCCCCAAAGGCGAGCGACAGCCCGGCACATTCGAGAATGCTCATGTGAGCTCCCGGCGAACGAGCCGGCGGCCGAGAGCCGCGAGTCCTCCCGGGCTCAGCCGCATCACGAGCAGCAGCAATCCGCCGTACACCAGCAGCTTGTAATCATTCACGAACCGAAAGAGCTCGGGCATCAGGGTGAGGAGCAGCGCGCCCACGACAACGCCCACGGTCGAACCCAAGCCACCGACGACCACCATGGCCAGGATCGTGATCGATTGAACGAAGTTGAAGGCATCGGGGACGATGAGCTGCGTCATGTGAGCATAGATGCCGCCGGCCAGCCCGGCAGCGGCCGTGCCGAGGAAAAAGGCCGTTATCTTGTAGCCTGCAGCATCGATGCCGATCGCACGCGCGGCTTCCTCGTCCTGCGCCACGGCAGCAAAAGCACGTCCCATCCAGCTTCGGTGGATATGCAGACTGAGCAGCACGAGCGCCGCGGCAGAGCCGAGGGCGAGCGCGGCGTAACCCCACTTGTCGAGCGGCGAGGGGATGTTGCCGATGCCCATTTCCGCGCCGGCCCAACGCTGCTTGCGAACCACCCCCAGGAACAGAAAGCCGACCGCCATGGTGACGATGGCGAGGAAATCCTCCCTGACTCGAAGCGCCGCGAAGCCGACGATCACTCCGAAGATACCCGCGACCAGAATGCCAGCGGCGAGCGAGCCTAAAATCGGCGCCCCTGCGAGCGCGCACAGCGCTGCGGCATAGGCGCCAAGACCGTAGAAGGCGGCGTGTCCCAGGCTCACCTGACCGCAGAAGCCGCTGATCAGGTTGAGGCCTACCGCGAGGATCACGTTGATCCCTGCGAATGTAGCCACTGACAGATAGTAGTCCATCGCTCACGCCGCCTGGTCGAATAGCCCCTGCGGCCGCAGCATGAGCACGAAGATCACGAAGGCGAACGCGATGGCATCGCGGTCGATGAAATTGTTCAACAGCACCGAGCCGAAACTTTCCACCACACCGAGCACGAGGCTTGCCACGAGTGTTCCACGGACATTTCCCAGGCCACCGAGCACGATGATGGCGAGACCCTTGTAGCTGATCACACTGCCCATGGTCGGCTCCACCAGCCCGTTCAACAGCCCGATCAGCACGCCGGCGAGACCGGCGATCGCCGAGGCGATGGCGAAGCAGAGGTAGCGCACGTTGGTCAGGCTGACCCCGAAACTTTGCGCCATGGCCGGGTCCGAGACGGTGGCGCGCCAGGCGACTCCGGCGCGCGTGCGTGTCGCGAGGATGCCGAGCACGCCGAAGAGCACGAGCGCCGTAAGCACGATGCAAATCTGCACCGCACTCAGGGTAATACCGTCGAGCGTATAGGTATGGGACAGCGGGGACTCCAGGTTGAACGGCTCACCGTACGGACCAAAGATGAGCCGGAAACCGTCCTCCATGGCAATCACGATACCCACCGAGGCCACGAGGAGCACATACCGCGGCTTATCGAGAATCGGCTGGTATACGACCCGATAGATCGCCGGGCCGAGTATGCCCGCGGCGACTGCGGCGGCAAGGAAAGCCAGAACCAGGCTGCCCGAGTGAGTTGCAACCAGCACGCCGATATAGGCCCCGAACGTGAAGACGGTGGCCTGTGCGACGTGCAGAATCCGCAGCAGTCCGTAAACCAGGGTGAGGCCGAGCGCCATGAGCGCGTAGCTACACCCCCAGACGAGCCCCACCGCGAGGAGGTCGACGTAGTACATCAGCCGATTGCAACGCCGGGCTATCGCGTCGGAGGTGCCAGCAGCACCGGATCGTCGATCGTCGCGAAGTGGTGGAATGCGCTGTGCCGGACTATCTGGATCTGGGCGGCCTTGCGGATCTCGCCCAGGTTGTTGAACGCAATCCTGCCGGTCGCGACATCGAAGTCCCTGATCGCCGCAATCGCATCGCGCACCTTCGCCGGGTCCTCCGTGCCGGCCCTGCGCAGCCCTTCCGCGGCGACCATGATCGCGGTGTGCGTGCTGGCAGCGACCATGTTGGCCGGCGTCTTGAACCTTGACTCGTACTCGTCGATGAAACGGCGCACGGCGGGCGAGGTGCTGTCGCGGTCGAGCGAAGTGGTGATCATGACGCCCTCGGCGGCGTCCTTCGCGAGTGCGATCAACTCCTGCGTGTCAAAGCCCTCCGTTCCGACAATCGGCGCGCTGACGCCTCCCGCGCGCAGCTGCGCCACGAGGGGACCGCCGTTGTAGTAATAGCCCGTGATGTACAACGCTGCCGGAGCATCGTGCTTAACGCTCGCCACGATCGAGCCGAACTGGCGGTCGTTCATGGCGTAGTTGTATTCACTTACGATGCGGATACCGAACTTATCTGCCACCTCGCGAAAGCCGGCGGACAGTGACTGACCGAAGTCGTTGTTCAAGGTGATGAGCGTCACCGTCCTGCGCTTCAGGATCTCGCCGATGAACTTCGCCGCCGCCCTGCCCTGCACCTCACCCGCGAACGAGGTGCGAAAGACGTAATTGCCTGCGCGGGTGATGTCGGGATGCAGCGCATAGGCCGAGAGGTACGGTATGTGCGCCTTCTGGAACACACCGGCTGCGGCCCGCGTCGGCGCCGAGTAGCTCCCTGACACGACGATCTTGATGCCACTGCCGATGAACTTGTTGGCGAGCGGCACCGCCTGATCCGCGCGCGCCTGGTCGTCCTCGACCACGAGCTCGAGCTTGCGCCCGTTCACACCGCCTGCGGCGTTGATCTGCGCCACGGCGAGCTCGGCGCCCTGCAGGGCGGATTTGCCGTCCGAGGCCGCAAATCCGGTGAGCGGCGCGTGAAATCCGATCCGCAGGTCCGATGCGGCATAGCCGGTCGCGACGAAGGAGCCGACGGCGGCAGTCAACAGAAGCCGTCCGAGACAGCCAGTCTTACTCAGCATATGCCCTCGCCCCTATTGCTCGAAGCGTAGTTCAGCCGGCCGGCCTGCGCGACGATACGGCCTTCGATGATCACGGTGTCGACCAGGTTGACGCCGAACTGGTTGATCACCATTCCGTGCTCGGGCACCGACCATAGCAGTACGTCGGCGCGTTTGCCCGGCTCGAGGCTCCCGCGATCGCCGGCCAGGTCGAGCGCGCGTGCCGCATTCAAGGTACTCATGTGCCAGATCTCCGCATAGCTCAGGCGGTAGAGCCGCGCCGCAAGCTGCATCACCATCTGCATCGAGCGGGTCGGAGAGCTGCCCGGATTGTAGTCCGTCGAGAGCGCGACGATCGCCCCGACATCGATCGTCCTGCGCGCGGTGAGCGGCATGAATGGCTTCTCCGCCGGCCCGAGCGCATGCCCCCGGAGCGCAGCGGTCATCTCGCACAGATGCAACGTCACTCCCGGTAGCAGCGTCGCCACGGTGTCCGAAGCGGCCATGGCGCGCAGGCCCGCCTCGCTCGCGAAGTCGAGGTGGTCGGCAGCCGAGGCCTGCAGGCGAGCCGCCAGCAAGGCGCCGTTGGCATCTCCCGTCTGATCGGCGTGCACGCGCAGCCCCATGCCGAGCGCGCGGGCGGCGGTACCGACCCGTAGACATTCCTCGAAACTGAAGCACATTGGATCGCACGCCACGTCGCAGTAGCGCGCGAGCTTCGCCGCTCGCGGCAGTGACTCGATGACCGCTGCAATCCAGTCGCCGCGGCGCTCGGCGTAGTCCTCCGGCAGCACGTGCAATGGGAGGAAAGTCGGCACCACAGTCACCGGATGGTGCAACCCGGCGGTCAGCCGCAGCAGCCGCAGCTCCTCCTCGCATGAAAGTCCGTAGCCGGTTTTTGCCTCGAGCGTGGTGGTGCCATGCGCGAGCATCACGTCGAGATCAGCATAGCCGCGTTCGAGGAGCTCGCTGTCGGAGGTCGCGCGCGTGCGCCGTACCGTGTACCGAATCCCTCCATCGAGCGCTTGCGCCGAGGGGCGCCCGGTGGCGTGCGCTTCGTAATCGCGATGCCGGCTGCCGCCGTGCAGAAGGTGAGAATGCGGGTCAGTCAGCCCGGGGGTAACGAGTCGATGGCTCGCATCGAGCGTGCGCCGCGCGGCATACGCGCGCGCAACCTCTTCGGTTCGCCCTACCGCAAGGATGCGGCCGTCGCGGATGGCCAGCGCGCCATCCTCGATCACCTCGAGCTGCTCGAGCTGCGCGCCCCGGATCGCGTGGGAGGTGCTGGCGCAGGTGATGAGCTCGGCGGCGTGAACCACCAGCAGGTCAACGTTGGCTTTCATCGATCTGCGCAATAGTATTGCAGTTCGGGTACAGCATGCCGCCTCCGCCGGCCACCGGATTCCTTGCCGCGCCAATCGTCCCCGTCGGGTCGGTCGAAGCGCGCTTCGCCGTCATCGGTATTCCGCACGGTATCCCCTATTCGGCCGCGAATGTCGGCGCCAGCGTGGCGGATGCGCCGCGCGCCATCCGGGAGCGCTCGGCTCGGTTTGGTCGGATGCTCAGCCATTATGACTTCGACCTCGGCGGCGCGCTCGCGGCCGACGGCCGCCTGTCGCTCGTCGACTGCGGCGACGTGCAAGCGGCCCGGGCGACCGATGCCGTTCGCGCCGTGCTCGCCGCGGGGGCGATGCCCATCGTGCTCGGGGGCGACGATTCGATCACGGCGCTCGCGATCGCGGCCTTTGCGGCTCATGGCCCGCTGTGCATCCTGCAGATCGATGCGCACATCGATTACCGCGACGAGGTGAATGGGGTCCGCGATGGCTACTCGAGCCCGATGCGGCGCGCCGCGGAGATGCCCTGGGTTGAGCGCATCATTCACTGCGGCGCCCGTGGCGTCGGCAGCGCGCGGCCAGAGGACGTGCGCGACACGCTTGCGCGCGGCAACCGCATCGTTACGGCACGCGAGCTGCACGCTCGAGGGGCGCAGTCGGTGCTCGATGAATTCCCCGCCGGCGCACGCTACTACATCGCCTTCGACTGTGACGGCCTCGACCCGGCAGTGATGCCGGGCACGAGTGCTCCTGTTCCCGGCGGTCTTTCCTACGATGAAGCCGCCGACCTGCTCGTGGGTCTTGCTCGCCGCGGCACGGTTGCCGGGATCAGCTTCGCGGAGTACTACCCTTCACTTGACCTGAACGGCATCACGGCGCTCGCGATCGTTCGGCTGATCGTGAATCTCATCGCTGCGATCCAGGCCATACGGAGGTCCCCGCGATGAGCAGGCGAGCAGATCCGGCGCTCTCACGGCGCGAATTCCTCGCAGCGGGCGTGGCCTTCGGGGTCGGTACTTTGCTCAGCGGCGCGCTGCCGGCCGCTGCGCCCGCGCCCGCGTCGCAGGCTCTGGTGAGCAGGGTGATCCCCGCGAGCGGTGAGCGCATCCCCGCCATCGGCCTCGGCACCGATGCCTTCCGCGAGCAGGTGCGCGATGAGATCCGCGCCGAGCTCAAGCGCATGAGTGATCTCGGCGGCAGCGTGATCGACACTGCCGCCGCCTACGGCGACAGCGAAGCGCTCATCGGGGACGCGCTCGCGAGCCTGCGTCTGCGCGAGAAGATGTTTCTCGCCACCAAGCTGGTCGCCGGCGGCGCGGCAAGCCCCTCCGGGTCGACGGGCGCCGACAGCTTCGCGCGCTCGCTCGAGCGGCTGAAGACCCGCAGCGTCGATCTGCTGCAGGTTCACAATCTCAACGGCGTGGCGGCGCTGCTTCCTGCGATGCAGGAGTGGAAGAAGGCGGGAAAGATCCGCTACATCGGCGTGACCACGTCGCGCGGCAGCCAGCACGCGCAGATGCTCGAAGTCATGCGCACCTACCCGCTCGATTTCATTCAGGTCGACTACTCGATAGCCAACCGCGATGCCGCCGAGGCGATTCTGCCGCTGGCGCAGCAGCGCAAGCTTGCGGTCCTGGTCAACCTGCCGTTCGGACGCTCTTCGCTGTTCCGCGAGGCTACTGATCGCCAGCTGCCGGCCTGGGCGGCGGACATCGATGTCACGAGCTGGGCGCAGTACTTTCTGAAGTATGTCATCTCGCACCCGGCGGTCACCTGCGCCATCCCGGGTTCGACCCAGGTGAGCCACCTCGAGGACAATCAGGCCGCCGGCCGTGGCCGGCTGCCCGACGACGCCATGCGCCGCAAGATGGAGGAATACTGGGACCGCAGGAGCTGACCGCCCGCCCGCTGTGCGCCGCCGACGCGGCGGCGCGCGCGGGCTTACGGGTACCTGTTCTCCACCACGTCGCGCACGGGGCGCGTATCGTACACGAGCACAATCGACTCGATGCGCCCGGACTCGCGATCGAAGTTGAACACGTCGGCGCAATCGAACGACACGTGCGAGCCGTCCTTGAGCGACCAGTCGTACAGATAGTACGCCACCGCCCGCAGGTGCCCCTCGGCGCTCACCAGCACGTCGTGCACCGTGAGCTTCGCCCCGCTCGAGGCGCTGGCCACCTTTGCCACGAAGTCACGCACCGGCAGCTGCCCGAGAAAGGGTGAACGCACCCAGCCACCCGGAACGAACAGGGACGCCGCCTTCTCCGGATCGCCCGCTTCCAGGGCCGACAGATATTTGCGCACTGCTTGCTGCATGAAGCCCTGCCTGAACCATCGGACCGATGGCGAATTACACGCGCTTTTTCCCCTGCCGTCGAGCACCGTTGCGACGGTGCGCGCGTAGCGGGTCCCTCAGGCAGCTCCGGCCGTGCGTCGGCCGGCGGTCCGCAGTGCCTTGAAGCGGCCGGTCGGCGACTGCTCTTCCCGGGCCGCCTGCGCGGTCCACAGTGCGTTGCGGCGGGCGACGAAGGAGCTCTTCGAGAGCTGCTCGAGGGAGCCCGCGCGGGCGAACAGAAACCCCTGCCCGGCGACGCACCCGAGCGCCAGCAGCGCGGCGACCTGCGGCTCGAGCTCGATGCCCTCCGCCACCGTATCCAGCCCGAGCGTCTCGCCGAGCGTGATCACCGCACGTGCCAGCTCGGGCCCGTTGTCGGAGTTGGTGAGGCGGCTGACGAAGGAACGATCGATCTTCAGGATGTCGATCGGGAAGCGGTGCAGGTAGGACAGCGAGGAGTAGCCGGTGCCGAAATCGTCGATCGCGAGGCGCACGCCGAGCGCCTTCAGGCGACGGAAGCGCTCGAGGTTGACGTCGGTGTTGTACATGATCGTGCTCTCGGTGAGCTCGATGACGAGATTTCCCGGCTCGAGTCCGGATTCCTGCAGCGCCTGCAGGACGTCGTGCACCAGCTCGCCATGCTGTAAATGCTGCCCCGAGATGTTCACCGCCAGGCGCAGGTCACCGCCCCCGGCGATGGAGTGGCGCCAGGCACACACGTCACGGCAAGCCTGCTTCAGCACCCAGCGGCCGAGCTTGCCGATATGGCCGCACTCCTCGATCACCTGGATGAAGCGCGCCGGCATCAGCACCCCGGCTTGCGGATGGCGCCAGCGCACCAGTGCCTCGACGCCGAGGAGACTGCGGGTGCCGAGGTCGATGATCGGCTGATACTCGAGGAAGAACTCCTGTTGCTCGAGCGCACGGGCGATGTCGGCCTCGAGGCGCATGCGCTCGTGCAGCACGTCCTGCATCTGCGGCTGGAAGGTGGCATGGCGGTTCTTGCCGCCCGCCTTGGCGTGGTACATGGCAATGTCGGCCTTGCTGAGCAGCGACTCGGCACCCGATTCGGCGGCGGAGAAAGCGATGCCGATGCTCGCGGCGATCCGTACTTCCCTGCCGTCGAGCGCAAAAGGCAGATTCAGAGTCTCGATGAGGGCATCGGCCATGCGCTCGACTTCCGCTCTCGTTGCGACCCCTTCCAGCAGCACCGCGAACTCATCGCCGCCGAGCCGTGCAACGGTATCCGAGGAGCGCGTCGTCTTGACGATGCGCTGTGCGACTGCCTGCAGCAGGCGATCGCCGGCATCGTGACCGAGCGAATCGTTGATGTTCTTGAAGTTATCGAGGTCGAGGAACATGACCGCAACGCCATTCTGCCCGCGTTGCGCCAGCGTCAGCGCGTGTTGCACGCGATCGCGGAAGAGGTTGCGGTTTGCCAGCAGCGTCAGCGGGTCGTGGAACGCGAGCTGCCGCAGCTGCTCCTCCAGTGCCTTGCGCTCGCTGATGTCGCGGAAATTGAGCGCCAGCCCCTGCACCGCGGGGTCCTGCGTCAGGTTGCTGCCGACGCCCTCAATGACACAGCGTTGCGAGCCGCGCTCGATGCGCAGCTCGATCGGGCCAACGGTGCCCGCAGCCGTTGCGACGACCTCCGCCAGGAACAGCCGCAGGCGCTCACCGTCCTCACCGCCCCACAGCTCGGGCAGGCTCCTGCCGGTGGTCTCTTCGGGCTTCAGTCCCAGGGTGCGTTCGGCGGCGGGCGAGGCGAACCGCACCATCCCATCGGCGCCGACGATCATGATGACATCCGAGGCGTTGGCGATGAGCGAGGCGTAGCGGTCCTCGACCATACGCGCCGCGCGCCGCTCGCGCACCAGGGCGTCGCCGCGCAGTACCACGCCCTGCCGCACCATCAGCAGCAGCGTCAGCGCGAACACGACCATGGTCATGACGGTCGCCGGGCCGCCGATCTCGCCGCGGGCGAAGTACACCAGCACCAGGAACGCCGCGAGCATCGAGGCGTGCGGCAGTGCCCGCGCCAGAGCGGCCGAGCTGTTCGACACCGTGCGCCCGGCAGTGGCGATGGCGCTCATCTGCTCGCGCGCGGCGGCCGCTATCGGCACGTAGCACGAGACATAGAGCACGTCCTGAAGGCCGCCCGGCAGGTAATAGCCGCGCACCTTGGCGAGCGACCAGAGGATGTCGGCAAGAAACATCATGGCAAAGCCGCTCAGGATCAGCAGCGGCACGCGCTGGCCGCCGGCATTGCCGGCGCCGGTGAGCAGCCGCACTCCCAGCATGAGCAGCACAATGCAATCGAGCGCCACGTACGCCTGGCTCAGGGCCTCCTTGAGCAGGCCCACCTCGGCGTTCATCGCCGCCGGGTGGATCACCAGGAACCAGAAGAAGGCGCCGAAGCCCACCACGAAGATCGTCGCATCGAGCGACAGCTGCATCCACGGTACGCGCACTGCGGCCGCGCGGATCAGAAACAGCGCCGCAGCCCCGAGCGCCGGGTAGAACGCGCAGAAAAATATATCAGCGGGACCGGGGAATGGATCGTGGCCCCAGACCCAGGTGGTGGCGGCGACCAGGTTGCCGATCACTTGCATGGCCAGCGCGACTGCAAGCGAGATCCACGCGGCGCGCAGCGCGCCCGGAGTCAGGCGAGCTGCCGCTGCGGCGCTGATGACGAAGCTCACCAGCGCCGCCGGCGCATCCGAGAACAGACCGACGTAGTGCGTGACCGCGGCCCCGCCGAGTCCCGTCAGCATCCAGACGCTGCCGGTGATGACGTACAGCACGAGCCCACGGAAAAGCCAGTCCACCCAGCGTGGACCGGCCGCGAAGCGGATCGACTGGCTTGGTTTTACTTCGGCGTCCACATCGGATTATCTGTATGCAATTCCGCCGGTTACCTGCGCGTGCGGCGCGGGAATCAAGTCGGCAGCTCCAGGCGCAATTTGACGCTAATCGGCAATGCCGGCCAGCGGAAAATGCCCCGGCGTGACGCAGTTCTCGACGGGCCGCGGGGAACTGTGCAGTTCATTCAGGTCGCCCGGGGCCGGCCGTCCGGGCGTCGTGGCCGAGGGCGCTTAGAATGGGGGGGTGGTGGGCGCGTTGCGAAACAGGCTCAGGATGGCTTAAGTAGCGCTGCGATGCTGTTGCTGCGTGGTTTGCTCGATCGACTGCTGCTGGCATGCGCCGTGGTGGCCGGCGGTCTCGTGCCTGGCTTCATCGTGCAGTACCGCCAGCGGCTGGGCGGTCGCCTCGATCAGGCGCGGCTCGACCTCGCGCCATGGCAGAAGCTCGCCGATCAGTACTATCACGGTGATCTCGGCCAGCTGATCCAGTACCACCTCGACAGCAACGATCCGAAGTTTTACGCCGAAGGGGCCGTCATCCGCTCCCTGGTGGCCACCGTGCACCAGTTGCAGAGCGCCGTCGACGCCTTGCACGCCAACCTGTTTCAACAGATCGCCTACCTGGCCGGGCACGCCGACGCAGGGCTCGCGCGCGCGACGTTCGGTGATTGGGTGCCAACATTCTCGCTCTCGGGCGAAGGAATACTGTTTGCGCTGCTGTTCGCCATCGGCATCTGGCTGGTGTTTCACGCCCTGTGGTGGCTGCTGGCGCGCGGCGGCCGGCGCCTGCGTGGTCGGCCGCCCCCGCCCCAATCGCGCATGGGTCCAGACGCGGTTCGCGCGAAGCGAGCGCTGGGGCCGCGCCTCGGGTGAAGCGGCTCGGTCGGGCACTGATCGCAAGAGTCCGTTACGGGCGGTAACACCCCGCAGCACCTCGAGGTGCTCTAATGCGTTGCATGAAACCTGCAATGCCCACATGCCGGATCAGGCTCATCGGCATCATCGGCGCCGCCGGCGCCGCCGGCGCCGCACTCATTCTGCCTGCGTGCAACGGCACCAGCAGCGATACCAGCACTACCACCACGACCGCCTCGGCGACCGGAATCTGGGGCGGCAGCGACTCGGCCAGCGGCTTAAGCGTCACCGCGCTCATCAACTCTGCCGGGCAGGCGACCTTCATTCGAGCTGACGGCGTCCAGTTTGTCGGCTCCGCCGAGGTGTCGGGCAATACCCTCGCCGTCACCGTGAACGGTTACGCCGACTTTCCCAGCACGTTCAGCGACGGTTCGACCTACGGCATCGGCACCGTGAACGGCACGGTCACGACCGGCGCCATGATCAGCGCCAGCCTCGATTTCACCACCAACGGGGGTAGCACCATCAGCGGCACATGGTCACTGACGTTCGAGGCACTGTCGAACAACAGCTCATCCACCTCGGCGATCAGCGGCAACTACACTGATGCCGTCACCGGCGCGGTTCTCTCGATCACCTCCCTGGGTGCCATGAGCAGCCAGAATCCCTCCAACAGCTGTGTTCTGAACGGGTCGGTCGCCACCAGTGACCCTGCGCACGACCTCTACGAGGTGGCTTACACGTATGAGGACTGCACCGGCACATACCTCTCGCTCAACGGGGCGCAATTCACCGGCCTGGCGAGCCTGAACACGAACTTATCCCCTGCGCAGATCATCATGGCGGTCACCGGCGCCTCGGCAACCAGCCAGTACGCGATCGTATCGACGCTGAACGGCAGCTGACGTGAAGCTCACCGGCCGTGTCGGCCACCGACCGTACAGGCCACCGACCGTGAGGCTCAGCGCATGGGCACGCGCTGAGCCTGCATGCCACGAAACTCCACGAAGTCGCTGATGCGCGCCCACAGGTAATCGCCGAACAGGAACGGCTCGAAACTCCCCGGATCATCGAGCGGCAGGGGCCGGATCTCGGCGTCGGCGCGTGCCTCGTAGAAGAACGGGATGGAGAAGCGCTGCTGTCCCGAGCCGATGACGCGATGCTCGGTGGCCTTGATCCGTCCGGCGCTCCAGCGCTCGAGAACCTGCCCGAAGTTCACCGCCAGCGCACCATCCTGCGGGGGCACGTCGATCCAGTGCCCGTCGCGGGTGCGCGCCTGCAGTCCCGCGACGCCATCCTGAGCCAGAAGCGTTACGAACCCGGAATCGGTGTGCGGGGCGCCGGTCAGGTAACGCTGCTCGCCACGATGTGACACCCACACGCCGGCATCCTCACAGCTTGCCAGCTCTTCAGCAGTGCGTGCCGGGTAGCGCACGAGCCGCAGCGTGGACAGGCCGTGATGGAATGCCGCGTCGAAGAAGTGCTCCTCGAGGCCGAGGCTGCGCGCGATCGATTGCATCAGGGCAACGCACACCCGCTCCATCGCCGCATAGTACGTCGCCACGGCGTCGCGCCACCCGGGCAACTGCGCCTCTGCAGGAAGCGGGGTCGGCTCACGCAGCGGATCGTCCGCACTCGCGATCTGCGCTCCATAGCGCACGTCGGCGCCAAGATCGATGCCCTCCTTGCAGGTCAGGTTTCCCGGCTGCAGAGGAAACCAGCCGCGATAGACGTTGGCATTGGCCGGCTCGAACTTTCTTCGCCACAAGTGGCGCAGCACCGCGGGCTCCAGGGCGAAGATCCGCAGCAGCGCGGCGCGCGCTTCGCCCCCGAGCGGCGTCCCGGCGGGCAGCCCGGTGATGGTCATGAAGCCGATGTCACCGGCGGCCGCCGCGATTGTGCGGTCAGCGACGGCCCGCGCCGGCTGCGCGGACCGGAACAATGCACTGACGTCGATCTGCGGCACGGCGACCGAGGCTGGGGCGTTCACGGGGGCAACTCAGGCAGCCGAGGCTATAGCGGATTGCTGAAATCGAACACGATATCGCCGTGATCGCCCCACCCGTCCATGTACTGCCCGCGCAGTTTTCCCTCGCTGAGCGTCCCGTGGATGCTCAAATGCGTGGAGCTGCCATTGGACACCGTGACCGTCGCCTCGGCGGAGACGCTATCGGGTCTGGACAGATCCAATGTTCCGAGAATCCGCGCTCCGGTCTCCGTTCTGTACTCGAAATCGCCGTTGCCGGCCAGCATGAGCCGCCCGAGGACCTTCCTCCCGACGATGCGGGTGTCGGTTGTGAAACCCGCGTAGGCGCCCGGAGCTACGCTCGTGGTCGCCGCCTGCCCGGCGGACGCAACGTCGGCCGCGGGCAGCGTTGCAGCGCGGGCCACCGCCGGTGCCGCAGGTGTTGCGGTATTGGCGCTGCGCGCCACCGGCGCTGCGCTTTTCTGGGCGGCGCGCTTCAGCTTGCGCAGCTCCAGCACCGCCTCGGCGGCATGGGCACCCTGGGGAAACTGCTTGGCGTAGTCCGAGAAGTCCGCAGGATCGGTGCTGTCCCTGATGCGATCCCAGTATTCCTGCTCGAGCTCGTCCGGCGTCGCGACGTGTATGGGCGTGGCCGCGGCGGCCGTCTGCGCAGCAGCAGCCGTCCGGCCCACCGGCACAAAGTAATAGTTACCGATAGACCCGTCATACACCGCCGGCACCTGCTCGTGGTTGACCGTCTGTGCCAGTTCCACCACCTGGCCCTGCACGTTCTTGAGCAGCTGGCTGGCAGTCACACCCGGTTTCCTGATCTCGCGGATCAGCACCCGCGTGAACACGCCGTTGGGATCCGAATCCCGCGAGCCCAGACGGTCGAGCGCCTGCTGCCCCGCGCCGGCGGAATACATGACCATCTGGCCGGTCGCGGCCTGCAACGAGGCGAGTCCGCGCTTGCCGATGGCCCGCCCGGTGCCCTTGAAGGGGTTGTCGCGGCAGGCATCGATGATCGCCAGCGAAAAACGCGCCTTCTGTTCGCTCATGTCATCGAGCACGCGCTGCAGCCCGACCGACTCGTCGGCCACCTCTTCCTCGTTCTCCGGTACGAGATCCACCGGGATCAGGTAGTTGCTGCCGCCGAACTGCACGCCGTGGCCCGAGAAATAGAACACCACCTCGTCGCCACCGGCGACGCTCGCCTTGAAAGTGCGCAGCGCCTGCTTCATCGGCTCGAGCGCCAGGTCCTGCTTCAAGGTCACCGTGAAGCCGAGGCTCTGCAGTGATGCGGCCACCGCCCGCGCGTCGGCACGCGCATTATGCAAAGCCTCCACGTGTTGGTAGGAGTCGTTGCCGATCACGAGTGCCAGGCGGCGAGCCGCGGCCGGCAGCGCGCCCACGAGCAGGGCAAGGCACAGCGCGGCGATGGCGCAGTTGCGACCGAGCGGCATGCGTGCGCTCAATGCTGTCCAGCCCCGGCAAGCGCTGCGGCGATCACCAGCTGACTGAGATCCTGGTTCGGGTCGGGCAGCATCTCGGCCAGCAGCTTCAGTGTCGCCGGCTGCGTGCCGAGCTCGGCCACACTGACGGTGAATTCGGTGCGCCCGAAGTCATGCGTCCGATCGGCGCCGAATGAGATCGGCACGATCGGTACGCGCACGCCGCTGCCGGCGTCGCCCGGGTAGTACTTCAGGAATGCGCCGGACTTGAGGTCGACGCTCTCGATGGCCACGGTCTGCTGGAACACCTGTCCCTCGTGCCCGGAAAACTCATCGCGCCACACCGATGCGGCGCGCACCGCGACCGCCACCGAATAGTGGCCGTCGGCGCTCTTGGCGCCCGACTGGCTGATGTACAGGCGCAGCGGCCGCAGGCGGATCGCATCGCGCGCCGGATCGAGCCGCACGCTCACCACGAAGTCGAGCGCGACGTCCTCGCTGTCGGACTCGCCGGTAAAGCGGGTGAATCGCAGGCAGCTGATGCGGTTGCTGACCGTGGCGGTGGTGGCGTTGGCATCGCCGGCGCGGTAGTAGTCGCCGCTCGCGCTGGCCACGGAGACCTTGGCGTACTTCAGCAGCTCGTCGTGCACGCTGACGGCGAGCGGGTGCAGGATCACGCGCCAGCCGGTGGTGGTGACGCTCCACAGGAAGCCCTTGGAGACCGGGGAGCGCTGCGACTCGCCATCGGCGCAATCGCGCAGCAGCGCGACTTCCGCCGCGCTGCTCGCATCGAGCGTCGCGGGCCGATGCTCGGACAGGGCTTGCCCGGCCTGCGCGCCGGGCATCAGCACCAGTACCGCGCGCGTCGGTGCGAACGCCACCGGTGCGCGCTCGGGAGAGTCCGCACGCACCGGGGCCGAGCAGCCCGCCGCCAGCAGCAGCGCCGCCAGCGTCCGTGCCAGCAACAGCGCGCCTCGTCGGTTCGCCACGCGTGCCGCGCCTACTGGACGACGAACTGGATCGGCTGGCGCGCCGTGCGACCGAGATTGTCGGCGACCTCGATGAGCAGCTTATGGCTGCCGCTCGGCAGCTTTGCACCGCTCGCCCTGAGACCTGCGGGACTCACCTGCACTCCGGGCGCCTTGAGGATGCGGTCGGTGATGTCGAGCTTGAGGAACCCGTACATGATCTTGAGCGAGCCGATGTTGACCGTGGCGCCCGCTGCGGGCTGGAAGCGCACGTCGATGTCGACCGGAGGTGTGATCGGACCTTTCGCATCGGGTTTGACCACCGTGATGATCGGCGCGTTGAAATCCGCTCCCCGGATCACGAATTCGGCGCCGGGCGCAGCGCGCGCCGCGAGCTCCGACTGGTACTCGCGCGAGGACAACAGCTGAAAACCGTCCTGTGCCGCGCTCGCCAGCGCGCCGGCGAGCACGGCGCCGAGTATCATCAGCAGACGAAGCTTGCTTGCCATAGAGAGCTCCTCAACTAGTGCGCAGCCGGATCGACGCGCACGACGAGCGTGCCGCCTGCCACCTGGTTCTCGCGCGCCTCGATGACCAGGGCACGCGTGCCGCGCGCGCTCACCTCGGTGAACACGCTCTCCATCTTGCCGGCCGCGTTGCGTCCCTCGATGCCCATGTCCAGCAGGTTCACCTTCTTGTCGCTGAGGAACGCCACCACCAGCGACGGACCGAGGGGCTCAGCCGCGCGCACCACGAAGTTCATGTCGGCGGTCGGAAAGCGAAAGGTGCCGGCCTGTACCTCGTTGGTGGTGTTGTACTTGTTCGGATACAGCACCGTGGCGCGATCCTGGCTGTCGACGGTGACCACGTTGAGATACCCCGCCCGCGGCACCTTCACCTCGAGCACGATCTGCTCGCCGACCTTGATCTGGCGGCCCGCACCGCTGCTGATCGTCAGCGGCTGGCCCTTGCCGGCCAGCGCCACCAGCGATTGCCAGGTGGGTCCCTGCCCCCCCTTGAGGGGCACCAGGTCGAGCGCGCCGCGGATCAGACCCGGGTTGCCGTCGACCATGGGATGGCTCGGATCATCCTTCTGGTGCGCCGCGATGTAGGCCGACGCCGCGGCGCGCACCTCCTCGACGGTCGGGTGCTTGCCATCGCGCGAGGCGCCCTGAATCGTCTCCACTACACCGAGCGTAAATAGCCCGCCATGGTCGGTACCGGTCGCCGTCTCATTGTCCTGTGCGGCGGACACGGAGGCGTAGTTCTCGCTGCCCGCGGATTTGGACAGGGTGATGTCGCGCGTCGTGGTCGCGGGCGGGGCCGCCGGCATGCCGGGATAGTCGAAGAACTTCGAGACGCCGTTGTCGCTACCGAGGCTCAGGGTGCCGAGATTGATGTTGCGTGTGGCGGTGCCGCTGTGGCAGGCATCCACCAGCACCAGCACGTTCTTGCTCGGGATGGCGCGCAGCGCCGCCCCCAGCTCCCGACCGAGGAGCAGGCCGCGCACGCTCGCCTTGCCGTTGACGGTCACCACTCCGGCATCGTGCATGACCAGTGCGTCGTCCACGCCGTTTGCGCTCTGGGCGTCGGGCGCGCGCGTGCCGTGGCCGCTGAAGTAGATCAGCACCCGGTCGTCCGGGCCCACCCCGGCCCTCACCCAGGTGCCGAGCGCCTGCTTGACGTCGGCGGCGGTCGCCTGCTCATTGAACAGGACTTTGATGTCATCGGGCTTGAACCCCATGATCACGGCAACCTTTTTCATGTTGTCGAGGTCCAGGTCGATGGCCGGCAGCGGGTGGCCCTGCACATCGCCGACGCCGATCAGCAGCGCGCGCGATTCCGCATGTACGCCGCTCGCGGCGAGCGCCGCTGCCAGGCCGGTGCCGAACATTCGAACCCAGGTGCGCATGGTCTTCGGTTCCTTGAGCTTCAGGAATCTGGCGGCAGGCGGATGATCTCGACACGCCGCTGCTGCACGGCCGCGGGTGCGAAGTTTGGCAGCGGGCGTGCCGATCCGTAGCCGGTCGCCCCGATCCGCGCGGGCGGGATCCTGAAGTGCTCGATCAGGTAGACGCGCACCGCCTGGGCACGCGCCTCGGACAGGCGCTGGTTGTGCTCGGCCGAGCCGGTGGCGCTGGTATGCCCGGCGATCATGAACTTCGCATTCGCCAAGCCCGCGGAACTGAGGGCATCACCGAGCGCCGCCAGCTGCCCCTGGGCTGCCTGGCTGAGGTGGTCGCTGTTGTTGCCGAAGCGGATATCCAGGTCGATCTTGCTGCCGCCGCCCGCAGTATCCGCTGCCGCGCCGACCTTGCCCGTCACCACGAAGCCACGCGTGACTGAAGTCGCCGGTGTGAGGCTGCGCACGATGGTCTGGCTGTCGATGACCTTCGGCGCAGGCTCATCGGCCCATGCCGCGCCGAGGCCGACATTTGACGCTATGACAACTGCGGCCAGCCGCGCGAGCGTGGCGGCCGCGCAGCGTGTGGCTTCGGTGTGGCTCATGCGCGAACTCCGGAGAGTATGGGGTGGCCAGCGAGCGCTGTACCCCGGACCGTCCGTCCCGTTACTGGCTTCCCCCCGGCGTTTTATCTTTAGACGACGTACGTGCCCGCGCCGTACCGGACGTACTTGATTTCCCACTCCAGCATACGACAGCATCAAGTCATGTCAATGGCAGGTCCCGGCACCCCCGATAATGCTGCCGGCAGGCCCCGGGATACGCACTCGCGCCTGCTACGCGGCGCGCTGCACAGCCTGCTGCTCGCCGCGGTGGCGCTGTTCTTCCTGAACTTTAATCTCGTCGGCACGGCCAGCCCGAGCAGGCGCTTCTCGCAGGACCTCGTCTACGCGTGGTTCGGTGATCAGGCGTGGCTGTACCCGCGCGAGGATACAGGACGAACGCAGCACGCGCCGCGGCAGCCGCGCGTCGTCGTGGTAATCCTCAATGAGCACGCGCTCGCGCTGCGCGGTGCGCGCTGGCCCGTCTCGGTGCAGTTCCATGCGCAGTTCCTGGCAGAGCTCGAGGTGCTGCGGCCGCGCGCCATTCTGCTCGACTTCCTCTTGATCGACCCGGCCCCGCAAGCCGATACGTGCGACCTGCTGAACGTAGCCTCGCGGCTGCGAGCCGACGGCATCGCCTTGTACCTCGCCGTAACCCGGGCGGACGACCTGGCGCCGATGAACGCCGCGGACTGCCTGGACGCCAGTGGCAAACCCATCCGCGCCTCGCAGGTGTTCACCGCGGTATCGGTCGAGCGGCAGGCCGACGACAGCGACTTCATCAGCCGCCGCTATCCGTTCGAGCAGCGCAGCGCCGATACGGCGGCCGGTACAGGACTGCCGAGCGCAGCGGTGCGCATGTACTGTGACACCACGGTTAACCCGGACACCTGCCTCGCGCGGCTCACCGGCGCCCAGGCGGCCGGCGCGGGATTCGAGCTCGCCTGGTCCGCACAGGGTGATTCCTTCAATCAGCACTGGTCGCACGCCTCGTGCGTCGAGTCGGTCTCGCCACTGCGCGCAGTTCTCAACCAGCCGGCGCTGCCGCGCGAATCGGCGTGTCCGCCGGTGGCCACGCTGTTTGCCACGGCCCTGCTGAGCCCGGAGGAGGACCCGACGCTCGGCATGACCAACGAGCAGCTGTTCAGCCTCGCCGACGGAGCGTTGCTTATGGTCGGTGGGAATTTCCGCGGCAGCGGCGACCTGGTCACGACACCGCTGCACACCCTGCTGCCAGGCGTCTACTATCACGCGGCCGCCCTGCAGAACCTGTTTGCCTTCGACGGGCGCCCCAAGGTGCGCAAGGAGTTTCGCACGCCCAGGATCGCCTTCTACCTCTACGACCTGCTGGTGCTGTGGGTGCTGGCGGCGATCTTCCTGTCGCGCCAGCGCTGGCTGCGCAGCGTGCGTCCGGGAGAGCACAGTCCCTTCGAACTCTCCACCGCCGCGCGCGGCTGGATCGCCCCGTTCGTTGCCCGCTGGCCCACGCCCGTGTGGATCCTGGCGGCGACGGTGCTGCTGTTGCTCATGGCGAGCTACCGATCTCTGCAACTGATCGCGGTGGCAGCGATCGTCGTGGCTCTCGTTGCCATCGAGCTGCGCGTCGCCGGCAAGGGTGAAATTCGCGAGCGCGCGCGTGGCCTGTGGCTGTACCTGTGTGCCATGACCCTATCGCTCGTGGTGATCATACTGGCGGTCTGGGTCGGCTATCGCTGGCTGCGGCTGCCACCAGGGGATTGGCTCGGTTACTTCTCCTTTGCCGCCTTCGGCTTTTTCGTCGCCCACACTGCGATCCTGGAATTCGGCCGGCGCGTCGATGAGCTCTACGCCGCACGCACGGCTGGCGGAGGCACACCATGACAAGATGGCTGCTCATAGCACTCATGAGCGCGGGAATTGTCCGCGACCTGCCGGCCGACGATCAGCCGACTCCAGTGAGCGCGCCCGGCACCTGTCAGATACCAGACAACCGCATCGTCGGGCCACGCACCCAGAACCGGCCGCTGCCGCTGCTGGCCGGGGATGCCGCGCACGGCTTTCACCCGGCCTGCACCGTTGCCTGGTCGAGCCTGAGTCCGGACAATCAGTCACTGCCGGTGGTGGGGTGCTTCCGGGGCAGCCTGCTGCAGCTGGACAACGACGCTGCCTGCGGCCGCGGCACCGGGCGACTGTGGGTGAGCAGTCGCTGGGTGGTGACCAGCGCTGACCTGCAGCGCACGCAAGGCCGTGCCGCCGCTACCTGCCAGCTTCTGGACAACTCTGCGGTAGCGGCAACGCGTGACTGGTTGCCCGGCTGCGTGCCTGAGAGAAAGGAGCTGCAGCCGCAAACCACACCGCCCGCGGCCGCAGCGCCGGCGGACTCGGCGCCCGCCTCCGCAAGTGCCGCAGCCGCCGGCGCCGCGAAGTCGCCCCGGACCGGCTCCACGCCAGCGACTTCGCCCGTCACGACGCCGGCGACAACGACGCCCGAGCCTCATCAATAAGCAGATCCTCGATGCGCATGGGTAGCGAGCTACGTATTGGCTTCATCGGCCTCGGCAACGTCGGCAGCCAGCTCGCCGGCAACCTGCAGCGCCAGGGTGCGAGCCTCGCGGTGCGCGACCTCGATCCAGAGCGCGTCGCTGCATTCGTCGGGCGCGGTGCGACGAGCGCCAGCTCGCCACGCGAGCTCGCCGCGGGCGTCGACCTCGTGATCACCTGCCTGCCCTCGCCGGCCGTGTGCGCGCAGGTCATGGAAGCGCCCGACGGCGTCCTCGCGGGCCTCGGCCCCGGCAAGATCTGGCTCGAAATGAGCACCAGCGACTACGCCGAGGTGAGACGCCTCGGCGCGCGGGTCGAGGAGCGCGGCGCCACGGCGATGGACTGCCCGGTGTCGGGCGGCTGCCACCGCGCGGCGAGCGGCAACATCTCCATCTTCGCCGGCGGTACGCGCGAGGCGTTCGAGCGCGTGCTGCCGGTGCTCTCGATGCTCGGGCAGCGCATCCTGCACACCGGCCCGATCGGCTCCGCGTCGCAGCTCAAGGTGCTCACCAATTACCTCTGCACCGTGCACCTCGCGGCGCTTGCCGAAGCGCTCACGGTGGCGAAGCTCGCCGGGCTCGATCTCGGCACCACCTACGAGGGCATCCGCATCTCCTCGGGCAATTCCTTCGTCCACGAGACCGAGTCACAGGTGATCCTCAACGGCAGCCGTGACATCAACTTCACCATGGACCTGGTTATCAAGGACGTCGGGCTGTTCGATGCGCTGGCAAAGCAGCTGCACGTGCCGCTCGAGCTGTCGCCGCTGGTGCTCGGCATCTTCCGCGACGGCGCGCGCCGCTACGGCGCGCGTGAGCTCTCACCCAACATCATCCGCCGCCTGGAAGACGCCTGTGGGGTGCGGGTGCTGGCGCCGGGGTTTCCGGCGCAAATGAGCGATGACGAGCCGAAGGTCCCCGGCTACGAGGTCGTGCCCCGCGGGCGCTCGCATTTATAATGTTGAGGCCATAATATTATAACCCGCCAGGCGCCCACGAAGGTTACATGGGATACGGCACGCTCATCGAAACGCGCTCGATCGACTACGTGCCGCTCGCCGAGCGGCACGGCAAGGTCTGGCACCTGTGGCCGGTGTGGTTCTCGGGCGATGCGCACCTCGCCACGGTGGCCGTGGGCGTGCTCGGCATCACCCTTGGCGGCAACCTGCTGTGGACCTCGGTGGCCGTGATCCTCGGGTGCCTGCTCGGCACCTTTTTCATGGCCTTTCATTCGACCCAGGGCCCGCAGCTCGGCCTGCCGCAGATGATCCAGTCGCGGCCGCAGTTCGGCTACACCGGCGCGCTGCTGGTATGGGGCGTCGCCATGATCTCTTACGTCGGCTACAACGCCTTCAACACGGTACTGGCGGTGCAGGCGCTGCACCAGCTCACTGCGGCGATCGCGGCGACTTCCACCGCGGCGATGGTGCTGTTCGCACTGCTTGCACTGAGCCTGGCGGTGGTCGGCTACGACAAGATTCACCTCGCGCAGCGCGCTCTCGCCTACCTGATGATCGTGATCCTCTCGGTGTTCTCCGTCGGCGCGCTGTTCGTGCTGAAACTGCCGCTCGCGCAGTGGGACCCGGGCGGCTTTCGTGCCGTGCCGTTCCTCGCGCAGCTGTTCGCCGCGGCGGCCTACCAGCTCAGCTGGTCGATCTACGTCTCAGATTACTCGCGTTACCTGCCGCGCGACGTCAGCGTGCGCGAATCGTTCTGGTGGACCTTCCTCGGCGCCTTCGTCGGCGGCGCCTGGATGATGCTGGTCGGCACGCTCGCCACCGCCGCCGCCCCGGGCCTGAATGTCGCCGCGGCGATGCAGAACGCCGCCGACCTCGTGCTGCCGGGCCTGGGCAAGGTGCTGCTGTTCAGCGCGCTGCTCGGGCTGGTCACGATATCGTCGCTCAACTTCTACGGCGCCTCGCTCACGCTGCTGAGCGTCGCCGACACCGTGAAGCCGCTGGTGTGCACCGTCGGCAAGCGCCTCGCGAGCCTGCTGGTGGCGTTCGCGGCGAGCGTCTTCATCGCGCTGAGCTCCTCCGGCAACTTCGTCAACCGCTTCCAGGACCTGCTCGATCTGTTGCTGTACCTGTTCACGCCGTGGACCGCGATCAACCTGGTCGACTTCTACGTGGTGCGCAAGGGTCACTACTCGATCCGCGAGATCTTCAATCCCCTCGGCATGTACGGGCGCTGGAACTGGCGCGGCCTCACCGCCTACGTGATCGGCTTCGTCGCCATGATCCCGTTCTTCAGTACCGGCATGTATACCGGGCCCATCGCCCATGCCCTCGGAGGCGCGGACGTGGCCATGCTGGTCGGCCTGCCGGTCGCCGCGGGCGTCTATCTCCTCACCTGCCGCTCGATCGACCTCGAGCACGACCGGCGGCTGGCGGCCGCGGCGGACGTCGGCCTCGATCCCGACGACCGTGTGGCCGCGGTGGCCGCGTGACCGGCACGCGCATGCACCGCTGAGAGCGCTCCATGCCCAAGATCGTCGATCACGCCCAACGCCGCGATGAGATCGCCCTGGTGGCCTGCCGGGTCGTCGCGGCCCATGGGTTCGACCAGGCGAGCATGGTGCGCATCGCACGCGAGGCCGGTTACACCACCGGCATGCTGGCGCATTACTTCGAGAACAAGCAGGAGATCATCATCGCGGCGTTGCGGCTCATCCTCAGGCGCATCGACGAGCGCCTGGTCCGCGCCGCCGGCAGCAACACGCGGCCCGACCTGCTGGCGCTGCTCACCGAAGCCTTGCCGGTCGACGAGCAGCGGCATACCGAATGCGCCTTCTGGACCAGCTTCTGGGGGCAGGTCACCGCCGACCGGCGCATGAAGCGCATCAACGCCTGGGTGCACCGCGAGTACATGCGCCTCTTCGAGCGGTGCCTGGCGCAGTGCTGGGAGGAGTGGCCGCAGTGGCCGGCGGGCACGCGCGAGCAGGTGTTGCGCTCACTGGTAACGTTCATCAACGGTCTCACCGCGAGCGCCGTCGCCAATCCCGGTGACTGGCCCCCGCAGGTGCAGCTCGGGCAGGTGCGGCTGCAGCTGCGGCTGCTGCGCGCCTGGGCGACGGGCGCAGCCGGGGCGCCGCTGACGCAGAAGGCTGCGGGCGCCTAAGCGCCCGCAGCCTGCGGCAGTTGCGACGCCCGAGCGGCTAGTCACAATGGAACGACCGGCTCCCGATTCGCAGCTCGCGGATTACGCTGTGAATCGGGAAGACCCGCGGCGCAGAGCCGCATACGAATGGGAGCCGGCGATGAAGAACGTACGATTTGTAGGCCTTGATGTCCATGCGGAGACGATTGCGGTGGCCGTAGCGGAGCCGAACGGTGAGGTTCGCAGCCTCGGGGTCATCCCGAACCGCGCCGAGTCGATCGGCCGACTGATCCGTAAGCTCGGTAAGCCCGAGCAACTGCGTGTGTGCTATGAGGCAGGGCCTACCGGCTACGTGCTGTACTGGCAGCTCAGCGAGCTGGGAGTCAAGTGCGAGGTGGTCGCCCCGACGCTGGTGCCGGTGAAGGCCGGAGATCGGGTGAAGACGGATCGGCGCGATGCAGCGAAGCTCGCGCGCAGCTTCCGCTCGGGGGATCTGACCGCGGTGTGGGTGCCCGATGCGGCACACGAGGCGCTGCGGGATCTGGTGCGAGCGCGTCTGGCCGCCAAGCGCGATCAGCTGCGCGCCCGGCACCGGCTGAGCAAGTTCCTGCTGCGCCAGGGGCGGCGTGCCCCCGAAGGTACGAGTGCGTGGACCGAGAAGTACCTGCATTGGGTCAAGAGCGCGGTGCACTTCGAGCACACCGCACAAGAGGTCACCCTCAGCGACTACCTGCACGAGGTCGAGCATGCGGCCGAGCGCGTTGCACGCCTGGAGCGCTCGATCGACGCGGCGATCGATGCTCTGCCGGCGAAGATGCGCGCGGTGATCGATGCCCTGCAGAGCCTGCGTGGGATCGCACAGATCAGTGCCGTGACGATCATGGCCGAGGTGGGTGAGCTCTCGCGCTTCGAGCACCCGCGCCAGCTGATGGCCTACTCCGGCGCCGTCTCGAGCGAGCACACGAGCGGGGAGCGCGTACGTCGCGGGGCGATTAGCAAGACCGGTAATGCGCACCTGCGCCGGATCGTGGTGGAGGCGGCCTGGGCCTATCGACACCGACCCGCTGTCGGCAAGACTCTCGCGCTCCGGCAGCGCCGCAGCAGTCCAGCGGTGACCGCCATGGCCTGGAAGGCGCAAAACCGCCTGCATCAGCGTTACGCGCGCCTCATCGGGCGCGGTAAATGTAAGCAGCAGACGGTCACGGCCGTCGGACGCGAGCTCCTCGGCTTCATCTGGGCCATCGGCGTACACATGGAGCGGGAGCTGAGTGTCCGGCCGCGCCAGGCCGCCTGACTCGCCCAGCGAATTACGGGACGGATACGGTGCAAAGCGCAAGCAGACAGCGGCTGTGGTGGTACGCGCTAAAGGAGAACCCTCGCGAAGTTCTATGCGGCAGCCTCCGGGCCCAATCCGCGCCCCTAGTCGCAAGGCAGCTCCCGACGGATCACGACCATGATGGCGAGTGCTCGCACTCGATCCACGAATATCAGAGTGATCAACCGTCGCACATCGCTGCTGCGGCCGCTGTCTACTTGCGCTTGAACCCTTAGGAGCCATGAGAAGACAA
>CAWIGQ010000001.1:0-473401 GCA_963835645.1 uncultured Gammaproteobacteria bacterium | reverse complement strand
TGGCGCTCCCTACGGGATTCGAACCCGTGTTACAGCCTTGAGAGGGCTATGTCCTGGGCCTCTAGACGAAGGGAGCGTGGACGCGGGGGCCGCGGGTAAGAGCGCGGTATTATAGAGAGCCCTCACGATTGCTCAAGCCGAAAGCCAAGGAATTGAACTCCCCCGACGCGTCCGTCGCGACGCCCGCCGCCACACCCAGGATCATCCCGCGATCCGAGCACGCGATCTCCCGCTCCCACATCTCGCCCAATGCACTGCGCGTGCTGTATCGACTGCGCGATGGCGGGTTCATGGGGTTCCTGGTCGGCGGCTGCGTGCGTGACCTGCTCATCGGCATCGAGCCGAAGGACTTCGACGTCGCCACGGATGCGCTGCCTGAGCAGGTGAAGCGGCTGTTTCGCAACTGCCGGCTCGTCGGGCGCCGCTTCCGCCTCGCGCACGTGTTCTTCGGGCGCGAGATCATCGAGGTGGCGACATTCCGGGCGGCGAGCGCGCCTTCGCAGGGCGATGAGCCGCTGCCGGAGGCAGATCCCGAGGACGGCGAGGCGCCGGAGCTCGATGAGGCACAGCTCGACGCCGAACTCCTCGACACGCCGCTGCCGGCGGCGCCGCAAGCGATGGCGCGTGCAGGCGGCGATGCCAACCGCGACGACACCGATCGGCGCTTCGATGCTTCGGGGCGCATTCTGCGCGACAACGTCTACGGCACGATCGACGAGGACGTGTGGCGGCGCGACTTCACCGCCAATGCGCTCTACTACAACATCGCGGACTTCTCGCTCTGGGATTACGTCAACGGCGCGCGCGACATCGCCGCGCGCACGCTGCGGCTGATCGGCGATCCGGAGACGCGCTACCGCGAGGATCCGGTGCGCATGCTGCGCGCGGCGCGCTTCGAGGCGAAGCTCGGCTTTCAGATCGATCCGGCGACCGCGCGGCCGATCGCATCGCTGCGCGAGCTGCTCGCCGGCGTGCCGCCGGCGCGGCTGTTCGATGAGACGCTCAAGCTTTTCCTGAGCGGGCACGGCGCGCGCAGCTTCGAGGTGCTGCGCCGCCGCGGCTCTGCTGGCGTCGCTGTTGCCCACGCGTCGATGCCTACTTCACCACCCACCCCGGGAGCCTGGTCGAGAGAGCTGCTGCTGCAGGGGCTGGAAACACCGATCGCGCGCGTCCTGGCCGACAAGCCGGTCACGCCGACGTTCCTGTTCGCACTCCTTTTATATGGGCCGATCGCCGCGCTCATCGAGGCGGCGCCGCCTGCGCGCTGGCATGAGCTGGCGACGATCCTCGAGGCCTGCGACCGCGCGATGCGCGAGGCGCAGGTACGCATCGCGATCCCCAGGCGCTTCTCGCTCGGCGTGCGCGAGATGTTCGCGCTGCAACCGCGCCTGGAGCACCCGCGCGGCCGGCGGGCGCTGCGCGTGCTCGAGCATCCGCGTTTTCGCGCCGCTTACGATCTGCTGCTGCTGCGCGCCGAGCACGGGCTCGCGCCGCGCCGACATGGCGCAATGGTGGACGCGGGTGCAGGAGGTGTCGGTGGAGGAGCGCGGCCGCATGGCCGATGCGCTCGCCGGCGCGGCGCCCCCCGGCGCTGCCCCCGGAGGCCGCCGCGGCGGCCGGCGGCGCCGGCGCCGCCCGGGTGCCGCGGGCTCCGCGTAAGAGCGCTGCGGGCGTGCAGGACTGGCAGCCCGCCTACGTCGGCGTAGGCAGCAACCTCAGCGATCCGCGCGCCCAGGTACTCGCCGCCCTGCGCGCAGCCTGGCGCAGCTGCCGCGCAGCCGCGTGCTGCTGACTTCGCGGCTGTACGCTTCGCGCCCGTTCGGCCCGGTGCGCGCAGGCGGATTTCGTCAACGCCGCCGCCGGCCTGCTCACCCAGCTTGACCGCGCAAGCGCTGCTCGGGGAGCTGCGTGCGCATCGAGACGCGCGATGGGCCGCCCCGCGCAGCATCGAGCGCTGGGGACCGCGGGTGATCGATCTCGATCTGCTGGCGTATGCGCATGAGCGGCGCGCGGACGCCGCGCTCACGCTCCCGCATCCCGGGATAGTGGAGCGCAACTTCGTTCTGTATCCTCTGGCGGAAATCGCCCCCGATCTCGACCTGCCCGGGCTGGGCCGCGTGGCCGAGCTCAAAGGGCGTGTTACGTCCGAGGGCCTCGCGCTGCTGTAGATCACATGGCGGGTGAAGCGGTCCACAAGTTCATCGTGGTCGAGGGACCGATCGGCGTCGGCAAGACGAGCCTGGCGCGTCGCCTGTGCGACGAGCCTCGGCGCGCAGGCGGTGCTCGAGCAGTCGGCGCAGAACCCGTTCCTCGAGCGCTTCTACAGAAATCCGCGCGCCGGGGCGCTGCCCACGCAGCTGTACTTCCTGCTGCAGCGCGCGCAGCAGCTCGCCGCCCTCAAGCAGGCCGACCTGTTCGCAGCGGTGCACGTGGCGGATTACCTGCTGGAGAAGGACCGCCTGTTCGCACGTGTGACGCTCGATGACGACGAATATGCGCTCTACGAGCAGCTGTATGCGAAGCTCGACATCCGTGCGCCGAAGCCCGACCTGGTGGTGTACCTGCAGGCGCCCGTCGACGTGCTGCTCGAGCGCATCGGCCGGCGCGGCGTCGATTACGAGCAGTACATCGACCGGCAGTACCTCGAGCGGCTCAACGAGGCGTACGCGCGGCTTCTTCCACGAATTCGCCGCGGCGCCGCTGCTGATCGTCAACGCCGCTTCCATCGACCCGATCGCCAGCCAGCGCGACTACGATGAGCTGCTGGCGGCCATCCGCCGCATGCACCGCGGACGGCTTTACTTCAACCCGTTGCGCAGCGGCACGATCTAGTTACACTCGCACAGCGCATGTACACGCACCTGCAACGCGACACAAGCCGCCCTCCGGTGACGCTGGCGACGCTGGCGCGCATGAAGGCGGACGGTGAGAAGATCGCCTGCCTCACCTGTTACGACGCGAGTTTCGCCGTGCTGCTCGATGACGGCGGACGTCGATGTGGTGCTGGTCGGCGATTCGCTCGGCATGGTCATCCAGGGCCATGACACCACCGTGCCGGTCACCATGGATCACATGGTCTACCACACCGCCGCGGTGGCGCGTGGCCTCAACCGGCCGTTCCTGATCGCCGACCTGCCGTTCATGAGCTACCCTTCCAAGGATCTGGCGCTCGCGCACTCGGTGCGACTGATGCAGGAAGGCGGCGCCGAGATGGTCAAGCTCGAGAGCGGCGGCAAGCAGACCGAGATCGTCGAGTTCCTCGCCGGCCACGATATCGCAGTGTGCGCACACCTCGGACTCAAGCCGCAGTCGGTCCACAAGACCGGCGGCTTTCGCGTGCAGGGGCGCGAGCGCGAGACCGCCGCGCGGCTGCTCGATGAGGCGCAGCGCCTCGAGGCGGCGGGGGCCGACATCGTGCTGCTCGAGTGCATCCCGGCGCAGCTCGGCAAGGCCATCACCGCGCAGCTGCACGTGCCGGTCATCGGCATCGGCGCCGGTCCCGACACCGACGGACAGATCCTCGTCACCTACGACATGCTGGACATCACCACCGGGCGCAAGCCGCGCTTCGTGCGCAACTTCATGGAAGGCGCGTCCGGCAATCTCGAGGCGCTGCAGCGCTACGTGCGCGCCGTGAAGCAGGGCGAATACCCGGCGCCGGAACACTGTTTCTGAGCGTGCGCGGATAGGACGCTTGGACACCGTCACCACGATCGCCGCCGTCCGCGAGCGCGTGCGCGGCTGGCGGCGCGAAGGGCTGCGGGTGGCCTTCGTGCCGACCATGGGCAACCTGCATGCCGGGCACGTGAGCCTCATCGAGGCGGCGCGCCGCCACGGCGAGCGCTTCGTGGCCAGCATTTTCGTCAACCCGATGCAGTTCGGCCCGAACGAGGACTTCGCGCACTATCCGCGCACCCCGCGACGAGGACGCCCGCATGCTGGCGGCTGCCGGCTGCGATCTGATGTTCATGCCGGACGTGGCCGAGATGTATCCCCACGGCGCCGAGCGCGCCACGCGCATCGAGGTGCCGCAGCTGTCGCGCATCCTCGACGGCGAATTCCGCCCCGGGCATTTCGAGGGAGTTACCACCGTGGTGGCGAAGCTGTTCCACATCGTCGAGCCGCACGTGGCGGTGTTCGGCGAGAAGGATTTCCAGCAGCTCACCGTCATCCGCCGCATGGTGGCCGAGCTGTGCATGCCGGTGGAGATCGTCGCCGCGCCCACCGTGCGCGACGCCGACGGCCTCGCCATGAGCTCGCGCAACCAGTACCTGACTCCCGCGGAGCGGGCGCTGGCGCCGAAGATCCACGCGAGCCTGCAGGCGGCAGCGCAGCGCCTGCGCTCGGGGGAGGCGGACTTCGCCAGCATCGAGCGTTGCGGATTTCAGGCGCTGGAGAGCGCAGGTTTCCGCCCCGACTACTTCTCGGTGCGCCAGGCGGCGAACCTGAGCCCGGCGGTGCCTGCGGCGCGCGAGCTGGTCGTGCTCGCGGCGGCGCGCTTAGGCAGAGCGCGCCTGATCGATAACGTGCAGGTCACGCGCCCGTAACGCGCGGACCTGGAGCGCCCTGCGAGGAATGAGCCGATGTACGTCATCCAGCCTGATCTCACGACGCGCCCGTTCGTGACGACGCTCGAGCGCACTATGGCCGCAAGACCTGCGGCGCTCTACGTGGCGTGGACGCAGGGCTTCGACCGCTGGTTCGCCGCGCCCGGAACGCTGCTGATGGAGCCGCGCGTCAACGCTCCGTTTTTCTTCGAGACCCACTTCGAGAATGCGCGCCATCCGCACTACGGGCGGTTCCTGCGCCTCGAGCCCGGAGCGCTCGTCGAAATGACCTGGGTGAGCGAGGCGGGGACTCAGGGCAGCGAGACCGTGGTCACCGTGGAGTTGCGTGCGATGCCGCGCGGTGGCACGCGGCTGCGCCTCACCCACGCCGGCTTTCCGAGCGAGGCGCTGTGCGAGCGCCACCGCGAAGCCTGGCCGGGCGTGCTCGGACATCTCGATGAGATGCTGCGCGGCGCCTGAGCGGCGCGCGCAAGCCGCAGTTCGCGGCGCGGGCGGTGCGGCGCGAGCGCTGCCCGCTCAGGCGGCCCGCCGGTGCCTCTCGAGCGCCCACTGCACGTGCTCGCGCACGAGCGGGGAGGGGTCGGCGCGGCGCAGCTCGAGGGCGCGGATGACCTCGGCCGAGGTGGGCGCGTTGCCGAGGGCGACGGCGATGTTGCGCGACCAGCGCACGTAGCCGATGCGGTAGATGGCCGAGCCGCACATGCGCTCGGCGAACTGCGCCGCCGTCCAGCGAAACAGCTGCGGCAGCGCGGCAGCATCCAGACCGTGGCGGACGCGGAAGTCGGGGTGCGCCGCGGCACGCGCAAATTTGTTCCACGGGCACACGAGCTGGCAGTCGTCGCAGCCGTAGATGCGGTTGCCGATGGCGGGACGCAGCTCGGGCGGGATAGCGCTGTGGTGCTCGATGGTGAGATAGGAGATGCAGCGGCGCGCGTCGAGCCGGTAAGGAGCGACGATCGCGCCCGTGGGGCAGGCCGGGATGCACGCCTGGCAGCTGCCGCAGTGGGCGCTGGCGCGCTCATCCACCGGCAGTGGCAGGTCGGTGAGGATCTCGCCGAGAAAGAACCACGAGCCCGCCTCGCGCGCGATGAGGTTGGTGTGCTTGCCGATCCAGCCGAGGCCTGCCTCGCGCGCGAGCGCCTTCTCCAGCACCGGCGCGCTGTCCACGCACACCCGGTAGCCGACCGGGCCGACGCGCTGCTGCAGCTCGCGCGCCAGCGTGTTGAGGCCGCGGCGCAGCACCTTGTGATAATCGCGCCCGAGCGCGTAGCGCGACACGTAGGCGAGCGCGCCGTCATCGAGCACCGAGCGGGCCGCGCGCGCGCCGGCGGGCCAGTAGTCCATGCGCGCGCTCACGATGCGTACCGTGCCGGGTGCGAGCTGCTGCGGGCGGCTGCGCATCGTGCCGTGACGCTGCATGTAACGCATCTCGCCCTGGAAGCCGGCATCGAGCCAGCTGAGCAGATGCCGCTCGTCCTCGGGGATGTCGATGCTCGCCACGCCCAGGGCGCCGAAGCCGAGCGCGCGGGCGCGCGCGGCTAACTCGCGCTTGAGTGCATGCAAATCGATCGAGAGCGGCGCGGCCATGGCACTTCCCCGCCGCTCAGTATAATGAGCTCATGGCGTTGCCGATCGCTTTGTACTCCAGCGGGCAGGTGCGCTCGCTGGATGCCTACGCCATCAACGAGCTGAAGATCCCCGGCTACATGCTCATGAAGCGCGCGGGCGAGGCGGCGCTGCGCTATCTGCGCACCCGCTACCCCGTGGCGCACCGCATCGTCATCGTCTGCGGCGGCGGCAACAACGGCGGCGACGGCTACGTGCTGGCGCGCTTTGCCCAGGCCGCAGGCCTGACCGTAAGCGTGCTGAGCGCGACGGCTCCCGAGGAGCTGCGCGGGGATGCGCGCCAGGCACACGCGGACTTGCGCGCCAGCGGCGGCACGGTGCGCTCCTTCACCGCCGCGCAGCTCGGCGCCGGCGAGGTCATCGTCGACGCGCTGCTCGGCACGGGCCTCTCCGGGGGCGTGCGCGCCGATCTCGTGCCCGTCATCCGCGCTATCAACGCGTGCGCGCTGCCGGTGTTCGCGCTCGATGTGCCCTCCGGGCTCGATGCCGACACCGGCGCGGTGGCCGGGGAGGCGGTGCGTGCCGAGGCGACCGTGACGTTCGTGGGCCTGAAGACCGGGCTGTTCCTCGGCGAGGGCCCGGAATATGCCGGCACGGTGTTCTTCGACGACCTGGAGCTTACCGCGGCGCCGGCGCAACAGCCGCGCCTCACGCGCATCGTGGAGGCGGAGATTCAGGCCGCGCTCCCACGGCGAGCGCGCGCGGCCAACAAGGGCGACTTCGGCCGCGTGTTGATCGTCGGCGGCGGCAGCGGCATGCCCGGAGCGGCGCGGCTCGCGGGCGAGGCGTGCCTGCGCGTGGGTGCCGGCCTGGTGACGGTGGCCGTCGCCCCGGAGAACGTCACCGCGATTGCCGCGGGGCGCCCCGAGTTGATCTGCGTGGCGCTGGGGAGCGACGCGCTGCTCGCCGAAGCCATCTCCCGCGCCGATGTCATTGCCGTCGGTCCCGGGCTCGGGCGCTCCGCGTGGGCACGCGCTGCGCTGCAGGCCGTGCTCGGCAGCGGCCAGCCGCTCGTCGTCGATGCCGATGCGCTCAACCTGCTGGCGCAAGCCCCCCCGCCGGCCCGTGCGGGCTGGATCCTGACACCCCATCCGGGGGAGGCCGGGCGTCTGCTGGGCGTTGGCGCTGCGGACATCCAGCGGGATCGTCTGGCAGCCCTTGAGCGCCTGCTCGGACGCTTCGACGGTACCATTGTCCTGAAGGGTGCCGGTACGCTGGTCGGCATGCGCGGTCGTACGCCGGGGTTGTGCGAGCGGGGCAACCCCGGCATGGCCACCGCGGGCACCGGGGATGTACTCACCGGCGCGATCGCCGGGATCCTGGCGCAGTGCACCGATCCCTGGGCGGCGGCGCGCGTCGGGGTGCTGGTGCACGCCATGGCGGGGGATGCGGCCGCCCGCAGCGGCGAGCGCGGAGTGCTCGCGGGCGACCTGGTGCGCGAGCTGCAGCACTGCGTGAACCTTTAGAGCGCGCGTGCACACACGTACCAACACCGCGCAGGACACGGAGGACTTCGGCTGGCAGCTCGCCTGCGCCCGGCCCGCGGCAGACAGCGCACTCGCAGTGCTCAACCTCGAAGGCGAGCTCGGTGCCGGCAAGACCACCTTTGCACGCGGGTTCCTGCGCGCCCTCGGGGTGACCGAGCCGGTGCGCAGCCCGACTTACACCTTGCTGGAGCTGTACCCGGCGGGACCGCTGACGCTGCTGCACGTGGACCTGTACCGCCTGCGCGATCCTGCCGACGTCGAGTCGCTCGGCCTGCGCGAATGGGCGCGTGAGGGCTGCGTGTGGCTCGTCGAATGGCCCGAGAGGGCTGCCGGTCGGCTGCCACTGGCGGATCTGACGGTCGCCTTCTCTGTGGGTGCCGCCTGGCACGACATCAGCGCGCGGGCGCGCTCGGCACTCGGCAAAGCGTGGCTGTCGGAGCTGACCGGCGAGCGCCGTCCTCCCGCCCGCTAGGTGCGCGCGAGGAGCGCACCTGCGAGGTTGAAAAGGTCGCGGCAACGCCGTAGATTACCCGGCAGGTCGCGCTGCGAACATAATGATTAACAAGGTCTTTCTGAGCGCGTTATCTGCTGGCATGATCGGCGTCGGCGCACTTTCCGCGACTCACGCCGCGGAAGTGCGCGCCATCGTGCTCTCCGCCGGCGCGGATGCCGCGCAGCTGACTGTCGATCTGAGCGACGCGGCGAGTCAGAACCTCTTCACGCTCGATCACCCGGACCGCGTGGTGATCGATCTGCCGAACACCCATCTGGCAACTGGCGTGCACGTGCCGGCCGCGGCCGGAGTGGTCACGGATGTGCGCGTGGGCGTTCAGCCGCACGGCACGCTGCGCGTGGTCGTGGAACTCAAGAGTGCCCTGCCGGCGCACAGCAGCTGGGGTATGGGCGAGGAGGGCCGGCGGCTGGTGCTGACCCTCGGTGAGCCAAGGGCCGCCGCGACGGCTGTCGCCGGACCGAAGGCGGTGCGCGCCGTTCACGCCCCCGGCGATGGTGACCGCGACGTCATCATTGCGGTGGACGCCGGGCACGGGGGTGAGGACCCTGGCGCCATCGGGCACGGCGGCACGCGCGAGAAGGACGTGACGCTTGCGATTGCGCGCTCGCTCGCCGCGCGCCTCGATGCCGAGCCGGGAATGCGCGCAGTGTTGACGCGCAACCGCGACGAGTTCCTGGAGCTGCGCGAGCGCATCGCTCGTGCGCACGCGGCGCATGCCGACATGTTCGTTTCCATACACGCCGACTCGATCGCCGACCGCAGCGTCACCGGTGCCTCGGTGTACGTGCTGTCCGTGCACGGCGCATCCAGCGAGGCGGCCCGCTGGCTGGCGGAGCGCGAGAACGCCGCCGACCTCGTCGCCGCCGTGCGCCCGGACGATCAGGGCGCGCTCGAGCCGGTGCTGATCGATGCAGCGCAGAGCGAGATCATCGGGGTCAGCGCGAGTGCGGCCGAGCGCGTGGTGAGCGCGCTCGAGGGTGTCGGCGAACTGCGCAGGGCGCAGGTACAGCGTGCCGGCTTCGTCGTGCTGAAGTCGCGCGAAATTCCCTCGATGCTCATCGAGACCGCCTACATTTCCAATCCCGCCGAGGAGCGTCGCCTGCGCAGCGCCGCGCAGCAGGCACGGCTTGCAGATGCGATCGCCAGCGGTATCCGCAGTTACTTCCTGCAGAACCCACCCGACGGCACGCGCTTCAAACAGGCGCGCCGCACGCTGGCCAGCGCCGCCGACACCGCGACTGCCGCCACCGCACCCTGAGCGGTGAGGGCGCCTGCCGTCGGCCCGCTCAGCGCGCGGCGCCGCTCGCCCCTGCAGTACACTGCGCTTGCCATGCCCATCCGCGTTCTGCCCGACGAGCTCGTCGATCAGATTGCCGCCGGCGAAGTGATCGAGCGCCCGGCGTCGGTCGTCAAGGAGCTTGTCGAGAACGCGCTCGATGCGGGAGCCACACGCGTCGAGATCGACATCGAGCGCGGCGGCGTGGGGCTGGTACGCGTGCGCGACGACGGCCGCGGCATTGCCGCCGGCGAGCTGGGGCTGGCGCTGGCGCGACACGCGACCAGCAAGATCGCCTCCCTCGAGGAGCTCGAGGCGCTGACCACGCTCGGCTTTCGCGGCGAGGCACTGCCTTCGATCGGCTCGGTGTCGCGCCTGCGCATCCTCTCGCGCACGGCTGACGCCGCGCAGGGTGCGGAAATCTCACTCGACGGCGGGGCGCCCGCACGGGTGCGTCCCGCGGCGCATCCACCCGGCACCACCATCGAAGTACGCGACCTGTTCTTCAACGTCCCGGCAAGGCGCAAGTTCGTCAGGAGCGATGCGACCGAGCTCGGGCACATCGCACGGCTCGTGGAGCGGCTGGCGCTGTCACGCTTTGACGTGAGCTTTCGGCTGCGCCATGGCAACCGGGTCGTGCTGGAGATGCCGGCGGCTGCCGACGCCGGCGCCGAGCCGACGCGCGTAGCGCAAGTGCTGGGGGAGGACTTTCCCGCTGCCGCCCTCACCGTCAGGCACGCGGCCGGACCGGTGCTGCTCTCGGGCTGGGCGGGCCTGCCGACCCGCTCGCGCGCGCAGCCGGATCAGCAGTTCTGGTTCGTCAACGGCCGCAGTGTGCGTGACCGGTTGCTGCTCAGTGCGGTGCGGCTCGGGTACCGCGACGTGCTCTATCACGGCCGGCACCCCGCGTACGTGCTGTACCTGACGCTCGATCCGAAACTCGTGGACGTCAACGCCCACCCGGCGAAACTCGAAGTTCGCTTTCGCGACAGCCGCCAGATACACGAGTTCGTGTTCCGCGCCCTGGAGCGCGCGCTCGCCGCGACGCGACCACAGCCGCTCGCCGCCGCCATCGCGTCCGCAGGCACCACACCACCGGGCTGGGGAACCGCGCCCGCTGCGGCTGCACGGCAGCTGACCAGCGCATTTTCCCTTTACGAGCCGGCGCGCGATCCGTGGTCGATCGCGGGGGCAATGGCCGGCGTTACGGAGGCGGCGCCCTCGCTCGCGTCCCTGGCCGAGGAATATCCGCTCGGCAGCGCCCTCGGGCAGCTCCATGGCGTCTACGTCCTCGCGCAGAATCGCGCCGGTCTGGTGCTGGTGGACATGCACGCCGCTCACGAGCGCGTGCTCTACGAGAAGATGAAGACCGAGCGTGCTGCGGGCAGCCCCGCATCCCAGCACCTGCTCGAGCCGCTCGTCGTCGAGCTCAAAGCGCACGAGCTGACGGTGCTCCTCGAGGAGCGCGCGCAGTGGGAGCAGGCGGGCTTTGAGCTCGATGCGCTCTCGCCCACGCAGCTGGTGTTGCGCCGCGTGCCGGCGTTCCTCAGGCCGGCGGATATCCCGGGCATCGTTGGCGCGCTGGTGCGTGACCTGGCGGCCGATGCCGGCACGCACCACCTCGAGAGTGCGGCGGATCGCTTTCTCGGCACGCTCGCCTGCCGCACCGCGATCCATGCTCAGCGCCGGCTGACGTTGCCGGAGATGAACGCGCTGCTGCGGCAGATGGAGGCGACTGAGCGTGCCAGTCAGTGCAACCACGGTCGCCCGACCTGGACGCGCCTCACGCTGCAGCAGCTCGACCAGTTGTTCCTGCGGGGTCGGTAATGGCCACGCTGCAGCCCAAGCTGCCGGTGTTCGTCCTCGCCGGTCCCACCGGCGTCGGCAAGAGCGACTGGGCGCTGCGCCTGGCCGCGCACGCCCCCGTGGAAATCGTGAGCGTGGACTCCGCGCTCGTTTACCGCGGCCTCGATATCGGCACAGCGAAGCCCTCGCGGGCGCTCGCGCGCGCCCATCCCGCATCACCTCATCGACATCTGCGAGCCCACCGAGAGTTATTCCGCCGGACGTTTCGTGGCGGATGCGCTGCGCTGCATCGGGGAGATCCATGCCCGCGGCCGCGTGCCGCTGCTGGTGGGTGGCACGATGCTCTACCTGCGTGCGCTGCTGCACGGCCTGGCGGCACTGCCGCAAGCCTCGCCGCAGCTGCGGGCGCAGCTCGATGAGCGCGCGGCGCAGGAGGGCTGGCCAGCGCTGCACGCGCAGCTGGCGGCGCTCGACCCCGAGGCGGCCGCGCGCATCGCGCCCGGCGACCGCCAGCGCATTCAGCGTGCGCTCGAAGTCTGTCTGAGTTCCGGACAGCCGATATCGGTGCTGCAACGGGCCACCGCCGGAGCGCTGCCCGACACGCCGCTGCGCTACTGGATCCTGGCGCCACGCGAGCGCGCGCTGCTACACGAGCGCCTCGCGCGGCGCTTCGAGGCGATGATGGCGGCAGGCTTTCTGGAGGAGGTGCGGGGTCTGCAGCGGCGCGGTGATCTCACCGCCCGCCACCCCGCGATGCGCGCGGTCGGTTACCGTCAGCTCTGGGCGCACCTCGAGGGGCAATACGGCTTGCAGGAGGCGACGCGCCGGGCAGTTGCGGCGACACGTCAGCTGGCCAAGCGCCAGCTGACCTGGCTGCGTGCGGAGACCCTCGGGCAATGGATCGATCCGGACACGGCCGAGCCGTCGTGGATCCAAGACATATGTCATGAGCTGCTCGCCCTTGGGCTTTGAAGGAATCCGCATGTTAAGATGCTTGCGTCGTTAGCTTGTGCGGATCGCGGAACATCGGAAGTTCAGTTGCGATCGGTTTTTGCTGCCCAAAAATTCGAAGCTGAACAATAAGGAGAACCCGATGGCCAAAGGCCAGTCACTCCAAGACCCTTTTTTGAACGCTTTGCGCAAGGAGCGGGTACCCGTCTCCATCTACCTCGTCAACGGCATCAAACTGCAGGGTCAGATCGATTCCTTTGACCAGTTCGTGGTGCTGCTGAAGAACAGCGTGAGCCAGATGGTCTACAAGCACGCGATTTCCACCGTCGTGCCGGCGCGCAACGTGCGGCTCGCCGCCGACGAGGGCGCCGCTCCGGAGACCCCCGCCGAATAATGTCCCCTGCCACGGAAGCCTGAGTGTTCGAACGCCCCCGATCCGGTGAGCGTGCCGTACTGGCGCGCCTGGGGTTGGGCGCCCAGGTCGATCCGGAGGACCTGCTGGAATTCACGCAGCTGGCCGTGTCCGCAGGCGCGGTGCCGGTTGCCACCGTCACCGGGCGGCGCGCACGCCCCGATCCGCGCTACTTTTTCGGCAGCGGCAAGGCCGAAGAGCTCAGGCGCGTCGCGCACGAGAGCGAGGCGGACGTGATCCTCGTCGATCACGCGCTCTCGCCGAGTCAGGAGCGCAACCTCGAGACGCTCACGGGTAAGCGGGTGCTCGATCGCAACGGCCTGATCCTCGACATTTTCGCGCAGCGCGCGCGCAGCTTCGAAGGCAAGCTCGAAGTGGAGCTCGCGCAGCTGCGGCACATCGCCAGCCGCCTGGTGCGCGGCTGGACGCACCTCGAGCGCCAGAAGGGCGGCATCGGCCTGCGCGGTCCCGGCGAGACGCAGCTGGAAACCGACCGGCGCATCATCGCGCAGCGCGTGCGGGTGCTCACGCGGCGGCTGGCGAAAATCAAGCAGCAGCGCGAGACCGGCAGGCAGATGCGCGCGGAGATTCCCGTGCCCTCGCTGGCGCTGGTCGGCTACACCAACGCCGGCAAGTCCACACTGTTCAACGCCCTCACCGGGGCGGATGCCTACGTGGCGGACCAGCTGTTCGCCACGCTCGACCCGACCGTGCGCCGCATCCGCCTGCCCGGCGGCAGCGCCGCCGTCGTCGCCGACACCGTGGGTTTCATCCGCGCGCTGCCGCACGAGCTGGTGGCGGCCTTCCAGTCCACGCTCACCGAGGCGCGCGCCGCGACCATGCTGCTGCACGTGGTGGATGCCAGCAACCCGCGCCGCGAGGAACAGACGCGTGAGGTCGACGCGGTGCTCGAGGAGATCGGCGCGGGCGCGATTCCGCGGCTGCTCGTGTACAACAAGATCGACCGGCTGCCGGGCGCAGCGCGCATCGATCGCGACGCCGACGGGCGCGCCAGCGCGGTGTGGATCTCGGCGCAGGAAGGGCGCGGCCTGCCGCTGCTGAGCGGCGTGATCGCCGAGCGGCTGGCGCGTCTCGCGCGCCGCGCGCGCGTCAGAGTGCCGGCGAGCGCCGGCGCGTTGCGCTCGCGGCTGTACGCGGCGCAAGCGGTGCGCGGGGAAACTTCCGGCGACGATGGCTCGATCGAGCTGGCGGTGGAGCTTCCCGACATTGAGCTGCTGCAGCTCGCCCGCACGGCGGGCGTGCAGATTCTCGAGGTGCAGGCGGCGGGCACGCCTTGTGCCACCGGGAGCGCCTACCTACAATCGACCGCCGTCTCGAGCGCGGGCAAGCTGCGCTGAATTCGCGCAATCCCTTATGGCCTGGAACCAACCTGGCGGTTCGAACAATCAATGGGGGCGCCGTCCCGGCCAGGGCGGCCCCGACCTCGACGAGCGCCTGAAGAGCTGGCAGCGCAAGCTCGAGTCGCTGTTGCGCCCCGGCGGCGGCCGCGGCGGCGACAGCGCCTCGCTGCTGCTGATCGCGGTGGCAGCGGTGTTTCTGGTGTGGTTGTGGACCGGCGTCTACCAGGTGAAACAGCCCGAGCGCGGCGTGGTGCAGCGTTTCGGGCGGCTGGTCGAGGTGGCGATGCCGGGACTTCACTTCCGCCTGCCCTGGCCGATCGAGAGCGTGAACGTGGTGAACATCGCGGCCGTCAACTCGAGCGACTTCAAGTCCCGCGTCCTCACCTCCGACGTCAATCTCGTCGACCTGCATTTCGCCGTGCAGTACCTGTTCGCCGACCCGGTGAAGAAGCTCTTCAACGTGCGCGAGCCGGAAGCCACGCTCAGCGAGGTCGCCGAGAGCGCGATCCGCGAGATCGTCGGCCGCAGCACGCTCGATGAGCTGCTGGTCGGCTCGACGCGCGCGGAGATCACGCGGCGCACCAAGGATCTCATCCAGCGGGTGCTCGACGACTACAACTGTGGCATCACGGTCACGACCGTCAATCTCGAGGACGTGCAGGTGCCCGATGCGGTGATTCCCTCGCAGCGCGACGCCAACAAGGCGCAGGCCGACAAGGAGCGCTACATCCTCGAGGCCGAGGCCTACGTCAACGGCATCATCCCCGTGGCGCAGGGCGCGGCGGCGAGCGTGCAGCAGAATGCCCTGGCCTACAAGTCGCAGGTCACGGCGCTCGCGGAAGGCCAGGCCGCGCGCTTTTCGCAGGTCGAGGCCGCGTACGAGCAGGCGCCGGAGGTGACCCGCCGGCGCATGTACACCGAAGCCGTTGAGAACGTGTTGGCGCGCGCGCACAAGGTGTTGATCGACGGCCACGCGGGCAGCAACGTCATCTATCTGCCGATCGACAAGCTGCTGGAGAAGAGCGCTGCGCGCGAGGCGGAGCAGCCGGCCGAGCCCACCGGCAGCAGCGGGACGAAGGAGCCCGAGTCGATCACGGTCGAAGCGCGCGGGCGGGGAGAGCGCTGATGAGCTCGCGGCTGTTCCCGTTGTTCATCGCCGCGGGGGTGCTGCTGATATTCGCCGCGTTCTCGCTGTTCTCGGTGAATGAGACCGAATACGCCATCCGCTCGCGCTTCGGGGCCATCATCGACACCCGTTACCCGGCCGGGCTGCATCTGAAGTGGCCGTGGGACATGGTCACCAAGTTCGATCGGCGGATTCTTTCCGAGTCCTACACCGGCGAGACCTTCCTCACCAACGACGGGCGCGGCCTGATCGTGGATTTCTACGTCAAGTGGCGCGTCAAGGACCCGGCCGTGTACTACACCGCGGCGGCCGGCAGCGAGTCGATCGCCGGGGAGCGCCTGGCGGAGATCGTCAAGGACGGCATCAAGAGCGTCGTGGCACAGCGTACGCTGCAGCAGATCGTCTCCGCCGAGCGCGCCGCCGTGACCGGGGAGATGTTCGGGCAGGCGAGCCGCAATGCCGCCGGACTCGGCATCGACCTGGTGGACGTACGCGTGCAGCGCATCGATCTGCCGGATGAAGTGGCGGCGCGTGTCTACGAGAGCATGAAGCAGAGCTTCGCCAAGACCGCGAACCGGCTGCGCGCCGAAGGGCAGAGCGCGAGCGCCAGCATCCGCGCCCAGGCCGAGCGCCAGCGTACCGTGATCCTCGCCGACGCCGAGCGCGACGCGCTGCGCATCCGCGGCGAAGGCGATGCGGTGTCTTCCCAGACCTATGCGCGTGCCTATACGAAAGACCCCGAGTTCTACGCCTTCTACCGCAGTCTCCAGGCCTACGAGCACTCCCTCGGCAAGGAGGGCGATCTGCTGGTGGTGACGCCCGACGGCACTTTCTTCAGATACCTGAAGGATCCGTCGAAGGCGCCTGCACCGCGGCGCTGACGGTAGAAGGCCTGCCCGGCGGTGGCGCTGAATCTCTCGGACCTGCTCGCCGCGCTCGGGCTGTTCCTGGTGTTGGAAGGCATCGCCCCGTTCATCAATCCCCAGGGCGTGAAGCGCGCGCTCGCGCGGCTGCTGCAGGCGCAGGACCGCGAGTTGCGCATCGCCGGCCTCGGCTCCATGCTGGTCGGGGTCATCCTCCTGTATCTGGTCCGGTAGGGGTCACGTGGGCAAGTTCGTCGTCGTGATCGGCACCCAGTGGGGCGATGAAGGCAAGGGCAAGGTCGTGGACCTGCTGACCGAGCGTGCCGCTGCGGTGGCGCGCTTCCAGGGCGGACA
The DNA here is from genome assembly GCA_963835645.1 of uncultured Gammaproteobacteria bacterium. GTDB lineage: Bacteria > Pseudomonadota > Gammaproteobacteria > Steroidobacterales > Steroidobacteraceae > 13-2-20CM-66-19. The sequence goes on along the minus strand of CAWIGQ010000001.1, from coordinate 457,057 downwards.
CAACGCCGGCCACACGCTCGTCATCGGCGGGCGCAAGACCATCCTCTCGCTGATCCCTTCCGGGATCCTGCACGAGCGCGTGCGCTGCTTCATCGGCAACGGCGTGGTGCTGTCGCTCGAGGCGCTGCTCACCGAGGCGGACATGCTCGCCGGCCAGGGCGTGCCGGTGTTCGAGCGCCTCGGCGTGTCGCCGCTGTGTCCGCTGATCCTGCCCTCGCACATGGTGCTCGACCAGGCGCGCGAGCGCTCGCGCGGGCCCAACGCCCTGGGCACCACGGGGCGCGGCATCGGGCCGGCATACGAGGACAAGGCGGCGCGGCGCGCGGTGCGCGTGGCTGACCTGTTCGAGCGCGAGAGCTTCGCGGCCAAGCTCGCCGAGCTGCTCGATTTCCACAACTTCGTGCTGCAGCACTACTACCGCGCACCACCGGTCGACTTCCAGAAGACGCTGCATGAACAGCTCGCGATGGCGGCCAGGATCGCGCCGCTGGTCACCGATGTGACGCGCGCGCTCAATGAGTTGCGCGGCAGCGACGCCAACGTGCTGTTCGAGGGGGCGCAGGGCGCGATGCTCGACGTCGACCTCGGCACCTACCCGTTCGTGACCTCCTCCAACACGACCGCCGGGTTTGCCGCCACCGGCACTGGCCTCGGTCCCACGGTCTTCGACGGCGTGCTCGGCATCGTCAAGGCCTACACCACGCGCGTGGGCGCCGGCCCGTTCCCCACCGAGCTGTTTGACGAGTATGGCGAGCACCTGTCGCGCGTCGGTCACGAGTTCGGCTCGGTCACCGGCCGGCGGCGGCGCTGCGGCTGGTTCGACTCCGTGGCGCTCAGGCGCTCGATCGTGCATTCGAGCGTTTCGGGCCTGTGCATCACCAAGCTCGACGTGCTCGACGGACTGGACATCCTGCGTATCTGCGTCGGGTACCGCATGCACGGGGAGGTGAGCGCGGAGCCGCCGATGATGAGCGTGGAGGGGTACGCCGGCATCGAGCCGGTCTACGAGGAGCTGCCCGGCTGGCGCGAGTCGACCGTCGGGGCGACCGCGTATGATGCGTTGCCGCTCAATGCGCGCCGCTATCTCGAGCGGCTGCAGGCTCTGGTGCGCGTCCCGATCGACATGATCTCCACGGGGTCGGACCGCGAGCAGACCATCCTGCTGCGGCACCCGTTCGGAGCCTGAGTCTGAGCGCGCCGCGCACCGCACGCGCACCCGCCGCGGTGCGCCTTGCGCTGGCGCTGATCATCCTCACCGCCTGCCTGCTCGCCGCCGGCAGCTGGCGCGTGTATTCCAACACCTGGGACGAGCCCGAGCATCTCGCCGCGGGCCTGGAACTGCTCGATCGCGGGCGGTACGAGTACGACACCGAGCATCCGCCGCTCGCGCGTGTGCTGCTGGCGCTCGGGCCCTGGCTCGCCGGTGCGCACTCCTTCGCTACGCCGCCGCCGGAGGGCACGCAGGAGGGCATCGACATCCTGTATTCGGGCGGCCACTACTGGCGCTACCTCACGCTCGCAAGGCTCGGCACGCTGCCGTTTCTCGCGCTGCTGCTGCTGGCTGCCTGGCTGTGGGCGCGGCGGCTGTTCGCGTCACCGCTGGCCGCGCTGCTGACGGTGGGGCTGCTCGCCTGCGTGCCGCCGGTTCTCGGCAACGGCGCGCTCGCCAGCCTCGATGTGGCGGCGGCCGCGACCATCCTGCTGGCGCTGTATGCGCTGCAGCGCTGGATAGTCACGGCGCGCCTCACCGATGCCGTGATCTTCGGGCTTGCCGCGGGAGTCGCCGTGGCGACCAAGTTCTCCGCCGTGCCGTTCATCGGCGTGTCGCTGCTGCTGCTCGCCGCGGTGCGCGCGGCGGTGGCGCTCGCGCGGCCGGCGCCGGCGGCGCCGCAGGGTGGCGGCGGCGCTGCCCGCGCGCCGCGCTTGGGCCTGTGGCTGGCCGGACTTGCGCTCGCAGCGCTCTCGACGCTGCTGCCGCTGTACCTGGTTTACGGGCCGCGCTCGCCGAATCCGGCCGGCGTCGCTTTGCGCTTCAACTGGGCGGTGGCGTACCTGCTGCAGCAGCCGGGCCTGGACCATCCGCTGGGCGTGTTGCTCTCGAAGATGTGGCTGCCGCGCGAGCTCGAGGATCTCGTCAACGGCGTGGTCGCGGTCAAGGCGCACAACGACAGCGGCCACCGCTCGTACCTGCTGGGCCAGGTGCGCCTGACGGGCTGGTGGTATTTCTACCTGGTGGCGCTGGCGGTGAAGACGCCGATTCCGCTGCTGGTGGCCGGACCCACCGGCCTGATCGGCCTCGCGCACCGCGGCTGGCGGCAGCGCGATTCGTGGGCGCTTGCGCCGCTTGCCGTAGTGATCGCGATTCTCGGCTTCGCCAGCGCCTTCAGCCGGATCAACATCGGCATCCGTCACGTGCTGGTGTTGTATCCGTTTCTGGCGCTCGGCGGCACCTGGGCCGCGCTGCGCGCCGCACGGGCGGTGACGGCGCTGCGGCACGCCCGCGCGCGGCTCGCGGCAGCGGCGCTGCTGCTCGCGCTGCTCGGCTGGCAGCTGAGCACGCTGTGGAGGGCTTATCCGGATTACCTGCCCTACTTCAACGAGGCGGTCGCGCACCCCGAGCGGGTGCTGGTGGATTCCGATCTCGACTGGGGCCAGGATCTGTACCGCCTCGAGCTGCGCGCCGCACAGCTGCGGATCCCGTCGCTGAGCCTGGCGTACCGCGGCACGGCGGACCTCGCGCACGAGCCGCTGCCGCCCTACCGGGTGCTGCCGCCACGTCATCTGGTCGGCGGGTGGGTGGCGGTGTCGCAGCTCGCGCGCACGCGTGACTTGTCCGACTACGCGTGGCTCGACAGTTACCGTCCGCTCGAGCGCGTGGGCAGGACCATCGATCTGTACTACATCCCCTGAGCCGACAGCGCGGTGCGCACGCGCGCCCCACTCATGCCGGCGCCGGTGAAGCCGCCGCGCGCAGCCGGGCGATGCGCGCCAGCGGCGGTGGATGCGAGTAGTAAAACGCCACGTACAGCGGGTCGGGCGTCAGAGTGCTGGCGTTGTCACGATGTAGCTTCACCAGCGCGCGCTCGAGCGCGGCAGCATCCGCATAGCGTGTGGCGAAGGCGTCCGCCTCGAACTCATGGCGGCGCGACCACAGCGCCGCGAGCGGGCTTAAGAAAAAGGTAAATGCCGGCACTGCCAGCACGAACAGCAGCAATGCCGCATGCGTCGACGGCCGCGGCACGCCGAGCGCCCGGTAGAAGCTCCCCTGGCGGGCGAGCCAGCCGAGCACGGCGAGCCCGAGCAAGGTCGTCGCCATCGACACGCCGAGGCGCTTGCGCACGTGCCTCAAGCGGAAATGCCCGAGCTCGTGCGCCAGCACGGCCTCCACTTCCGGGTGAGCGAGCCGCTCGAGCAGCGTGTCGAAGAACACGATGCGCTTGTGACGCCCGATGCCGGTGAAGTAGGCGTTGCCATGGCTCGAGCGGCGCGAGTTGTCGACGACGAACACTCCGCGGGAGGCGAAGCCACAACGCGTCAGCAGCGCCTCGATGCGCGAGCGCAGTGCGTCGTCCGCGAGCGGCGAGAAGCGGTTGAAGAGCGGGGCGATGAATGCCGGCCAGGCCCAGGCCATGACGAACATGATTGCGAGGTAGAGCACCCAGGCCCATACCCACCACCAGCGACCGGCCCGCTCCATCAACAGCAGCGTCGCCGCCAGCAGCGGGCCACCGAGCACGACCGCGAGCGCGAGGCCCTTGCCGAGATCCGTGAAGAACAGCGCCGCGCTCGTGCGGTTGAAGCCGAAGCGCGCTTCCAGGCCGAACGTACGCCAGAGCGAGAACGGCAGGTTCACCAGCTGCGCAATGAGGGCGACGCTGGCAATCACTGCAACGCCGAGCCACGGTTGCGGCAGCTGCGTGTGGCGCCACAGAGCGTCCACCACGGCGATGCCGCCGCCGAGGGTCAGGGCGAGGGTGAGCGCCGCGTCGACCAGCGCGCCGATGCGCCCGAAGCGCACCTTGGCGATGGTGTAGGCGGCGGCCTTGCCGTGCTCGGCGCTCGAGACACTGTCGGCAAACGGCGCGGGCACCTGGTTGCGGTGGCGTGCGACGGTGGCGGCCTGGCGTTCCGACAGCCACAGGCCGATGGCGCTGCTCGCCACGACGCCCCCCACGAACAGCGGCGTGAGCCAGTGCATGCGTGGCGGCAGCGAAACTGCCTAACCGCGCCGGGCGCGCGCTGTGGTTGCGCCCTTCAGCGTGGCGGAGCGCGTGCGCCCCGGCGCCCGGCGAATACCCGCGCGCGCGGGCGTGGCGATGCGGCTGCGCCGCCCGTGGCCGTCGAGCTGCGCCAGCAGCAGCCGCGCGGCCGCGGCGAAGCGCTCCGGATCACCATAAGCACGTGCCACCAGCATCTCGCCTTCAAGCGCGCCGACCAGCATGCGTGCCGCCGCGGCCGGCGGCACGGCGAGCCGCAGCGAACCCTCGCGCCCGCCCTGCTCGAGCAGCCGCGCCAGCCAGCCCTCATTGAACTCGAAGAACAGGCGGATCGCTTCCTGCATCGGCGGCGGCAGCGTGCCGTATTCGGCGGCCACCATGCCGCACAGGCACATGCGCCGGTCGGCGAGCACGTCGGCATAGAGCTTCACGTAAGCGCGCAGCTGCGCGGCCGCATCCGCCACGCCGCCGCTGATCTGCTGCAGCGCCGCGCCGAAGACCTGCGTGTAGCGCACGACCAGCATGCGGCCGAGCTCGGCCTTGGTGGCGAAATGGTAGTGCAGGCTCGCCTTGGTGATGCCGACCTCGGCGGCGATGTCGGCGTAGCTGAAGCCGTTGAAGCCGCACGTCTGCACCAGCCGCTCGGCCACGTCGAGAATGCGCGTCCGCGTGGCCTCGGCCGCGGCGCGTTTAGGCGTGCTCATGGGCTCAGGATGATAGCAGGCCTTGTATCTACCTACTAGTTGGTAGACAATCGCCGGCAACGGCGGCAGTCGCACCGCCGCTAAGGGGCAGGTCATGCAAACCACTGAGCACAAGACATTCTCCAAGCCGGACGAAACCCGCGAATTCCCGCATGGTCGCGCGGAGATCCTCAACGTCGGGGAGGGCCAGGTCGGGCGGTTGGTCTTCCAGCCCGGCTGGCGCTGGTCCAGCGACGTCAAGCCGATCGCGAAGACCCACAGCTGCACCGCGCCGCACTTTCAGTACCACGTCAGCGGACGCCTCGCGATCCGCATGGACGATGGCACCGAGTTCATTGCCGGCCCGGGCGACGTCACCTCGCTGCCGAGCGGCCACGATGCCTGGGTCGTCGGCGACGAGCCGGTGGTAGTGGTCGACTGGTACGGCGCCAGCAACTACGCCAGGCACGCCTGACACGCCGCGCGCGAGCCGCCGCGCCCACGGGCGGCGCGGTGGCGTGACTTCAGGGTCCGCTCGGCGTCGTTTGCGGCTGCGCGGCCGCGGCGTTGCCGTGATCGCGCAGCCACAGCGCCAGTGTGCACACGAAGGCGCTGAGGCTGAGCAGGCCGAAGAACCACAGCATCGGGGCATAGCCGCCGGGATTCGCGGCGCTGGCGCCGTAGGCGTCGTTCAGGTAGCCGGCGACAATGTTGGCCGCGAACAGCCCGAAGTTCTGCAGCGTGGTCATGAGGCCGTACGCGGTGCCGAGGTGCTCGGGCGCGGAGTAGCGCACCACCGTCGGCCAGAGGATTGCCGGCAGGAACGCGAAGCTCACGCCGAGCAACGCCGTCGACAGCCCGGCAGCGCCGCTCACCACGCCGAGCACGAGGAAGCTCAGTGGCAGCAGCAGCGAGCCCGCCGCGAGCAGCAGCGTGTTGCGGCCGATCCGGTCGAGCAGCAGCCCGAACACCGGCGTGGCGAACACGCTGGCGAGAAACACGTAGCTGTTCAGCGTACTCGCCTGCGCCAGCGTGAGCCCCTGGGCCTGCTGCAGGTACTTGATGGCAAAGGTGCTGCGGAAGGGGAAGATGACCGAGAAGAACGCCACGCAAACCGCGACCAGCAGCCAGTACTCGGCGCGAAACCTGAGCAGATGCCGCCAGTCGAAGCGCTCCGGCGTCGGCGGCAGCGCCAGCGTGCCGCGCGGCGCCTCGCGCCGGTCGACGTAAAAGTACAGCAGCGCGCCGGCGAAGGAGACGGCGGCAAAGCCAGCCGCGAGCCACAGCGGCGGCTGCCAGCCCTGCGCGTACAGATCACCCGCGAACGAAGGCGAGCGGTCGGCGAGGTAGGAGCCCAGGCGCGCGAGGCTTATATTGAGCGCAAACAGCAGCGCAAAATAACGCCCGGCGAACCACTGCGCCAGCGCCACGAGCACCGCGACTGACAGCGTTTCGGAGCCGATGCCGAACAGCAGCCGGCCGACGGCCATCACCGGAAAGCGCGCGCCGAGCGCGGTCAGGATCGCTCCCACCAGGCACACCGCGGTCGTCGCGAGGGTCATGCGCCGCGCGCTGAAGCGATCCACCAGCATCCCGCCGATCACCACCAGGAAGATGTTGGGCAGGCTGTAGATGGCATTCAGCGTGCCGATCTGCGTGTCGCTGAAGTGCAGCTCGCGCGAGAGCTGCTCGGCGACCGGGCCGATCGAGTCGTACGCGTAGTAGTTGCCGAGCATGCAGATGCCGACGCCGATGAACATCAGCGTCTGTGCGGCAAATGAGGGAGTGGAGGAGCGTGGCGCGCTCACGCGGGAACCGCAGTGCGCTGCGGCTGGTTATGTTGGGGAGCGTCGCTCATCGAGGGATTGTACTGAAGCCCTCGGCACAAAGGGCGCCTTTCGCAGCAGCTGCAACCCTTCAGTGTGCCAGCCAGCCTGCGCTGAGCAAGCCTTCATCGAACTCGCGCGCCACGCGCGTATCGGGCCGCGCATGCCTGCGGTTCACTTCCGGGGAGGGGACGCGCGCGAGCATGTCGCGTATGACGTTGAGCCGCGCCTGATGCTTGTCGTCGGCCCGCACTACGATCCACGGCGCATCGTGATGGTGTGTGTGCCGCAGCATGCTGTCCCTGGCACGGCTGTAGTCGTGCCAGTGCCGCTGGGCAGCCTCGTCGACGGGGGAGATTTTCCACTGCTTGAGCGGATCGCGGCGCCGCGCGCGCAGCCGCCGCGCTCTGCGCGGTGATGTCGAGGTAGTATAGAGAAATCCCGGCGCGGGCGAGCATCCGTCGAAACCCGGCGCGGCCTCGGCGCGGGTGGATGACGTACTCGACGCCGGCGCGGTTATACCAGCTGCGGTTGAAGAGCACGATCTCCTGCGCGGCCGGCAGTTGGGCGGCAAAGCGCTGGAAGTACCACTCGCTCTGCTCGCGGTCGCTGGGCTTGCCGGGCGCCACGACGCGTACCTCGCGCGGACTGAGGTGCTCGACGATGCGTTTGATGGTGCCGTCCTTGCCGGCGCTGTCCCGGCCCTCGAGGATCACGAGCACCTTGTGGCCGCGGGAGATCACGTGGCGGTGCAGCTTTACCAACTCGATCTGCAGGCGCCGCAGCTCGCGCGCATATTGCTTGTGGCCGAGTCGCGGTGCGCGTTCGCGGCTGTACGAGGGCTTTTTCGCCATGTGTGAGGTTCCCGAGCGGCGCTCATCGCCTTGGTGAGCACTGCATTATTGGCAGGCCCGCGCCGGGCAGGCCATACTCATCGCATGATCAGACCTAAGTCAGAAGCACGGGTTACCGTAACCAGGAACGGCCCGTACCTGGTGAGTGGCGCCATTCCGCTCGCCCGCCAGACCATCGTCACCGACGCCGAGGGCGGATCGCAGGAGTGGCGCCAGGGCGAGGCGCTCGCCGCGCCCGAGAAGTACGCCCTGTGCCGCTGCGGCCATTCGCAAACCAAGCCCTTCTGCGACGGCTCGCACGCTGCGATCAAGTTCAGCGATTGCGGAGCGTGAGCATGGGTATTTACGACCAGGATCTCGACAGGAATCCTGCCAACTACGTGCCGCTCTCGCCGGTGAGCTTCGTCGAGCGCAGTGCGGAAGTTTACGGCGACCTGCCGGCGGTGGTGCACGGCATGCGCCGCTACCTGTGGCGCGAGACCTGCGAGCGCGCCGCGCGGCTGGCCGCGGCGCTGCGCTCACTGGGCGTGAGGCGCGGCGCGACGGTGAGCGCGATGCTGCCCAATACGCCCGAGATGCTGGAGGTGCACTATGCGGTGCCCGCGCTGAATGCGGTCATCCATACGCTCAATACGCGCCTGGACGCCGCGCTGCTCGCCTGGCAGATGCAGCACTGCGAAGCTGCAGTGCTGATCACCGACCGCGAGTTCGCGCCGGTGATGCAGCAGGCGCTGCACATCCTGCGCGAGGAGCACGGCCGCTCGCCGACGGTCATCGACGTGTGCGACAGCGAATACTCAGGCGCCGGTGAGCGCCTCGGCGAGTACGAGTATGAGACGCTGCTCGGGCGTCACCCGCCGCTCGCGCATCTCGCCGGACCGGCGGATGAATGGGACGCCATCGCCGTCTCCTATACCTCGGGCACGACCGGCAACCCCAAAGGGGTGGTTACGCATCACCGCGGCGCCTACCTCAATGCCGTGAGCAACGCCGTCACCTGGAGCATGCCGCACTTCCCGCGCTACCTGTGGACGCTGCCGCTGTTTCACTGCAACGGCTGGTGCTTCCCGTGGACGGTGGCGCTGCTGGGCGGCATGCAGGTGTGCCTGCGCAAGGTGGAACCGCGGGCGATCCTCGAGGCCATGCGAACTCACGGCGTTGATCACTACTGCGCCGCCCCGATCGTGCACAACATGCTGATCAATGCCGACCCGACCTGGCGCGGAGGGATCACGCGGCGCGTGCGTGGCATGGTGGCCGGCGCCGCACCGCCGGCCGCGATGATCGAGGGCATGGCGAGCATCGGCTTCGAGCTCACGCACGCCTATGGGCTGACCGAGACCTATGGCCCCGCGGCCGTGGCTGCCAAGCGCGAGCAGTGGGCGCAGGCAAGCCTCGCCGAGCAGACGCGGCTCAACGGTCGCCAGGGCGTGCGTTACGCGCTGCAGGAAGGCATGACGGTCCTCGATCCGCAAACGATGGCCGAGGTGCCCCCCGACGGCACGCAGCTCGGGGAGATCATGTTCCGCGGCAACATCGTCATGAAGGGCTATCTGAAGAACCCGCAGGCGACGGCCCAGGCGTTCGCCGGCGGCTGGTTCCACAGCGGGGATCTTGCAGTGCTCGAGTCCGATCGCTACGTGAAGATCCGGGACCGCAGCAAGGACGTGATCATCTCCGGCGGTGAGAACATCAGCTCGCTGGAGGTCGAGGACGCGCTCTACCGCCACCCCGCGGTCATGGCCTGCGCGGTGGTCGCGCGGCCCGATCCGAAGTGGGGCGAGACGCCGCTCGCCTACGTCGAGCTCAAGGCCGGTGCCGCGGTCACGGCGGCGGAGCTGGTGGCGCATTGCCGTGGCCTGCTCGCAGGCTACAAGATCCCGCGCGAAGTGCGCTTCGAAGAGATCCCCAAGACCGCCACCGGCAAGATCCAGAAGTTCGTGTTGCGTGCGCGCGCCCGCTCGGCCAGCGCCATCGAATAGGAGGCGGCCTTGAACAAGGAATCAACGGTGACCGGCACCGCGCAGCCGTTGGTACGGCGCGAGCGCGACGCGCGCGGCGTGGCCACGCTGACACTGAATCGTCCCCAGGCCTTCAATGCGCTCTCGGAAGCGCTGCTCGGCGAGCTGCAGGTGGAGCTGGATGCGCTCGCGGCGGATGAGTCCGCGCGCGTACTGGTGCTCACCGGCGCCGGCAAGGCCTTCTGTGCCGGCCATGATCTGCGCGAGATGCGCGCGCAACCCTCGCTGGCGTACTACCAGCGCCTGTTCGCCCAGTGCACCCGCGTGATGCTGACCTTGAGACGGCTGCCGATCCCGGTGATCGCGCGGGTGCAGGGGATCGCCACCGCCGCCGGCTGCCAGCTGGTGGCGCAATGCGATCTCGCCGTGGCCTCGCGCGAGGCGAGATTTGCGGTGAGCGGGGTGAACCTCGGGCTGTTCTGCTCGACTCCGGGCGTGCCGCTTTCGCGCAACGTGCGCTGCAAGGAGGCCTTTGAGATGCTGGTGACGGGCGAGTTCATCGACGCCGCGCAGGCGCAGGCACGCGGGCTCGTCAACCGCGTCGTGGAGCCCGCGCAGCTCGACGCCGAGACGGAAAGGCTGGTCGCGGGCATCCTCTCCAAGCCGCGCGTGGCGATCGCCCTGGGGAAGGAGCTGTTTTACCGCCAGGTGGAGCTCGGGATCGAAGCCGCCTACGAGGCCGCGGGGCAGACGATGGCCTGCAACATGATGGACGCGGCGGCGCTCGAGGGCGTACAGGCATTCATCGAGAAGCGGCCGCCGCGCTGGGGAGCATGAGTTGAACGCTACAGCTGCAGCAATGATCGCCCATTCGAAGGCGCAGGCGCTGTTCGTCTGCGTACTGGCGGCGCTCGCCGGGCTGATGTTCGGGCTGGACATCGGCGTGATCTCGGGCGCCACGCAGTTCATCCAGAAGGATTTCGGCGTCTCCGACCACGTCATCGAGCGGATCGTGAGCGCCATGATGCTGGGCGCGGCGCTGGGAGCCGCCGGGGCGGGCTGGCTGTCGGGACACCTCGGCCGCAAGCGCTCGTTGATCCTGGGGGCGCTGCTCTTCGTGGGCGGCTCGCTGTTGTGCGCAGTCGCCTGGTCGCCGGCGACGCTGATCCTGGCGCGCGTGGTGCTCGGGCTCGCGATCGGCATCGCCTCCTTCACCGCGCCACTCTATCTGGCGGAAGTGGCGCCGGAGCACATCCGCGGCGCCATGGTGTCGCTCTATCAGCTGATGATCACCATCGGCATCCTCGTCGCCTTCCTGTCCGACCTTGCCTTAAGTTACAGCGGCAACTGGCGCTGGATGCTCGGCGTGATCGCCGTTCCCGGCGTGTTGTTCCTGGTGGGCGTCACCCTGCTGCCGGAGAGCCCACGCTGGCTGCTGATGCGCGCTCGCAAGGACGAGGCGCTCGATGTGCTGCGCCGCCTGCGTGGCGACCCGGCAGTCGTGGCGCGCGAAGCGAGCGACATCGAGGAGCAGCTCAAGCGGCCCCAGCTCGGCTGGCATCTGTTCATGGAGAATTCCAATTTCCGTCGCTCCGTGGGCCTGGGTGTGCTGCTGCAGGTGGTGCAGCAGTTAACCGGCATCAACGTCGTGATGTATTACGCGCCTCGCATCTTCCAGGCCATGGGCTACGCCACCGCGGCGCAGATGTGGTTCACGGCCGCGGTGGGCCTCACCAACGTGCTCGCGACCTTCATCGCCATCGCCTACGTCGACCGCTGGGGTCGCAAGCCCATCCTGTACGCCGGCTTCGCCGTCATGGCGGTGGGCCTGGGGGTGGTAGGGACGCTCATGCACCTCGGGATCACGACCGAAGGCGAGCAGCTGCTCGCGGTCGTCATGCTGCTGATTTTCATCGTCGGCTTTGCCATGTCAGCAGGGCCGCTGGTGTGGACACTGTGCTCGGAGATACAGCCGCTCAAGGGACGTGACTTCGGCATCGGCGCCTCCACGCTGACCAACTGGGTCGTCAACTGGGTCGTCGGGAACACGTTCCTGACGCTGCTCAACACCTTCGGCCGTGCGCAGACCTTCTGGCTGTACGCCGTGCTCAACGCATCGTTTCTGGTGTTCACCTATGCGCTGGTGCCCGAAACCAAGGGCGTCACGCTCGAGCAGATCGAGCGCAAGCTGATGAGCGGCGCGCGGCTGCGCGACATCGGCCGTTAAGGGGCCTAAGGTTGCGCGCGAGCGCGGCAGCGGCGGATGGCAGAACGCGGGCCCTGCTCGCGGCGCTGCCGGTACTGCTGTGCGTGTGTCTGTCGCCGGGCCTGCTGCGTGCGGCGGAAGCAGTGCAGGGCGAGGTCGCGCCGCTCAAGGATGTCATGGTGCCGATGCGCGATGGCGTCAGCCTCGCCACCGACCTCTATCGGCCGGCGCACGGCGGCAAGCCCCTCGACGGCCGCTTCCCGGCGCTGCTCATGCGTACGCCCTACAACAAGGAGGTACGCGCCGCGGCCTTCGCCGATTACTTCGCCGCCCGCGGCTACGTGGTAGTCGTCCAGGACGTACGCGGACGCTACAAATCGCAGGGGCGCTGGCGCCCGCTCTACGACGACGGCCACGACGGCTACGACACCGCCGCATGGATCGGCCGGCAGCGCTGGTCCGACGGCGGCATCGGCACGCTTGGCACGTCCTACGAAGGCGGGACACAGCACGCGCTCGCGATCGCCGGCGCGCCTTACCTCAAGGTGATGATCCCGTTGTTCTCCCTCTCGGACGTCGGCCGCTACGGGGTGCGGCACAACGGCGCCTTCGAGCTGCGCTGGTTCAACTGGGTGTTCTCCATGGGCGATCCGGGCGGGGAGCCGAATCTGGTGGCGGCGGCCCGGGCGGCGAGCGATCCGGCCGCCGCCCCGGCGCTCGCGGAGCTGGTGCGTCAGGTGCCCGAGTACCTGCTGGCGCTGCCGCTGCGAGCCGGCACCACGCCGCTGAAATTCGCGCCCGACTACGAGAGCTGGCTGATCGCCGCCATGAGTCACGGCGGCGCCGATGCGGTGTTCACAGAGATGGGCGTCGATGTGGTGGATCACCTCACCGACTACAAGGACATTCCCGTCTATCACGTGACCGGCTGGTACGATTCCTGGGCGCTGCAGGTGGCGAACCTGAACTACCCGGGGCTGCGCGATCGCAAGAGGAGCCCGCAGCGGCTGATCGTCGGCCCCTGGACCCACAGCCGGCCGGAGGCGAGCTTTGCCGGCGAGGCGCAGTTCACTGCCGATGCGGCCATCGATCTCAAAGCCTTCGAGCTGCGCTGGTTCGATCGCTGGCTGAAGGGCAGCGATAACGGCGTCGCCCGCGAGGCACCGGTGCGCATCTACGTGATGGGCGGTGGTGACGGCCACAAGACCGCCGAGGGACGCGTGTTCGTCGGCGGCCACTGGCGCGATGAGCAGGAATGGCCGCTGGCGCGGGCCAGGTCGAGCCCCTGGTTCGCGCACGCCGATGGGGTGCTGTCGCCGCAGGCTCCCACAGCGCATGCGCCGCTGACCTACCGCTTCGATCCGCGCCATCCGGTGCCGACGCTCGGCGGCAACAACTCCTCGCAGGGTGCGCTCTCCAGCGCCGGGGCCGCCGATCAGCGCTGTCGCCCGGAGCTTTGGACCTGCGCGGATGGCACTGCGCTCTCGGCGCGCAACGACGTGCTGGTGTTCCAGAGCGCGCCGCTCACCGAGGACCTGGAGGTGACCGGGCGCCTGATCGTGAAGCTATGGGCTGCTTCCGATTCGCCCGATACGGATTTCACCGCCAAGCTCATCGATGTCTATCCGCCGAGTGCCGACTTTCCCGCCGGCATCGATCTCAACATCGGCGACAGCATCGTGCGCGCGCGCTACCGCAACGGCGCGGCATCGGCTGAAATGCTCGAGCCGGGCAGGCCGTACGAGTTCACGATCGAGATGTATCCGACGTCGATCCTCTTCAGGCGCGGCCACCGCATCCGGCTCGACATCTCGAGCAGCAACTTCCCGCGCTTCGACGTGAATCCCAACACCGGCGAGCCGCTGAACGACAACCGCCGCTGGCGCGTCGCCGAGAACACGATCTATTTCGATCCCGCCCATCCCTCGCGCATCCTGCTGCCGGTGGTCAGCACGGGCGCGCGCTAGTGCTGCCGGCCGTCGGCAGAGCCGATGCGCGCCGTCTGCGCCGCGTACCGGTCGGCGATCAGCTCAAGGGCGCCGGCCTCCTGAATTTCAGGACCACCTGGTCGGTGCGGCCGCGGATCGCCGCATCGAACACGCGCAGCCGGTGATCGTCGGCGCGATTGCGCAGCAGAGCGCTTTGCGCCTCGAGCCGGAAGCCCGCGGCCTCGACATCGCGGATGATGACCTCAGGGTCGATGCGATGCAGCGTCTCGGTGTCGCGCACTCCTGAGCCCGCCTGCGCCACATGATCGACCACCAGCAGCACGCCGCCGGGCTTCAGCGCATTGAAGATCGAGCGGGTGACCTGCAGCACGTTCGCCGGCCCCATGAATGAGTCGTACAGATCGTGGAAATTGAGCGAGGTCCATACCAGGTCGAGCGCCTCGGGCGCATGGAAGTGATCGACTGGTCCCGTGAGCACGCGCACGTTGTCGTAGCGAGCGTCCCGCCCGATCGCGGGCGTGCCGTCGGTCTCAGCGGGCGCGCAGTTCTTCAGCTGCTCCTCGGGCAGGAAGGCGTACACCCGGCCGGTCGGGCCCACCACACGGCTGAAGAGGCGCGTGAAGTAGCCACCGCCGGACATGAAGTCGGCCACCCGCTCGCCCGGCCTGACTCCGGCGAACGTCAGCAGCTCGGCCGGTTTGCGCGCACCGTCCGCGGCCGACTGCTCCGGCGGACGGCCCGGGTCGGCGATGGCGCGCGCGACATAGTCGGGAACGGCAGCGACGGCCGGACACACACCGGCGAGCAACGCGGCCAACACGATGAGCCACATCAGCAGCGCCACCGCGCCGCTGCCCTTAGCCTCTGTCATGGCGAATCTCCTGCACTGGGCAGGCGGGCACTCTACGAGTTAAAGTATGCTTTAAGTCAAGAGGACCTGACCGATGCGGGAGCTTTCCATCGGCGCGGTCGCGCGCGAGGCGGGCGTGGCGGCTTCCGCGCTGCGCTACTACGAGAAGAGCGGTCTGCTGCCGGCGCCGCCGCGCACGGCGCGGCAACGGCGCTACACGGAAGACATCTTCGGGCGCATCGAACTCATCCGGCTGGCACTCGACGCCGGCTTCACGATCCGCGAGACGCGCACCTTTCTCGCCGGGTTTTCCGCCGATACACCGCCCGCGGTGCGCTGGCGTGCGCTGGCGGCGCGCAAGCTGCAGGAAGTAAATGCGCTGATGGAGCGCGTGCAGCGCATGAAGGCGCTGCTCGAGACCAGCTTCCGTTGCCGATGTCCGAGCCTCGCGGACTGTGAAAAGTACTTGCGTGCCGCGCGACGCAGGCAGGCCACCGGCGCCTGCGCCCCGGGCCGGCGAGGCGGCGGCTCCGGCTGATCGCCCGGCCTCACCGCACGGCGCTTTCAGTGCCGCGGCGCGCTCACGGTGCCCGGCTCGAACGGCGCGTTCACGTCCATGCGGCGTGTGACGGGCGGCATGGGGTACTTGAGCCCGCTGGCGCAATTGAAGAGCACCACTTCATCCGTCGGTCCGATGCGGCCGCTGCGCGCGGCGGCGAGATAGGCGGCGTAGGTCGCCGCTCCCTCCGGGCTCAGCAGCAGCCCGTCGCGGCTGCCCACGTGCGCGCGCGCCGCATCGATCTCCTCATCCGTCACCGCGAGGGCGAAGCCGTGGCTCTCGCGCAGCGCGTCGAGGATCAGGAAGTCCCCGAGCGCCGCGGGCACGCGGATGCCCGCGGCGATGGTGTGGGCGTTCTCCCACGGCGCCGCCGTGCGCTCTCCCGCATCGAAGGCGCGTACGATCGGCGCGCAACCGCTCGCCTGCACCGCGACCAGCCGCGGCAGCGGTGGGCTGATCCAGCCGAGCTCGCGAAGCTCAGCCCAGGCTTTCCACATGCCGATCAATCCCGTGCCGCCCCCGGTCGGGTAGAACACCACCTGCGGCAGACGCCACTGCAGCTGCACCGCGAGCTCCAGTCCCATGGTCTTCTTGCCTTCGATGCGATAAGGCTCCTTGAGCGTCGACATATCGAACCAGCCGAACTGCGCCTTGCCGGCCTCGACCAGCCGGGCGCAGTCGTTGATGAGGCCGTTGACGCGCCACACCGTCGCCCCCTGCAGCGCGATCTCGCTCAGGTTGATCTCGGGGGTGTCGTCCGGACAGAAGCAGAACGCCTGCATGCCCGCCTGCGCGGCATAGGCGGCCATGGCAGCGCCGGCGTTGCCGTTGGTCGGTATCGCCACGCGCCGTACGCCGTGCAGGCGCGCCATCGACACTGCCACGCACAGCCCGCGTGCCTTGAACGAGCCGGTGGGCAGCCGACCCTCGTCCTTGACGAGCGGCGCCCGGAAGTCCGGTGGCCGCTCGCTGTTGGCGAGCGGCACCAGCGGCGTTTCCACTTCCCCGAGACTCACGACCTGCGCCGCATCCGGAACCGGCAGCAGCTCGTGCCAGCGCCACAGCCCCGGCGCGCGCGCAGCGATCTGCTCACGCGCCACCGAGCGCTTGAGCGCCGCCAGGTCGTAGCGGGTGAGCAGCGGCTTGGCCGCCGCCGATAGTCCCTGCAGTTGTGCGATGTCGTAGCGCTGCGCGGTGAGGCTGCATTCGAGGTGCGTGGCGTAGGAATAGCGCACGGGGGACTCCTGACCGGCCGCCGGCCGCATGCTTTGTGATACAACCGCGCGATGACGCCTGAGTCCTCGCGCCCGCAGCCGCAGCTGCTGCGCGCCATCGGTCGCTGGAGCATGGTAGCACTCGCGATCAACAGCATTATCGGCAGCGGCATCTTCGGGTTGCCGTCGGTGGTCGCCGGACTGCTCGGACGCGCGAGCCCGCTGGCCGTGCTGCTGGCCGCTGTCGGCATGGGCGTGATCATCGCCTGCTATGCGGAGGTCGCCTCGCAGTTCACCGAGACCGGCGGCACCTACCTGTACCTGCGGCGCGCGTTCGGGCGGCTGGTCGGCCTGCAGGTGGGCTGGGTATCGCTGCTCACGCGCCTCACAGCCTGCGCCGCGAGCGTGAACCTGCTGGTCGCCTATGCGGGCGAGTTCTGGCCGGCGGCGACCCAGCCCGCACCGCGGCTCTTCGTAATCACCGCCTTCCTCGGCACGCTCGCGGCGGTGAACTATCGCGGCGTGGGCGCCGGCACGCTGATCAGCAACGCCGCGGTCGTGGTGAAGCTCCTGGCGTTGGGCCTGGTGTGTGCAGCCGGTGTGGCCTGGCTCGGCGTGCACCATGAAGTTGCCGCGCCGCCGGTAGCCGCAGGTGCGGACAACTGGCTGAAGGCGATGTTGCTGCTGCTGTTCGCGTACGGCGGCTACGAAGCCGCGCTCAATCCCATGGGCGAGGCACGCAACCCGCGCCGCGATGTGGCGTTCGCGCTGTTCGTGGCATTGCTCGTTGTGAGCGCGCTGTACAGCACGCTGCAGCTCATCGTGGTCGCCGTGTTGAGCGATCCCGCGCACAGTGAGCGCCCGCTGGCGGATGCGGCGCGCGTGCTGATGGGAGAGGGGGGCGCCGCGCTCATCTCGGTCGGAGCGCTGATCTCGGTTTACGGCTACGTGAGCGCCAACCTGCTCACCGTACCGCGCTCGATGTTCGCGCTCGCGGAGCGCGGCGATTTCCCGGGTGTCTTTGGCGCCGTGCATCCGCGCTGGCGTACCCCCTACGTCTCGATCGGGGTGTTCACCGCGCTGGTGTGGGTCTTCTCCCAGTTCGGGAGTTTCTCGTGGAATGTGACTTTGTCGGCGGTCGCCCGCATTGCCTACTACGCCGCGGTGTGCGCCGCGGTACCGGTGCTGCGGCGGATGCAGCCGCACGCCGCCGCTTTCCGCCTGCCGGGCGGTTGGGCCCTGCCGGCGCTCGGCTTCGGTCTCTGTGCCGTGCTGCTGACGGGCGTGGATTTCAGCAAGTCCGTCATCCTCTTGATGACGGTCGCCGTCGCCCTGCTGAACTGGATGCTCGTGCGGCGGAGCATGGACGGCGTGCGGACATAAATGCCGATCGCCCGCCCGTGCGCGCCCGTTGCCTGCGGGCGCAAACCCGCGACGCCACCGCGGCGCCGGCGTTAATATCCGCGCGCATGGGAGCGCTACGCAGCGAACAGCCGCCCTGGCGCCGCAATCTGCGGCGCGAGCTCACCGGGCTCGTGGTGCTGAAGATCGCAGCCCTGGCGCTGCTGTGGTGGGCGTTCTTCTCGCCCGCGCACCGCATCACGGTCGACGGCGAGGCGGCGAGCCGCCGGCTCGGTATCGCAACGCAGCATGGTCAGCGCCTGCCGGAGCCGCGGCTGCGAGCCCCGCCGGCGCAGGCCGGACCCGCCGCGTCGGGAGCTGCCCAGTGATCGATCTCGCCGTGGTCACGCTCTCGCGGGCGCAGTTTGCGCTGACTGCGCTGTATCACTTCCTGTTCGTGCCGTTGACGCTCGGGCTATCCATGATCCTCGTGATCATGGAGGCGGTGTACGTGATGACGGGGCGCGAGATCTGGAAGCGTATGACGCGCTTCTGGGGGATGTTGTTCGGCATCAACTTCGCCATGGGAGTCGCTACCGGCATCACCATGGAATTCCAGTTCGGCACCAACTGGGCGTACTACTCGCATTACGTGGGTGACATCTTCGGCGCGCCGCTCGCGATCGAGGGCCTGATGGCGTTCTTCCTCGAGTCGACCTTCGTCGGCCTGTTCTTCTTCGGCTGGGAGCGTCTCTCGCGCGTGGCGCACCTGGTGGTCACCGCCCTGGTGGCGCTCGGCTCGAGCCTCTCGGCACTGTGGATTCTGATCGCCAATGCCTGGATGCAATACCCGGTGGGGGCGCAGTTCAATCGCCAGACCATGCGCATGGAGCTCACCTCATTCAGCGAGGTGCTGTTCAATCCAGTGGCGCAGGCGAAGTTCGTGCACGCCGTGGCGGCCGGCTACGTGGTCGGCTCAGTGTTCGTGCTGGCGGTGAGTGCCTGGTATCTGCTGCGCGGCCGCAACGTCGATGTCGCGCGGCGCTCGATGGCGGTGGCGGCGAGCTTCGGGCTCGCCTGCGCACTGTCGGTCGTGGTGCTGGGGGATGAGTCCGGCTACGTGGCCGGCGAAAACCAGAGAATGAAGATCGCCGCGATCGAGGCGGAGTGGCACACGGAGAAGCCGCCCGCGGGCTTCACGGTCTTCGGCTTTCCCGACGTGCAGGCGCACGTGACACACGCGGAGCTGAAGGTTCCCTGGGTGCTCGGGCTCATTGCAACGCGCTCGATCGACCGGCCGGTTCTCGGCATCACCGAGCTCGTGGCTCGTGCCCGGCAGCGCATCCGTAGCGGCGTCGAGGCGTACGCTGCGCTGCAGGCGCTGCGCGCGAACCCGGCGGACGATGCCGCACAGGTGCGCTTCGCGGCCCACGAGGCGGACCTGGGCTACGGCCTGCTGCTGCTGCGCTACGTGCGCGATCCGGCCGCGGCGACGCCGCGGCAGATCGAGCAGGCCGCGTGGTCGACCGTGCCCAATGTTCCAGTGCTGTTCTGGAGCTTCCGCGTGATGGTGGGGATCGGCTTCTTCCTGATATTACTGTTCGCGACCGGGTTCTATCTCGCTGCCCGCCACCGCTTCGTGCAGCACCGCTGGTTCCTGTGGGTCGCATTCTGCAGTCTGCCGCTGCCGTGGATCGCCGCCGAGCTCGGCTGGATCGTCGCCGAGTACGGCCGCCAGCCCTGGGCGATCGATGGGGTGCTGCCGACCTTCCTCGGCGCATCGCCGGTGCCGGCGAGCAACGTGTGGCTGTCGCTCGCAGGGTTCGTCGTCTTCTATTCGGCGCTCGCCGTCATCGACGTGTATCTGTTGGTGCGCATGATCCGCCGTGGTCCCGAGGGACTCGGTTACTGGCCGCCGGAAGCATCGGTACCGGCCGTTACGCACTGAAGCGGAGGACGACGTGCCCGACTATGCAACCCTGCGAGTGATCTGGTGGCTGATCCTCGGGGCACTGCTGATCGGCTTCGCGATCATGGATGGGTTCGATCTGGGAGTAGGCGCGACGTTTCGCTTCGTCGGACGTACCGACGAGGAGCGCCGCGCACTGCTCGAATCCGTCGAGCCGGTGTGGGAGGGCAACCAGGTGTGGTTCATTCTCGGTGGCGGGGCGGTGTTCGCTGCCTGGCCGCTGTTGTATGCGGCCTCGTTCTCGGGTCTGTACCTGGCGATGTTCTTGCTGCTGGTCGCGCTCATCCTGCGTCCGGTGGGATTCACCTACCGCAACAAGATCGACGATGCCGCCTGGCGCAACGCCTGGGACTGGGCGCTGCTGCTGGGGGGCGCGGTTCCCGCATTGCTGTCCGGTGTGGCTTTCGGCAATCTCTTCCTCGGCCTGCCGTTTCATTTCGATGAGCTGCGCCGACCGGTGTTCACCGGGGGATTCTTCGGCCTGCTGCATCCTTTCGCACTGCTGGCGGGCGTGGTCAGCCTCAGCATGCTGATCATGCACGGCTCGGCGTATGCCGCCCTCAAGGTGGGCGAGCCGATGTCGTCGCGTGCCGCCGCGTTTGGGCGCGCCGCGGCCGGGGTGTTTGTGCTGGCCTTCATCGCGGCCGGGGTGTGGGTGGCGCTGGGCGTGGAAGGCCAGCGGATCCTGGGAGGCGCGGACTCACTCGGGCCCGCTAATCCGCTCATGAAGCACGTGGGCCTTGTGCCGGGAGGCTGGCTCATGAATTACCGAGCGCACGCAATCCTGTGGCTGGCACCGGCCGGCGCGCTGCTGGCTGCGACAGCGAGCGCGATGCTGCTGGGCCGCGGGCGGGCGGGGTCGGCATTTCTCGCCAGCTGCGTCAGCGTGGCAGGCACGATTCTCACCGCGGGCATCGCGCTGTTCCCTTTCCTCCTGCCTTCCTCAACACATCCGGACCAGGGCCTCACGGTGTGGGACGCCTCGAGCAGCGCGCGCACGCTCTTCATCATGCTGGTGGCGGTGGCGGTATTGCTGCCGGTAGTGCTGGCCTACACCGCGTGGGTGTTCAGCGTACTGCGCGGGCGCATCACGCTCGAGGAGATCCGGCGGCACACGGGGCTCTACTGACAGGGCGCAGGGCACAACGGCAGACACACGGAGCAGGGCGCGGCGATGTGGTACTTCAGCTGGATTCTGGGAACCGCGCTGGCGCTCGCCTTTGGCGTACTGAATGCCATCTGGTACGAAGTCATGGATGAGCCGTCAGGCAGAGTCGACGCGGACCGCTCCCCGACGCGCGACCAATCTTCGTAGCGGCTCTGACAGCTGATCCCGCGCAGAGTCCATACGCCCCGCGGGCACAACTGCCGGCTCAGCTCAGCGGGGGCCGGCTGTTCGCGCCTAGCGCGACACCGGCGAGTCGCCCAGTCCGTTACGCTGCAGCTCCAGATCGTTCACAACCCCGGTGACACCCTCGATGTTTGCGGCGATGCGTTGTGCCTCGATGAGGTCCGGTGCTTCCCAGACGTAGCCGGAGAGCTGCGCGACACCATGGTCGACACGCACGCTGATGTGCCTGGCGTAGAGCAGACGGTCGGCCTGCAGCGCGTTGTCCACGCGATCGGCGATTTCCTTGTCGGCCTGCTTCTGGGCCTCCGTCCGGTGCGGCGTGAGTACACACCCGAGCAGGCTGCCGAGCAGCGCGACGGCGAGAGCGGCGTGGCCCGCGCGGTTCTTTGTTAAGGGCAAGGTCGTTCTCCTCATTCGTGTCGCGATGGTAGCTCACCGGCGAGACGTCGGCACGCAGCGCCCAGCGGCGGTGCGCGCCCGCCACGGGTCAATCGTGGTCCACGCTGCCGGTCATCACTTCGATTTCGTTGATCACGCGCCGCTTGCCGGCGATACGGCGCGCAAGACGCAGGATCTGCAGCAGGTCGAAGGGATCCTCGACCACACCCTCCACCCGCACGACGCCATTCTCGGCGCTGACGCTGATATGGCCGGTGAACAGGTACGGATCGCCCTGCAGTGTCTGCTCCACCTTCGCGGCCAGCCGCGCGTCGGATTCGCGCCCAGCGGTGACCACGACCTCGGGCCGGGAGTCGCTTACCTGCGCGGGTGTGTAGGGCGACACGACCAGAGCGGCCACTGCCAGCGTTGCTGCTGCGAGCGGACCGCCCAGGTCGTGCCGTGCTGCCACGAGAGCCGATCGTACTCAACGTAACTGCCGGAACCTCAGAACTTGAAGTTCACCCCCGTCGAGACGCCAATCACATGGCAGCCGCCCCAGGTGGTCGGACCCGCGCTGCTGTAGTCGATGAACTGCGGGTGCGTGGCATCGTGGCAGTCGGTCTTGATGCCATGTCCGCCGGCACCGATGTCGTAGTGCGCGTTGACGTCGTTCGCGGTGTCGGCAGCCTGCATGTACCACGTCAGCTGCTTGTCGAGCTTGTGCCACCAGCCGACGGTGTACATGTTGGCCTGGTTGTCACCGACGCCGTTCGGGTTGTAGTTGTGCTGTCCACCCGGATCACCCACGCTGCGCCGGCATGCGCCCAGCCGACCGCGACCCGATCGGCGCCGCCGTTGAAGACGTACTCGGCGCCAGCCAGTCGCCGTTGCGCTGCCGCTCGTTCTGAAACTCCATGAACTGACGGACGCTCGCGATGCAGGTCCTCATAGATGTAGGAGACCGTCAGCCCGAAGTCGAAGGTGTATTGGCCGCCGAACTTCATCGCGCATTCGTTGACCGTGTCGACGCCGCGTTGTACTCGGGCGAGCCCGCTGCGGCCGCGCCGGGATATTCCGCCACAAATCGCGTGGTAGTCCGACCAGTCGAGGATCTTGAGGCTCAGCGCGTTGGCGGGCGTCGCCAGCCGTTGGCCCCGGGGGCGCCCAGCAGTGCCCCGTAGTATCGGGTTGTTCGAGCCCACCCCGTCGCTGCTGCGGTTCACGCCGTTATGCAGCTCGTAGGCGGCCGTCAGGTACAGGCCGCCCATCTCGAACTTGATGTCGCCGCTGTAGCCGTAGTTGTAGCCGCCGTCGTCGCAGTTGAGCGGCAGGTTGCCGCTGCCGGGGATGTTGCCTCCGTAGCAGTCGGCGATGCCGCCGAGCGACACGATGTTGTTGTAGGGTCCGGATTCTGCCCGAACTGGTAGGCGGCATCGAAGCTCACGCCCGACCAAGTGGGCGAGTTGTACACGATCACGTGATCGGCGCGCGTGCCGAACTCGATGCGGTTGTCGCCGCCGGTGTTGCCCATGATGACCGAGTAGTTGCCGAGCTCCGTGCGAAGGGATTCAGCCGGTCGGTGGAGGTCTTGTACGGCATGTACATGGTGCCGAACTTCAGCTTGCCCCACTCTTTCTCCTGGAAGCCGATGTAGGTATCGCCCAGCCCGATGGCGCCCAGCACGGTGTTCGAGGGCTTGGTCCAGGTGTTCTGCAGTCCCGGTGCGGCCGCCATGTTGAGCGCGGTCGACACCTGGTAGACGAAGTCGACGGTCGAGCCGTCGATCTTGTGCGCGCCGCGGTAGCCGACGTTCGAGCCGTTGCTGGACATCATGCCATCCAGCCCACCCGCCCGTACGGGCCGGCCCCATTCGGCGTCATCTTCGGCGTGGTGCCTGACGGGCAGGGCGGGGTGCCGCCCGGGCCCGTGCAGTATAGGGAAAGGCCAGCATGCCGCTCATGCCCTTGGTCGTCGCGTCGATGGACATGTCCAGGGTGCCGAAGAAGCCCTTCATGAATGTCGCTCATCGCCTTGTCGGCCGCCTCGACCTTCTTCTCGGTGGCGCTCACCTGCTGCACCGCGGTGACTCGCCTGCTGCTGGGTCTTCGCCTGCTCCTCCCTCATCTGCTTGAGCTGCTGATTGCAACTGATCGATCTGCTGCTGCAGATCGCGCATGCGGTCCTGCATACTCTGGTCCGTGGACTGCGCGACGCTTGCTGCTGAGTAGCTGAAAATGACCAGTACGGCCGCGAGCAACGCGACCAGCGATCTGAGCACTCGGGTGCCACACATAAAGTTCCCCCTTCAGAGGCGTGTTTGAACTGAGACTTGCGACCTGAAGAAACCCTCTTTCTGCGTTGTGGGCGTTGCGCCGCTGCTCACACTGCGGCAATGAGTCCGGCGCCGCGCGCCCAGCGATACTTCGCGCCCAGCACGGCGACCGGAATCTCGGTCGAGTAGGCATAGGCCGGTATGCCGTGCTGGTAGAGATATTCCGCGGCTTCCTCCACCTCGACGTCGCCGGCGAGGGAGGCCACCACGGGCTTCACGATCCCCTTGTCTCGCATCTGCTGCACGACCTCCACCATCAGCCGCGCAAACACCATCGGCGGGGTGATGATGGTGTGCCAGTAGCCGAGGATCAGCGCGTGGATACGCGCATCCTCCAACCCCAAGCGCACGGTGTTCTGATAGGTCGTGGGCGGCTCCCCGCCGGTAATGTCGATGGGATTGCCGGCCGCGCCGAAAGGAGGAATGAACTTGCGAAACGCGGCGTCGAGATCCGGCGGCATGGCCATCAGCGTCAGCTGATTGTCCACGCAGGCATCGGACAGCAGCACGCCCGAGCCGCCGGCCCCGGTGATGATCACCACATTGTTGCCCTTGGGCGTCGGCAGCAGCGGGATGCCGCGGGCGAAGTCCAGCAGGTCGCGCAGCGAGCGCGCGCGGATGACGCCGGACTGCCGGAAGACATCCTCATAGATCTTGTCGTTGCCAGCGAGCGCGCCGGTATGCGAGCTCGCGGCACGCGCGCCCATGCTGGTGCGGCCGGCCTTGAGCACCACTACCGGTTTCTTCTTCGATACCCGTTTGGCGACTTCGGCGAACGCGCGGCCGTCCTTCAGGTCCTCGAGGTGCTGGCAGATGATCTGGGTGTTGTCATCCTGCTCGAAGAAAGTCAGCAGATCGTCCTCGTCGATGTCGGACTTGTTGCCCAGGCCCACGATCGCCGACACGCCCATCTTCGACGAGCGCGAGAAGCCGACGATCGCCATGCCGATGCCGCCGGACTGCGAGGACAGCGCGGTCGTGCCCTTCACGTCGTACGCGGTGCAGAACGTCGCGCAGAGATTCTTCGGCGTGTAGTAGAAGCCGTAGATGTTGGGCCCCATCAGGCGGACGTCGTACTTGCGCCCCACCGCGACCACCTCTTCCTGGCCGGCGACGTTGCCGGTCTCGGCGAAGCCGGAAGGGATCAGCACCGCGCCGGGAATCTTCTTCTCCCCCACCTCGGTCAGCGCCTGGGCGACGAACTTGGCCGGAATGGCGAACACCGCGACGTCGATGACCCCGGGGACGTCCTTGACGCTCTTGTAGGCCTTCTTGCCCGATGATCTCGGTGGCGCTCGGATGTATCGGGTAGATCGCGCCCTGATAGCCGCCGTTGATCAGGTTCTTCATGATCGAATTGCCGATCTTGCCGTTCTCGGCCGAGGCGCCGATCACCGCCACGGCGTCCGGCTTCATGATGCGGTTCATCTGCCGCACGATCACCTCCTGGCTCGGCCGGTAGCGCGCCGGCTGCGGCTTGAAATCCAGCACCACGCGCACGTCCGCCGCGGTGGCGCCCGCGTGCGGTGGCGAACACGGGATTCAGGTCGAGCTCGGAGATCTCCGGGAAGTCCGCCACCAGCTCCGAGACGCTGACGATCATCGCTGCGAGCGCCTCGCGGTCCACCGGCTGCGCCCCGCGCACGCCGCGCAGGATTTCCGCGGCCGCAATCCCATCGAGCATCGACAGCGCATCCTCGCGCGTGGCCGGCGCGAGACGGAAGGTGATGTCCTTCAGCACCTCCACCAGGATGCCGCCGAGACCGAAGGCCACGAGTTTGCCGAAGGCCGGGTCGGTCACCGCGCCGATGATCACTTCCTGGCCGCCAGTGAGCATCTGCTGCACCTGCACGCCCTCGATCGCCGCGCTGGCGTCGTAGCGGCGCGCGTTGGCGACGATGGTGGCGAAGGCCTCCTGCGCCTGCGCGGCGCTCTTGACGCCGACCACCACACCGCCGGCCTCGGTCTTGTGCAGGATCTGCGGCGAGACGATTTTCATCACCACCGGGAAACCGATGCTGCCGGCGAGCGTTGCCGCATCGGCAGCGTCGCCGCGACGCCTTCCTTCGGCACTGCGATGCCATAGGCCTCGCACAGCGCCCTGCGCCTCCGGCGCGGTCAGCGCACTGCGGCCCGCGGCCCTCGCCTCATCGAGCACTTTGCGAACCGTTGTCTTCCCGTGTCCCATGGCCGCTCCTGGATGCTGCTTAGCGTGCGCCGCCAGCGAGCGCGCCTCAGATTACTTTTTCCGCGCGCAGCGCGGCGATCTCCGACTCGCTCAGGCCGAGCTCGGTGAGCACCTCGCGCGTGTGCTCGCCGAGCAGCGGTGAACGCTTCACCTCGGTGATGCTGTCGGACATCTTGATCGGATTGCCCACGCTCAGGTACTTGCCGCGCTTGGGGTGATCGACCTCGACGACGGTGCCGGTGGCGCGCAGCGAGGGCTCGGCGGCCAGCTCCTCCATCGACAGGATCGGACCGCAGGGGATGTCATGCTTGTTGAACTCCGTCCATGGCCTCGAACTTCGTCTTGGTCATCGTCCAGGCCTCGACGGTCGCGAACACCTGCTTCAGCCGTGGGAGGCGCGCCTCCGGCGTGGCGTAGTCCGGATCGGTGATCCACTCGTCCTTGCCGATTATCTTGCAGATCTCCTTCCATACCGGCGCCTGGGTGATGAAATACAGGTACGCATTGGGATCGCTCTCCCAGCCCTTGCACTTGATGATCCAGCCCGGCTGGCCGCCGCCGGAGGCGTTGCCGGCGCGCGGCACCGCGCTGCCGAACTTGGCGTCCGGGTACTGCGGGTACTCCTTCATGACGCCGGTGCGCGCCAGGCGCTGCTGGTCGCGCAGCTTCACGCGGCAGAGGTTGAGCACGCCGTCCTGCATGGCACACAGCACCCGCTGCCCGCGCCCGGTGCTCTTGCGCTGATACAGCGCCGCCGACGATGCCGAGAGCCAGATGCAGCCCCGTGCCGCTGTCGCCGATCTGCGCGCCGGTCACCAGCGGCGGGCCGTCGTCGAAGCCGGTGGTCGAGGCTGAGCCGCCGGCGCACTGGGCGACGTTCTCGTAGACCTTGCAGTCCTCGTAGGGCCCTGGGCCGAAGCCCTTGACCGAGGCGACGATCATCTTCGGGTTGAGCTGCTGGATACGCTCCCAGGTGAAGCCCATGCGATCGAGCGCGCCGGGAGCGAAGTTCTCCACCAGCACGTCGCAGTATCTCACCAGCCGCTCGAGCACCGCCTTGCCGCGTCGGTTCTTGGTATCGAGGGTGATGGAGCGCTTGTTGTGGTTCAGCATGGTGAAGTACAGGCTGTCCACCTCCGGAATGTCGCGCAGCTGCTCGCGGGTGATGTCGCCCGCGCCCGCGCGCTCGACCTTGATGACGTCGGCGCCGAACCAGGCCAGCAACTGCGTACAGGTCGGCCCGGACTGCACGTGGGTGAAGTCCAGGATGCGTACGCCGTCTAATGCCTTGCCCATGTGAAGTCCCCCGGGCGTCTCACTTGTACATGGTCTGGTTCTTCGTGCCGGGCGCGTACTCGCGCGGATCGACCCAGACGTTGATCACGGCCGAACGCTTGAGGCGCGCTACCGACTCGCGGGCGCGTTTGAGCGCGGGGGCGATCTGCGCCGGATCACGCACCTCCTCGCCGTAGCCGCCGAGCATCTCCGCGAACTTGCCGAACGGCACATCGCCCAGCAGGTTGCCGACATTGCCGCGCTCCTCGCCATATTTTGCCAGCTGCCCGTAGCGGATCTGGTTCATGGCGGAGTTGTTGCCGACCACGGCGATGTACGGCACGCCGAAGCGGTTCGCGGTCTCCATGTCGAAGGCGGTCATGCCGAAAGAGCCGTCGCCGTAGTAGCACAGCACTTCCTTGCTCGGGTGCGCGAGCCCGGCGGCGATGGCAAAGCCGGTGCCCACACCGAGCGAGCCGAGCGCGCCCGGATCCATCCACTGCCCGGGTCGGCGCGGGCGCACCGCCTGCGCGGAGATGGTCACCACATCGCCGCCGTCGCCGATGTAGATGGTGTTGTCGGCTAGGAACTCGTTGAGCTCGTAGGCGACGCGGTAAGGATGAATCGGTTGGTTGTTCGATTTGAACAGCGGCATGAGCTTCTCGGTCGCGGCGCTCTCGGCTTCCGCGAGCTTCTTCATCCACTGCTGCCGTGCCTGGCGCTTGTCCTGCTTCAGCCGTCCCGAGGCGGCCTGCAGCACCGCTCCGAGGATGGCGCCGGGGTGGCCCACGATCCCGAGATCGATATCGCGGTTCTTGCCGACGGTGCGATAGTCCATGTCGATCTGCACCAGCTTCAGCTTGGTGCTGATGCGCCGTCCGTAGCCCATGCGAAAGTCGAACGGCGTGCCGACGATCACCAGCACGTCGGCTTCCGCAAAGGCATTGCTGCGGGTGCGGTCGAAGTGATGCGGATCGCCCGGGGGCAGGAGCCCGCGGCTGCCGCCGTTGAAGTAGCCCGGGATGTCTAGCCCGCGCAGCAGCGCAATCGCTTCCTCGTGGCCGCGGGCGGTCCACACCTGCTGGCCGTAGAGGATCGCCGGGCGCTCGGAATTCACCAGGATGTCGGCGAGCTTCTCGATATCGCGCGGATCACCGAGCGAGCGTGTCGAGGCGCGGTAGTGGCCGGGCTTGGGCACGATCGCCTTGGTCGCATCCACCTCGCGATCGAGCACGTCGCGAGGAATCTCCAGGTACGCAGGTCCGGGCGCGCCGTTGAAGGCTTCACGCGCCGCCATCGAGATCATGTCGGCGACGCGCTCGGTGCTCGGCACCGTGGCGGCGAACTTGGTGATCGGCGACATCATGTCGACGTGCGGCAGATCCTGGAGCGAGCCCATCTTGTGCTGCGTGAGCGCGCCCTGTCCGCCGATGTGCAGCACCGGGCTCTCGGAGCGGAATGCGGTCGCAATTCCGGTCACGGCGTTGGTGCAGCCGGGGCCGGCGGTGGTGACCACGCAGCCGAGCTTGCCGGTCTGGCGCGCGTAGCCGTCGGCGGCGTGCGCGGCAACCTGCTCGTGACGCACGTCGATGATGCGGATGCCCTCGTCGATGCAACCGTCGTAGATGTCGATGATGTGGCCGCCGCAGAGGGTGAATATCGTATCGACCCCCTCGTTCTTCAGCGCCTTCGCGACCAGGTGGCCGCCGGAGACGACGCCCGCTTCACGGCTCTTGCGCTGCAGAGTGTTGTCTGCGGTAGTGGATGCGGGTGCCTGTGGTACGGGTGTTGCGGCGTTCATGATCTCTCCGAAGTCCTGTCACGACCCGGCCAGGGCGCAGCGCAGATCCGGTCTGCTGCTGCGCCCCGGGAGTCGAAGCGTCGTGGGCTTGCGTCCATTCTGCAGTTTGCGTGCGCCCTCGCTCACAGGCGGGTCAATGGCCGGATGCCGGCACCGTACCGCCGGCGAGCGGCTGGCTGACCGCCCCCGCGCGCACCGCGGCGAAGTGACGCGCGCGCATCGGCTTGAGCACGAACAGGCCGAGCGCGGCAGCGATCAGATTGAAGGTCATCGCGATCGCAAACACGGTGTTCCAGCCGTGGCTGACGCCGAGCTTGGTCGCAAAGGGCACCAGCAGCGAAGCGGCGCCCTTGGCGGTGTACAGCATGCCGGCGTTGGCGGCGGCGAACTTCGCGCCGAACGTGTCGCCCTGCGTGGCAGGGAACAGGCTGTAGATCTCGCCGAAGACGCCGAAATACAGCGCGCTGACCAGCACGAACACGATGGGCACGGCACCGTTCTGCGTGAGCGTGAACAGCGCAATCGCACCGATCACGAAGGCGATCGCCATGGTGTTCTCGCGGCCGATATGGTCGGAAACCCAGCCGAAGAACGGCCGGCCGACACCGTCGAAGATGCGCTGCAGGATCAGTGCGAAGGCGCCCGCGGCCATGGTGATGCCGATTATGGTCACCGGCGTCTTGCTCAAACCGAGGTCCTTAACGATCGGCTTGACGTTGGGGATGATCGTCAGGCCACCGGCAGCGACCAGCACGAACATGACATAGAGAACCCAGAAGCACGGATTGCGCAGCACCTCGGTGGGAGAGATAGCCGCGGCCCGACTGACTGCGCCTGGGTGCCGCGGCGATCAGCGCCGCGGGCGCCGCCAGCAGCCCGAGCGAGGCGATGAACACGATGCGCCCTGCAGCAGCCCGAAGAACATGAACGTGTGCTCGTAGCCATCGTTGTTGATCATCTGGATGATCGGTGCCACGGTGGCCGCCGCTCCTGCACCGAAGCCGGCCGCGGTGAGCCCGGCGGCGATCCCGCGCCGTCCCGGAAACCACTTGAGCGCGTTGCCGACGCAGGTACCGTACACCGCGCCGGTGCCGATGCCGCCAAGGCCAGCGCCGACGTACAGCATGGGAAGCGAGTCGCCACCGAGTTGAGTGCCCAGGCGAGCCCCACCAGGATGCCGCCGACGATGACCACCGGGCGCGGCCCGTAGCGATCGACCAGATAACCCTCGACCGGCACGAGCCAAGTCTCGACGAGCACGAAGATGGTGAACGCGACCTGGATCGCCGCCAGCCCCCAGTGGTACTTGGCATCGATCGGATTGACGAAGTTGGTCCAGCCGTACTGCAGGTTCGCCACGGCTATCATGCAGATGATGCCGAGCACCAACTGCACCCATGGTTTGGCGAAGACTGAAGTGGTTTGAGAATTCGAATCGGTGACCATCGAAGCTCCCCCTTCGTCGACTGGGCTGAAGAAGCCGTCAGCGGGTTGGCGTGAATCCAACGATTCGCGGCACGGGCAGAGCAAGCGTCAAAGCTGGCGTTGCCGGCCGATGAGGGCACCTGAGTGTGGCCCCTCTTTGGTGCAGGACGTTGCGCATTTTTGGTGAAGCCCGACCATATGTGATATATCTCCATCCTGTCAATGTAGAGCGCGATGAGGTCCTTATTTGAATTGATGCAACATAAATGAGCTAAGCGGGGACTGTAACAGGAGCAGAAATGCACCGTTACAGGGCGAATAGCGTATCTGGAGATATCTGATATATCAGAGCGTTCCGGAGCCGGGATGCAGTGGATCGTGGAAGGTCTCGGATGGCAAGGCGTTGCGTTTTCGATAGAGTTTCCGTGAGTTGTCGAAGCTGCATGTGGGCAGCGCCCAACAACCGGGCAGCGCTTCGGCGAAAGGGGGTTGAATGAGCGTGTCGGCAACGCACAGCCGCAAATACGGTACCGCGGGTCACCTGGGGCTCCCACCTCTCAATGCGGTGAGCCTGCGCGATCAGGCGTATGCGCTGCTGAAAGATGCGATTGCCGGCGCCGACATCTACGGTCAGCGCCAGCCGCTGCGGCTGGATGAGCGCGAGTTGACGCAGGCGCTCGGCGTCAGCCGTACCCCGATCCGCGAAGCACTTTCGATTCTCGAGCAGGAAGGTTTCGTGCGCACGATTCCGCGGCGCGGAATCTTCATCGTGCGCAAGTCCAAGCGCGAGATGATCGAGATGATCCAGATGTGGGCGGCGCTCGAGAGCATGTCGGCGCGTCTCGCCACGCTGCACGCTCCGGATGCCGAGATCGGCAAGCTGCGTCACCTGTTCGATGAATTCCAGAACTCGCCGCCCGCCGAGCACATCGGCGAGTACTCCGACGCCAATATCGCCTTTCACCAGATGATCATCCGTCTGGGTGGCTCGCAGCTGATCGCGGATGCCACCAAGAACCTGTTCATTCACGTGCGCGCCATCCGCAAGGCTACGATCTCGCAGGACAATCGCGCGGCGCGCTCGATCATCGATCACCTGAAGATCATCGAAGCGCTCGAGCGGCGCGATACCGAGCTCGCCGAGCGCCTCACCCGCCAGCACACGCTCGATCTCGCCGCGCACGTCGAGCGCTATTGCGACTTCCTCGACTAGCTGCGCCGGCAGCGGGCACGCTGGCCGCGCATTGAGCGTCCGAGGCCTGCGGGCGTCATCGCCGGGGGGCCGGGGAATCTAAAGTGCACCAGCCGCTCGATCAGCGGCGCCCCCTCGCGCAGCAGGAATTCCTTGAAGGCCTCCGCCACCGGCGGCAGGCGCTTGGTGCGGCTGTGTACCAGGTACCAGTTGAGCATGGCGGGAAAGCCCTGCACGTCCAGCACCACCAGGTTGCCGGCCAGCAGGTCGAGGCCGATGGTGTGCGCGGACAGAAACGCGATCCCGAAGCCCGCGACCACCGCCTGCTTGATGGTCTCGGTGCTTTGAATCTGCATGGCGATGTTGAGCCGCGAGAACTGCCGACCGAACACCTCGTGCATTGAATTCCAAGTGTCCGAGCCGTGCTCGCGCTGCACGAAGCGCTCGCGGTTGAGCGCTGCGCGCGGGATCTGGCGCACGCCGGCAAGCGGGTGGCCCGGCGCCGCCACGATCACGTACGGATGCGGCGCGAAGGGCAGCGCGACGATGTCCATATCCTTCGGCGGACGCACCATCACCGCCAGATCGGTGAGATTGTCGGCGAGCTGCCGCAGCAGGCCCTCGCGGTTGTGCACCGTGAGGTTGAAGGTGACGCCCGGATGCGAGGCGCCGAAGGCGGCCAGCAGGCGCGGAAAGAAGTAGTCCCCGGCGCTGATCACCGCGACGTCGAGGCGGCCGCCGGTCACGCCCTTGAGCTGCGCGAGCGCGTTCTCCGCTTCCTTCAGGCGCTGGGTGATCGCGCTCGCACACTGCAGCATCTCGGTGCCGGCGGGAGTGAGGTAGGTCCTGCGGCCGATGCGCTCGAACAGCGGCAGCCCGACATAAGCGGCGAACTCCTTGATCTGGGTCGACACCGCCGGCTGCGACAAGTGCAGCTCCTCGGCGGCGCGGGAGAAGTTCATATGCCGGGCGCAGGCTGCGAATACCCGCAACTGGCGCAGCGTCACGTTCTTCATGGCAGCCAAGCATAGCGCCGGTTGAGCTATTCATGAAATCATATGATGACGATACAAAGGTTTAATTTTTCCTTTAGCACCGGCGGGGGTAGTGTGATCGCACGTTCCGGGGGCAGGTGGAGTCGGCACAATGGCGCAGCAAATCAGCAGACAGA
Source organism: uncultured Gammaproteobacteria bacterium (assembly GCA_963835645.1). Taxonomy (GTDB): domain Bacteria; phylum Pseudomonadota; class Gammaproteobacteria; order Steroidobacterales; family Steroidobacteraceae; genus 13-2-20CM-66-19. The sequence goes on along the minus strand of CAWIGQ010000001.1, from coordinate 424,312 downwards.
CAGCGGATTCCCTGGCGGCCGAGCTCGAGGCCTATAACCGGGCGTTCTCGGAGCTCGAGCTCCCCTGGCGCTGGGATGCAGACACCTTCCGTGAGCTCCTGAACGTCTCCGGGGAGCGCGACTGCGTCGGCGCGTACATCGAGCGTAACCAGGCGCACCTGCTGCGCGTGTACGAGAAGACCTTCCTGCGCGATCTGGTGCTCGAGGCCCGGGACCGCTGCCGCGCCGAAGCGGCCTGCTCGAGCTGAGTTCCTCACAGCTGGCTTCCCGGCGCAGCGGCGACAGATCGCGGCGCTTCGCCGCAACGGGTTCAATCACGCCGCGGCTCCGTAAGCGCCTGCGCGGCGACGTAATGCGTCACGCGCGGCGCCTCGCGCGTCAGGCGGCGCAGGTGCTCCTCCGCCACGCGATCGGCGTTGGTGACGCGCTGATGCTGGCGCAGATGCTCGAGCCACGAATCCACCAGAAATGTCTCCAGCATGCTCTCCGGGCGAGCGGTATCCTGGAAGACATGCCAGGCGTAGGCGCCATCGCGCCTGCGCTCGCGGCACAGGTGCGCCATTGCGGTGAGAAACGCGGCGCGGTTTTCGGCGGCAACGGTGTATTCGACCGTGACCAGGACCGGGCCCGCATCCGCCTCTACGGGCCCGGCGAGCACCGGTTCCGGCCAGTGCATCGAGGGCGTCAGATCAGCCTGCGGGCCCGAGTGCACTCGCCAGCGGCGGGTCACGAGCAGCGCCACCAGTGCGCCACCTGCGGCGATGTAGTGGGCCGGTGCGAGCCCGAGGCGCTCGGCCACCAGTCCCCAAAGCGCGCTGCCGGCACTCATGGTTCCGAAGAACACCGTCACGTAGACCGCCAGCCCCCGGCCGCGCACCCATTCGGGGAGCGCCACCTGGGCGGAGACGTTGAGGCTTGCGAGCACGGCGATCCACGAGACCCCGGCGATCAGGCACGCGAGCACGGCGATTGTGGCCTGTTGCGCGAGCCCGAAGAGCACCAGCGCGACTGCGGTGCCCGCTTCGCCGAGCATCACCACCGCGTCAGCCCCCGACTTCGCCTTGAGCCGCGGCAGCAGGAAGGCGCCCGCGACGGCTGCGGCACCAATCGCGCCCAGCAGCACGCCATAGAGCGTCGGGCCGCCGTGCAGCTGGTCGCGCGCCACCACCGGCAGGAGCGCCCAGTACGCGCTCGCGAAGAGGAAAAATCCGATCGCGCGCAGCAGCGTCGCACGCAGCTGCCGGTTGTTGCGTGCGTAGCGCACGCCGGCCCGCATGGCGCTCGCCAGATGCTCGGCGGGCAGGGTACGCGAGCTGCTGCGCGCAGGACGCCACCAGAGAATCACCCCGATCACACCGAGATTGCTCACGGCATCGAGCCAGAACGGTGCGGCAATGCCAAAACTGAGGATCACGACGCCAGCGAGCGCAGGCCCGACGACGCGGCTTATGTTGACTCCTACGCTGTTGGTCGCGATGGCCGAGGACAGCGCCTGCTGCGGCACGAGAAGCGGCACGATCGCCTGCCAGGCGGGAGTCTCCAGCGCTCCGAGCACGCCTACCAGGAACGTGAACAGCAGCAACACCCCCGGGGTCACCAATCGCATAGCGACCAGCAGAGCGAACAGCGCGGAGAACACGCTGGTGAGAATCTCCAGCGTGAGAATGACACGGCGCTTGTCGATCATGTCGGCCAGCGCCCCCGCCGGCAGCGCAAACAGGAACAGCGGCAGGCTGTTCGCCACCTGCACCAGCGAGACGCTGAAGGGGCTCGGGTTGAGGCTCGTCATCAGCCATGCGGATGCCGCGTTGTACATCCAGCTGCCGATGTTCGAGACGACGGTGGCAATCCACAGGAAGCGGAACACGTCATAGCGCAGCGCGCTCCAGCCAGAGGGCGGCGCGCCGTCGTGCCCGGCAGTGACGCCGGGACTGTGGGTTCGCTGAGCCATTGAGTGAAGGCACGATACACCGCCCGCGCCTGCCGCGGCGAGCGGCGTCAGCCGCGGGTCGGCGAGGACTGCGACAGGGTCGCGACGGCAGCCGGGTCGGCAGCCGGGTCAGCGGACACGAACAGCACGGAGCACTCTGCGCGCTCGAGTATCTCCGCCGCCACATCACCGAAGAACAGTTGATCGCCGGAGCGCGGGCTCACCCCCATGACCAACAGGTCATGTTGTCCGGACTGCACCTCTTTCAGGATCGCGTTGTACGTAGCGCTGACGCTGCGGATCCTCGCGCTCACCGCGATGCCGTAAAGCTCTCCGAGCTCGACGATCTCGCGAACGGCGGCGTCGGCGGCATTGCGTGGCGCAATGACCCTGCCGAAGCGCTGGTGCCATGGGAGCGAGCGCCTGGGCGGGTTGGCGACGTACAGCGCCGCTACGGCGCCGCGCGAGGCCTGACTCAGCGCGATCGCCACTTCCGCGCCCTGACGCGAGACGCGCGTGCCGGTGACGGCGACGAGAATGTTCAGTGCGGCGGCGGGCGGCTCGCGCCGGTGCACACCGCGTGCGATGGCGATCGCAAACGCGCCGCCAAAGCGGGCGGCACTGCGCGTGATCTGCGGATCGAACGCCGCGCCCGCCGAGGAGGGCTCGCGGCCGATCACCAGCAGGCCGTAGCCCTTGCGGGCTTCGGCGGCGATAGCCTCGTCCGACTCGCTGAGTGTCCGCGAGCGGGTCGTGATGTCGACCTTGTCCGACCCGCTGGGGGCCGCTTCGTCACCGGCCTGCGCGGCCGCCTGCACCGCGGCGGTCGAGCGCCGGATGCGCCGGTCGGAGGCGGCCGAACCGCCGACCGCGGCGCGGTCCAGATGCAACACGGTAGTCGGAATGCGCCGCACACCCGCCAGCAGCCCCGCCAGGCGCGAGGCGAACTGCCCGCTCGGGCTCGCGTCCACCGCGAGCAATACGCGCTCGACCTGCTTGAGGAAACCCTGCGTCTCGAACTCCTCGCGCTCGATACGCGCCTTCTCTTCGCTGCTCATGGGCAGGCGCTGCAGTGCCCAGCGCAGCATCGGCGGCATCACCATGGTCGTTACGACCGCCATGGCGACTATCGCCGTGAACAGACGCTGATCGAGCGCGCCCATCGACAGGCCGATCGAGGCGACGATGATCTCAGTGGAGCCGCGCGCGTTCATGCCGCAGCCGACGGCGAACGATTCGGCGTAGCTCAGCCCACCCAGACGGCCGCCGAGAAAAGCACCGGAGAACTTGCCGAAGCTGGCGAGCACGATGAGGCCCGCGGTCAGCACGAGACCGGAGCCCGCCAGAGCGCTCAGGTCGGTCGTCAGACCCGCCAGCGCGAAGAACACCGGCATGAACAGCGCGACGATCAGCCCGCGCAGCTGCGCGTCGATGCGCCGCGTCAGCATCGGGGATTGCCCGATCAGGATGCCGGCGACGAAGGCGCCGAGCACCAGATGCACGCCGATCGCGGCGGTCAGCAGCGCCATCAAAGCGGCGATGACCAGGATCATGCTGATCGTCGCCATCTCGCTCCTCAGGCTGTCGTTCGACCAGCGAATGAGCTGAAACACCAGCCGCCGCCCGAAGGTGAAGCTCAAAACGAGAAAAGCGGCGGTGCCCAGCACGATACGGGTCACCGCCGAGACGTCGATGGCGCCGTGCAGAGCAAGGCCAAGAGTCACAGCGACGATGAGCCAGCCGATGGTGTCGTCGGCGATCGAGGAGGCAATGATGATCTGACCGACCGTGCGTCGCAGAAAGCCCAGATCGCGCACCACCAGGGCGACGATCTTCACCGAGGAGATCGACAGGGCCGTACCGAGAAACAGCGCGGTGATCGCGCGCCGTGACGGGCTCGGCAGCATCGATTCCGGCAACAGCACGCCGAGCGCCACCCCGCAGACAAAGGGCACGACGATACTGCTGAGTGAAATGCTGACCGCGGCCCGGCGGGCGTCGCGAAACACGGTCAGGTCCGTCTCCATGCCGGTCATCAGCAGCAGCAACAGCACGCCAAGCTGCGCCAGCGCATCCAGCATGGCGTGCTGCGCCGCGCCAGCGGGAAACAGGCTGTGCCACAGGCCCGGCGCGATGGCGCCGAGAACCGACGGACCCAGCAGCACACCGGCAATGATCTGACCGATAACTGCCGGCTGGCCGATGCGCTGCGCGAGCTCGCCCGCAGCCCGCCCGGCGATCAGCAGCACGACCAGCTCGGATATGAAGACTACAACGGACGCGTCATGCGTCATGGACGAATCCATTATCGGTCGTGTCTGATGTTAGAGCGAGAGCGGGTGCTGACCAAGGCCGCGGTCGAGCCCAAGGCATATGAACGTGCCGCACGCGAGCGGTAAACTCCCGCCCACGGACTTGGGGGGAGTGCCTCGCGATGAATGAGCAGGTCACGACGATCAGTCACGCAAAAGACACGATTCTGGATCTCCTGATCCGCTTCGGTCCGCGACTGCTGACAGCGCTACTGATTCTGGTGTTGGGGCTTGCCGTCAGCCGCTGGGTAAGCCGCTGGCTTGCGCGCATGCTCGAGCGCGGCCACCTCGAGCCGCCGATCCGGCTGCTGCTCACTCGCGCTGCCTGGGCGGCGTGCATGGCGCTGTTCGTCATCATGGCCCTGCAGAACCTCGGTGTGGAGCTGCTGCCGCTGATCGCCGGTCTTGGCGTTGCAGGCGCCGGCGTCGCGCTCGCCACTCAGGGGGTGCTCGGCAACCTCGTTGCCGGCCTGTCGATCATTTTCGCCAAGCCCTTTCGGGTTGGGGAGTACATTGCGATTGCGGGGGTGGAGGGTGCCGTCGAAGCCATCACCCTGTTCAGCACCACGCTCACCCACGTAGATCGCTCGCATGTCGTAATTCCCAACCGCAAGATCGTGGGAGAGATTCTGCATAACTACGGCAGCATCCGTCAGCTCGATGTGAGCGTAGGCGTCGCCTACGATACGGATCTGAAGATCCCCCTGGCGGTGATTCAGGAGGTGCTGCGGGCCAATCCGCGCGTGCTCAGGGATCCCGAGGCGGTCGTTCAGACCGTGCAGCTCGGCGACTCCTCAGTGGGCATAGCCGTCAGACCGTGGGTGCAGGTGCAGGATCAGGTGCCGGCCACCGGCGAGATCTATGTGTCGCTGCTCGAGGCATTCCGCACGCGCGGCGTTGTGATACCCGTGCCGCAGCGCGAGGTACGGCTCATCGGCGGCCAGCCGTAGGCTCTCGGCATGGCTGCCACCGCACTTCGTATCGAACGAGCGGACCTGCGGCACCTCGATGCGCTCGTGCCACTGTTTGCCGCCTACCGGCGCTTTTACGGTCGCCCGGATGACCCGCGCGCCCGGGCGTTTCTCGAGCAGCGCCTGCAGCGCGGCGAGTCAGTGGTATTCATGGCATGGCTCGGCGGCGAGGCGATTGGCTTTACGCAGCTGTATCCGAGCTTCGCGTCGGTGTCGCTCGCGAAGATGTTCGTGCTCTATGATCTGTTCGTCGCACCGACCGCGCGCCGCTGCGGCGCGGGCACGCAGCTGTTGCGCACCGCAGTGCGCTACTGCGCCGAGCAAGGCGCCGGCGAGGTGATGCTGCAGACGGCAACCGATAACCTCACCGCGCAGCGCCTGTACGAGCGCGAGGGATGGATCCGCGATGAGGAGTTCTACGTCTACACCCATCGGCTGCAGGTCACGGACACCTGATCGCCGCCGCGGCGCGCGCCAGCACGGACTCTTCGTCGACCGCGATCACGTGCACCCTCACGGCCGCCGCCGCGGCGCTGATGCGTGCGTCACCACCGCGGGCGGCTTCGTTGAGCGCCGCATCGAGTGTGACGCCGGCCCATGTGAGGCCCGCAACGGCGCGTGCGCGCACCCCCGGCACATGCTCGCCGACGCCTCCGCCGAAGACGATGCCGTCACAACCTTCCAGCACGGCCATGTAGGCACCGAGGTACTTGCGAATCCGATAACAGTAGAGCTCGACCGCAAACTGCGATTGCGGTGCGGGCTCGGCGAGCAGCGCTTCCGGGTTGGCGTCGCTTGCCGATAGGCCCGCGAGCCCCGCGTGGTTGTTGAGAAGCTCGACAACCTCGGCGCCGCTGAGTGAGAGCTGCTGCGCGAGGTAGGGAACCACGGCCGCATCGAGGTCGCCCGAACGTGTCGCCATCACCAGGCCCTCGAGCGGCGAGAATCCCATGCTGGTATCGGCCGGGTGGCCGTGATCGATGGCGGCCGCCGAGCAGCCACCCCCAAGCTGCAGGGTGATCAGCCGACCGCCTGCCGGCAGCTGCGGATACAGCTCGCACCACCTGCGCCACATGGTCTCGTGAGCCAGGCCGTGGAAGCCATAGCGGCGTACGTCGCGCTCGGTGCCCAGATGCGCCGGCAGCGCGTACTCCGCGGCGCGGCGCGGCAGATGGGCAAAGAAGGCCGTATCGAACACGGCCGCCTGCGGAACCTCCTCTCCCCATAGCTCGCGCGTCGCCGCCACCCAGCGCAGCGCCGCCGGGTTGTGCAGCGGAGCGAGCGGCGCGAGTTGCTCGATCGCGGCGATGACGCCGGGGTCGAGGCGCGTCGGTCGCACGAATCGAGTCCCGCCGTGAACTACGCGGTGCGCGATCGCCTCGGGGCGGGCGCGCAGTCGGGCAGCGAGTGCGCGCAGCAGCGCCGACGGGTCGAGGCCGGAACCCGAGTGCTGCTCGGTGGCGGTGCGCACTGGCGCGCCGGCCGCATTCACCTCGTAAAGCGCAAGCTTGACCGAAGTGCTGCCGCTGTTGACGGTCAGGAGTGTCATGAGGCTATCCTGCTGCGGTTCAAAAACGCGTGCCGAGCATATTCAAGAGCGTGCGTGGTAGTCACCTGCCGGGGGTAAGTGGAGAATAAGGAGCGCGGATGGAAGGGCCACTCACTGCCGAACTGCTGCGCCGGATGGATGCCTACTGGCGCGCCGCGAATTACGTTGCGGTCGGTCAGATCTACCTGTACGACAATCCGCTGCTGCGCGAGCCGCTGACGCCGCAGCACATCAAGCCCCGGCTGCTCGGCCATTGGGGCACGACGCCCGGGCAGAATTTCATCTACGTGCACCTGAACCGCATCATCACCCAATACGATCTCGACATGATCTACGTGTGCGGCCCCGGGCACGGCGGGCCGGCCGTGGTGGCCAACACCTACCTGGAAGGGACCTACAGCGAGTTTTACCCCGACATCAGCCCGGACGAGCAGGGCCTGCAGCGGCTGTTCCGCCAGTTCTCCTTTCCCGGCGGGATCCCGAGCCACGCGGCGCCGGAGACGCCCGGCTCGATTCACGAGGGCGGTGAGCTCGGCTACTCCCTGAGTCACGCCTACGGCGCAGTGTTCGACAACCCCGCACTGGTGGTGGCCTGCGTCATCGGCGACGGCGAGGCCGAGACCGGCCCGCTCGCCACCGGCTGGCATGGCAACAAGTTCCTCAACCCGGCCAGCGATGGCGCGGTGCTGCCGATCCTGCACCTGAACGGCTACAAGATCGCCAACCCCACGCTGTTCGCGCGCATCGACCGCGAGGAGCTGCAACAGCTGCTGCACGGCTACGGCTACCAGCCGTATTTCGTCGCGGGCGACGAGCCGGCTGCGATGCACCAGCTGATGGCGACGACACTCGATCGGGTCGTCGCGGACATCAGAAAGATCCAGAACGAGGCGCGCACGCGCGGCTTTGCGGCGCGGCCGCGCTGGCCGATGGTGGTGCTGTGCACGCCCAAGGGCTGGACCGGACCGAAGGTCGTGGACGGCCTCAAGATCGAGGGGACCTTCCGCGCCCACCAGGTGCCGCTGTCCGAGGTGCGCAGCAATCCGGCGCATCTGCGGCAACTCGAACAGTGGCTGCGCAGCTACCGTGCGGACGAGCTGTTCGATGCCGGCGGCCACCTGCGTGCCGAGCTCGCCGCGCTCGCGCCGCGCGGCACGCGCCGCATGGGCGCCAATCCGCAGGCGAACGGCGGACGGCTGCTGCGCGACCTGCGCATGCCGCACTTTCGCGAGTACGCCGTCGCGGTCGCCGCCCCGGGCGCAGTCGACGCGGAGGATACCGGCGTGCTCGGCAAGTTCCTGCGCGACGTGATCCGCCTCAACCAGGAGCCGCGCCACTTTCGGCTGTTCGGGCCGGACGAGATCAACTCCAACCGCCTGGGCGCGGTGTTCGAGGTGACCGAGCGGCAGTGGACTGCCGCACGGGTGGCCGACGACGATCATCTCGCCCCGCAGGGCAGCGTCATGGAGGTGCTGAGCGAGCATCAGTGCCAGGGGTGGCTCGAGGGTTACCTGCTCACCGGGCGCCACGGACTGTTCACCTCCTACGAAGCGTTCATCCACATCATCGACTCGATGTTCAACCAGCACGCGAAATGGCTGAAGGTGACGCGCCAGATCCCCTGGCGCCGCCCGCTGGCCTCGCTCAACTATCTGTTGAGCTCACACGTGTGGCGGCAGGATCACAACGGCTTCACCCATCAGGATCCCGGCTTCATCGATCACGTGGTGAACAAGAAGGCCGACGTGATCCGCGTGTACCTGCCGCCCGACGCCAACTGCCTGCTGTCGGTGGCCGATCATTGCCTGCGCAGCCGCCACTACGTGAACGTGATCGTCGCGGGCAAGCATCCCGCGCCGCAATGGCTGGACATGGAGGCCGCGGTCAGGCACTGCACCGCCGGCATCGGCATCTGGGAGTGGGCCAGCAACGACCGTGGACAGGAGCCCGACCTGGTGATGGCGTGTTGCGGCGACGTGCCGACGCTCGAGACGCTCGCGGCGGTGAAGCTGCTGCGGGGCTTCTTCCCCGCCCTGAAAATCCGCGTGGTGAATGTGGTCGATCTGATGAAGCTGCAACCGACGAGCGAGCACCCGCACGGCCTGCCGGACCCGGATTTCGACGCGCTGTTCACGCGCACCCAGCCGATCATCTTCGCCTTCCACGGCTACCCGTGGCTGATCCACCGGCTCACCTACCGCCGTGCCAACCACGACAACCTCCATGTGCGTGGCTACAAGGAGGAGGGCACCATCACCACGCCCTTCGACATGACGGTACTGAACGATCTGGATCGCTTCCACCTGGCCGGCGACGCCATCGACCGCCTGCCGCAGCTCGGCGACGCTGCCGACTACGTCAAGCAGGGCCTGCGCGACAAGCTTACCGAGCACCGCGAATACATCGTGCGGTACGGCGAGGATATGCCGGAGATTCGCAACTGGCGCTGGGGAGCGTAGCGGGACGTTGCTCACCGATGGACAAGCAACCCTCACTGTTGCGCGAGCTCGCACACGAGCTGCGTGATGCGCTGAGTCCGGCACGCTCGGCGCTCGATCTGATGCGCCTGCGTGGCTTCGCCGCCGACGTCAGCGGCCCGATGGCGCAACGCATCGAGCAGGGGTTCAAGCGCGCGCTCGCTACCGTCGACGCCTTCATTCTGGCCGAGCAATGCGAGAACGGCGCGACGGCGCTCGCCCCGGTGCGCGTCTCGCTGCAGCGCCTGCTGCAGCTGACACAGGAGAGCTTGTCCGCGGAGCTGCGCGGGCGCTGCGTCTTCCAGCCGCCGCGGCCGGACGTCGAGGTGATGGCCGATGTCGGCCGATCGGTAGCGGTGCTTACGGCGATGCTGCAGCAGGCGCTCGCCGCTGCCCCCGAGGGCGCGTCGATCGAGCTGCAGGCAGACTGCGCCGCGCAGGACGCACAGGTTCACGTGGGCTTTACCGCCGATGCGCACACCCCGGTGGGCGAGGATTGGTTCGCCAGCTATCGGGCGGCCGGCGGCGCGGGCCCGATGGCGCTGCGCACTGCGCGCTGTCTCATGAGGCTGCAGCAGGGGACTTTGCAGCTGGCAGCTCGCGGCTCTGCCGGGTACGAGCTGGTGGCGAGCTTTCGCCGCGCTTGCGCGGCCGACGCGCGTGAAGGCTACTCCGAGCCCGGCGCCGACGCGCCGCGGCGCGCTGCCGCACGCACCGCGCCAGAGCGCAGCCGCATCCTGATGGTCGAGGACAATGCCGAGGTGCGGCGCGCCTATCGCGAGGCCCTCACCGCGATGGGCTATGCGGTGACGGAAGCGCGCTCTGCCGAGGAGGCGCTCGGCGCGGTCGCGGCTGCGCCGCCCGCGGTCGTGCTCATCGACATTCACCTCCCCGGCATGAACGGCTACCGGCTCGCGCAGGCGCTGAAGGCGCGCCTTGGGGCCGCCGTGCGGCTGGTGATGCTCAGCGGTGTGACGCTCGATGACACCACCTTGCAGCTGTCGAGAGAGGCCGGGTTCGATCAGTGCTTCGACAAGGCCGCCGGCCCCAAGGCGCTGCACGCGCTACTGCTGCGTCTGTCCTGACACCCCGCGCCGCTCAGTGCCGACCGAGCGCAGCAGCGAATCCAAAGCCTCGGCTTCCACCGGCTTGGTCAGGTGGTGATCGAATCCCACCTCGGATGCGCGGCGCCGGTCCTGTTCCTGTCCCCAGCCGGTCACGGCGACCAGGCAGGCACTGTGTCCCCACGGGGCGGAGCGGATGCTGCGCGCCAGTTGATAACCATCCATGTCGGGCAGGCCGATATCGAGCAGCAGTACCTGCGGCTGGAACGCTTCAGCCACCTCGAGTGCGCGGTGCCCGCTGTAGGCGGTCTGTACGCGGTGACCGGATAATTCCAGGAGCATCGCGCAGATATCCGCGGCATCGCGGCTGTCATCGACCACCAGGATCCTGAGCGGTTGGGCTGCCGCGGGCACGGCGGTGGCGTCATCAGCCGCGCAGGTCCCTGCGCCGGGTGCGCCGAGCGGCAGGCGCACGGTGAATTCACTGCCACGGCCGGCTCCCTCGCTGCGCGCTTCCACGGTGCCGCCGTGCAACGCCACGAGCCCGCGCACCAGCGAGAGCCCGACGCCAAGTCCGTCCTGCATGCGCCCCGTCGTCGCATGAACCTGCGAGAAGAGCGTGAACAACCGCGGCATCAACTCCGACGGGATGCCGATGCCGTTGTCGCGCACCGTGACGCTCACCTGGTGCGGCTGCTGCGTCGCCCGCAGCTCGATGTGTCCGCCGGGATCGGTGTACTTGGCCGCATTGATGAGAAGATTGGCAAACACTTGCGCCACTCGAACGGCATCGGCCTCGAGCCGTACCGCGTGTTGCGGCAGATCGAGCGACAGGCGGTGATGCTTCGAGTCAATCAGCGGACGGGCGGTCTCGACTGCCGCCGCAATCACCTGGTGCAGCTCGACGTGGCTCTTTTTCAGCTCGAGCATGCCGCGGGTGATGCGCGAGATGTCGAGCAGATCATCGAGCAGCCGGCTCATGTGAGCGACCTGCCGCTCCACCACCTCTTCGGCACGGCGACGCTGCTCGCCGCTTTGCGCCGACTTCTTTGCCGTCGCCAGCGCGTAACGGATGGGCGCCAGGGGATTGCGCAGCTCATGGGCCAGCACCGCCAGGAACTCGTCCTTGCGCCGATCAGCTTCGCGCAGCGCTTCCTCGTTCTGCCGCAACGTCTCGTCGAGCTTGCAGCGTTCGATAAAATCGCTCGCCTGCCGCAAATACAGATCCAGGCGGCCGAGCTCCTGCGCCCGGGGGCGGTGGACGATGGGATAATGAGTCGAGATCACCCCGACGCGCGTCCCATCGGCGCCGATCAGCGGCGAGGAGATCACAGAGCGGAAGCCGGCCGCGCGGGCGATCGTGCGATAAGGCGCAAATGAAGCCTCGCTCTCGACATCATCGATGACGACCCGCTGGCCGAAGCGCAACGCCCGGCCGCAGGCGGATTCGTCCGCTACGCGCACTTCGCGGAAGAAATCGAGGAAGGTACGCTCGAAGCCCCGCTGCGCGACGATCCGCAGCACATCGCCGGCCGGGTCGAGGAGCTGCAGATTGCCCTGGTCGGCGCCGAGCAGCTCGAGCGCCGCAGCCAGTATCTCCTCCAGGCCGTCGTCGAGGCTGCGCGAGGCCCACAGCCGCGTGCTCAACTCGTTCAAGCGGGTCAGCGCCTGCGCTTCCGCCACGAGCCGTTTCTCGCTCTCGCGCAGGGCGTGCTCGGTGCGTTGGCGCTCGGAGACGTCGCGCGCAACCTTGGAGGCGGCGACAATCGTGCCGCGCGCGTTGCGTATCGGCGACACGCTAAGCGAGATCGCGATGCGCCGTCCGTCCTTGGCGACGCGCACCGTGTCGAAATGATCGATGCGCTCGCCGCGGCGCAGCTTCTCCAGGATCCGCCGCTCTTCCTCGTGAAGCTCCGGGGGGATGATGACGGTGATCGGCTTGCCGATCACTTCCTCGGGTTGATAGCCGAAGATGCGTGTGGCGCCCTCATTCCACGACAGGATCATGCCATCGAGCGTCTTGCTCACGATCGCATCGTCGGAGGACTGCACGATGGCTGCGAGCAGCGCGAGCTGCGTGGAAACCTCCGGCTCCGCGACGGTGGCGGAAAGCGCTTGTGGCGTAAGCTTGGCGGTAGCGTCGCTGACGCTCATCTGCAGCCTCCCTGGGCTCGCTGGATCAGCATCGTTCCTTTGCGTTGCAAAAAGCAAGCATGGCGCGAGCGTGGGCGTCAGCCCGATCAGCCTCGCAACACACGTCGATCGTCAATGGCACGAGGCGCCAATCTAACACGGCGCACAGCGCTGCGGCTGCGATAGCGCGTGCATGCGATGCGGCGGGCACGATGCAACGCACGGCTCGCCGTGCTGCGCGATTGCCTGCGGCCGCGTGCTGCGGCATTTTTTTGACCGTCAGCGTGTTCTTTGCGACTCTTGGCACCATCTGTCAGCGGCGTCTGACACCGGAATCGGATAAGCCGTGGGGATAAGACTGGCAAACTCGTCCGCGGTCCCCGTGGCGTTCTGCCTTAGCTCAGAGGGAACCCAGGTGCGTTCATGTGCCCTAGCCTGCGGCGGCCGACCGTGATTGCCGTCATCCTGATGGGGGCCATACTGCTGTCTCCCAACCCGGGCACGGAACCGGACGCACCCGGCCGGATGCTGACAGCGCAGGCGCCACGCAGTAGTTCGGCCGCACCCATTGCGCCGGCCGCCGCGCCGCCCGTCGGCCAAACCTTCGGCTTTGCCAATGTGCTACAGCTGGCGCACGAGCGCGCCGCCCGCGATTATCGCCCCGCATCGGACGCTCTGCCGGCAGCGCTGGCGAATCTCAGTTACGACCAGTACCGTGACATTCGCTTCCGTGCAGAGAGTGCGCTGTGGCGCGGCCTGTCACTGTTCGAAGTGGAGTTCTTTCACCGCGGCTCCTTTACCCGCCAGCGTGTCAACATCTTCGAGGTCGCGCCGGCCGGCGTCAGCCCGATCGAATACAACCCGCGACTCTTCACCTTCGGACACCTGGCGAAGGCGCCGAAAGTTGCCGCAAGTCTCGGCTTCGCGGGCTTTCGCGTGCATTACCCGCTGCAGACCCCCGCCTACAAGGACGAGCTGATCGTTTTCCTCGGCGCCTCGTATTTTCGCGTGCTCGGCCGCAATCAGCATTACGGCGCCTCGGCACGCGGACTGGCGGTCGATACCGCGGCGCCCAGCGGCGAGGAATTCCCGACGTTCACCGATTTCTGGCTGGTGCGTCCGAAGCCAACCGATCGCACACTCACCATCTACGCGCTGCTCGATAGCAGAAGCGTGGCCGGCGCCTATCAGTTCGAGATTCGTCCCGGGGGCATCACGCAGGTGGAAGTGCATTGCGAGCTGTACCCGCGCCGCGCCATCGGCAAGCTCGGCGTGGCGCCACTCACCTCGATGTTTTTCTTCGGCGAGGACGCGGCGGGCCGGCGTTTCGACGATTATCGGTCGCAGGTACATGACAACGACGGCTTCATGGCACAGACCGGCCAGGGGCAGTGGATCTGGCGGCCGCTCGCCAATCCGCGCGAGTTGCGGGTCAATCGCTTCATGGACAATAACCCACGCGGCTTCGGCCTGATCCAGCGCGAGCGGGATTTTTCCCATTACGGGGATGTCGAAGCGCAATATCAATTGCGGCCGAGCTACTGGGTGCAGCCTCTGGGAAGCTGGGGTAAGGGCGGCGTGGAGCTCGTCGAGATACCAAGCGATGAGGAAATCCACGACAATATCGTTGCCTACTGGGTACCGGAACACGCCGTCGCGGCCGGCAAACCGCTGTCGTTTGCTTACCTGCTGTCGGCCTATCTGCAGTCGCCGCTGTGGCCACCGGGCGGGCGCGTGATTGCAACGCGCAGCGGAAATCCCGCCATGGGCGACAACAAAGGACATTTTCCTCCCGGCGCCCGGCGCATACTGATGGACTTCGCCGGCGGGGAGCTCGACGGGCTTGCCGCAGCGCAACCTGTCAAGGCTGAGGCCAGTGCCGATAACGGTCACATCGAGGCAATCACCGTGGAGCGCATCGCTGCGACCGGCGCCTGGCGCGTTGCCATGGTCGTCACGCCCAGACCGAAGAAACCGGTTGACGTGCACTGCTATCTCACGCTGTATGGCGAAGTGCTGACCGAGAGCTGGGTGTATCAATGGACACCGTGAGTGGTGCTCAGTTACGGCTGCGATGGCGGGGGCGCCTGCGTCGCACCTTGTTCTTCGGCCTGACCTTTCTCACCGCGGTGGGGGCGAGCGCGCTGCTGCTCGATGTCCTGCAAGCCAACGGCCTGAGCGGGATCGAGCTGGTGGGGCTGGCGTTGTTCTTCGCGCTGTTTACCTGGATTGCCGGTGCCCTGTGGACCGCGCTCGCCGGCTTCGTGATCCGACTGGCCGGCCATGATCCGGCCGGAATCGATCCCCGCGAAGTCGCCGGGCGGCCGCTGCACACCCGCACCGCAATCGCGATGCCGATCTACAACGAGGATCCGTGGCGCGTGGGCGCGGGGCTCGAGGCGATCTGGTCCTCGCTCGCGGCCGAGCCCGAGCACGGCGCCTTCGACCTGTTCATTCTCTCGGACACCAGCGATCCGGCCATCGCCGCCGAAGAGGAGGCCATGTGGCAGGGGCTGGTTGCACGGCACGCGGCCGCCGGCAGGATCCTCTACCGCCGCCGCAGCGATCGCAGCGCGCGCAAAGCCGGGAACATCTTCGACTTCGTCCGCCGCTGGGGTGAGCGGTACGAATTCATGGTCGTGCTCGATGCCGACAGCATCATGACCGGCAGGGCCCTGGTGACGCTCGCGCGGGTGATGGAAGCGCATCCGGAGATCGGCATTCTGCAGTCGCTGCCGTTGCCGGTCGGGCGCGAGAGCCTCTTCGGACGGCTGTTGCAGTTCGGTGCGCGCTTGCAGAGCCCGATGTTGTCGAGCGGGCTGGCATTCTGGCAGCTGGGTGAAAGCAACTACTGGGGCCACAATGCCATCGTGCGGATTGCGCCGTTCGCGCGTTTCTGCGCGCTGCCGCGCCTGTCCGGAAAGCCGCCGTTCGGTGGAGAGATCATGAGCCACGACTTCGTCGAGGCCGCGTTCATGCGCCGCGGGGGCTACGAAGTGCGGCAGTTGCCCGAGCTCAGCGGCAGCTGGGAAGAGGTGCCGGGCAACGTCATCGAGTTCGCCGCGCGCGATCGGCGCTGGACGCAGGGAAACCTGCAGCATTCGCGGGTGCTGGTGGGATTTCCCGGCCTGCACCCCTTGAGCCGCGTACACCTGCTGACCGGAATCGTCTCGTACGTGAGCTCAGCGATGTGGCTGGCGCTGCTGCTGTTGAGCTCGCTGCTGAGCGCGCTCGAGGCGGCGAAGAGGCCGCAGTACTTTCTGCCGGGATTTCGCAGCCTGTTTCCGCATTGGCCGCAGATCCGCGGGGGCGAGACGGCAGTGCTGTTCGGGCTGACGCTGGCGGTGCTGCTGCTGCCGAAGGTGCTCGGCGCCATCCTCGCCATCCGCGACCGGCAGCAGCGTCGCGAGTTTGGCGGCGTGCCGCGGCTGTTTGCGAGCCTGCTGATCGAGCAGCTCTTCAGCATTCTGCTCGCCCCGACGATGATGATGTTCCATTCCACCTTCGTGGTGCAGACGCTGGCGGGCAGAGCGGTCTCCTGGAACGCCCAGGTGCGTGAGGATCGCGGCGTCACGCTGCGCGAGGCGTTTCGGCGGCAAAAGTGGCACCTGGCGCTTGGGCTTGTCTGGGGTGCGGGCATGCTGCGGCTGGCGCCGCAGTTCTTCTGGTGGCTGACACCGGTGCTGGCGGGGCTGCTCTGCGGCATCTGGCTGACGGTGTGGACCAGCCGCCGCGACGCCGGGAGGCTCCTGCGGCGCTGGGGGTTACTGCTGACGCCCGAGGAGAGTGCGCCACCGCGCGAGCTCATGGCGCTGAGCTGCGCCTACACCCGAGTGCTTGCCCCCAGCCCCGCCGCAAGCCCTGCGGCGACGACCGCAGCGCCTGTTGCGCCGGCTGCGTCGGCTGAGCCGGCAACGTCGGTTGCGTCAGCGGCGCAGCGTCGGCGGCGACGGCTGCGTCAGCGGCGACGGCTGCATCGGCCCCCAGCACCCGACCCGACTACTACACGCTGCAGCGAAAATCAGGTTGAGAAAGGAGTTCAGATCATGCGACGAGTTCTTTACGGCCTATTGAGCAGCGCACTGCTGCTGGCGGGCGCTGCGAGTTGGGGGGATGACTACACTGATACGGTGGCACTGTTCAAGAATGCCGGCGAAAGCCGTGCGTTCTTTCAGAACTGCTACGGCTATGCGGTGTTTCCGACAATCGGCAAGGGTGGTTTGGTGGTCGGCGGCGCACATGGCAACGGGCGGGTCTACGCCCACGGGAAGTACGTGGGCGACACCTCCATGACTCAACTGAGCCTGGGGTTACAGGCCGGCGGCCAGGCCTACAGTCAGATCGTCTTTTTCGAGGATCAGCGCTCGTTTGGGGACTTCACCAAGGGCGACTTTGAGTTCGGCGCCGATGCGAATGCCGTGGCCATCACGGCCGCGGCCGGCGCCAGCGCCGGCACGGCCGGGGCGAGCACCGGGGCCAGCGGCGGAATGAAGGACGCGACGACCGCGGGCAGGTACTACAAGGGCATGGCAGTTTTCACCATCGTGAAGGGCGGGGCGATGTTCCAGGCCACGGTGGCGGGCCAGAAGTTCAGCTATACGCCCAAGGGCTGACACCCAGGGCCTGAGCCTCTTACGCGCCGCGCCGGGCGCGTCGCGGCACATGCGTCAGCGAGCCGTCCCGGCCTGCTTCAGTGCCAGACCGCCACGGACGGCATCGTTGCGCGACGCAGCGGCAGGGGTCGCGCGGATTTCCGCCGTGACACGCCGCTCTTGAAGCCGCGCGGCTTGACGATGAGGACGTCACAGTCGAGCCTGTCGAGGACACGCTCCGCGGTGTTGCCGATGAACAGCCGCGCGAGCGCGGAGCGCGACACCGCGCCCATAACGGCCAGACTGGCGTGCGTTTGCCGCGCCGCCACGCGCAGCTCTTCAGCCACGTCGCCCATGTACAGATGACGGCGCTTCGGTGGGATGCCGGCGCGGCCGGCAAGCTGATCGATAACGCGCGCGATCTGTCGCCCGTGCGCCTCTTCGGCTTGCGGAGGCAGTGTGACGAGCGGCGCGGCCCCGACCGGCAGCGGCTGCACCCCCGAGCGCGTGAAACAATTCGATGCGTGCGCCAGCGGCGCGCGCCAGTGCGCCCGCCTTGCGCAGCTCGCTGCGCGGCGCGTGGCGCACGTCACGGATCGCCACCAGAATGCGTCGCAGTCGCCTGGCCACGCTCTGCCTCGCCTCAGGGCTGCGCTTCGAGGTAGGCGGCCACCGCCTGCATGTCCGCCAGGTGCAGATTCTGGGCGACGCCGTGCATGACGGCGACGTTGCGCATGCTGCTCTGGAAGGAGGCCAGCTGCTTCAGGACGTATTGCGCATGCTGACCGTCGAGGCGTGGGAACTCCTGCAGGCCGTGCGCGTCGGGTCCGTGACAGGTGCTGCAGGCGGGCACGCCCTGCGGGGCCACGCCGTGCTCGTAGATCTCACGTCCGCGTGCGATCAGTGCGGAATCCCCGCCGCTGTTCGCTGCGGGCTTCTGCGCGGTGTAATAAGCTGCCAGCGCATCGATCGTCGCGTCATCGAGCTGGCTGGCCATGCCCCACATGTAGCCGATGGCATCGGGATCGCCGCGCGTCTGGGCGCGAAATGCCTTGAGCTGCGCGACCAGGTAAGTGGCCTTCTGGCCCGCAAGCCGCGGGAACTTTGGCTGAGTGCTGTTGCCGCCCGGCCCATGACAGGTGCCGCAAACGGTGAGGGCGACCTTTTGCGCATGTGCCATCGCCGCCGCGTCGGGCTCATCGGCGCGGCCGCCGGAGCCAGCGCTTACGAGCACGGCAGCGCCGGCTACCAGCACCGTCGTGCGCGGCCAACGATTCGTCGGTGAAAGATCGCGGCGCTTCCCTTTGGTGCTGCGCATGATGTCTACCTCAGTACGCGAACCACAACAGAAGATACAGCGTGTTGTTGTCGGATGCGCTGCGTCCGACGCCATCGTAGTTATTGCCGGCGCCGTTGAACTTGCTGTACCAGGTGTATTGCACCGACGCCTTGACGTTGAGCCAGGGCAGGTAGTTCAACTCCGCGATCCAGCCACGCGTGTCGGGTGAGCCGTTGGCGCTCGTAATCACCCCGGGGGCTCCCGGCGCAGTGGGTGGGTAGAGTGCGCTGTCGCTGCTGCCGGTGGTGGAGAAGTACTGGACAGTTCCGCCGATGCGCCGCCGGTAGTAATAGGTGGCCGCCACCTCTGTCGTCGTAAGGCTATCTGAGGGATTTGCCGAGGCACCGCCGGCAAAGCTCGCATCGAGCGACATGGATTCGTGGATGTGTGTTCCCAGCACGCTAAACAGATGCTGCTCCCCGATGAACTGGTACTGCACATCTTCGGCAACGTCGTTGAAGCGATTGGTGGGTCCTTGCAGCGGCATGGGCGAGCCGGAGGCGGAGCCCGGCAGCACCTTCAGATCGATCCCATAGATCCCCACTTCGAGAGAATTCCGGTCCCAATTGTGCTCGTACGCCAGGCGCCAGTAGGGCGCAAGACCAGAGATCACGTTGGAAGCTGTGCCATCGAGAGGACCGGCGCCGCCGGTCAGCTGGTTGGTTACTCCCTGCTGAGCGGACCGGTAGCCACCGACTTCTGCGTACAACGACTCCTTCCAGTAGAGATAACCGGTGAGCCCTGCGACGTTCTGAGCGAACGCACCGTTGATCGCGGTGCCGGCGAGGGGCGACACGTTGGCGTTGCTGGCGGCATAGGGGAATCCCCAGGCCGGGGTCGAGTTCCACAGGTCCTGCACCGTCGGATTGTTGTTGAGCGACAGGCCGTAGGTCAGTGTGCTGTTGTCCGGCAGCAGCATCTCGTCGGCAAACCGTACATCGGTATTGTCAATGCCGATGGTCCCGCTGTCGTTGGCGTACGTGAGCTGAATCATTGCGCCCAGATTCGGTGCGATCTTACCGGCGTAAAACAGGCTGAGCTGCTGCGGAAAGCCGGCCGTACCGCCTTGCGCCACACCGGGTGCCCCGACGCTCGAAAGGTCGGGCACGGCGCTCTTCATCTGCGTATAGGAAATCTGCACCATGATCGACAGCGGTGGCATCTGCGCCAGCTCGAGAAGCTCTTCCTTCTTGCCGCTGACGTCGCGCACCTGCTTCAGGTTGCTGAGTACGTAGCCGTTTGCCTTGAACACGCGGCCGAAATGCGTCAGCTCCGGAAAGACCGTGTGGCAGGCTTCGCAGGCCATGCCGGTCTGGCGTGCGAAACTCGGCACCGCATCCGCCCGGGGCGCCGCCGCGAGGAGCGCTCCCGCCAGCGTCGCCACCGCGAGAAGGTTGCGTGAGCCTTCGACCGTCGTTTTGCCTGGCATAGCGCGCTCCCCTGAAATCCCACCTGCGGTTCTCCACAGGTGGGCGTCAGTCTATGCGGACCGAGGGGTCGCAACCAGCGAGGCTTGTACCTACAGGGCTAGGTACACGCGACGGTTGTAGTTGTGTCGATGTGTAGTTGTACCGAGCGCAGCTGCACATGCCTGCGCGTACGATTGAAACCCCCTGCGAGCGCGCCAGGCAGGTGCGTGCACGATCGGGCCGCGCGATCGCATCGGACGGCGCGCTACACAGCATGAGCAGTCACAATCTCGAGTATCTTCTGGCGCCACGCTCGGTGGCCGTCGTTGGCGCTTCCGATCGGGCGGGCAGCGTCGGTGCCACAGTCATGCGCAATCTGCTGCAGGGTGGCTTTCGCGGCCCGATCTGGCCGGTCAACCTGCGACGGGCCGTGGTGGCCGGCGTGCGCGCCTATGCCACCCCCGCGCAGCTTCCCGCTGCGCCGGACCTGGCCGTCATCTGCACGCCGGCGCCAACCATTCCCGGGCTGATCGGCGAGCTCGGCGCGCGCGGCACGCGGGCGGCGATCGTCCTGAGCGCCGGCCTGGAGGCAGCTGCGGCAGGCGGTGGGACGCTGCGCGCGGCCATGCTGCAGCAGGCGAGAGGCTGTGCGCTGCGCATCCTCGGACCCAACTGCATCGGCCTGCTGGTCCCGGGCATCGGACTCAACGCGAGTTTCGCTCACCTCGGCGCGCGCCCCGGCGGCATCGCCTTCGTCGCACAGTCGGGCGCCCTGACGACCGCGATGCTCGATTGGGCGCAGTCCGCGGGCGTCGGCTTCTCGCACTGCATCTCTCTCGGCGACGCGGCCGATGTCGATTTCGGCGACCTGCTCGATTACCTCGGCAAGAATCCGCGCAGCCGCGCGATTCTTCTGTACATCGAGTCGGTCACCGGAGCGCGCAAGTTCATGTCGGCGGCGCGAGCTGCGGCGCGCAACAAGCCGGTGATTGCGGTCAAGGCCGGGCGCAGCAGTGAGGCGGCCCGGGCGGCGACCTCGCACAGCGGCGCGCTCGCCGGAGCGGATGCGGTGTATGAGGCCGCGCTGCGGCGGGCGGGCGTGCTGCGGGTCGGAACCACGCGGCAGCTGTTCGAAGCCGCGCAGATTCTTTCGCAGTCCCGCCCCTACCTCGGCCCGCGCCTCGCCATCATCAGCAATGGCGGCGGCCCGGCGGTGATGGCGACGGACGCGCTCATCGCGGGCGGGGGCGAACTGGCGGCTCTCACGCCCGGTACCGTGGCCGAATTGAATGCGCTGCTGCCGGCGGGCTGGTCGCACGCCAATCCCGTCGACATCGTCGGCGACGCCCAGCCACAACGCTATGTGGGTGCGCTCGCCGCGGTGCTCAGGGATCCCAACGTCGACGCGGTGCTGCTGATTCATGCGCCCACCGCGCTCGCCGCGACGGCCGACGTGGCCGCCGCCTGCGGGCCGTTGCTCGAGGCCGCGCCGCGCCCGGCGTTCGCCTGCTGGCTGGGCGGGGAAGGCGTACCGGCCGCGGGGGCGGCGGGCAGCCGCGCGGTGCCGGGCTATGCCACGCCTGAAGAGGCCGTCGATGCATATCTGCACGTGATGCGTTACCACGAGGTGCAGTCGCTGCTGATGGAGACCCCGCTGTCGCTTGCGGAAGATTTCCGTCCCGACACAGCCGCCGTGATGGCCATCGTCGCGGCGGCGCTGGCCGAGGGGCGCACAGTTCTCACCGAGCCGCAATCGAAGGCCGTGCTGGCCGCCACGGCATCCCGGTGGTGGAAACGCGCACCGCCCGCGATGTGTCCGAGCTCGGCGCTGGCGACGGCGATAGGCTACCCGGTCGCGCTCAAGATCCTCTCCCCCGACATCAGCCATAAGTCCGACGTGGGCGGAGTGGCGCTCGATCTGGCGAGCGCGGAGGAACTCGACCGCATGCGCAGGCGATGCTAGCGCGCTGCAGGCAGATGCGGCCACAGGCGCGCATCGAAGGTTTCACCGTGCAGAAGATGATCCGCCGCGGCGGCGCCCACGAGTTGCTCGCGGGGATCGCGCTCGATCCCACCTTCGGTCCGAAAAAAAAAAAAAAAAAAAAAAAAAAAAAAAAAAAAAAAAAAAAAAAAAAAAAAAAAAAAAAAAAAAAAAAACCCGCGCGCGTGCGGGTGGCGGCCTGCACCCGCGCAGCCGCTGCCTGACTGGCGATCCGATCCTATCCGAGCGAGCTGGAGGAGCAGCTCGAGTACCGCTGCGGGCGGCTCATCCTGCGGCCCATTCGTCCCGGGGATACGCCACAGCACCAGCTTCCTGGCGCAGATCGCGCCCCAGGATCTATACACCCGCTTCTGCACCAGCGTGAGAGCTGCCGCAGGCGCAGCTGGTGCACATCACGCAGATTGACTACGACCGCGAGATGACTTTCGTCGTGGTGGCTCGCGATAGCGCCGGTGGCGAGGAAATACTGGGTGTTGCGCGCGCGTGTGCCGATCCGGACAACGTCTCCGCGGAATTTGCCTTGCTGGTGCGCTCCGACCTCAAGTGCCAGGGACTGGGGACGCTGCTGATGCGCAAGCTGATCGCTTATTGCCGCGAGCGCCGCCGCGCTGAAGGACGGGCGCCGCTCAGACGGCCCTCGAGCAGGGCACCGGCGCGGAGGCCATCGCCCTGGCGGGACCGAGGGTCGGGTCGAAGCACATGGGCACGCTGCGCAACAGTAACCGCCCGGGCGCGGTCGCTGTGATCTGTCCGCCCGATCCGCACGAGCCCGTCGGCCTGGTAGGGTTGCAGCTGCGCGAGCGCGTCGCGGAGTAATCGGCAAAGTCGATGCCGTAGCGAGCCTCGATTCCGGCAACGTCGATGGCGCCCTGGCACATGAGGTGGCTGATCACCGCGCCGCGCACGCGATCGTCGGCGCTCAGCGTGAGCCCGCGCCACACCGGCAGATGGCCGGCAGTCACTGCTGCCTCCCAGCTTCAGCTCGCGATAGCGCGGACCCGGGCGGTCCTAGCGCTTGAGCAACTCAACGTCGAATGTGGCGACAGAACTCATGTCGCGGCCCGGGTTTCTTACGTTCGGAGCAGGACGTAAAGTCGCCGCGGACAGCGACTGTCAAGTCGCTGCCCGCGGCATTTCCCCCCTGATCAAGTCCCCCCTGCTGGCCCTTGATCCCCGCTTGCACGCTACTCCGCGGGCAAGCTCGCTGGTATTCGGATCAATGCGTATAGAATCGCGCAGGGCGCGTTCGCGAGCGCGCCCCCCCCGTGGCGCTGCCGTCCGTAGGTCAGCCGGCCACCGGCGCGCGAGCTCACGGTGGTCGTATCGCCGTCATGGCGGCCTGATCTTCCGCCGTCCGTCGCCGCGGTCCCGCGCGCGGCGCTGCAGCGCTACCGGTCACCGACCTGCACAGCCGTGGCTGGGCGCGGCGGGCTCGGCACAGCTGCCGGCCGGCGGGAGCAGTACACGCGTAGGCGGCAGCGCTGATCGCCGAGCGCGTGCGGGCCCGGCGCTGCGTAGCCGCAGCCGCCGCGGCCAGCGCCGCACGTCCGCGCGTCACAGCCGTCGCAGAGGCGGCGTCGGCGCCGACCATCTCCAGTCTCGGTCTCCAGGACGCGGGCGCCGGCGCATAGCGGCAGCAGCTCGGCGCGGAGCTGGCGGGGACATCCCAGTAGGGGCGGACACCACGGCTCATCTCGGCCGCGAACACCGGAGGTAAGGCGCGGGAGCTGCCGACGATGACGTCAGCGCAGCATCGCGCTCGCTGCGACGGCGAGCTGAACATGAAGAGCCGAAACTGCGGATGTGACCACGAGGGGGCCCTGCAGCGACGGCAGCCAGCGCCAGCGCTCGAGCGTCAGCTCGATCTGCCGCACCCGTCGGCCAGGGCACCGTCAGGGCAGCATAGGGCTCCTGCCGAGCGCGCCACCTCGCGCAGGCCAGCAGAACTGAAAATCTCAGCGCTGCGACCAGCGCGGCGTCAAGGGTCGGATCTCACCGGCGGCAACTGGGGCGGCAGGCTACCGAGGCCGCCAGCAGCCGGCGCAGCGCCGGCGCCCCGCTGTAGTGACCAGAGCGAGGCTCGTCCTGGAAACGGCGGCAGCGCGGTCAGGCCGGCCGGGCAGCCAGCTGGCGGTAAGCGCCAGGCCTGCCGCAGCAGCGATAGGCAGAAAGTGGCTCGACGCGGCAAACACGGCGCCTGGCGGCGCCGCGGCGGACTCCCGAGTCGCGCCGCTCATCGAACGGCTCGCCTCGGCCGATGCGAACCCGCGGCGCGCGGGTCGACCCTGCCGCAATGCAGGTCATGAAGAAACATGAACGGCATTCGAGAGCGCGGTGTCGAACTGCTGCCATTGCGGACCCGAGGCGGGCCTGGCGTCGAGGGCCGCAAGCTGCGCGGCGAGGGCATGGCCATAGTCGCCGGGGCGCAGTCCGTAGTCCGAGGCCGTGCGCAGGGTTTGCAGCACGGCGCGCGCTGGTGCGCTCACCGTGCCGCCGCGGCTCCATAGCAGCCCATCCGGCAGCTGTGTCAGCGGCTCGCCTGAAGCATGCCCGGCGCTGACCCGCATGCCCTGTCCGGCCCCGTGACTCATTGCGGGGACCCGCGCGCAGGCGACAGTTGCGCCAGTGGTCGGAGCGCGCCGCTGCCCTGGCCACAGCGCAGCGTGCGCTCGCGAGGGCGACACTCAGAGCGCAGAGCAAGAGAGGAAGGGCCAGGGGTGGCCTGGCCAAATTAAACGCCGCATCTGAATTTGGTTGGAAGGCTTGTGCGCGATGCGGCAGGCAAAGACTCCCATGCCGCTGCCGGGCGCGGAATCCGTATTACCCGCATGCTCGTTTGCGATGGTCGGCGAGGCTTCACAGGCAGAGGTGATTGTGCCGCAAGCCAAGCCTTCGCTCCACCGTGCGCGCGTAGGTGCTTATACGCATGGGCTAGGTACTTCTGGGAGTGGGTGCCAGTGTGCCCGACCCAGCATGATTGGCCCCGGAAACTCACAGTGGGGATAGGCGCATGCGTGCCATTGGTCGCATTCTGGTCGCGGTCAAAGACCCGGCAGCCCGATCGCTGCCCGCGGTCACCAAGGGCACTCAGCTGGCCCGCGCCTTCGGCGCGCAGCTCGAGCTCTTTCATGCCATCGATTCCTGCGTCTACGCGGATGCCATGGGCATGTCCGACGCACACCTGCAGGAACTCGAGGATGATGAGCGGGCGCAGTACCAGCAGCGCCTCGGCCGCATTGCTGCCCGCGCGCGGCTCCACGGCCCGAGTGTGAATGCGAGAGCAAGTGGGACTTTCCAGTACGAGGCGATCATTCGCGAGGCCGTACGCGTCGGGGCCGATCTCATCGTCGCCGAGCGTCACGCCGGACGGCACATCGCCCCGGGTCTGCTCGGGCTTGCTGACTGGGAACTGCTGCGACTGAGTCCGCTGCCCGTGCTGCTCGTCAAGGGTCCGCGACCGTATCATCGACCCACGGTGCTCGCGGCCATCGATCCCACGCACGCGTTTGCCAAGCCGGCCAAGCTCGATGCCGAGATACTCGCGCTCGGTGAGATGTTCTCGCAGGCGTTGCACGGGAAGTTGCACGCCGTGCATGCGTACGATCCGCTGCGGGCGAGCGTGCGGGCGGGCGATGGCGCCGCCGTTGCCCGCGTGCAGCAGGCCGCCATGGCAGCCGCGCAATCTGCGTTCGACCGCGCGCTGCGTACGACGGACATTCCGGCCGCGCGGCGGCACGTCCTCGGGCGCCACCCGATCGACGCGGTGCTGGAGGTCTCCCGCGAGCTGCGCAGCGACATCGTGGTGATGGGCGCCATTTCTCGCTCGGGCCTGAAAAGATTTTTCATTGGCAACACTGCAGAGCAGCTGCTCGATCGGCTGCCTTGCGATCTGCTGGTCGTCAAGCCGCCGGGGTTTGCAGGCCGCGTGCAAAGCTCGCGGCGCGGTGTCCGGCTCATCACGCTGCAGCCTCCCTATTGAGGCGGCGCGCGCGGCCGGCAGGCGTGCCTCAGGCGGCGAGCAGCCTTCTCAGCAGCGCCAACAGCTGCTCGGCATCGATGGGCTTGCTCACGAGGTGAACACCGTCGTCCGCGCGCTGATCACGAACTGTGGAGGACGTATCCCCGGTCACCAGAATGGCCTTGAGCTTTTTCCGCCCGCCGCGCGCACCGCCTCGATCACCTGCCTGCCGGTCTGATCCCGCCCCAGGTGATAGTCGGTGATGAGCAGATCCAGGGCAGGATTGTCGCGCGCCTTCTGCTGTGCCTCGGCCGCGGATGAGGCAGCAATCACACGGTAGCCCTCGACCTTGAGCAGCAGGCTGGTGGCTTTGAGCACGCTGGCATCATCATCCACCAGCAGCACGACGGGTAAGGCGCCTTGGGTCCCGGCCGCCACGCCCGGGGCGGCCGTTACGCCGGCGCGCGCTCCGTCAGCGACGCCCATGCTGCCGCGCGGCAGCTCGAGCGCGAAGGTCGAGCCCACACCGGGCTCGGAGTGCACTGCGATCTTCAGCCCGAGGAGATCGACCAGGCGCTGCACGATGCTCAGGCCGAGTCCATACCCTTCCCGGCTTGCGTTGCTGCCCCTCCCCACCTGGTAGAACTCATCGAATATGTGTGTCAGCTGATCCGATGGGATGCCGATCCCCGTATCGCGCACTTCGATCCGCAGAGCCATGTCAGTCGTTGCGCAGCGCAGCTCGACTGTGCCGCTGGTGGTGTACTTCAGGGCGTTGGAGACGAGGTTGCGGAGGATCTGCCCGAGGAGCGCGCGGTCGGAATGCGCGTAATCGACGGGGCGCGTGATGCGCAGCTCGAGTCCCTTGCTGGCCGCCAGGTCTCTGAATTCCGTACGCATCTCCTCGAACAGCGCCGCGAGCGCGAAATCCGCCGGGTAGGGCCGAACCGCGCCGGATTCGAGTTTGCTGATATCGAGCAAGGCATTCAGCAATCGCGACATGGCTTGGATGGCCTGGTCCTGGTGCGCGAGGGCCTCGCGTGCCGTTGGATCCGCGACGATGCGCCGCAGCGCTCCATTGAGCAGCGCGAGGCTCTGCAGGGGCTGACGCAGGTCATGGCTGGCGGTGGCGAGAAAGCGGCTCTTGACCTGGGAGGCGCGATCGGCGGCTTCGCGCGCGGCGATGAGCTCCGCCTGTGTCTTCTTGCGCTCAGTGGCATCGCGCAGCGCCGCAGCGATCAGCCCGTAGAAGACACCATCGTGGATCGGACTGAGGCTGATCTCTACCGGCACCTCGCTGCCGTCGCTGCGCAACGCATACAGATCGAGTCCGGTTCCCATCGGCCTGACGCTCGGCTGATCCATGTAGCGCTGGCGATAGATCACGTGGCGCCCGCGCAGGCGCTCGGGCAGCAGAATCTCGATGTTCCGGCCGACGACCTCGGCGGGCTCATACCCGAGAAGGCTGCCGACCTGCGCGTTGGCAAATACGATGCAACCGGACACGTCGGCGATCACGATCGCATCAGGGGCGCAGTCGAGCGCCTCGGCGAGCAGCTGCTCCTTAAGCATGTGCGCACACGCCGTGTTCTACTTGCGCGCCGCCTCCGACTCGAGGTCCATGGCCATGCGCACCAGCTGGGCGAGCGAGCCGGCGCCGGTCTTCTCCATGACGCGCGCGCGATGAATCTCCACGGTGCGCTGGCTTACGCCGAGCTCACCTGCCATCACCTTGTTGGGTTTACCGCTCGTCATCAGAGACAGGACCTCCTGCTCGCGCGGCGTCAGCGACTCGAAGCGTGCACGGATGCGGTCGTGCTGCGCGAGCGCGGCGCGGTTGTGTGCATCGCGCTCCAGCGCGCGCTGAATGCGGTCGATGAGATCCTGGTCGCGAAAGGGCTTCTGCAGAAAATCGAACGCGCCATGCTGCATGGCTTCCACCGCCATCGGGATGTCGCCATGCCCGGTGATGAAAATGACCGGGATGATCGCGCCCCGCAGATTTAGCTGCTGCTGCAGCTCGAGTCCGCTCATGCCCGGCATGCGTACGTCGAGCACCAGGCAGCCGGGTTGGCTGGGCTTGTAGGTCTCGAGGAACTCGCTCGCGGAAGAGAGCGTCCGGGTCGCGAGCCCCACGGATTTCAACAGGAAGCGTATGGAGTTGCGTACCCCTTCATCATCGTCGACGACAAAGATCGTCGGAGCGGGCTCTTGCATATCAGTTGCGCGGCTGCGCGGGAAGCAGAATGTAGAAGCACGCGCCGGCAGAGAGGTTGGGCCGATAGCCCACCGAGCCCCCGTGGGCACGCGCAATGGTATTGCTGATCGCCAGTCCCAGTCCGATGCCGCTCTCCTTGGTCGAGAAGAACGGATCGAAGATGCGCTGCATGACCTCGGGGGCGAGACCGGGCCCGTTGTCGATGATCGCGAGCTCCACTTCGTTCTCTGCGGTCAGCGAGGTGCGAATCAGCACCCGGCCAGCACCGGCCGGCCCTGCGGCCAGGGCTTCCAGGCTGTTGCGCACGAAATTCAGCATGACATGCTGGATCTGCCCCGCGTCGACGAGGACCGGGGGCAGGTTCTCGGCGAGCTCCACGGATACTAACACGCCGTGCAGGCGCGCCTCACTCAGCACCAGGTCGCTCACTTCGCCTACCACCGCGTTGAGATCGGCCGGCACCCGAGCGCTTTGCTGACTGCGGGCCAGGGAACGCAGGCGGCGGATGATCTCACCGGCGCGGGTTGCCTGGGCGGCGATCTCGCGCAGCGCCTGCTGCAGCTCCAGCGGATCGGTGTCCGCTCGAGCCAGGAGCCGGTCGCACGCCTGGGCGTAATTCGCGATCGCCGTCAACGGCTGATTCAGCTCGTGCGCGACACCGGCGGCCATCTCCCCGATGGTGGCCATGCGCGACACCTGCAGCAGCCTGCCATGCAGTGCGGCCGGTGGTTCCTGTGCCTCAACTCCGCCGCCGCGATGGCCGTCGGTCCGGTGAAACGGCAGCAGGGGGAGGCAGGCCGGCCTTTGGGATCGTTTTCATCATGTGCACATCAGCTCATTGGACAGCTTCCCCTCTTTAGGGGCGCGCGTCGCTACGTATGTTCCGCAAACCCTAGGCACTGCCGCCGATGTTGCCGCCGACCGACAGGCTGGAAAATTTGCGCCGATGCAAGCGCGCATCCTCGGGCTGATCGGGAAACGGCTGCTGGCGCGGCGCGTGGAGCTGGGCGCGCCGCTGGCAACCGTTGCGAGGGAGCGCCGCGAATCGGACCCCCCAGCCCCGACTGGGCGGAGTCATTCGGCATCGCAACGGTCTGGCGGCTTCATCTAGGTACGTTTGCGGATCGCGGCGCCGAGGGGTGAGGGCACACGATCCTGCCATGATCATTCGGCATAGTCTGGGGCCGCCCTCATGCGCGTTGGCACGGTAGTGAGTGAAGCGGCGGCGCCGGACGTCTCGCGGCTGCTACGCAACTGGCGAGCCGAGCTCGACAGTGCCGCACTCTACGACGCCCTGGCACAGCGCTCGCGCGACAGCCAGCAGCGTGCCGTTTACAAGCAGCTGACCGCCGCCGAGCGCCGGCACGCCGCCTTCTGGGAGGAGCGCCTGCGATCCGCCGGGCAGCGCCTGCCCGCTTTCCGCACCTCGGCACGCACGCGCATCCTCATCGCGCTGGTGCGCTGCCTGGGCGGCACGCTCGTGATTCCGAGCATCATCGTGCGGGAGATGAACGATCGCGATGGTTACCGCAGTCAGAGCGATGCCCTCGTCGCGGGCCTCGCTCAGGAGGAGCATGGCCACGCGGCACTGCTGCGCGGGGCGACCGACCGCGCTTTTGGCCAGGGTCTGCGCGCCGCGGTTCTTGGAGCCAACGACGGCCTGACGTCCATCTTCTGCCTGATGATGGGCGTTGCCGGCAGTGGTGCGGCCGCCGCGACCATCATGCTCGCCGGCGTGGCGGGCCTGGTGAGCGGAGCGGGTGCGATGGCCATGGGAGAGTGGCTCTCGGTCACCAACGCGCGCGAGCTCGAGCAAAGCCTCACCGACCGCGAGGGCGAGAGGGGCGCGGACCGCGCCCGCGCCAATCATGTCGGTACCTCGCGCGCTGCCGCGATCGCCGCGGGCTTTTCGTTTCTGCTGTTTGCGCTCGGAGCGATGGTTCCGCTGCTGCCGCTGTGCTTACTGCCAGCGCGGATGAGAATTGCCGGGAGTGCATTGTTGTCGCTGGCGGCGCTCTTCGTGCTGGGCGTGGCGACTTCGCTGTTCACGGCGCGTTCGGCGCTGTTTTCCGGCTTACGGCAAACGGCGATCGGCGCTGCTACGGCGGCGGTTACTTATCTTGCAGGCCATATATTCGGGGTGTTGAGCGCGGGCCGCTTCTGATGCGCCCTGGGCTGCGCGCGTGGCGGCAGGACCGGATAGGTAGTTTCCGAGGCCGGCGGCGTATTTCGCGCATTTCCGTCCCCTGCCGTTACCGCGGTCGTGGCCCCTAATCCT
Source organism: uncultured Gammaproteobacteria bacterium (assembly GCA_963835645.1). Classification (GTDB taxonomy): domain Bacteria; phylum Pseudomonadota; class Gammaproteobacteria; order Steroidobacterales; family Steroidobacteraceae; genus 13-2-20CM-66-19. Next base: position 394,080 of record CAWIGQ010000001.1, on the reverse strand, counting down.
AATCATGGGTCGCGATACGTCGGAGCATTTGTCGGACACCACAATTACCGCGCAGCGTGCGCCGTGGGCGCATTGGCCGCGTCGGCGCCACGCCGATCGCGCGGCGCGTCCCACCACCCGCCCCCGAGGGCGGCAAACAGCGCGACGGTGTCCTGGTAGCGCACAGCGATCGCTTGCAGCTGATTGATTTTCGCCTGGTGATCCTGCGCGTCGGCATTGAGCACGTCGAGGTAGTTCGCCAGGCCCGCCTGGTAGTTGGCCTGGATCAGTGCATTGCGGCGGCCGCAACCGCCCTCTGACCACCAACGCGCGTCGTGATCGAGCGCGCGCAGCGTGTCCGCCACCTGTTCGAACGCACCCAGGACGGTCTGGCGATAGTCGGCCGTCGCAACCCGATAGTTCTCGATGGACGCCTTGCGCTTGAACCACAGCGTTCCACCCTCGAACAGGGGCGCAGTAGCATCGGCGCCGATGCTCCAGGCCTTGCCGTTGGGGGGAAATAGAGTGCTGACGGAGTTGCTGCTGGCCGCGCGGCTGCCGCTGAGGGTAATGCTGGGGAACAGAGCGGCCGTTGCGACCCCGACATTGGCGCTGGCCGCATGGACGGTCGCCTCGGCCACCAGAATGTCCGGACGCTGGCGCACCAGGTCGGATGGCAGGCTGACCGGCAGGTCGCTCGGCAACCTCAGATCGACTAAGGCCACGTCCGGTGCCTTCCACTCGGCCGGGATGTGTCCGGCCAGTGTCGCCAGCAGATCATCGCTTTGCGCGAGCTTCTGCTCGAGCTGTGGAATCGTCGCCTCAAAAGAGGCCAGTTGACTCCGCAGACTCAGCACCGTGGAATATGGAACTGTTCCCGCTTGCGCCTGCACTTCGGCCAGCTTCACCTGTTGGCGCTCGAGCTCAATGAGTTGCGCGGTAGCATCGATTTCCGCGCGGTAAGCGGCCTTGGCGATCACTGTGTTGACGACGTTGGCCGAGAGCGTGAGGTAGGTCGCCTGCTCGGTGGCGCGGGCCACATCCACCTGAGCGTGTAGACTCTCGACCAGCCGCCGCTGCCCCCCAAACAGATCCAGGGCATAGCTGACCGAGGCCGATAGCGTGAATAGATTGAACACGCTCCCGGCCGAGCTCTGCCCGAAAGTGAGAGTACTGAACCGCTCTCGGGTCGCGCTGGCATCGGCATTGATTGCCGGATAAAAAATGCCAGAGCCGCTACGCAGGTTGTCCCGGCTTGCGCGCAGGCTCGCTTGCGCCGCATCGAGTCCAGGATTGTTGACGAAGGCCTCCGCGACGACGGCATCGAGTGTCGAGGACTGGAACAGTCGCCACCAGTCCGCTGCCAGCTTGCCGCCGGGGGTGAAGCGCTGCGCCACACCGTCGACAGCGGCCGTCACGGTCGGATCCGCGCCGCTCGCATAATGCGTTACCGGAGGTGCGCTGGGGCGATGAAAGTTCGGACCGACCGCGCAGCCGCCAGCGACCAGCACCGCGCGTCCGGCGAGCCGCCCGATCCGCCGCACAGCGACTGCTATTGCCGACATAGACATCCACCAGTTCCCCGGGGTACACATTGAGCCCGTTGGGTTTCTCAAACCGGAAGATCACCGGCAGCACGCGTACGTCCACCCGCTCCTGTCGCTGGTCCGAGAGCTCGATCTTTGGCGAGACAAAGGGCTGGATGCGCGCAAAGCTCAGCGGCACATGGGTATCGGTGCCGCGGATGAACATTTGCGCCTTCATCTTCTTCGGGTCGGGCAGACGGTCGATCAGTATCTCATCGACGTAAGTGCGAACCTGCAGATGGTTCTGAGGCCTCCCCATGGTGATGAGCGGGTCGAAGCCCTGCGTATAGGAATCGTAGGCGCCTTGCGGGGATACGTAGCTGCCAACGCCGGCCTGTACCGTAAGCACCACGCCGTCGGCCGGCGCCCGGATCGTGTATTTTGCCAGCAGCGCCGCGGAGGCGGCGTACGCTTTTGACAAAGCGGTGTACTGCCTTTCCTGGTTCTGAACATCGTAGATCCACGCCCCTGCCTTGGTGAGTTGGTATTGTCGCTCGACGACTCGAAGATTGGTGGCCGCCACCTTTTCGGCATTGCGCGCGTTATCGAGCGTGTCCAGGCTGACCGATAGCGGCTCCAGGTCATAGGAGTGCTGCTGCTTGGCCAACTCGTCCTGCGCGTTCTTCAGAGTCGCCCGCGCGTTTTCGACCTGAGCAACGGAGACGGCGAGCGTTTCCGCACGCGGCTCCGCCTTGAGCTCATTGAGCATGGCCAGCGCGGCATCGGCTTGCGCGCGCTGCTGATCGGCGGTGGCGCGCTGCACCGAGTCGTCGATCATCACCAGCGCATCGCCCTTATGCACCGGAGCGCCTTCGCTGACCACGACCTGCGTAATCGGCCCGGTGACCTCCGGGTAGATGTTGATATTTTCACCCTGCGCCTGATCACTCTCGACCATGCCCTCGGAATAGATACCCTGCGCGTAGGGATTGGCCGCCGGGTTGAACAGCGGCGGTTGCGTCTTCGGCTGCTGGGCAAAGATGAAGGCGCTGACGATCGCCAGCATCAGCCCAACACCGGAAATGATGAACAGAAGTTTATTGCGCATCCAGATTTCCCTCTTTTGCACTCCCTTTTTCGAAGCCGGTCAACCTCCCGTCTTCCATCCTCATGATGCGGTCGGCGAATTCATAGATTCGACTGTCGTGCGTAACGATGATGATGCAGCGCTGTTCGGACAGAATGTGCTCGCGCACAAACTGGACGACGTTGCGCCCCGTATCGCCGTCCAGCGAGGCGGTCGGCTCATCGAGTATCAGGATGTCGGGCCGGCTGACGATCGCGCGCGCGATCGCGACCCGCTGCTGCTCGCCGCCGCTGAGCTTCACCGGTGGCAGCTCCGCCCGGCCCTTCAATCCCACGATCTCCAAGTCCTTCGCGGCCTCGGTGAGCGCCTGAGCCCACGGGCGCTGCTGCAGAATCAGCGGGATCGCCACGTTCTCGACCGTCGTCAGACGCGGGAACAGATGGTAGTCCTGGAAGACGAAGCCGATCTTATGCAATCGGAACTCGGCCAGCTGATCCTTGCTGATGGCCCAGATGTCCGTATCCTCGACTTTCACCGTGCCGCTGTTCGGTCGCAGGATGCCGGAGATGATGCTGAGCATCGTGGTCTTGCCGCTGCCGGATGGACCGACGACGTAGAGCATCTCGCCGAAACTTGCGTCGAAACTCACGTCCTTGACGGCGTGGGTTTTCGCATCGCCCTCGCCGAACCACTTGTTGAGGCCCGCGGCCTGTATGGCAGTCTTCGCCATGCTAGCCCCGGAAGATGTCGAACGGTTCAATTCTGAGAACCTTGCGCACGCCCACGTAACTGGAGATCGCCGCAATAACGACCACCATGACGAACGCCAGGCCCAGGTTGCCGTAGGTGATGACCGCCGCGTAGTCAGGAAGATGGGTTCGCGCCAGCCAGATCGTGCCGGCGCACAGCCCGACGCCGAAGCCATAGCCGGTGAGCGACACGAACGTCGCCTGGAACAGGATCATGTAGACCAGCTCGCGGCCCTTGGCGCCGATCGCCTTCAGCGCGCCGAACTTCTCCAGGTTCTCGAGCACGAACGTGTAGAAGGTCTGTCCCGAGATCGACAGACCGACGATGAAGCTGATCAGCGTCATGATCAGCATGTTGGTGCCGATGCCCGTCTGATACTTGTAGAAGTCCGATATCTGCTGAATGAACTCGTCTTTCGTCAGCGCCAGGTATCCCGCCGCTGCCACCTGTTGCTTGATCCGCGGCACATCCGCCGCCGTCTTGGGCTCCACCAGCAGATACGAGATCGTGAAGTTTGTTTGCGGTATGTACTGCAGCGCCCGATTGTAGGTTGTGTAGAGAGTCGGCACGCCGAACAGCCCGCTGGAGGCAACCTGGGCGATGCCGACGATCACCCCGCGATGGTCATTGAGTTCGAACTCGGTGCCGATTTTTGGGTTCTCGAGCTTTGCGAACTCGGAGTCCTTGACCGCAAGGAAGGCATTTTCGGCAAAGATTTCTTCGATCTTTCCGGCAAGAAGCGTTGGTCGGCCGAACAGGCTGGTATCGTCAAGGCCCAGGATATTGACCGCCTGATAGACTCCGTCACGCAGCTTCAGCAGCGCCCCGCCCGAGTAGAGCGGAACGGCGTACTTGACCCCCGGAATGCTGCGCACTTCGTCCTGCACGTAGTCCGGCAGCGGAATGGTGTTAGCCACCGTCTGCACCGCCGGGTCCATGACCCATATCGAGGCGCCGATGTTGATGACCGTCGCGGAGGAACGATTGAGGATTCCGGAAAACAACGAAGTCATCTCAATCATCAGGAACACGGCGAAAGTGATCCCGACTAAAAGAGCCGCATACTTCGCCCGGTCGTTTACCAGCAGCTTGTAGGCGATGGTTAAGATACCGCCCATCAAACCGTACCTTGATAATGAATACAGTGCTGAAAGGCTCCGAACGCAAGAGTCAGCATTTCCTTCCTGTATGATCGGCCCAAGATGATCCTCATCATCGGCCGCCGCGCCCCGAGCCGGGAATCCGCACAAGCTCCGCGTCTGTGAGGGATAGTGCTTATTTACTTGGGCGCGCAGTGATGCCATCTGCGGCCGGACGACCGGCAGCGGGTCTGCCTATGATGATCGCTGCGCAACCGCCAGCCAGCGGATGTGCGCCCACGCGTCGCCTGATTTTGCTGAAGGTCATCATGCGGTCGCGATAGACTTCGCGCCAAGCATGCCGAAGGTATCAGTGCGTTGGAAGGACCGCCCGAGCGCCAGGGACTTCGATGCGGCGCTGAGCTACCTGCGTCTCATCTACCCGGCCGCTGACAGCCGCAAGCTCGTGAGCGCGCTGCGCAGGGCGCGCACCGTCGAACACACGGCGAAGGACCTGTTGCGCGCGAGCGGCCTGCCGCTGCTGCCGCGGCACGAGATGCACGTCGAAGCGGACCTGAAACGGCTCCGCAAGGCCAAGACCCTCTCGCCCGTGCTCCTGATCCAGGGCGACATGTCGCAGGGCATTCCTCTGGTCGTCGCGGACGGCTATCACCGCATCTGCGCCGTCTGCCATTACGACGAGGACGCCGCGATTTCATGCCGCCTGATTTCGTCCGAGGCGTTCGCGCGCTAGCCCCGGGTGCGCAACGCTGGGAGCGGCGGCGACCGCCCACGGGTGGGCGCCGCGCCTAGGCGGCCAGCACCTCGTGCGCCGCACGCACTCCGCTTCGCAGCGCGCCGCTGACCGTGCCCGCTTCCTCGGTGTCCGTCGCCTCGCCGGCAAAGAAAAGGGTCGTATCGAGCGGCCGCGCCAGAGCCGCACGCGCATCGCTCCCGCCCACCGTGGCGTAGCTGTAAGCGCCGCGGGCGAAGGGGTCGCGCTGCCAGTCGTGGTAGTAGTACGCCTCGAGCTCGCCGGCGATGTCGACGCTGCTGCCGAAAAGTGCCTGCAGGCTTGCCATTGCCCGGCGTGCGATCTCGGCAGGGGCGGCTCCCGCGGTAAGGCGCTGTGCCCGCGGCCCACCGGCCCATGCGACCAGCAGAGGCGCGCGTGCCGGCGCGGGAGTCCAGAACGTCGGCACCGGTGCGTCCGGAACGTGAAAGAACGACGCATCGCGGTAGCGCCCGGCGTGCAACGCTTCCCAGAAGGGCGAGGCGAAGCGCAGCAGGAGTTTCATCACCGGTCCGGAGGCGAGACCTCGCAGGGCCTGCCGCTTGGCGGTGAGCGCGGGCGTGAAGCGCACGGCGCCCGCGGCGCCCGCCGGCCGCTGCAGCACACCGAGCGGCAGACCGACGACCAGGCAACGGCTTTGAGCCTTGAACCCCCGGCCGAGGAAGCGGCCGGCAACCTCGACCGAGCCTTTCGACCAGTGCACGGCCTGCACCATCGTCTGCAGCTGCAGCCGCAGCCGCAGCCGCCCGGAGTGTAGCGGCGCCATCAGCGCTGCGAGCAGCGACGCGTAGCCGTTCGCGGGGCGCGACGCCGGCGCACTGCCGAGCGTGTCGCCGGTCCATTCGGCGGCGATGGCGCGGGCGCTGGCGCGCGAGGTGTCGGCGGCGTCGAAGCCTTCGGCCATCATGCGTGCAAAGCCCCGGGCCTGAGGAGTCAGCACGTGAGCCAGGTGCCGATCGAGGAAGGTATCGAAGGACATATCCCGCTTCGCGAGAACGTCGCTGTTACGCACGGCCGCCTGGATCTGCGCGAAGAATCCGTTCCGTGGCTTGAGCTCGCCTTGCTGCAGCGTCCAGTGCGAATCCGCAGATTCGACCACGCCCGCTCCGGCCTTCGCCAACAGTGTCCGGGTGATGGCGGCCTGTCCGTGAATGAACTCCGCACCCATTTCGACGGGCACGCTCAGGCCCGGCTCCGTACGCGTCCAGATGCGGCCGCCGATGCGATCGCGTGCCTCGAGCAGCAGCACGGACCGGCCGGCCTGCACCAGAGCGGCGGCGGCGGCCAGTCCCGCTGCGCCGGCACCGATGACTATGACGTCGAAGGAGGAGGCGGCCATCGTCGGACGTTAGAGTGCGCCGCTACGTGGCGCAAGCGACGATCCAGGGATCCCGCTGTCAGCTCAACGTGCGCAGTGGCGCGACGAAAACTACTGCGCCGGTGGGCTGGCCGGTGGGAGAGCCGCCGGGTGGCTCGACACTGACGGCAAGCTGAGCGGCGTTCGCCAGCGCCTGCCGCTGTGCCACGCTCAGCGCCCGTTGCGCGACGGTGTGCCGGTACGGCAGTACACCGAGGGACACCGGGTTGCCGCCCTTGGGCAGCGCCCACAGCTCATAGTCACGCCCGGCGGGCGGTGCGGCCAGCGTGCCCGCCCGCACGCTGAGGGCGCCGGGCGCAGCGTAGATCTCCACCTGCCACAGCAGCGCGCCGGATGGCGCTGAGATCGTGGCGACTTCGGCCGCGCGCGGGGGTGCGAGCGTGCGCCAGTAGAGCACGGCGGCGAGCACCGCCACCAACACGACGCTCGCTGCAAGCGCGTAGCGGCGCACGCATTGCCGCGCCGTCGAGGGCAGACCAAGCCGCGCGCGGATGCCCTGCCATACGTGCGCTGGCGGCTGGATCGGTCTCAAACCCAGCAGAAGCGGCATAAATCCCTCTTCCCAGAAGCGGCAGCGTTCGTCCACCAAGGATGACGTACCGCGCCAGCGCTCGAGTCGCCGCCGCGCCGCACCGCGCAGCGTGCCCAGCACGTATTCCGCGGCGAGGCGGTTGATCAGATCGATGTTCGTAGGCGCCGTGTTCATGCTTCAAGGCACGCCTTGAGGCTTTGCAGTCCGCGGCGAATCCAGCTCTTGACCGTGCCCAGCGGGCTGTCGACGAGCCGCGCGACGTCCGCGTGCGAGTTACCGCCGACGAACGCGAGCTCAAGACAACGCCGCTGCTGTTGCGTGAGGAGCGCGAGACAGCGCTCGAGCAGGCTCGCCCCGGGGAGCGACGCCCCCGGCTCTTCCTGAGCCTCTTCCGCCCGGCCGGCTCCCTCGGGTAGGTCGGCGATCAGCACCGCCGCGAAGCGCTCATGCCGCAGCAGATCGATCGCGCGATAGCGCGCAATCGATACCAGCCACGCCATGGGCCGGCCGCGCTCCGGGCGGAATTGATGCGCCCGCTGCCAGACGGTGACGAATACGTCCTGCAGCGCCTCTTCAGCGAGTGCACGACGCCGCAGCATGCGGGTGAGGCATGCAAACAGCGTGGGCGATACCAGAACATATAGCCGTTGCAGCGCCTCGCCGTCGGACTGCGCGCAGCCACGCAGCAGATCCGACAGGCGAGTGTCGAGTTCGCGATCGGCGTCCGCGCCTGCACTCATGTGAACCCGCAGCAGGAACCTGCACGCATTCTAGACCGCCGCCGACGCTCCTGCGCAGATAGCCCCATACGGGCACTACGCCTGCGCGAGGCGGACGGATGCACTGTGATCGTCCCTTTAGCGCCGCGGTCCGGCGATCAGAGAGTCAGTTCGACCCTCGCGTTGTCCGGAGACATCAAGGCTGTAGCCGTACCCGTACCGGATCGGAGCATGAATATTCCTCGGTGGGAGGGATCAATGTGGAAGAACAGGCGATAGTCAAGCGTGAGCTGCGCGGGCGCCCCGGGGCAAACGACATCAAAAAAGAGCGCTGCGTACGCGCCATCAGCGTGGTTGTCGACTAATTCTCGCGTTGGGATGACGGTGCAGGCCCTATTGTCGCCACTCAAATGCAGATACGGGAAGACGTAACGGCGGATTGCCGGCTGCTGTTCTCGGAGCTCGCCCCAGGTGATGTTGCCATCGCCATCCTTGTCGAGTTTCAGCACAAAGTCGAGATCTCGAAGGGCGATGTCCCACTGTCCGTGCATCACCGTCTTGCCGGAGGCACCGGTCGCATGTTGCGTCTCGACATCGAGTGTTAGATAGGCGTCGCTCGCCGAGTGCGCCTGCGCGGCACAAGTGCCGGCCACCCCGCCTGCTATCGCCGCAAGCTGAAGCGCGCGCCGCAGCAATGAGTTCACCGAGTTGCTCCGGCCCGCGCGCTGATTTGTGCCTGGAGGTCGGTCACCAGCGCGGCGATGATTGGGTCTTGCAACCTGGTCCGGCTTACAAACTCCAGCACTTCGACCGCTGCCTGGGGCTGATGGGCTGCCTGGGCAGCCTCGAGAAACACGCGCACATCCCAAGGTGCGCGTTGCGCCTGCCAGTTGCGTTGTGCCATCACAAGAGCTCCTTGTGGATCATGCTGCAATTGCAGAGCGAAGCGGACCTGTTCGCGGCCATAGAAGTCGCTGCCGCGTTGCGCGAGTGCCGCGAAGCGCGCTGCCATGATCCACGTGTAACGTGCGACTTGAGGGCTCTCGAGCGCCGCTTGCGCAAGCGCCAAGCGCAGAAAGGCTGTGTCCGACTGACTTTGGTCGGCTAACAGGCGCAGCACTTCCTGCGGTCGTCCGCGGTCCAGCAGGAAGTCGGCGTAGGCGACCAACAGATAGTTATCTCGAGGCGTGGCCGCTAGCGCCCTGCGGTAGTGCGATTCGGCTTCTGGCCAATCGCCGAGCCGCTCCGCGGACTCGGCCAGTAACCCCTCAATCCATGCCTCAAAGTCCGCTCGTGGGTTGCGGATATTCCTCTCGATCTGCTTAAGTAAATCGATACTCTGTTGGGCCTGCCCCAGGTAAGACTGTAGATTGCCGGAACAGACCGCACCGAGGGTCGGCCCGCCAGTGCTCCCCACCTGCGCGCAGCCTGCCGCCGCGGCCTTGTAATCGCCCTGCACCATATCCAGCGTCGCGAGCGTTAGCCACCCCTGGACGTCGTGATCGTCTCGCGCCAGCGCCTGTTTCAGCACGGTTCGGGCGGCGGTAAACTCATGACGGTATTGCAGTATCGTCGCCTGAATGACGAGGGCAGCGACGGGGGGTTCTGGCTCCTTCAGCCAGGGCGCGATGACCGCCTCGGCATAACCTGCGTAATGAGCATCTCCCACCTGGCGCCCAAAGTTGATGTAGGCGCGAGCCAGCTGGCTGGCGGCGGCGAGGCTCATGGGGGCGGCATCGAGCTGAACGCGCAGCGCTCTCAACTGCACGACCGCCGGGTCGGTTTCGGCCGGCACCTGCTGCAAGACCTCAGCGTCCGCCACCGGTGTATACGGCGCCCGGTAAGGCGCGGCAGCCGCAGGATCTGTATCCGCAGACACGACTGCGCGCGCGTATGTGCCCGCCGTCGCCAATGAAAGCACGAATAGGCCTAATCGGGCCCAGCGCTCGCTGGCTCGGGAATGGCGCATGCGAACAGGCCTCCTTGAGGCCTTATACGCCGTGGCCCGGCCGTCGGATGCAATTCCGACCAGGCACGTGCATCTGAAGCCGCCGCCACTTCGTAATATTCCGGTACCCAACGCAATCTCTAATGCGGCGGTGCGCCATTGCCCAACTACGCCTATTGCAGAGCTCCCGTTGCTCCAGCCAGCGGTATGCGCCTTTCGTTCTCCGGCACCGATTGGACCTGCCTCGGGGGCCTGTACGGCTTCGTTTCACTGCTACACGCGGTCGGCTGGGGACTGTACCTGCACTACTCGACGCACTACCCGGCGCTCGTTGGACTCGGATTCGTCGCCTACATGTTCGGCCTGCGTCACGCCTTCGACGCGGACCACATCGCCGCCGTCGACGACACGGTCCGCTACATGCTCCAGAAGGGTAAGAAGCCACTTGGCGTCGGCTTCTTCTTCTCACTCGGCCACGCGACGATTGTGTTGGCCTTGGCCGTTGCCATTGCATTTGCTGCCACTGCCGTAAAGCGGGAGCTGCCCCAGCTGCAGGGCATCGGGGGAATTCTGGGAGCAGCCGTCTCGGGTGTGTTCCTGTGGACCATCGGCATTCTCAACCTGCTCGTGCTCCTCGATATCCTCAAGGTCTGGCACACGGCCACGACTGGCACGCACAGTCATGCCCATCTCGAGCAGCTGTTGCAGCAACGCGGGCTGCTCAATCGACTGTTCGGAGGGCGGCTGCAGAAGCTGATGAATCACAGCTGGCAGATGTATCCGCTCGGCCTGTTGTTTGGGCTCGGATTCGATACCGCCTCGGAAATTGGCCTCCTGGCTATGACTGCCGGAGCATCGGCGGGCAACTTGCCCATTCCCGCGGTACTGTCACTGCCGATCCTCTTCGCTGCCGGGATGTCGCTCATGGACACGACGGATGGTGTGTTGATGTCGAAGGCCTATAACTGGGCGTTCCTGAACCCCCTCCGGAAAATCTTCTACAATCTCACGACCACCGGTCTATCGGTCGTTGTGGCACTCGTCGTCGGATCGATCGAGCTGTTACAGGTCATCATCAACCTGCTTGGACTGCGGGGCGGGATTTACAGTCTCATCGCTGCACTGGACTTCGGCATCCTGGGTTACCTGATCGTCGGTCTGTTCCTGTTCGCGTGGGCACTGTCTGTTGCAGTCTGGAGGTTTGGCAGGGTGGAGGAGCGCTTTGGCGGACAGGGGGCCCCTCACCGCCACACTCACACCCACGACGGTGGGGCGCAGCATTCCCACGACCACCTGCACACGTCGGTTGCAATCGTACGAACATAAGCACTCGGTGGTCGCCATGCGATTCAGCCCCAACCATCGACGACTTGCCGACTGGCTTGCGTGGCTGTTCGCCGGGCTCGTGCTGTTGCCGCACGCGAGCCGTGCAGACACGGTCGCGAGCCTGCTTGGCAACTTCACCGTTAACCAATACTGCGGCCTCAGACTCGAGGTCGGTGCCGTGGGCGTCCACTACGCCGTAGTCTTCGGTCAGCTGCCGGCACTACGTGAGCTCCATTTGGCGGACGCCAACGGGGATGGCGTGACGACGCAAGCCGAACGGGACGCGTATGTGCAAAGACTCGCGCCGGGCATTGCCGATCAGTTGCAGCTGATCGTCGACGGGGAGCCGGTTCCCCTGCACGCGAAGCATTGGACGAGCAGCTTGCCGACCGAGCAGGGAGGATTCTCGCTGCGACTGGACGTGGATTTCTCGGGCACCGTGCCTGTGGCGCGGGACACTCGGAGTCACACTCTCCGGTTTACCAATCGGAACTACGCCGGCCAGTTCGGCTGGACTGAGATCGAGGTGCAGAGTCCGCGCTCGATTAGCGTGTTCGACACAGACGCGTTCAGCACTTCGCTAACCGCAGGTCTGACACAGGCCCTGCGAACTCTACCCGCCGAGGGCCCTTTGGCCGAGCGCAGTATCCATCTGAGCTTCGTGAATGGCCCGGCTCCAAGCGCTGTCGCGTTGCTGCAACCGCGCCCCGGCACCGCGGTGAATGCGCGCCAGACGGCCGCATCGATGCCCGGCAATAATGATAGCGCATGGCTGCAGCGCCAGACGCGTAGCCTCATCGGCTTGATCTCGACTCCTCATGTTGCACCGCGCATCGCACTGCTTGCTTTGTTGGCAGCGTTTGTGCTCGGCGCCGTGCACGCATTGTCGCCCGGTCACGGTAAGACCATTGTCGGTGCGTACTTGATTGGGTCGCGCGGTACGCCGCGACATGCGGCGTTTCTAGGCCTGACAGTCACTGTGACTCATACGCTCGGAGTATTCGTGCTGGGGTTTGCGACGTTGGCCGCCTCGCGGTTCCTTGTGCCGGAGCGGTTGTTTCCGATCCTAAGTCTGCTCTCCGGTCTGCTCATCCTGGGGATGGGCGTCTTCCTGCTGGCGGCCCGCTGGCAGGCGGTGAGGCATCTGTGGCTGAGGCCCGCCGCCGCTCATGGCAATGCGCTCAAGTCCGGGCACGTAGCGACTCATTCCCATCACGCGCACGACCACGACCACGACCACGAGCCACGGCCACATCACGACCACGGCCATGACCATCATCACGAGGGCGGACTCGCCTTCAGGCACTCCCATGAGGGTAGTGTCCACTCGCATGCGCCGCCTGGCACTGACGGTGAACCCGTTACCTGGCGAAGCCTGCTGACGCTCGGGATCTCCGGAGGCCTCGTTCCCTGTCCTTCTGCCATGGTGCTTCTCTTGGCGGCCGTGGCGTTAAACAGGACCGCCGTCGGCCTGCTACTCGTGGTGGCGTTCAGCCTGGGCCTGGCTGCGACGCTGACTGCGGTCGGCATTGCATTCCTGTATGCGCGAAATCGGTTTCGCGAGCCGGTCAGCACCTCGCGCTGGCCGCAACTACTGCCCGCGCTGAGTGCAGTGGCGATCACGCTGGTCGGCGGTGTGCTGTCGATTGCAGCCGTGCAGAGCGTCCTGTTGGTCCGCTAATAACCGGGGACGGGAACGATTGCGCTGCAGTGCGCAACGCGCTGGCACCTCGAAGGCGCTGCCGTTTCGCGCTTGCTCTCATAGTTTATGCATCCGTGCGGGCGGCGCGTGCGTATCTCAAATGGAGCTCGCATAGAAATGGCCAACCGCGTCGAGACCGCCGAACTGGTCCCCGGCACGCCCGGCCGTGCGGGTGTCGTCGGTAGGTTTCGAGAAACAAGCGGGTGGCAAACACCACCAAGGGGATACCATATGAATCACGGAAGCCCTCGCCGTCTGTCGTTGGTGGCATGCTCACTGACTATGATGGCCACGACAGTCTTTGCTGCCAGCCACCGGGAGGCGCCCCTCATTGCGCTCGACCCCGCGGCGGACAACACTGACGTTTACGCCTTCGTCAGCTACGACAGTGCCAATCTCGCTCGCTCGGCCGATGCGCGTAAGGTGACGTTCATCATGAACGTCAATCCGGGCCAGGACCCGAGCGACGGTCCCAACTACTTCAACTTCGACGACACGGTCCTCTATCGCATTCATGTCGACAACAAAGAAACCGGGGTCGCGGACGATGTCGTCTACGAGTTCCGGTTTACGACCGAGAATCGCCCCATCGGTGGGCCGGGCGGCCTGACCTCTCCGGTGCCACACATCGGCAACCCACACATTCCATCGACTCTGCCACTACAGGGAATCACGGCGCTCGACGGTCCGGGCTCGGAGGGCCTCACGCGCCGTCAACGGTATTCCGTGACCGAAGTTCGCAACGGTGAGCGGCACCAGCTGTTCGCTAACCAGCTGCTCGTGGCCGTCCCGTCCAATTCGGGGCCGGCCACGATGCCCGACTACCCGGCACTCGCCGCCCAGGGCATCTACGAGGACAGCGAGACCGGGATGCGAGTGTTCGCCGGACAACGTGCGGAGACCTTTTACATAGACCTCGGGGCGGTGTTCGACACGCTCAACCTGCGCCGCTATCTGCCGACGTTGACTGGCCCCGGGGAAGACACCGACTTCGTCAATCCCTACGGCGTCAATCGCTTTAGCGGCTTCAACATCAGCACCATTGCGATCGAGGTGCCGATCAAGCGCATCACGAATGATCATGAGGGTCCGGCAACGACCCGCAACCCGATCATCGGCATGTACGCGAGCACCGCGCGGCGCCAGCTGCAGGAGCTTGGCAAGGACGACAGTGGCGGTGCGCGGCACAGTGGACCCTGGGTCCAGCTGTCGCGGATGGCGAACCCGCTGATCAACGAGCTGCTCATCCCGACGCCGATGAAAGACGGCTGGAACGCACGCCCCCCGCAGGATGAAGCCGCCCTCCAGGCGAACTACAAGAACCCCGTGATCGCGACCGAGCTCAACCTCGTGTTCCACGTGCCGATCGTCCCGATCGACGGGTCCCCGGCCACGGCGCGTACGGACCTCATGAGCATCTTGCTCAAGTATCCCGGCCAGTCGCTCGATGGCACGAACTGCGGCCAGCCCTGTTCCGAGCTGCTGCGGCTCGATCTGCGCGTTGCGCCGACCGCACCCGAAAAGCAGAGTCGACTCGGTGCCGCGCTGAGCGCGGACGCGGCTGGCTGGCCGAACGGGCGCCGGCCGAACGACGATGTTACTGACATCGTAGTCCGCGTCGTGGGCGGCAAGAACTACATCGCCAACCATGTTGGGGATGGCGTGAACTTCCTCGCCGGTGCACCTGGGACGGTTGGCGTGGACATCACCGCCAACGGCATCGCCAGGAACTTCCCGTTCCTGCCGACACCGTACGATGGCAAGAACCGCCGTCACGTCGATTGCGATGAGATGGGCCCAGGGGCCAATCCCTGCGGGCCGCTCGTGCCGTAGGAAGGTCGCTGGACGCAGCGCAGAGGCTAAGCGCAGCCACCACCGAGCACAGCGGGCAAATGCCGCTGCAGTACAACGCAGTCCCGCCCGGTCACGCCGGGCGGGACTGCGTTTTGGTCAGCTGCTTCCCCGCGACGGCTCGCGGCGCTCTGATCAGGAGTATTCATGGATCGCTTCACCATATCGCTCGACGAACGCTTGGCGACTGCGTTTGATGAATTGATCAAAGAACGCAGGTACACCACGCGCAGTGAGGCCGTTCGGGATATCTTGCGAGCTCATCTGCAGCAAAGCCGCGTGCGCCGCAATAGCAAGGGCGTCTGTGTTGCGAATTTATCCTATGTTTATAATCACCACGAGCGTGAATTATCCGAGCGGCTAACACGCATTCAGCACGCGCATCATGATCTGACCATCTCGACGATGCATGCTCATCTGGATCATGAGCAATGTATCGAGAGTGTCATGCTCAAAGGCCCAGTTCAGAGAGTGCGCATGTTTGCCGAGGAAATCAGTGCCGAGCGCGGGGTGCGCCACGGTCAACTCAATCTGATCGGTGTCGAATTAAGCAAGCCGCATAGCCACGGCGGACCGTCCCACCGGCACCCGAAGCCGGCCAACTAGCCCTCCTTTTTTCAAGCGGCCCGCTGCAGAGCAGTCGGCCGCGCGCCTCTAAGTCCTGTAGGCGCCAGATGTTGGCGCATAAGCGAATAAGACGATACATACATTCCTCTTAACGGTTATGCGGAAAAAGAGAAGTTTCTTATCGAAGTGAATCCAATCGGATCTACCGCGCGTAGGTACATCGTGCAGCAACCTCCTGCGCGTGGTAAGCGTCATGAGAACGCATTGGCAGCCGCAAACCGAGCCATTGCGAGCGCGCTTCTGATCGGCGCCGGCTGTACCACAATCACGGCGAAATCTGCGTTCGCAACAGACGCCAGCTCGAGCAATGACGTAGCCGGGGCCACGGCATCCACTGCGTTGGAAGAGGTGGTGGTGACGGCCGCACGGTTGGAGCTGCTGGGAACGGCTTCGACCGCCAGCGAAGGGGTGGTCGCGGACCAGGAGCTGCAGCTGACGCCGCAGTACCGGCCGGGTCAGTTGCTGGAAACCGTACCGGGTCTGATCGTGACGCTGCACAGCGGCGAGGGCAAGGCCAACCAATATCTGCTGCGCGGCTATAACCTGGATCACGGTACCGACCTGGAGACCTACGTCGACGGCATGCCGATCAACGAGCCGACGCATGCGCACGGACAGGGTTATACGGATCTGAACTTCATGGTCCCCGAACTGGCGGATGAGCTCATCTACACCAAGGGACCGTATTACGCCGACCTCGGCGACTTCGGCGCGGTGGGCTCGGTGCGCGTCAACTATCGGGACACCATCCCTGATGAGGTATCCGCAACCGTCGGCACGCTGGGGTTTCAGCGCGTTTATAGCGCGGGCTCTGAGCCCGTGGGTGCCGGACACCTGTTGGGCTTCGCGGAAGTGCAGCACTACGATGGACCGTTCGTGACGCCCGATGATGCGCGCAAGGAGAACCTGGTGCTGCGCTACAGCGAGGGCGACGAGCACAACGGTTACTCAGTCACCGGCATGTACTACCACCAGCTTTGGACCAATACGACGGACATTCCGCTCCGCGCCATTACCGAAGGACTGGTGCCGAATCGATTCGGGACGCTGGATCCGACCGATGGCGGTCACGCGCAACGCGCCAGCCTCTCAGTCAACTACTATGCCACCCCAGGCGCTGGCCAGCTGTCGGCCAGTGGGTTTTTCATCTACAACCAACTGCATCTGTTCAATGATTTCACGCACTTCCTCGCCGATCCCGTGCACGGCGACCAGGAAGATCAGTTCGAGAATCGCCGGGTCACCGGCGGCTCTGTCGCTTACACGCTACCCGTTCCCTTGGGCTCGATCGATAATCAGGTCTCAGTCGGTGGTCTCACGCGCTACGATTTATTGGGCGTCGGGCGGCTGCCGAGCGAGGATCAGATGCCGCTGCCGCCGCAGTTTGATCCGCCCTCCTATTCCAACGACGATCAGGTGTACCTGTTCGCCGCGGCGGCCTATGTCCAGGCGGTGACCCACTGGACCTCGACAATTCGCACCGTGCTCGGCGTCCGCGATGATTATCAGCACGGCACCGATGTGGACTATCTGGCGGCATTGCATGAGACGGCCGGATATACCAATGGGGGCACGAAGCAACAGTCGCTGATCCAACCCAAGGGGAGCCTCATCTACACGCCGAGCGACAAATTCGAGTTCTACCTGGCCATGGGCAGGGGCTTCCACAGCGCGGATCTGCGCGGCGTCAATCAGGACACGAGCGTTGATTTAGGGCTTCCTCATACGCCGCTGCTCGCGCGACAAGAAGGCCAGGAAGTAGGCATGCGCGCGACGGTTCAGCGCAATCTTGCTTTCACCCTTGCGCTCTATAACTTATGGCAGCAGTCCGAAACCATCATCGATCCGGACGTTGGTCAAGACACCGCGGGCCCGCCGAGCCGCCGCTACGGCTATGAAGTCAACGTCACGTATCAGATCAGTCGCTGGCTCGAGCTCTATGGCAGCTATTCGGGCGACCATGCGCGGTTTACCCACCCGTTCGATGATGGCACCGGACACTTTGGCACGTACATTACTAACGCACCGGTCGCAACCGGCGAATTGGCATTGTATCTGACCAATCTGGGTCCCTGGAGCGGTGGATTCAGCTATCGCTATCTCGGGAACTATCCGCTCTCTTCAGGCCCCTGCGTCGACTCAGCCGCCGAACACGATTTCCCGCGCGTAGCAACCTCGTGTGCCAATGCTCCCACGGCGCTCGGACAGGTCAATGGCAAGGGTTTCGGGGAACTGAACCTCGTCGCTCACTATGCGCTCTCATCAGGCTGTAGCGCCTCTGTCGGCATCTACAATCTGCTCAACACCCACGCGGCTGCTGCCGAGTTCTGGTACGTAGATCGGCTGCAAGACGAGATTGGCACCCACCCCGATGGCCGGGCCGACATCCATGAGCATCCGCTCGAGCCATTCATGCTGCGCTTCACGGTCTCGAAGAAGTTCGGGAGTTAGGGCCGCGAAAAGTGAGGCTGCGCCGCACCGCCAGCGCTGTTCCGCCCAGCACCAGCACGGCAGACAGCGTGAGGCGCGCAGTGATGGGCTCCCCGAGCAACAGCACGCCCGCCAGCGCTGCAATCACCGGCACGCTCAACTGCGCGTTGGCGGCCGCAATCGCTCCGAGCTTTGGCAGCGCAGTGTACCAGGCGGCGTACCCGAGGCCCGAGGCCACCGAGCCCGATAGCGCTGCGAGAACGATGCCCTGCGCATCTGCAGACCGACGCATCCACAGCAGGGCACTGATCAGCAATGCGCCGGGAACTGAGCGGACAAAATTTCCGGCCGTATCGCCGAGCGCATCCGTCGATCGCCGTCCCCGTAGTGAATAAATTCCCCAGGCGACCCCTGCGGTCAGCATTAACAGCGCTTCCCGCAGCGGCGGCGCGGCAACGCCCGGAAGGATCAGCAGCGTCAACCCCGCAACCGCCAACAGCCACCCGAGGACGATTTTTCCATCAATGCGCTCGCCGCCGACGAAGCCCGTCGCGAGCATCACCAACTGTACCGCCCCGAACAGCAGCAATGCTCCCGTGCCGGCCGTAAGTCCCATATACGCGAAGGAAAACGCGATGGCGTAGGCGAGCAGGGCGAGCGCTGAGAGCCAGCTTCCGGCGCTGCCTCCGGCCTTGGCGTGCACCCGCACGAGCACCCATAAGGTGACGGCACCCGCGACTAGGCGGATGCTCGTGAAGCTGGCCGGATCGATGTGCGCCTGGCGCAAAGCGGTGCGGCACAGAAGCGAGTTGGCCGCGAAGGCCAGCAACGCGAACAGCGCGGCCCCCGCCGCCCGATTCACCGCAGCGCCTGCGCCAGATCGTCGATCAGATCTTCGGGCTCCTCGATGCCGATCGACAGGCGCAGCAGATTCTGTGGCGTGCGCGACCCTGGCCCTTCGATGGAGGCGCGATGCTCGATCAGGCTCTCGGTCGCGCCGAGGCTGGTGGCACGGGTAAAGAGGCGTGTGCGGCTGGCGACGCGCAGCGCAGCCTCTTTACCGCCCGCGACACACACCGACAGGACCGCCCCGAAGCCCCCGGGCATCTGCGCCGCCGCGATGGCGTGTCCCGGATGCTGCGGCAGGCCCGGATAGAAGACCTGCTCGACCGCGGGATGCGCGGCGAGAAATTCCGCCACCCGCAGCGCGCCCTGGCACTGGGCGCGAACGCGCAGCGCCAGCGTCGCGATGCTGCGTCTGAGCAGCCAGCAGTCGAACGGTCCGAGGGCTGCACCGGCCATCGCCTGCCAACTGCGCAGCCGCTCGAGCAGCGCGGTATCCTCGCGCACGATCAGCACTCCGCTGAGCACATCGCTGTGGCCGCCGAGATACTTGGTGCCGCTGTGCACGACGATGTCGACACCGAAATCAAACGGGCGCTGGCAGATGGGCGTAGCGAAGGTGTTGTCGCAGACGACGAGCGCTCCGACTTCGCGCCCGAGCGCGGTGACGGCCCGCAGGTCGGCGACGTTGAGCAGCGGGTTGGTCGGCGTCTCGATCCACAGCAGGCGCGCGCCATCGCCGAGCGCCGCTTTGACCGCAGCGGCGTCGCGCATGTCCGCGCAGCTGACCGTCACGCCGCGGCGCGCGGCGTGTTCGGTGAACTGCCTGAGCGAGCCGTAGTACGCCTCCAGCGGCGCCACCAGCCGCTCACCGGCGCTCAGCAGCTCGAGCACCGCCATGTTCGCGGCCAGCCCGGAGGCGAATGCCACGGCGCCGGCGCCGCCTTCGAGCGCCGCCACGCAGGACTCGAGCGCCGCGCGGTTGGGCGTTCCCTCGCGGCTGTAGCGGTAGCCCCGCGGGTATTCGCCGTCTGCGTCGCGCTCGAAGGTCGTGCTCAGGTGGATCGGCGCTGCGAGCGCCCCGGTCGCCGTGTCGGGGGAGTGAGCGGCGTGCACGCAGGTGGTATTCAGGCCGGCCCGCTTCGTCATGTCAGGATCCTTCAGCGCCCTGGCGGCCAGACGATAGGCGTAGCGCGCTTCGCGTGCCGCAGCTGGCCGGGCGGCAGCTTACACTATCGCTCCCGCCACCGCGGGGATCGGGGGGCAATCGGCTTGACGGCGGCGCGCGAGGATCACGAGGACCTGGTGGAGCTTTCCGCGCATGATGCGGTGGCGGCGATGACGCGCGGCGACATTGCCGCGGAGCGCTACGCGGCCGCGCTGCTGCGGCGCTGCGAGGCGGGCAGGGTGCTGAACGCGTTCATCACGCTCGAGGCGGGGCGCGTTCTGGAAGCGGCGCGCTCCTGCGATCGCCGCAGGGGCGCCGGGGCGGGGTTGGGTCCCCTGCATGGTTTGCCGGTGCCGGTCAAGGACAGTATCAACACACGCGAGTACCCGACCACGGCCGGTACGCCGGCGTTGCGGTGGTTCACGCCCTCGCAGGACGCGGCAATCGTCCAGGCTCTTGCGGGCGCAGGCGCGATCGTGCTGGGGAAGACCAACCTGCACGAGCTGTCCTTCGGCTGGACGAGCAACAACCGCGCCTTCGGGGCGGTGCGCAATCCCTATGACACCGCGCGCATCGCCGGTGGCAGCAGCGGCGGCAGCGCCGCGGCGGTCGCCGCGGGAATGGCGCCGCTCGCCCTCGCGGCCGATACCGAAGGATCGATCCGGGTGCCGGCGGCTCTGTGTGGCATTGCCGGATTCCGGCCGACGACCGCGCGCTACCCTACGGCGGGCGTGGCGCCGATCAGCCCGCTGTTCGATCAGGTGGGGCCTCACGGTCGCAGCGTCGCTGACCTCGTGCTGTTCGATTCCGTGGTGGCGCCCGAGCCGACGCGCATCCGGCACACGGAGCTGGCCGGCGTCACGTTCGCTGTCGACCGCGACTACTGGTTTGCCGATCTTCATCCGGAGGTCGAGCGCATTGCAGCCGAGGCGCTGCGCAAACTGCAGGATGCGGGCGCAAGGCTCGTTGAGGCGCAGCTCCCCGGACTGGCTCGTCTGATCGGACTCACGACGAGCGTCATTCAGAATCACGACTTCGTACCCGCATTGACGGAATATCTCGAGCGCCATCACGCCGGTGTGAGCTTCGCCGAGCTGCTGGCGGCGGCAAGCGAGGACGTGCAGGACGACATTGCCGCCTGCGCCTTGCCCGGTGGGCGGCGCTTCGCCTCGGAGAGCGCCTACCTTGCGGCCCGGGATCGGTATCTGCCGCAGCTGCGTGAGGCCTTTGCCCGCTACTTTGCCGACACCGGAGCCGCCGCGATCGTATTTCCCACGACGATGGTTCCAGCGCCGCTGATCGGGGAAGAGCTGCTCGAGGTGCGCGGCAAAAGGCTCTCGTTCCCCACGGCCCTGGCACGCAATATCGCTCCGGGCAGCACCGCGGGGCTGCCGGGCCTGGTGCTGCCGGCGGGACTCACCGCCGGGGGGCTGCCCGTGTCACTTGAGTTCGATGGTCCGGCCGGAACGGACCGGGTACTGTTGGGCATCGGTCTTGCCCTGGAAGTCGCGCTCGGACGGCTGCCGGCGCCGGTGCTCAGGTCGGTGCCCATGGCCACGAGGTAGCGGATGGCGAAGCGAGAGTCGTCGAGACGCTGGAGGCAAGTCCTCGCGTGCACGGCAACGCTGCTTGCCATGACCGGCTGCTCGCTGCTGTCCTTCAAGAGCCCGGAACGCCCGCTCTCAGCCCGCGACCTGAACGCGCGCATTCTCACCCGCGAGCTGTCGTCTGAGTTTGTCGTTGCGGTCGCGCGCTGCGCGGACGATATCGCCGCGAGCGAGGACGATCCGGTGGTGCTCGACAACACTTTGCGCTGGGAGATTGCCGCAGTCGGCGAGAGCCGAAGCGCGGCAACGCGGATGGCCCCGATGATGAGCCTGCTCGACACCTGGGCATTCGCCGCGCAGATGCAGGCGTTCGCGGCAGAGGGGGCGGCCGGCGGCGCGCTCTTCGGGCAGCATCAGGAGGCGGTTCGGGCGGTCGCCGACAAGTACGCCAACGATGCCGAGGCGCTCGCCCGCCGGCTGATCCCGCCGAGCGAGCTCGGTGACTACCGCAAATTCGTCGTCGAGTATGTGCGGGCGCACCCTCTCCAGGACCTCACCTTCGCGCGCGTCTCGGTCATGGATCTGTGGAGTCGCCAGAAGGGTGCCGATACGCGGCTGGTCGATTCGCTCGGCACCATTCCGGAAGCCATGGCCGATGCGGCCGACCGGCTGCAGATTTATGGCGACACGCTGCCCTCGCAGGTCATGCGCAGGACGCAGCTGGCGCTGCGGGAAGCGGGCTATTCACGCGCCGACGTCCAGAGCTCCCTGCGGCAGCTCGACGAGCGGCTCGCGCGGCTCAGCGCGGTCGCCGAATCCACTCCCGAGCTGGTGCATGGCGCCGAGGCGCAGGTGCGGCAGAGCCTGCGCGAAGTGCTCGATCGGCTCGACGCATCTACCGCCCGGACGATTGCGGCGCTGAGCACGCAGCGTACGGCGCTGTTTGCCGATTTACAGTCCGAGCGCGAGGCGCTGCTGGCGGCGGTGGATGCCCAGCGTAAGGCGCTCGCGAGCGATGCCGGCCGGATCGCCGATCAGGTGGTGAAGTCCTCGGGCGAGCAGCTTCGCTATCTGGCAGGCGAGGTCCTGCTGCTGCTCATCGTGCTGACCATCATCGTTCTCGGTCTGCCCTTCGTCGCCGGATACCTGGTGGGGCGTGCGCGCCAGCGGCGCGCCGGTGGCGGCGGCTGACGCGCCGCCTGCCCGAGGCGCTCAGAGGCTCGCGCGCATGTCCGCTGCGATCTCGACTACCGAAATCTTCCTGATCGCGATGGGGATCATTCTCACGGTCCCGTATCTGGTGTGGCGCGTGCTGCGTACCGATTACTACGCGCCGCTGGTAGTGGTGCAGATCGTGGCGGGTATTTTGCTGGGGCCAGGCATTCTCGGGAAACTGTTCCCCAACTATTACGCGTTCGTCTTCAGTCCCGCAGTCATCGCGCCTCTGAACGGCATCGCGTGGTGGGCCGTGATGTTGTTCGTGTTCATCGCCGGCATCGAGCTGGATCTGCGCAAGGTCTGGCAGCATCGGGCAGACTCGGGCGTTACCGCGGCGCTCGCGCTCGGCGCGCCGCTGCTGCTCGGCGGGGTCACGGCCGCCGCAATGCTGCTTTACCCCGGCTGGATCGGCGCTGCAGCGCATGCCTGGCAGTTCGTTCTCGGCATCGGTATGGCTTGCGCTGTGACGTCGCTGCCAATCCTGATTCTGCTGATGGAGAAACTCGGGATTTTTCGCCAGCCGATCGGTCAGCGCATCCTGCGCTACGCGAGCCTCGATGACGTTGCCATCTGGGGAGTGCTGGCCATCCTCCTCATGGACTGGACGCGCGTGGGCCGACAGGCGGCCTTTCTTGTCGCCTTCGCGGGTGTGAGCTGCTTAGTCCGCACACTCATGCGCCGCCTGCGCGAGGAGGATCGATGGTATGTGGCCCTCGTCTGGCTGGTGCTTGCGGCCTGGGCCGCGGACTGGTCGGGCCTGCATTTCATGGTGGGTGCATTTCTGGCCGGCGCGGTGATGGAGGGCCAATGGTTCGATCAGGAGCGCATGGATCGCTTCCGACACTCCGTGCTGCTCGCGTTCATGCCGGTGTTCTTTCTCTCCACCGGGTTGCGCACCAACTGGCAGCTCGGTGGTGCCGCGGTGTTCGTTGCCGCCGGCGCGCTGCTGCTGGCCGCCGTCGGCGGAAAACTGCTCGGCATCGAGCTTGCCGGCCGCACCCTCGGCTGGCCGCGGGGCGAAGCGGCGGTGATCGGCTGGTTGCTGCAGACCAAGGCGCTGATCATGATCATCTTCGTCAACGTACTGCTCGATAAGAATCTCATCAGCAGCGCGACGTTCACCGCGCTGCTGCTGATGGCAGTGGCCAGCACCATGTTGACGGTGCCGGTGGTTGCGCCGCGCCTGCTGCGTATGCGCGCCGTGATTTGCTCCTCGGGCGCGGGCGCGGGCGCGGGCGCGGGCGCGGGCGCGGGCGAGGAGATATGCTTGCGCGAATGAGTAGTGCCGCCTCCGCCTGGCCCGATCTGCCCTATCCGGGATGGGCCGCTACGGCTTCGACGTTGCACCTGTGGACCCAGATCGTAGGCAAGGTGCGCTTGTCGCTGACACCTTGGGTCAACCACAGCTGGCAGGTACCGCTGTACGTGACCGCCCGCGGCCTGGGCACATCGACAATCCCGTTCGGCAGCGAGATCGTTGAGATCGAGTTCGACTTCATCGCGCAGCGCCTGCTCGCCCGCACCAGCGCGGGCGCGCAAGCGTCGCTGCCGCTCGAGCCGCAACCGGTCGCCGATTTCTATGCGCGCGTGGTCGATCTGCTCGGCAGCGTCGGTGTCACGGTCTCGATCAACGAGCTGCCGAGCGAGCTGCCGCGCCCGATTCGTTTCTCGCACGACCGGTCCGAGCGCGCCTACGACGCCGCCGCCGCCCATCGCTTCTGGCGCGCACTGGTGCAGATCGACCGCGTGCTCAGGCTCTTTCGCAGCGCTTTCCTCGGTAAGGTGAGTCCGGTGCATTTCTTCTGGGGGAGCTTCGACCTGGCGGTCACGCGCTTCTCCGGACGGACGGCCCCGCTGCATCCGGGCGGCGTGCCCGGCTTGCCGGATACGGTGACGCGCGAGGCGTATTCGCACGAGGTCAGCAGCGCCGGGTTCTGGCCGGGCAACGAATCCTTCCCGCTGGCCGCGTTCTACTCCTACGCGTATCCGCAGCCCGCTGGTTTCGCCGCCCGGACGGTGACGCCGGGGGCGAGCTACAACACGACACTCGGGGAGTTCATTCTGCCGTACGACACGGTGCGTAACGCCGAAGACCCCGAGCAAACCCTGCTCGACTTCCTTGAGAGCTCGTACGCGGCGGCCGCCGATGGCGCGCACTGGGATCGCGCGGCATTGGAATGCTCCATGGGAGCCCCGGCGCGGGTTCGTCCGCTCGGGCGTTAACCCGCGGCGCCCCGGAGTATCGGTGCAGATCAGATCATTCGGGCGAAAACCAGAGGGCGCGCGCCTTGAGCGGATCAAGGCGTCGCCGCTGTGGGCGGGCGAGCGCTTCCGCAACGCGCACCCGGTCCTCCCGGGGTTGCGCGATCCGAGCGTCGCCATGCCGACCTTGCGGGAATTTCTGTGCGGCGGCGAGCGGCGTGTGCCGCCTGCACCGCTGCCGTCGCTGAATCCGCTCGCGCTCTGGGCCAGGCCGCCGGACAGTGGCCTGCGGGCCACTTGGCTGGGCCACTCCACGGTGCTGATCGAAATCGACGGTCTGCGCGTGCTGACCGATCCGGTGTGGGGAGCACGCGCGTCGCCCTCGAGACTGGCGGGCCCCAGGCGCTTCCAGCCGGTTCCCGTGTCGCTGCGCGCGCTGCCGCCGATCGATCTGGTGCTCGTGTCACACGACCACTACGATCACCTCGACTATCCGACCATCCGCCAGCTGCGCAAGCGCGGTGTGCCGTTCGTGACCTCCCTCGGCGTCGGCGCGCACCTCGAGGCCTGGGGTGTGCCGTCCGGCAACATCGTCGAGCTCGACTGGTGGGAATCGCACTCGCTGCCCAATACCGGGCTCACGATCACGGCGGCGCCCTCGCAGCACTTCTCCGGCCGCACGCCGAAGAGCCGCAACTCCACGCTCTGGTCTGCGCTCGTCATTCGCTCGCAGCGGCACGCGGTATTCTTCAGCGGTGACACCGGGCTGACGAGCGAATATCAGACCATCCGCGAGCGGCTCGGACCCTTCGACCTCGTCATGCTCGAGGTCGGCGCGTTCCACCCGGCGTGGGGCGACATGCACCTCGGGCCCGAGAACGCACTCCAGGCGCTGGCGTTGCTCGGCGGCGGCCCGTTCCTGCCCATTCATTGGGGCACGTTCGCGCTTGGAATGCATGCCTGGGACCAGCCCGCGGAGGCGTTGCTCGAGCTCGGTCCCAGGGCGGGTGTACAACTGCTGATGCCGCAACTCGGCGACCCGGTGGAGCCCGCACACGGCCGAAGCCTCGAGCCGTGGTGGCGCGTGGCGAATACCGCCGGGAAGCATCGGCGCCGTGCGAGCGGCCTGACGGCCACGGTGCCCAAGTCCATGCCCTGGCCGATTGACTAGCTATAGCTATTCCCGCGCGGCACGTTCGATGAGCGCTGCGGCCGCGGCGAGGTTCTCACTAAGCGCGAGCGGCAGTCCGTGGCGGCGCACGATGTACGTCGGGTCGTTGTACGCGATCCATGCGGCCCCGCTGGCGTCCTCCCAGATCAGGGCCTTAAGCGGCAGGTCGAGTCCGGTCGTCGGTGCGGCCACCATGAGCGGAGTGCCGGCCGTGGGGCTGCCGAAGATGATCAGCTGCTCCGGAGGCATCGAAAGGCCCGCGCGCGTCGCATCGGCGCTGAAGTCGATGCGCGCAAACACGAGGATGCCGTGCGCCTTGAGCAGCGATTCGAGTCGGTCGGCCGTGGCGGCAACGGAAGAGCGCGATGGGATCTGAATCCATCCGCGCTCGGGCTGATCATGCTCGGTCATAGACGGTCCCCCCGCGCGCGGCCCATTGCGCCTGCGCCGTGCGAGTTTGTCCAGCCCCTGCGAACCGCCGTCGCCACGCCGCAGGCAAGGCCTGCCGCGGGAGGCCGGGCTATGATTCCGCCGGCCCGCAACGGGCATGAATGCAGGGGGCCTTAATGATCGGCGGTTATAGCGACCATGCTGCCAACGAGCGCACCTATCTCGCCTGGGTCCGCACCGGCATTGCCGTGATCGCCTTTGGGTTTGTGATCGAGAAGTTCAATCTTTTCCTGCTGACGATCGCGAGTGCGGCCCTCGGCGATGAACTGCAGCGCTCGCAGCTCGCAAAGCTCTCGGGACGAATCGGCCGCTACGACGGGCTGGTGCTCATTTTCGGCGGGGTCGCGCTCGTGATGCTGGCGACCGCTCGCTTCGTCCGCACCACGCGACTGCTCGATGATGCCGAGATGCATTCCGCGAGCAGCGTGCGCACCGAACTGATCCTGTCCGCGTGCCTCGTGCTGATCGTGGCCAGCTACAGTATCTATCTCGCGTTCGGCTAGCGCTTACCGAGCGCGCGCGCCGCGTCGGTCTCAGGAGGCTTTGGCCGCCCAGGAGCTGCACCAGCCGCCCGACTTGACCGACTTGCCGGGGAACAACAGGCAGCCACCTTGAGCCGATCCAGCGCCCCCCTGGTAGAGCGCGCAAGTTCCACACTTGCTACCGGGCTTGGCGCCCGTTGCCTTGCTCACGTCGCTCACGTACTTCAGGGCCTTGGCCGTGGGATCGTCCTCGGTGACGAGCGGCGCGTCGGCAGCGACCGCGGTTTGCAGCGACGCTGCGGCCATCGGCAGCACGGCCACTCCGAGGGTGATTCTCTTCAGCAGCCGGCGGCGGGACTCATCGACATCTTGTTTCACGCGTTTCTCCCTCGGCAACGTTGGGTGGAATCGGAGCGGCCTGGCGTGACCGTGCAGCCCCGCGGATGATCTCACGGCATTTGTAAAACTGCAGGCCGTATACGGCCGAGGCCCTGCTGAAGGCTGCAGGGCGCTCGGGGGTGGGCCAAGCGCAAAGGGGGCGGGCGCAGGGCCGACATACGCCATTGACGCAGGTACGCCATTGGCGTATAAACGCGCGACTTTTGTCGGCTGGTTGCGACAGCGCTTTGCGCAAGGCGCCCCGACAATAAATGGTTGATCAGCCGGCGAGCCCATATGAAAAAACAAGGAAATTTCGAAGAGGTGCTGGCATACGTGAAACAAGCGACGGAGCTGGCAAGCGCGGGGCGCGTATCTGCACACAGGCTGCCGATCAACGCGCTGACTGTCCGTGAGCTGCGCGGACGCACGAAACTCAGCCAGCCGGAATTCGCCGCTCTGCTGGGCGTGGAGCTCAGCACGCTGCGCAACTGGGAGCAGGGACGGCGCGAACCCACCGGCCCTGCGCGCGCCTTGTTGCGTGCGATTCGCAACGATCCCGAGAATGTGATCCGGGCATTGGCCAGCGCCGCATAAGCGTGAACCCGGTCCGCCCGCGCCGCATAAGCGTGAACCACATCCGAGAGCGCCGTATGTCCCTGCCCGATACTGGCCTGAGACCGACCCTCCGGAGACACACGTGAGAGTCAATCGATCGATTCATGTGATCTTCGGCCTGACGAGGCGAGTGCGAGTTGCATTGGCGGCAGTGGCAGCGTGCGTACTGTCATTCGCTGCGGGAAACGCATTCGCCGCTTCGGCGACGCCCGAGCCGGAACTGGGCGCAGCGCTGCAGGAATCCCGCGATGTGCTGCATGACTCGCACGAAGCGTTCCATGACGCCCACGACGCGCAGCTCGATCCGTTCCTCACCGACCTCGAGCAGCGCACGTTCCGCTTCTTCTGGGAGACCGCCAACCCCAAGAACGGCCTCGTTCCCGACCGCTATCCGACGCCCTCGTACGCGAGCATCGCCGCGGTGGGCTTCGGCCTGACCGCGTATCCCATCGGTGTCGAGCGCGACTACATCTCGCGGTTGGATGCGCAGCAGCGAGTGCTGGCGACACTACGCTACTTCGCCAGCACGTCCAATGAGCACGGGTTCTTCTACCACTTCGTCGATATGCGCAGCGGCGCGCGCGCCAGCGACAGCGAGATATCGACGGTGGACACCGCGCTGCTGCTCGCCGGCATGCTCTTCTGTGAGGACTATTTCGACTCCCAGGATCCGCGCGACATCGAAATCAGAAAGCTGACCGATGAGATCTACCGGCGCGTGGACTGGACATGGGCGCAGCCGCGTCCGCCGGCGGTGGCGCTGGCGTGGACTCCGGAAGCGGGGTTCTCGGGAGATGACTGGCGTGGCTATAACGAGGCGATGCTCGTGTATCTGCTCGCGCTGGGCTCGCCCACGCACCCGATCGACTCACAGGCATGGACGGCGTGGACCAGCACCTACAAGGAGCACTGGGGCACCATCTACGACCAGACGTATCTGAGCTTCGGGCCGGCCTTCGGCCACCAGTACACTCACGTGTGGGTGGATTTCCGCGGCATCCGCGATGCCTACATGCGCGAGCACGACCTCGATTACTTCGAGAACAGCCGCCGCGCAACCTACACGCAGCGCCGCTACGCCATCGCGAATCCGAAGCACTGGCAGGGGTACGGCAAGAATGTCTGGGGCATGAGCGCCTCCGACGGTCCCGGCATCGCCCGCGAACCCTACCTCGGTGAGGATCGCAGCTTCCTGCAGTACGCCGCCCGCGGCGTCGGACTCGGGCGCATCGTCGATGACGGCACTATCGCGCCAACCGCCGCGATCAGCTCGTTGCCGTTTGCTCCCGAGATCGTGCTGCCCGCGACACTTGAGATGTACCATCGCTTCGGCTCATCGATCTACTCGTCCTACGGTTTTCTCGATGCCTTCAACGCGAGTGTGCGTGATCCCTCGAGCCCCCAGGGGGCGGCCGGCAACGGCACAGCCGGCAACGTGGGATGGGTCGACCCGGACTACGTCGGCATCGACGAGGGTCCGATCCTCGCCATGATCGAGAACTATCGCAGCGATCTCGTGTGGCGCGTCATGCGCAATGATCCACACCTGCAGCAGGGCCTGGAGCGCGCCGGATTCTCCGGCGGCTGGCTCGCACCAACCGCACAACCTCAGTAAAGCGTTGCGTTCGGGGAAGGGCGCAGGCATCCTCGTTCCGAGGTTCTCTGCATGCGCTCGATGATTGCCCGAGCGATCGTGTTGCTGACGCTGACGCTCGCGGTCGCCCCGCTGTCCGCCCAGGTCAGCGAGACCATTAGTGTGGATGCGACTGCACCCACACGGCCCTTCCCGCACTTCTGGGAGCGGATGTTCGGGTCGGGACGCGCGGTGCTGAGTCTGCGCGAGAGTTATCGCGAAGACCTGCGTGCCGTGCACGGCATCACCGCGGTTGCGTATGTACGCTTTCACGGCATCTTCAATGATGAGCTCGGCGTCTACACGGAGGGGCCACGGGGAGAGGCCATCTACAATTTTTCCTACGTGGATCAGGTGTACGACGGCCTGCTGGCGAACGGCGTGCGACCGTTTGTCGAGCTGAGCTTCATGCCGCGCCGCCTGGCGCTGCACGATATCCGCCAGTCCTTCTGGTACCGTCCGGTCGTCTCGCCCCCCAAGGACTACGCTCGCTGGGACGCGCTGATCAGCGCGTTCGCCACGCACCTGGTGCAGCGTTACGGCATCGATGAGGTCAGCCGCTGGTACTTCGAGGTGTGGAACGAGCCCAATCTCGATTTCTGGGCCGGTCAGCCCAAACAGTCCACCTACTGGACCTTGTACGACCATACCGCGAAGATCCTCAAGGCGGTCGACGCGCGTCTGCGTGTCGGCGGTCCGGCGACGGCGCAGGCCGCGTGGATTCCCGCCTTCATCCGCCACTGCAAGCAACACGACATACCGGTGGATTTCGTTTCGACCCACGTCTACGGCGATGACACGGCCAAGGACGTCTTCCGCTCTAGCGAGCACATTGCGCGCAATCGCATGGTGTGCCGCGCAGTGCAGAACGTGCATTCACAGATCGCGGCTTCGCCGTTGCCGTCCCTGCCGCTGATCTGGTCGGAATTCAACGCGAGCTGGAGCAACCATCCGCAGGTGACGGACGCTCCCTACATGGGGCCCTGGCTCGCCGAGACCGTGCGCCAGTGCGACGGGCTGGTGCAGGACATGTCCTATTGGACGTTCTCCGACGTGTTTGAGGAGCAGGGCGTGGTGAAGACGCCGTTCTACGGCGGCTTCGGGCTGCTGGCGGCTGGCGGCATCCCCAAGCCGGCTTTCAATGCCTTCGCGCTGCTGCACCGACTCGGCGAGCAGCGCTTCGTGAGCGATGCCGAGGAGACGCTGCTGACACGCCGGGCGGATGGCACCCTGGTTCTCGCCCTCTGGAACTACGTCGACGTGAACGCAACTGCGCCACCACGCCGGGTGACGCTGAAAGTCACGCACACTGGCGCCAGCAGCGCGAGCGTGCAGTCGCTCGACGCCGACCACGGTAATGTGCACGTGGCCTATGAGAAGATGGGATCGCCGCGCTACCCGACGCAGAGCCAGCTCACGGAGCTGCGCGAGGCGGCCGCGCTGGCGCCGCCTGTCACACACCCGCTCGATGCCGGCACGCTGAGTCTCGAGATCGCGCCCGACGGGCTGACGCTGGTTACCATCGCGGCGAAGCCGTCGGGTAAATGAGCCCGACGCCGGCCAGCGTTCCCGATCACGCCCGCGTGGTCGTCATCGGCGGCGGCATCATCGGCACGTCGGTGGCGTACCACCTCGCGCTCCTCGGGTGGAAAGACATCGTGCTGCTCGAGCGTGACCGGCTCACCTCGGGGACCACCTGGCATGCCGCCGGTCTCATGGTCACGTTCGGCTCAACCTCCGAGACCTCGACCGAGATGCGCAAGTACGCGCGCGCCCTTTACGGGCGCCTCGAGGCGGAGACCGGACAATCGACCGGCCTGGCGCAGATCGGGTTCATCGAGGTCGCATCCGACAAGGATCGGCTCGAGGAGTACCGGCGTGTCGCGGCGTTCAACCGCTATTGCGGCGTGGACGTGCACGAGCTCTCGCCGCGCGAAGTGAAGGATCTGTTTCCACTGGCCCGCGTCGATGACATCGAGGCCGGCTTCTACGTCAAAGAAGACGGGCGCGTGAATCCGGTGGATGTCACCATGGCTCTCGCCAAGGGCGCACGCATGCGGGGGGTGAGAATCATCGAGGGCGTGCCCGCGACCGGGGTGTCGCAGCGGCGCGGGCGCGTGAGCGCGGTGCGCACGGCGCTCGGCGACATCAGCACGGAGATCGTCGTCAACTGCACCGGCATGTGGGCGCGGCAGTTCGGCGCGCTCGCCGGCGTCACGATCGCCAACCAGGCGGCCGAGCATTACTACCTGATCACGGAGTCGATCGTAGATCTGCCGCCGAACATGCCGGTGCTCGAAGATCCGGGTGCTTACGGCTACTACCGCGAGGAGGGCGGTGGGTTGATGGTCGGGCTGTTCGAGCCGGTCTGTGCGCCGTGGAAAGTGGACGCAATTCCCGAGGATTTTTCCTTCGGTGAGCTGCCGCCGGACTGGGAGCGCATGGCGCCCTTCCTCGAGCGCGCCATGTCACGCGTGCCGATCACTGCCGAGGTCGGCATGAAGAAGCTCTTCTGCGGTCCGGAGAGTTTCACGCCTGACCTGCGTCCCATCGTCGGCGAGGCGCCCGAGCTCAGAGGCTACTTCGTCGCGGCGGGCCTGAATTCCATCGGCGTGCTCACTGGCGGCGGCCTGGGACGCGTGCTGGCACATTGGATCGTGACGGGAAGCGCCGACGTCGACATCACCGGCTTCAACATCGATCGCCTGCATGCCTATCAGGCGAATCCGGAGTACCGTCGCCAGCGCACCGTCGAATCGCTGGGCATGGTGTACAAGTGTCACTACCCTGCCATGTCGCTGAGCACCGCGCGCGGCGTGCGCAAATCGCCGTTCCATGATCGTCTGGCCGCTGCCGGCGCGTATTTCAGGGAAGTCAGCGGCTGGGAAAGCCCCGACTGGTACGCCAGACCCGGCAGCCCTCCCGACCCCGGCGCCCTGACCTGGGGTCGGCCGGGCTGGTTTCCGCTGTGGCAGCAGGAGCATCACGCCGCGCGAGGCAACGTGATCGTGATGGACATGTCTTTCATGGGCAAATTCCTGGTCCAGGGGCGCGATGCCGGGCGCTGTCTCAATCGCATTTCCGCCAACCATGTCGACGGCGCTGAAGGGATCATCACCTACACCCAGTGGCTGAACGAGACCGGCAGGCTCGAGGCCGATCTCACCGTGACCAAGCTCAGTGGCGAGCGGTACCTGGTGGTGGTCACCGACACGATGGTGCGGCATGCCGAAAGCTGGATGAAGCGCAATATCCCCGAGGACGCGCATGCCTTCGTCACCGATGTGACGTCGGCGTACGGGCAGCTCAACGTGCAAGGCCCGAATTCGCGCGCACTGCTGCAGAAGCTGACCACTGCCGATCTGTCGAACGGCGCATTTCCCTATCGCGCCGCGCGCGAGATCGACATCGGGTTCGCCCGCGCGCTGTGCATCCGCATCACCTATCTGGGCGAGCTCGGCTACGAGCTCTACGTTCCCGCCGAGCAGGCGACGCATGTTTACGACCGCCTCATCGAGGCGGGGCGTGAATTCTCGCTCG
Source organism: uncultured Gammaproteobacteria bacterium (assembly GCA_963835645.1). Classification (GTDB taxonomy): domain Bacteria; phylum Pseudomonadota; class Gammaproteobacteria; order Steroidobacterales; family Steroidobacteraceae; genus 13-2-20CM-66-19. The sequence goes on along the minus strand of CAWIGQ010000001.1, from coordinate 361,103 downwards.
TGCACGCCGGGCTCAGGGCGCTCTCGAGCCTGCGCATGGAGAAGGGCTACCGCGACTACGGCCACGACATCGACAACACCGACGATCCGTACGAGGCGGGCCTCGGTTTTGCCGTCGATCTGCAGAAGCCCGGCGGCTTCATCGGCAAGGAAGCACTGCTGGCGAGGAAAGCCAGCGCTGCGCTGCGCCGCCGTCTGGTACAGGTGCTGGTGAAGGACCCCGAGCCACTCATGTTCCACGCCGAGCCGGTGCGCCGCGATGGCGTGCCCGTCGGCTATGTACGCGCGGCATCTTACGGCCACACCCTGGGGGGCGCCGTCGGCCTGGTGATGATCGAACCGAAGCTGCCCGTCGATGAGCGCTATCTGAGCGAAGGCAAGTGGGAGGTCGAGATCGCCGCAAGACTTTATCCAGCCGTCGTTTCCGCCAAGCCGCTCTACGACCCCGGGATGCAGCGCATTCGCGCCTAGCGTTGAGCGCCGCCCGTCTGAGCCGCAACGGACTCCAGGATCTCGCAGTAACTCTTCAGGTCGACGTTGCCGCCGGAGACGACGACGACGATCGGCCCGGGACCGGCTTCTCCGGTCAGCGCGGCCGCCAGCGGCAGCGCCCCGGCACCCTCGGCGATGACCCGCACCCTTTCCGCGATCATCCGCATCGCCCGCTTTGTCTGCTCGAGCGTGACGACGATGCAGCCATCGACCAGCGGTCGCATGCGTTGCCACATTCGTGGGAAAACGCTCTTGCCTCCCGCGCCGTCGACAAATGACGCCTGCCACTCGGCGAATACCTGCGGTGAGCCGGCGGCCAGGGACTTTGCCAGTGGCGCGGCCGTCTCCGGTTCCGTCCCCCAGATCCGCACTTCAGGTTTCAGCGCCTTGATTGCGCTGCCTACGCCGGTGATGAGCCCGCCGCCGCCAATGCTGGCGATCACCGCGGCAGTCTCGGGGGCATCCTCCAGGATCTCCAGGCCCATCGTGGCATGTCCGGCGATGAAGTTGTGATCGTCGAATGGATGCACGAAGGTGCCCTCGACGCCGGCCATCGCACGCTCCTCCAGGGCCTTCCAGGCGACCGCGTACGGCACGAGGACCAGACTCGCACCGAGGGCTCGCATGCGTTGAATCTTGGAGGCCGGCGCGGTCTCGATCGCCACGACCGTGCAGGGAACGCCCGCCTGACGCGCCGCATAGGCAACGCCCTGCCCGGCATTGCCCGCACTGATGGTCCAGACGCCGCGCCGGCGCTCGGGCTCCGAGAGCATCGCAACCGCGTTGGCGGCACCGCGCAACTTGTAGGCGTTGATCGGCTGCAGATTCTCCAGCTTCAGCCGGATGTCAGGGTAGCCCGGCCCGAGTTCGAGGCGCACCAGCGGCGTGCGCAGAATGGTGGCGGCGATTCGCTCGCGCGCAGCCCGGATCTCGGCCAATTCAATCGGGCGGACAGCTTCGGGCGTTGACGACATGATCAAGCTGCTTCAGGGCCGCGGCGTCGTGAGAATTCGCATGGATGTTCCTTGCGCCCCGCTGAGCATAGTCCGGCGGCGGGCGAAAAGGGTCGGTTATGCGTACGCCCGGTGCGCCTGCTGGAATCTTCGGGCTTTCAGTGGTGATTGTCAGCGTCCTCCTCACCCTGAAGAACCCCGCGGTGCGCGGCACCTAGCCGCCCGGGTGATGGCGCGCCGGGGGCGGGACCGTATAGTCCTCCCATCGAAGTCAGCCCAGGGGTGGACGCCATGACCGGATCCTCAGCAGCGCGGCTCGCCGAATTCTCCAGCGACCTTGCAGACCTGGTATCAAGCGCCGGTGAGGCAGTCGTGGCCATCCGCCTGAATGGCGGCCGCTCCACCAGTGGAATCGTGTGGCGTCCCGGTTATGTGGTCAGCGCCGCGGAGGCTGTGAGTGAGGAGTCCGCAGCGCTGCGTGTCGTGTCGGGCACGGCGAGCGAGCAGGCGGCCACGCTGCTGGGGCGCGATCCGAGCACCGACGTTGCCGTGCTCGGTGTCGAGGGTTTGAGCGGGGGAGCTCCGCAGGCTGCGGATCCTGCAGTGCTGCGTGCGGGTGAGCTGGCGCTGGCCCTCGGCCGCTCGCCCGAGCATGGTCCGATCGTCTCCTTTGGCAGCATTGCCGTGGCCGGCTCAGCATGGCACAGCCAGCTCGGCGGCCGCATCGATCACTTCATTCGTCTGGATTCATCGCTGACTCGCGCGGCCGAGGGTGGGGCGGTGCTCGGATTGGACGGCCGACTCATCGGCATGGCGGTGCGCGGTCCGCGGCGCGCGCTGCTGGTGATTCCCTCGCAGACGATCGGGCGTGTCGTCGATCAGTTACTGGCAACGGGGCGCATCGGCCGCGGCTATCTCGGTATCGCCATGCAACCCGTGCAGCTGCCGCAGGGGCTGCAGAAGCTCGCCAACACGAGCGCCGGCCTGCTGGTATCGGCAGTCGACGGCGAGAGTGGTGCCGCACTCGGGGGCCTGCTGCTGGGTGATGTCATCGTTGCCTGGAACGGCGAACCCGTGCGCGACTACCGCCAGGTGCAGCGCCTGCTCGGCCCGGAAAGCGTAGGTTCCACGGTGACTGTGGCGGCGCTGCGCGGCGGCGCACGAATTGAGCTGCGAGTGACAGTGGGTGAGCGTCCGGCTTCGGGGTAATCGCATCGCACGCATCGCAGTCGTTGCCTATTGCCGGGATGCGGCCGCTCTCGACGCGCTCGCCGACCTCGTGCGCCGCAGCGAGCACACGCAGCTGCAGGAGGCTACCGCGTCGCTCGAGCGGCTGGCCGGGATTGCCCTGCGTGCCGGCCGCGTGGTGATCGTTGCGCGTGTGTCCGGGATCGACGAGGAGCTGCCCGGAGTGATTGCGCATTGCGAGGGCCTGCCCCTCGTGGTGCTCACGCCGCATGCACGCCGGATGGCCGCGCAGGCACTGCGGGCCGGAGCCCGCGCCGTCCTCAGCGTCGGCGCAGACGCAGCGCAGATCGCCGCAGCGGCGATCAGCGTGTTCCACGGGCTGCTGGCGATGCCCGCCGACGTCGCGCAGTCCCTCGACCCGCCGGCGACGCTGGCGGCAGCGCCCGAGCCGTTGACTGCGCGAGAGCTCGAGATTCTCAGTCTGCTGGCCGGCGGGGACAGCAACAAGACGATTGCGGCGCGACTCTCGATTTCCGTACACACCGTCAAGTTCCACATCTCCTCGATCCTGGCGAAACTCGGCGTCGCTTCCAGAACCGAGGCGGTGGCGCTGGGCTTGAGACTTGGGATCGTGCTGCTGTGAGGCGACAGTTTCAGGGCACGGCAATCCTTCGGCCGCGCCCGAGGAGGCGCGGCTCGCCGAGCTGCGCGGCAAACGCCGGGAACTTATCGGTCAGGCCATGCCAGCGCAGCTCCTCGACATCGCCGAACAGCCGAGCATCAGTCCTGAGCGTCGCCAGATCCTTGAATAACAGAGCCAGTGTCTTACGCTCTCCCAGCACCTGCGGCGGGAAACTCTCGATGCTGCCGTATTTCCCGATCAGGCGCGCTGCGGTCACGCGGCCGATTCCGGCGATTCCCGGATAGCCGTCCGCCGCATCGCCGACCAGCGCGAGAAAGTCCGGGATCAACGCGGGATCCACCCCGAACTTCGCGCGCACCGCCGCCGCATCGCGAATCTGCCTCGTTCTGCGGTCGACCTGCACCACCCGCTCGCCACGCACGCATTGCGCGAGATCCTTGTCAGGCGTCCAGATGCACACCTGCTGCGTGCGCCCATCGGCGCAAGCGATGTGCGCGGCGGAGGCCAGCGCGTCGTCGGCTTCGAGCTCGACCATCGGCCACACGGCGATGCCCATCGCGGCCAGCGATTCCTCGAGCGGCTGAAACTGCGCCAGCAACGCCGGCTCGACGCCGTCTGCGGTCTTGTAGCCCGACCAGAGGCGATTGCGAAAGGACTCGATGACGTGGTCGGTGGCAACGCCGAGGTGGGTGGCGCCGTCCTCGATCATCTGCAGCACGGTGTTGAGCACACCGACTACGGCGCCGCAGGGGCGATCCGCGCCGTTGCTGAAGCGGCGCAGACCATAGAAGTGACGGAACAGCTCGTAGGTGCCGTCAATAAGGTGAACGACCACGGCGACTCCTCTCACGCAGGCGTCGATAGTAGTACCGGAGCAATGGCCAGCTAAAGAGCCTCTTCCCGTGTAACCTTCTTACGCCGCCCGGTAAGCCACGGAGCCGATCGTTCATGACCCAGCCACCGCCAGCTGCCCCGGATCACAGTTCGCTCAGTCGCTCGCTCAGGCCGCGGCACGTCTCGATGATCACCATCGGCGGGATCATCGGCGCCGGGCTGTTCGTCGGCAGCAGTGTGGCGATTGCGGCCGCCGGGCCCGCCATCATCATCAGCTACGTGCTGACGGGACTGCTCGTCCTGCTGATCATGCGCATGCTGGGAGAGATGGCCGTTGACATGCCGCAGGTGCGCTCGTTCACCGAATTCACCCGCGCGGCGCTGGGGAATTGGGCCGGATTTTCGGTCGGCTGGCTGTACTGGTACTTCTGGGTGATCGTGATCCCGGTGGAAGCGATCGCCGGAGCCGAGATCATCCAGCACTGGCTGGCGCTACCGACCTGGGAGATCGGACTGGTGCTGATGCTGCTGATGACCTGCGTCAATCTGATGTCGGCGCGCGCGTATGGTGAGTTCGAATTCTGGTTCGCGTCGATAAAGGTGACGGCGATCATCTCATTCATCATCGTGGTCGGCGCGCACGCCTTTGGCTACCGCTCACCCAGCGGAGCTACTTTTTCGAATCTGGTCGCACACGGCGGCTTCGCGCCCAAGGGGGCGTTCGCGGTGCTGGCGGCAGTGACCACGGTCATCTTCTCCATGATGGGCGCCGAGGTCGTGACGATTGCGGCCGCGGAATCGGCAGAGCCCGCGCGCGCCGTTGCGCGGATGACCGCCACCGTCATGACGCGCATCCTGCTGTTCTACGTCGGCTCAATCCTGGTGATCGTCTGCACCGTGCCGTGGAGCGCGGTGGTGCCCGGACGGTCCCCGTTCACCCTCGCGCTCGACACGATTCATGTTCCGTACGCGAGCACCATCATGTCGGGCATCATCCTGACCGCGGTGTTGTCGTGCCTGAACTCGGCTTTTTATGTGGCTTCACGCGTTCTGTTCGTGCTCGCCGAGCACGGCGATGCGCCCCACTGGCTGGTCAAGACCAACAGGCGCCACGTGCCGGCGCGCGCGGTGCTGCTGGCGAGTGTCGTCGGATTCGCCGGAGTGATCGCGGCGATTCTTTCCCCCAGCGTGGTGTTCGCATTCCTGGTCAATGCCTCCGGCGCAGTCATCGCGGTCATTTACATGGCCATCGCGGTGTCGCAGGTGTTATCGCGGCGCCAACGCGAGCAGCAGGGCGGGCCTGCCCCCACGCTGCCGATGTGGCTGTTCCCCTGGCTCAGCTACGTCGCAATCGGGGCCATGCTGGTGGTTCTCATCGCCATGGCGGTCACGCCGGCACACTTTACGGAATTCTGGGCGAGCACGGTCTCGGTCGTGGTTGCACTGCTGGCATTCTTCGTCTTTCGGCGCGGTCGCGCCTGGACGCCGACGACGGCGCGCCCGCGCGGTGTCGAGGATGCGCGCTGATGACCGCCGGCAGCGACCGATCCGTGCCGCAGAGCGCGCAGGTCGTCATCATCGGCGGCGGGGTCGCGGGCTGCTCCATCGCCTATCACCTGACGAAGCTTGGCTGGAGCGACGTCGTGCTCATCGAGCGGGCGCAGCTCACCTGCGGCACGACCTGGCATGCGGCCGGATTGCTCACCACGCTGCGCGATACCGAGACCCAGACGCGGCTGGCCGCCTATACGCAGCAGCTCTACCGCAGGCTCGAACCCGACACCGGGCAGGCCACCGGGCTGATCGAGTGCGGATCGATTCAGCTGGCGCTCACGCCTGCCAAGGCGGAGGAGATGCGGCGCGGATTTCGCGCGGCGCAGAGCTGGGGCATCGAGTGCGCGGAGATCAGCGCCGCCGAAGTGCAGCGGCTGTGGCCGCTGGCCTACGTCGGTGACGTTCAGGCCGCGTTTCATTTTCCGCAGGACGGCCGCATCAACCCGACCGATGTCACGCAGGCCCTGGCCAGGGGCGCGCGGGCGGGCGGTGTGCGCATATTCGAGAGATGCCCGGTGACGGCGATCGAACGCAGCGGCGGCCGGGTGATGGCGGTGCAGACCACCCTCGGGCGCATCGCGACCAACATCGTCGTCAATTGCGCCGGCATGTGGGCGCGCGAGGTCGGGCGGCTGGCAGCGGTCGATGTGCCGTTGCAGGCAGCGGAGCACTACTACCTGATCTCCGAGGCTGTGGCCGGCGTGCACCCGAAGCTGCCGATCCTGCGCGATCCGGGGCGCAGCACCTACATCCGCGAAGAAGCCGGCAAGATCATGGTCGGCATCTTCGAGGACGTGGCGAAGCCCTGGAACGTCGAGCGCATTCCGGCGGACTTCGCGTTCGGCGAGATACCGCCGGACTGGGAGCGCATGCAGCCCTACCTCGAGCGGGCGTTCGAGCGCGTGCCGGTGCTCGCGCAAACTGGCGTCAAGCTGCTGTTCTGCGGCCCCGAATCGTTCACGGCGGATCACAACTATCTGATGGGCGAAGCGCCGGGCCTCAAGGGCTTCTTCATCGCCGCTGGCTTCAATTCTCTGGGCATTCTCTCCGGCGGCGGCGTTGGGTTGGTGATGGCGCACTGGATCGTGCACGGCCATGCGCCGATGGACGTCTGGTCGGTCAACGTCCGCCGCACGCACGCCTGGCAGAACAACCCGCGCTACCTGGCGGACCGGGTGGTGGAATCCCTCGGCATCGGCTATCAGGATCACTGGCCTTTCCGGCAGTGGCAGAGCGCCCGCGGCGTCAAGAAAAGCGTGCTGCACGATCGCGTCGCGGCCGCCGGCGCCTGCTTCGGCGAGTCGGCAGGCTGGGAGCGTCCGAACTGGTACGCGCGGCCCGGTGAGACGCCGGTCTACGAGTACGGCTGGGGACGGCAGAACTGGTTCGCAAACAACGCCGAGGAGCATCGCGCCGTGCGCGAGGCGGTGGGCCTGTTCGAGCAGTCGTCGTTTGCGAAGATCCTCGTCCAGGGCCGCGATGCCGAACGCGCGCTCAATCGCATCGCGACGGCTGATTGCCGCGTGCCGGTCGGTAAGGTCCTTTACACGCAGTTCCTCAATGAGCGCGGCGGTATCGAAGCGGATCTGAGCATCACACGGCTTGCGGAGGAGCGGTTTCTCATCGTCACGGCGGCGTTCACCGCGACGCACGTGATGGCGTGGCTGACCGAACACATCGATCCGGATTGTCACTGCATCGTCACGGACCTCTCCGACGGCTGGTGCATGCTCAACGTACAGGGTCCGCGATCGCGTGAGCTGCTGGCGGGCATTGCTCCGGGGGACTGGTCGAACGAGGGATTTCCGTTCGCCACCGCGCGCGAGGTGCGCATCGGCTACCAGACGGCGCTCGCGCTGCGTCTCACCTACGTCGGGGAACTCGGCTGGGAGCTCTACGTTCCCGTGCCGTTCGCGCTCGGCGTCTATGACACGCTGGTCGATGCCGGCAGGGCGCTCGGGCTGCGGCACTGCGGCTACCACACCCTCAATTCGCTGCGGATCGAAAAGGCCTATCGCGATTGGGCACATGACATCGGTCCGGACGACACGCCGCTCGAGGCCGGGCTGGCGTTCACCTGCGCGTGGGACAAGCCGCGGGGGTTCATCGGCCGCGAGGCGCTGCTCAAGGCGCGCTGCGAGCCGCGCCGCAGGCGCCTGGTGCAGTTCCTGCTGCGTGATCCCGAGCCGCTGCTCTATCACAACGAGCCGATCCTGTTGAATGGCAGCCGCGTCGGCCTGATAACCTCCGGGATGTTCGCCCATACGCTGGGTGCGGCCGCAGGCCTCGGCTATGTCAGCGACGAGCGCGGGGTCTCGGACGAGCTCCTCGCCAGCGGAAATTTCGAGATCCTGATCGGTGACCGCCGCGTGGCCGCACATGCATCGCTGCGTCCGCTCTATGACCCGCGCGGCGCGCGGGTGCGCAGCTAGGCCGCCGCCGCAGCGCTCAGCGCATTTCGGCGAGGATCCACTCGACGAAGCGCTCGGTGTGCTGCTCCATCGGCGTATACGGGCCCGGCTCGTAAAAGCGCGAGCTGATCCCCTGCTGGTTGAGCTCGATGATGCGCTTGTCGGCCAGGCTGGTGACCTTCCATAGCCAGGTGAGTCGCTCGAGATCGTAATCGACACCGGCGCGCGCGTCGCCACGCACGAGCCAGATCACCTCCATATCCGTGAGGTTGACGCTCTTTGGCACGAACCGGTAGATGAGGCCGTGATCGGGGTACGCCAGGAAGTTGCTCGTCAGGCCGACGTCGAAGAACGTCACGCCGCCATCGAAATCCGGAAACTCCCCCATCAGCGGCGCGAGCGCTTTGCCATCCTCACTGCCGCTCACCGCGCCATCCGCGAGCGACGAGCGCACGCTGTCGGCAGCCTCCTGCCCAGGTCGCGCGTTAAGGCCCCAATGATCGACTTCCTGAATCTCAACCCCCAGCGCCTGCGCCCGCTGCCGCACACGCGCGTCGGCTTCCCGGTTGAGAGCGGCCGGCCGGGCAAGCAGATGGAAGCGCGAGTACTCCTCGTGTGCGGGACCACAGTGATAACACTCCATGTAGTTTTCTACCGCAAGCTTCCAGTTGGCATTGACCGGATAGGTCTCGCGGTGGGCTACCGTTGCCTCGCCCCAGCCGTAGACGCGCGCCGAGCCGGCGAGCGCTGCCTCGACATGCTCGAGCCCGAGGGGCGATTCGGCCAAGGAGACGAAGATCAGCCCTTCAATGACCCGGGCGTGTACCGACTTCAGGCCGTATGCCGTCCGATCGAAGCTCGCGGGCATCTGCCGCGCCGCGCGCAGGCCACCGTCGAGCGTATAGGTCCATGCGTGATACGGGCACACAAATACACCGCCACGCGCGTGCCCGGCGCGCTCGTTGCAAACACGCGAGCCGCGATGCCGGCAGACGTTCAGCAACGCGCGCACCTGCCGATCCTGTCCGCAGACGATGATCAGTGACTCGCCGCAAATGTCGACCGTGAAAAAATCGCCCGGCTCGCGCAGCTGACCGCAGTGACCTGCGCAGTGCCAGTGCCGCAGCAGCAGAGTGCGCATCTCGCGCTCGAAAAAGGCTTCATCGCAGTAGAACGGCTGGCTGAGCGCATACCCCGGCCGCCGTGTCTCGAGCGCGCATGCAAAGCGGCTGCCCGCCGCGCGCTCGCACTCCTCCGCTGAAATCGTCTGCACGTTCATCGCACTTCCCCTGGTACCGCCAGCCGACTCAGCCCCGGATCGCTGCGCGCGCCGCGGCGGCGGCCGCCGCCTACGCCGTCTCAATTCTAGCGGTGTCGCCCAGGCCGCGAAGCTCGATTTCGGCCTGCCGGATGCGGAACTTCTGCACCTTTCCCGTCACCGTCATAGGAAACTCGTCAACCAGCCGGATGTACTGCGGAACCTTGTAGTGCGCGATCCTGCCACAGCAGAAATCGCGCAATTCATCCTCGCTCGCTGCTGCGCCGGGCTTCAGCCGGATCCAGGCGGCCACGGTCTCACCGAGCTTCGCATCGGGGACTCCCACGACCTGCACGTCGCCCACCTTCGGATGGCGGTAAAGGAATTCTTCAATCTCGCGTGGATAAATGTTCTCGCCGCCGCGGATGATCATGTCCTTGACCCGTCCGGTGATGCGGAACGTCCCGTCCGCTCGCATGGTCGCCAGATCACCCGTATGCAGCCAGCCGTCGCGGTCTACGGCGCGTGCCGTAGCTTCCGGATCGGCGTCATAACCGCGCATCACCAGGTAACCTCGCGTGCACAGCTCGCCCTGTTCGCCCACCGGCACGGTGTCGCCTGCGGGATCAACGACCCTCACTTCGGTGTTCGGATAGGGCGCGCCAACTGTCGCAACGCGCACCTCCAGCGAGGCGTCGACCCCGGAGCCGGTGATCACCGGCGATGACTCGGTCTGACCGTAGACAATGGTCATTTGCGGGCAATGCATCTCATCGATGACGCGCCGCATGATTTCGATCGGACAGGGCGCGCCCGCCATGATGCCGGTGCGCAGGCTGGAGAAGTCGCGTTGTGCGAACTCGGGGTGCTCGAGCTGCGCGATGAACATGGTGGGCACCCCGTAGATCACCGTGCCGCGGTGGCGCTCGATCGCAGCCATGGTCGCCGCCGGGTCGAAGGTCGCTGCAGGCAGCACCACCGCCGCACCCGCCGTGATCATCGTCATCGACCCGCCGACGCAGCCGAAACAGTGATACATGGGCACCGGCACTACGATGCGGTCATCGGCGGTCAGGCGCAGCGAGCCCGCGATGAAGTGACCGTTGTTCACCACGTTGCGGTGTGTCAGCAGCACCCCCTTGGGGGAGCCTGTGGTGCCGGAGGTGTACTGCATGTTGGCGACATCGTCTGCGCTGACACGGATATCGCCTGCGGGGCGTGACGCGGCCAGGAAGCGGTTCCAGGAAGGCGTGCCCAGATAGATGACTGTGCGCAGGGCCAGGTCGCTCGCCGCGCTGCGCGCCTCTTCGAGGATCGCACGGTAATTGCTGCGCCGGTCGTGCTCGTGCAGGAACAGCGCGTGCAACCGCGACCTTCCCAGCACGTACGCGAGCTCCGCCGCGCGATACGCCGGGTTGACATTGACGAGTGTCAGGCCGGCGCGCGCGGCCGCGATCTGCAGGTACAGCCATTCCGCGCAGTTCGTCGCCCAGACGCCGAAACGATCCCCGGGCGCGAGCCCGAGCGCGAGCAGCGCCCCGGCCACCCGTTCAACTTCAGCCAGGAGCTCGCCAAAGCTCAGGCGTACGTCCTGGAACGGGACGATGAGCGCAGCGGCGTGCGGGTGACGCGCGACGGTTTTGGCGAAGGCGGTATAAATCGTCTCATCGAGCAGCGGAAGCTCAGGGCCGCGGGCGTAGCTCAGCATGGACGAACCCCCCAACTCGCATCATGCTTCCCGCTTGCCCCTCACGCAAACGGACCCGAGAAGGCGACGGTCGGAAGCGATAGCATATCCAGCGTGCACCCCGTGTGGGGTCCAGCAGGAGGCAATCGTATGGCCGAGCAGCCGAACCCATTTGGAGACTTCACCAAGATCATTGAGCATTTCAAGGTACCCGGCGTCGATCTGTCCGCGCTGGCCGAGTCGGGGCGCAAGGACATGGAGGCGCTGGTCGAAGCCAACAAGGCGGCCTACCAGGGCCTGCAGGCATTAGCGCGCAAGCAGGCCGAGATGCTGAGCGAAGCGCTGAACAAGATCCAGGAAGCCGCGAAGCGCGCCGCCGGGACATCCGCGGGGACCAAAGCTGCGGATATCGCGCGCGAGGCCTATCACAAGACCCTCGCGGACATGAAGGAGCTGGCGGATATCATGCGCAGGTCCCAGGCCGAGGCGATGACCAAAGTCACCGACCGCGCGATCGAGCATCTTCAGGAACTGAAGAAGATGATCCAGCCGAAGTAGCCGCGCAGCCGTGGTCGTTACGGCAACCGCGGGGGAGTGAGGCTGTGCGAACCGCTCGGCGCTGGAAGGGTCGAGTCACCGGCGCCGAGGGTCCGCTGCATCAGCACGGTGTCTACCCACTGGCCGAGCTTGAAGCCAACGGAGTGCAGCGTGCCGATCTGTTGAAAGCCCACGCGATGGTGCAGCGCCACTGAGGCCACGTTGCCGCTGTTGCCGATGATCGCGAGCATCTGCCTCCAGGGACCGGCCTGGCAGTGCGCAACCAGCGCCTGCAGCAAGCCAGTGCCGATCCCTTGCCTGCCGAACCCGCCCGCCACGTAAACCGAGTCCTCGACGGTGTAGCGATACGCGGCGCGAGTGTGGTAGCGACTGGCGTACGCATATCCGACAACCCGACCTTCGACTTCCGCCACCAGGTAAGGCAGTCCCGCAGCGACGATCCTCGTGCGCCTCGCCAGCAGCTCGTCGATCGAAGGCGGAATTTCCTCAAAGGTCGCCAGGCCGCACAGCACATGATGTGCGTAGATCGGCGCGATCGCCGCCATGTCGCACTCCTGTGCGTCGCGCAGCATCAGAGTGCTGTGTGCGGGAGGCCGATCGCTGGACGCGGGCGCCACGGCCTCAGGTCCGACCAGCGCCCAGCGTGGCGGTCGCTGGTCCCGCTTTCAGGACCAGGAGCGCCGCGACGCCGGCGAGGAGCCAGAGGATGCCGGCGACCTTCGCCGGCGTAGCCATGTTGACCAGCACGCAAGCGATGATCACCAATCCGATCAGCGGAGACAGCAGGTGCCTCAGCCAGTCGCGGCTCTTGCGCCGCCACATGAAGTGAACGATGACCGAGGCATGCAGCAGCAGAAATCCCGTAAGCGCGCCGAAATTCACCATCGAGGTCAGCAGCGGCAGCTCATTGGCGAGAATCAGAGCCACCGTAAGGTTGATCGCGCCCACCACCACAATCGCCCGGTCGGGGACTCTGCGGCTGGCATGGACGTGGGCCAGCAGTCGCGGCAGTTTGCCGTCGCGCGCCATGCTGAAGAGCAGCCGCCCCGTTGCCACCTGGGAAGCGGCAGCTGCCGCAGTTCCGGTGAAGAGCACCTTTGAGGAAGCGACGAATTTGAACCACGGACCGCCGATTTGCCCAGCGATGCCGTAGATGGCGCCATCCGTGGGCTCCCCGGGCGCGAACGCTGTTCGGTTGAGCACAAACAGCGAGGTGAGATAGGTTATCGTGACGAAGATGACGGTCGCCAGGCACAATGAAATTATCGTCGCGCGAGCCACAGCGGCAGAGCCGCCGCGCGCCTCTTCCACGAGCGTGGATATTCCGTCGAAGCCGAGAAAACAGAGTGTCGCCACCGATAGCGCAGCGAAGAGCGTTTGCGCTGAGATTGCGGCGGGTTGAAACAGCGGTGCCCATGAGAGGCGCGCCCCGGCGACGCCGTGCAAGAGCGCGATCGATGCCAGGACGGTGAAAAGCGCCAGGAACGTGAAGGTCACTGTGATCCAGAAGGCGTTCAGGCGCGCTGTCGCTGTTATGCCCAGAAGATTGATGATGGTGTTGAATCCCAGGATGACGACGATCGAGATGGCACGTGGGACGGTCGGGAAGATCGCCTGGATGGCTACGGCGCAGAGCACGTAGATGAGCGCCGGCATCAACGCGTAATCGAGCAGCATGCTCCAGCCGGCAAGAAAGCCGGCGCCCGCGCCGATTCCTCTTCCCGCATAGGCGTACACGGAGCCCGCGATCGGAAAAGCGCGCGACATCGTGACGTAGCTGAACGCCGTGAAACCCATGGCGAGGAAGCCGACGAGGTAGACGAGCGGCACCATGCCGTGGCTGAGGTTGAACACGATGCCGAAGATTGCGAACGGCGAAGTCGGACTGATCAGCAGCAGTCCGTAAACGACCAGCGCAAGCAGTCCGAGCGAGCGCCTGAGCTCCTGGCGGTAACCAAACCGCTCGAGAACGGCGGTTTCAGTCGCGGTCGGTTCAGTCCGCCGCATCATTGTGAAGGCAAAGCGCCTGGCCGCCGGTCTGCTCGCCGGACAAGGTGAGCTCAGCGACTATCAGTTCGGCAAGAAACACAGCCACCATCCCTTTTGCCGCGTCTGCGGTGTGCGGGCGTTTTCGCGCCGGACAGCGCTCGACAGCGGGCGGGTTACCTGGCGGCCCGCCATCCTCGAGGGAAACTGCCGTGTGTCATTTCAATTCAATTTCCACAAACCCAAACTCATGGTCGTTCGCGTTTATGACATTGTGCGCAACGCCAGCACTACGCGCATAGGCAACGCCGACCTGTAATCTCACCTCCCGAACACGGTCGGCTTCCTCCAGGCGTAGAGTGCCCGTTGTCAGGGGCACCACCACGTAGTCGTAGGAATGTACGTGCGGTCCGGTTTCGGCACCGGGCGCAAATTGCCATGCCGTGACCCGCACGCGCTCATTGTCAACCTGAATCGATGCAGCAGCCTTCATGGCGATCGAATCCTATCACTTCGGGTAGGTCATTCTGGCAACCCCGCATGACGGGCAGAGATCTCGGCGAGCGCCGCCCAGTCGTGGTCGGCCTTGCCGGCGGCGATCGCTTCCAGAAAGTGGTCGCGCAGCACGCTGGCAAAGGGCAGGGGAACCTGCGCCGCCTCGGCGGCCTGCAGGGCCAGGCGCACGTCCTTAAACCCGAGCGCGAGCTTGAATGCCGCGGGCTCATAGCGCTGTTCGGCGATGATGTGGCCGTAGACTCGATAGACGGGTGATGCGAACAGCGTATTGGTCAACACGTTGAGAAAGTCGCCGGCGCTGATTCCGTGAGCTCGCACCAGCGCGCTGGCTTCGCCGATCGTTTCCAGCGCGCTGGCGATCATGAAGTTACCGGCGAGCTTTACGACGTTGGCACGCTCGGGCGAGGCACCGAGCGGCCAGACCCGCTCACCGATGGCCAGGAGCAGAGGCTCGACGCGAGCGATCGCCGCAGCCTCTCCCGCGACGACGACATTGAGCTTGGCGGCCTCGGCCACCTCCGGTCGGCCGAAGACCGGAGCGGCCACGTAGGCGATGCCGCGTTGCCGGGCCAGTTGCGCCAGTTCCGTGGCAAACGCCACGGACACTGTGGCCAGATTCACGTGAATCAGGCCCCGCGCCGCGCCCGCGAACACGCCCCCTGCAATGAGCACCGCCCGATGGGCCTCATCGTCGGCGAGCATCGTCATCAGGACCTCGGCACGCGCGGCCGCCGCCGGTTCTGTCGCAATCGTTGCGCCGAGCGCTGCGAGTTGCTGCGCAGGACCGCTCGAGCGATTCCACACGCATAATCGGTGTCCGGCGCGAATCAGATTGGTCGCGATGGCCCTTCCCATCTGCCCCAGACCAATGAATCCTATGTCCACGACGTGTTGCCTCCAGGCTGAGCCGCGCAGCAGCGAGCCACTGCAGATACAGGCAGCTCGATCAGTGTGTCAAGCAGACCCCGGCGTGACGGCGAAGCTGCAGCTGCGAGCGCCGTGCCTACCAGGGATACTCGCGCCCGTCGTAGTTGAAGAACTTCCCGGACTGCGCCGGACCGAGCGTCTCGATCAGGCGTCTCATCGCCGTCACGCTTGCTTTGGCCGAGAGAGTGGCGTTGCTACCGCCCATATCAGTCTTTACCCAGCCGGGATTGACAAGCACGCAGGAGATGCCCCGCGAAGCCAGGTCGATCGCCGCGCTGCGCATCACCATGTTCACCGCTGCTTTGGAGCTGCGGTACGCGATAGAGCCGCCGGAGGTGTTATCCGCAATGGACCCCATGCCGCTGGTGATGGTGAGCACCAGCTTTCGCTCGCTGCGTGCAACATGATCGACAAAGGCCTCCGTGACCCGAAGCGGTCCCATGGTGTTGACGTCCAGCACTTTCGCCCAGGACTCATAGTCGACATTTCCGGTGCGCTGGCCGGGGGCCCCCATGATGCCCGCGCTGTTGAGCAGCACGTCGATCGCACGGCCACTGAGGCTCGCAGCGGCGCGCACGACGCTCGGCGTGCTGGTGACGTCCATCGCCATGAGGGTGATCCGGTCGGTCCTGTCCTGAGTCAGCTGTTGCAGCTTTTCAGCCGACTGCGGATCCCGGCAGGCCGCATACACACGCCAGTCTGCCGCGAGATATTGGGCGACGAATTCGAGTCCCAGGCCACGATTTGCGCTGGTGATGAGAATGGACGGCATTGCACTGACCTCGTGCACGGGTAAGACGCCAAGCTCTACCTTGGCGTGCCTCCGGCAGGGTTATCGGATGGAGGGGTTTTACCACGCGTTGGAACTTTAAATCCTGTTACTGAAGCGGCACCAGGACTCTCTCTTAAGACAGACGCGCACCGCAGGGCCCGGAGCGATGCTCCCGCGACTGGCTGCCCGCAGGGGCTCGCGGGCGGGAGCCGTCAGGGAGTGCACGCATGGCCGTTGTAATGGGTGTGCTGGCCCTCGGGGTTATACTTCCTCCGATCGCCGTTACAGTCCTCTTCGCCATCGCCGCAGCGATCGAAGTCCTGCCGCCGCGCTTTGCGCCGCACAGGCCGGCGAGGGGTCACGATGAAGCGCCTTCGCGGGAAGCTCGCGCGCACATGAGCCAATTCAAATGAACACACCACCGAGAGACGCGTCGCATTCGAGTGTCCTCGTCGTAGGTGTCGGCGCGTCGCGCGGGTTGGGCGCAGCGGCTCGAGCTCGACGTGCGGCCCTGGAGTGAGGAGTTCTGACTTCGGCCGCCATCGGCCGTATACACTTCCCCGGAGGATCTGTCCCATGACTATCAAAGTGCTCTACACTGCCCGCGCCACCGCTGTCGGTGGACGCAACGGCCATACCCAGGCAGACGACGGCCTCATCAGCGTTGATCTGTCGATCCCGAAGGCGATGGGCGGCCCGGGCAGACCCAACACCTCTACCCCGGAGCATCTCTTTGCCGCCGGCTATGCCGCATGCTTTGGCAGCGCGTGCGAGTTCGTGTCGCGGCAGATGAAGCTCTTCCCCAAGGTCATCACCGTAAAGTCTGCGGTCGGGATAGGCGAGGCTCCTGGTGGCGGCTTCGGGCTGGTCGTGGATCTCGACGTCGAATTGCAGGGAGTATCCCAGGCAGATGCCGAGCGGATCGTGGCGGGCGGTCATCAGGTGTGCCCGTATTCGCGGGCCGTCAAGGGCAATGTCGACGTCAAACTCAAGGCGACTGCAATCCCCTGAGGGTGGCGGCGTATTAAGGTGACCACGTCCTCGGGTCGCGCAGTATGATCGGCGCAGAAGACTGAAGGAGAGTTGCATGAGTCAGCCCAATACCACCAAAAGCCAGAACCCCAGGGGAGCTTCCGGGGTGCTCGTCACCCCGACGGACCTGTCCTCGACGGCGACAAAAGAGATCTCCGGCGCCATGAACGCCATCGTGGCGGACGTGTATGCCCTGTACGTCAAGACCAAGAACTTTCACTGGCATCTGAGCGGACCGCACTTCCGCGACTATCACCTGCTGTTCGACGAGCAGGCCGATCAGATCTTTGCGATGACCGATGCCATCGCGGAGCGCGTTCGTAAGGTAGGCGGCACCACGCTTCGCTCGATCGGTCACATCGCCCGAATGCAGCGGGTGCTGGACAACGATGCGGAGTATGTCGAGCCTTCGGACATGCTCGCGGAGCTTCGCGAGGACAACAAAGCATTGGCCGCCCGCTTGCGCGAGGCGCACAACGTGTGCGAGGAGTACCGCGACATCGCGACCGCGAGCCTCATCGAGGTATGGATCGATGAGACGGAGCGGCGCACGTGGTTTCTCTACGAAGCGGGTCGGCGCGGCGATTCAGGCGGTCGTTGAGGCAATCGGACGCCGGAGTGGCATTGCCTGACTGAGCGCCGGCGAACCCGTTATTGGGCTCGCCGGCGCGCAGCATGCAGATTGAGCGGTTTAGCTTAGCCTCGGCTGCAATTCACCATGCCTAACGCGCCGACGCAACGCCTGACGACGCCGCGGCCGGAAGACCTCGGCCTGAAGCGGCTCGGTAACAGCTCCGGGCTCGTGATCAGCCTCCTGCCGAATGGCGCAATTTTCGCCATCGAGCACGTGCAGGAGGGCCGGCGGATCATGATCAACCAGTCGCTAGGCTCTCCCATCGCCGGCGCCATGGGGCGGCTTTGTCTGCGCATTGGCGGCAGCGAGCCGATGCTGGTGTCTGTCGCCGGCGCAGAGGCGCACTGCCGCGTCGGCGTGACCGGGGACCGCTTTCTCTGGCAGGGGGAAACGCGCGGCGTACACCATGAAGTCAGCCTGTGTCTGCATGCCGGGAAGACTCTATGGCTGTGGCATGTCGCAGTCGGCAACGGCGGCGATGAGCCGCTGCCCTGCGACAGCGTCCTGATTCAGGATCTCGGACTGGGCGAACCGGGCTTCCTGATGAACAACGAGGCCTATGCGAGCCAGTACCTCGATCACCACATCGCCCGGCATCCACGCATCGGTTACGTCCTCATGGGGCGGCAGAATCTTGAGCAAAACGGCAGGCATCCGTGGGTCGCGCACGGCTGTCTCGAAGGTGCTGCCGCTTTTGCGACCGATTTTCGGCAACTGATGGGCCCCGCCCACCGCGACGCCGATCGTTTCGCCATCCCCTTCGGGACGAATCTCCCGTCGATGCGCCTGCAGCACGAGAGCGCCTGTGCCGCACTGCAGTGCGCGAGTATCACGCTGGCACCCGGTGCCACGGCCGCGTGGACTTTTTTCGGCCTTTACAGCGCCGACCATCCGGCCGCTTCTGCGGATGCCGACCTCGCGCTGATCGATGACGCAGTAGCCGCCACTGCAGTAACGCGGCCTACAGCAGTCGAGCTCTCCATGCCGACGCGCAGCGTGCTGCAGGACGCGCCAGCCGCTGTCGCTGATCCCCTGGACGAGGCGGCAATCAGGCAGCGCTATCCCCGGCAGCTGCATGTCGAGCGCGTTGATGGACGACTTCTGTCTTGCTTTACGCCCGCAGACACTCACGACCGTCATGTTGTCCTGCGCGACAAGGAGCGTACCGTGCTGCGCCGGCACGGCGCATTGCTGCGCGGTGGCGCAGCGCTGCTGCCGGACGACGCGACGCTGAGCGTCACGTGCTGGATGCACGGCGTGTTCGGCGCACAGCTCACCATCGGCAACTCCTCGTTTCACCGGCTATTTTCCGTGTCGCGCGATCCGTACAACATCACCCGCGGCAGCGGAGTGCGCATGCTGGTGGACACTGGCGCGGGGTGGCGATTGCTGACGGTGCCGTCCGCATTCGAGATCGGCCTCGATGATTGCCGCTGGCTCTACCGGCTCGGCTCCAGAACCATCACCGTGTCAGCAGTGGTTTGCGGTGACGAGCCGGCGGTGCAGTGGAGCGTGGCCGTTGCAGGCCCGCCGTGCCGATTCCTCGTTTTCTGCCATCTGGCTCTTGGCGAGCGCGAACTCGAGCACGCCGCGCAGCTGGAGATCGATGCGTCGCAAAAGAGATTCAGCTTCCGGCCGGACCCGCAGGACATCTGGGGCCGATGCTATCCGCAGGCCGTTTATCACCTGGTGACGAGTACCCCCGAGAGCGTCGAGACGATCGGTGGCGACGAGCTTCTGCACACCGACGGCAGGCGCCGCAGCGGCGCCTATGCGGCAATGCGAACCTGGCCAACCAGCGAATTCGTCTTCGCCGTGGTCGGCTCGATGACCGATCCGCAGCGTGCCGCTTGGCTCGCAACCCGCTACAGCGGCCGCGTCGATCAGGCGACGATCCAGGCGCAATCGGCGCGCTATTGGCGCAACCTCACCCGTGGCATCCACATCGCAAGTCCCGACGGCGATACCGGCGCTGGCGCGATCGATACGATTTTTCCCTGGCTGGTGCACGACGCGATCGTGCATCTCAGCGTGGCTCACGGTCTTGAGCAATATACCGGCGGCGCGTGGGGTACCCGTGACGTCTGCCAGGGCCCGATAGAATTGCTGCTCGCGCTTGAGCACGACGAACCGGCCAAGGCGATTCTGCGCATCGTTTTTGCCCAGCAGTACGCGCAGCGCGGCGACTGGCCGCAATGGTTCATGCTCGAGCCTTACTCGGCCATACAGGACAGACAGGCGCACGGCGACGTGATCGTCTGGCCGCTGAAGGCTCTGTGCGACTACGTGGAAGCGACCGGCGATTTCGCGATCCTCGGCGAGTCGGTCCCCTGGCGGCGCGAGGACAACCTGCAGCAGAGCGCCGAGGCTGACCCGATCGCAACTCACGTCGACAAGCTGATTGCAACGGTGCGCCAGCGCTTCGTGCCCGGCACCCATCTGCTGCGCTATGGCAACGGCGACTGGAACGATTCGCTTCAGCCGGTCGACGCGTCGAAACGGGACTGGATGGTAAGCAGCTGGACTGTGGCACTGCTGTACGAGCAGCTGTGCCGTTATGCCGAAATCGTGCGTCGTGCCGGACGCGCCGATGGCGGCGAGCTGCGTCTGGCCGCGGCGATGCGAGAGGATTTCAATCGCTGCCTGATTCGCGCGGGCACGGTGGCGGGATATGGCGTGTTCAGTCCGCAGGGCGCCTTGCCCGAGCTGCTGTTTCATCCGCAGGACCAGCGGACCGGTGTGGCGTACTCGCTGCTGCCCATGACCCAGGCCATCGCCGGTGGCCTGTTTACGCCGGAGCAGGCGAAGCACCACCTCGGGCTGATCCGAGAGCATCTGCGCTTCGCCGACGGCGTGCGTCTGATGAACCGGCCGATCGCCTATCACGGGGGGCCGCAGACGATCTTTCAGCGGGCCGAGTCGGCGGCCTTCTTCGGCCGCGAGATCGGGCTCATGTACACGCATGCGCATCTGCGCTACGCGCAAGCGCTGGCGCTGCTCGACGAGGCGCAGGAGTTATGGGACGCTCTGCTGGTGGTCAACCCGATCAGTGTCACGGACCGCCTGGCCCACGCATCGCTGCGCCAGCGCAATACCTATTTCAGCAGTAGCGACGCGGCATTCGCGGATCGTTACCAGGCGGGCAGCGAGTGGGCGCGGGTCAGGGCGGCGACGATTGCCGTCGAGGGTGGCTGGCGCATCTACTCGAGCGGGCCCGGCCTCTACACGAATGTGCTGATTCGGCATGCGCTGGGCGCACGCCGGCATTTTGGTGCGCGACTGCTCAAGCCGTGCCTGCCGCCGGCGTTACAGAACCTGACCCTGGACTGGCCCGGCAGGCCTGCGCCCGGCTCGCCGCCGCGGTGATGAAAGCGGCATAGCTCCAGGACAGATGCCGGGCAGAGTTCTCAACGCCGGTGGTGCGGTCAAATTGCTCGGAAAGCTCGCCGCCGACGGGCGTGTACTGCTGCACCGTCCGCAGGAACGCATCGCCGCGCAGCATGGCAAGCGTTGCCACCGCGGCACTTTCGAACGGCGGTTGCGCGGCTCCCAGGCGCTGCAGAAAGCGCCGGTTCTCCCGGGTATCTGCGATTCGCGCCCCCGCGCGCAGCGCTCCTGCCAACCTGAAGTAGAACTCTGCCGCTGCCAGCGTCGCGAAGAAATACGCTCCGCCACTGTAGTAGCGGTCGTTGGTGTAGCGACCCATCGCGGCTCCCTGTCCCGGCGGACGTTCGCGGTTGATGGCGTATTCGGCTTCGAATAGCTCCTCCAGGGCGGTGAGCGTCGCCTGAGCTCTGGGGTCGAGCACGCTATGGCTGCCGCTCGCGCGCCCGGCATGAAGCACGGCAAGAATGACGGCGATATCCAGCTCCCCGCCGCTCCCGCCGGCTGTCGCGGCGCTGTGCGAGCGATAGCACCCCGCGGCGTCGTTCCAGAAGGCGTCGAGTTGTGCAGCGAGCCCGTCTGCCGCGACCCTGCAGACCCGGGCGCGCGCGTGTTGTCCGGTCTGCTCGAGCCATTGCGCGCCGCGTGCCAACGCCTCCGCCTGCACAAGCTGCGTGTAGTAGTGATAGCCGCTCACCTCTTCCCAGATATCGAAGCAGGTCCTCTGCGCCCACGAGAGCGTGAACGCCAGATCAGCGCTGATGAGCTCCTGCAACGCCGTGGCGAGCGTCGCGTCCGGGTCCGGGAGTTGCCGCCACCAGCGCCGCAGAGCAATGCTGCGTAGCGCCGGTCCGTCGGCCTGCGGGCGCGACCAACGGGTGAAATCAGGCGTGCCGTCCGCGTTGACGCGGACGTCGGCCAGCACGGCCTCCCCCGACAGGGCAGCGATTTCAGCGTCGGGTCGCAGATACTGCAGGAAGGCAGGCTGCACGTCAGTCCTGAACTGCACACGCCGCAGAAACTCCCGTCCGTCGAGGGAAAGCAGCGCGCGGCTGAATTGCACAAACTCCCGGAAGCGGCCGACAGCCGAACTGCCGACGTAGCCTGCGGCGAGCGCCATGCGCAGCGCGTCGATGACGATCGAGGAATCCCGGAACCAGTGGAAGAAATAGTCCGGCTCGGGATCGTAGTGCGCGCGCACCGGGGAGGCGAGCACCGATCCGGGTCGCGGAATGACCCTCTGCCCGAACCCGGGGCGCTCCATGACGAGATGGCTGGCGGAGATGGCGCCCAACATTGCATCTGTGGCGATGCGGGTTTCTGCGTCGATCCATGCCTCGAGCCCCATCATGCCCGCGCTCAGGTCAGATGCGGACTGCGGAAACCGAGCTTCTTCAGTCCGGCCTGCACCTCCGCGATGCCCATGAACAGTTTCCAGAGCAGCCCGCTGCGGTAGTTCTCGATCATCGCGACGAGCGGCCCCTGGTTGATCGCTACGAACGAGTCGGCGTACCAGTCATGCTGCTCGCTGAAGGCATCGACGAAGCCGAAGCGCCCCCAGATCGCATCGCCGAGACCCTCGTAAAAGTGCCGCAGCGCGGCCATCGCTTCCCGCGGCGCATAGGCGAAGCTCGACAAGGCGGCGGCGGGCGTGATGACGCCCAGGTCATTGTCGGGTGCATGCGCGCCATAGCCGGCGGGGCTGTCGCTGGCGCTCAGTCCCCAGCAATCCGTCGCGTAGCCCTTGTAGCCGAGGGGATTGCGCACACAGTACGCGTAGTTGATGCGCGCGTGATTGACGTTCTGCTGCCAGTAATCGGCATAGGTATCACTCAACCCGCGCGGATCGATGCCGCAGAAGGAGAAATGCGCGAAGAACAGCGGCCCGCCCCAATCCGGTCCGAGCGGCAGCCCGATCCCCTCGAAACTGCCCCGGTTCACGAAATCACGTCCCAGCGCCCAGCCCTCGTGATAAGCCTCGGCTGCAACGGCATGGCGCGGCGCGCCGGCAGCCAGCACATACGTGATGAGGCATTCGTTCCATCCGCGGATTTCCTGGTTCAGCGCAAATCCGCTCACCGGACTCCAGTGCCAGGTCAGTGCCTTGCGACCGTCCTGGACGTACCAGTTCCATTGCGCCTCATGCCACAGCCGGGTGATGCGTTCACGCAGGCGTGCCTCCTGCGGCGCAGCGGAATCGAAGTAGGCGCGCACGCATAACAGTCCCTGGAACAGGAACGAGGTCTCCACGAGATCGGCGCCATCGTCTACAGGGCCGAAGGGAACGGTCGCGCCGCTGTCGCCGCGCATGAAATGCGGATACATGCCGTGATAGCGGGTCGCCTTCTCCAGGCAATCCAGCATGAGCGTGAAGCGCGCCAGCGCCTGCGCCCGCGTCACCCACGCCCGCTCGCAGCCGACGATGATGGCCAGCGCGCCGAAGCCGGAGCCGCCGATCGCCACGGGTGTGTCTGCGTCTGCGCCATCCGTGCGCCGCTGACAGCGATCGAGCGCCAACGCGCTGACCGGGTGGGCACCCTCCCAGAAGTAGCGGAACGTCTGGCGTTGCACCCGCTCGAGCAGCTCCTCGTCCGAGAGTGCCCCGCCGCGCTGGGCACCTTCGGGGCGGGATCGGGGTGCGGCAGGATCGGGCATGGCAGCGGCGCCCTTACGCGGCAGAGGTGGGCTGTTCAGCCGGTTTGAAGACCGGGCCCTGCGGATCCATCAGCAGCTGCAATCTGCGCCTGAAGAATGTCTCCTCATCCCTGTCCTGGCCGATATTGAGCAGCCCGACGTCGGGCAGTTCACTCGTGAGGGCCGCCTCGACCCGTGCACGCGATACGGAATCGAGAACGTCCAACGCGCCGTTCAGCACCAGCCATTGCGGCCGCTGCAGGATGACGCGGGCGAAGGCCAGGCATTGTTTCTCGTCGTCGCTCAGGCGCCGGTCCCAACGCTCGGTCGCGTCGAGCAGCGGCTCCAGGCGCTCCAGACCCACGGCCGCGAACGCCGCGGTGATGGCCGCGGGCTCATACTCATCCGCCGAGTGCGGATATGCGAGCGCGGTACGCAACGTGCCGGGAGGGACGTAGGCGAGTGCGGGCAGGAAGATGATGGACTTGCGCGCCGGGCGGTGGATCGTCCCGCTTCCCCATGGCCAGATGCCGACAATCGCCCGGAACACGAGATTTCTTCCGGCACCCTGCTCGCCGACGATGAGTACGCGCTCACCGGGCTTCAGCTCCAGGTGCGGCTCGCTCAGCCTGATACAGCCTGCGGGCGCTGCGACACGCAGGTCGTCGATGCGAATCGAGCGGCCTTCGGTCTCGTCCAGCTCGATGCGGCTGGCGCTCTCGCCGAAGCTATCCATGGTCAGCACCGCACTGCGGAAGTTTGCCACCCGCAGCAACGTGGCGCGCCAGTCGGCGATGCCGGAGAAGTTGTCCACGAACCAGCGAAGCGACGACTGCACCTGGTTGAAAGCGCCGACCACCACCATCAGCTCGCCAAACGTCATGTCCCCCGACAGATAGCTCGGCGCTGCCACCAGAATCGGTGCAACGATCGTGAACCAGCCATACCCTGCGGTGACCCAGGTCAGCCGCGTCAGGGCACCGACAATGCGCCGCGAGACCTCAAGGACGGTTTCGAAGACCCGATTGAGGTGCTCTTTCTCATCGGCCTCGCCGCCATAGATCGTGATGCCTTCGATCTCTTCGTTGGCGCGCACCAGCGCAAAACGCAGATCCGCCTCACGCGCATAGCGCTCGGCGTCGAGTGCGATCAGCGGCCGACCGACACGCCAGCTCAGGTACGAGGCGGTACCGGCATAGAACAGCGCGCACCACACCATATAGCCGGGCACGTGCAGGCGCTGTCCTGAAAACGGCAGAGTCATGTGTTGCGACAGCACCCACAGCACGCCGATGAACGACAGCAGCAGCAGCGTGGCTTGCAGAAGGCCGATGCCGAGATCGGTCATCAGATCGGTAAGATGCTGGGCATCGGCGTGCAGTCGCTGGTCCGGATTGACTCCGATCCAGCCCGCATTCGACAGACGGAAAGCGCGCAGCGGCGCGAGCCACACGTTCAGCAGGTCGTGCACCAGGCCCTGGCGCAACACGACCCTGGAGCTCTGATTGAGCCACACCTGCGCTACGTTGAGCACCAGCAGTATGCCCGCCAACTCGGCGAAGACGCCCAGCTGCTCGATGAAGCCCCGCAGATCCTTGTGGGTGAGCGCATCGTAAAACGGCCGATTCCATGCGTTGAGCCTGATCTGCACATAGGCCGTCGCCGCGGTGACCACGACGAGGAGGGCGGCCAGCATCAGCAGCTTGTCGCGCTCGCGTGAACCCCAGAAAGCCGAGCCCATCCGCATGACCTGGGAGAAGAGGCTATCCTTGTTCAGGACGTCGGCGCTGCCGGCGGCGGCCGAGGGTGCGCTCGAAGGTTGTGTCATCGTATCGACCCGTTCCCGTCGCGCCTCGTCGAACGATCCGGCCGCGAGCAGTTACCCAGCGTGAGTGCATCAGCTTACAGCAAGGCCAGAGCATGGGACGTATCGACAGACTGCTCGCCGCGATGACGCTCGAGGAGAGGATCGGGCAGCTCAACATGGTCGCGGCATCCCGCGTCGTCACCGGCCCGGGCGAGCGCCGCGCGCTCGATGAGGGCATTCGTGCCGGACGCATCGGCAACGTGTTGAACCTCTGGGGCGCCGAGGAGGTGCGCGCCCTGCAGCGGATCGCAGTCGAGGATTCCCGACTCGGGATTCCACTGCTGCTGGGCCTCGATGTCATCCACGGTCATCGCACGATCTTCCCGGTGCCGCTGGCGGAGGCCTGCCTGTTCGATCCTGACACCTGGGAGAGAACGGCACGCAGCGCCGCCGCGGAAGCTGCGCAGGATGGAATTGCGCTCACCTTCGCGCCCATGCTCGATGTAGCGCGCGATCCACGCTGGGGTCGGATCGTCGAGAGCCCGGGTGAAGACCCCTGGGTCGCCGCGGAGTTTGCCGCGTCGAAAACGCGCGGCTTCCAGGGCCAGGACCTGAGCGCCGCCTCCAGCCTGGCCGCCACCGCCAAGCACCTGTGCGGGTATGGAGCCGTAACCGCCGGGCGCGAATATGCCCCGGTCGATCTCGCCGACCGCACGGTGCACGAGGTCTACCTGCCGCCGTTTGCGGCCGCCGTTGCCGCGGGGGTCGCCGCCATCATGCCGGCTTTGACCGATATCGCCGGCGTGCCGATGAGCGCCAACGCGCCGCTGTTACAGGGCTGGCTGCGCCGTCAGCTCGCTTTTGAGGGTGTCGTGATCAGCGACTACAACGCGATTGCAGAGCTGCGCAATCACGGTGTGGCTCAGGACGATGCCGAGGCCGCCGCGCTGGCCCTCACGGCCGGTATCGACGTGGACATGGAGAGCGAGGCGTATCTGCGCGGACTGCCGGCAGCGCTCGAGCGTGGTCTGGTAACACTGACGGCGATCGACACCAGCGTGCGACGCGTCCTGAGGCTCAAGGAGCGTCTCGGGCTGTTTGACGATCCCTATCGACGCGGCGCGGCGGGCCAGCGCGAGCGCTCGGGTGCGCCAGCTCGCACGCGAGGTCGGGCGGCGGGCGATCGTGCTGCTGACTCACCGTGGGCACGTGTTGCCTCTTTCTCCGGACACGCGGCGTATCGCCCTCATCGGTCCGCTGGCCTCGGCAGCGGGCGAGATGTTGGGGCCGTGGGCAGCGGCGGGTCGTGCCCGAGCGAGCGTGTCGATCCTCAAAGGACTTGCGGCCGCTTTGCCCCGCTGCCGGATCGACTGCCTCTCCGGTGTCGATGTCAGCGGACAGGACATGCGCCGGATCCCCGCCGCCATCGGGCGCTGCCGCGCTGCCGAGGTGGTGATTCTCTGTCTGGGCGAAGACGCTTCCATGAGCGGCGAAGCAGCGAGCCGCGCGGACCTCGGCCTGCCCGGATGCCAGCGTGCACTGGCGGAAGCCGCACTCGAACTCGGCAAGCCCGTGGTGGTGCTGCTCTCCTCAGGCCGGCCGCTCGTCGTGCCGTGGCTCTTTGAGCGCGCCGACGCCGTGCTCGCCACCTGGTTTCTCGGCACGCAAGCCGGAGCTGCTGTCGCTGATGTGCTGACCGGAAAATTCAACCCCAGCGGAAAACTGCCCGTGACCTGGCCGCGCCACGGCGGCCAGGTGCCCATCTTCTACGGCCAGCGCTCTTGCGGCCGGCCGGCGAAGGCCGGCCAGCGCTACAGCAGTACCTACCTGGATATTCCCGCGACGCCGCAGTTTCCCTTCGGGCATGGACTCTCCTATGGCCGCTACACCCTGCATGATCTGCAGTGCGCCCCGCGCTGCGTGACGGCGGCTGAAAGCGTCGAGGTTTCCGTGACGGTCCATAATGAAGGTCTCATCCGCGGCGAGGCGACCGTGTTTCTATTTGTACGCGACGTGGTCGCCAGCATCGCGCGCCCGGTTCTGGAGCTGAAAGGGGTGCGCAGGATTGCTCTCGAGCCGGGGCAGCGCGGGCGTGTCAGCTGGATGCTGCCGGTTGCGGCGCTGGCGTTCATCGGCCCGGATCTCGAGCGCACCCTGGAAGCCGGGCGGTTTGAGATCCACGTCGGTCAGAGCGCCGATCTGGCGCAGCTCCTGAGCAGCAGCATCGAGCTGCTGCCGGCGTCGAACCCATGAGTCACGGGCACCTGCGCAGGACGCTCGATCGCACCACAGTTCTCCTCGCCGTGACCCTCTGGGCTCAGGTTGCAATGGCGGCGCAGCCCGATCCCGGAGAGCGGATTGCGCGCGCGGTGGACGCATTCGTCGCTGCGGAGATGCGCCGACAGAAGGTGCCGGGCGTCGCCATCGGCGTCGTCAGAGCCGGCAAGGTCATTTTCGCCGGGGGCTATGGCGAGGCGAATGTCGAGCACCACGTGCCGGTCACGCGAGAAACCGTTTTTCAATCGGGGTCGGTGGGCAAGCAGTTCACTGCCGTCGCGGTAATGCTCGAAGTCGAGGACGGCAAGCTCGTGCTCGACGATGCGATCACGAAGTACTTACCCGCTGCGCCTTCCGGCTGGGCTCAAATCACGATCCGCAACCTGCTGACCCACACCTCCGGCGTCGCGAGCTACTCGTCGAAGGATGTCAACCTCCGCAGCGACTACTCCGAGGATGAGCTGCTGAAGATGGCCTACGCTTTGCCGCTGGAGTTCGAACCCGGCTCGCGATGGAGCTACAGCAACACGGGCTACATGCTTCTCGGAATCATCCTTCACCGGGTCTCGGGTAAGTTTTACGGCGATATTCTCCGTGATCGCGTATTTGCGCCGCTTGGCATGAAGAGCGCGCGGATCATCTCCGAGGCGGACATTGTTCGCAACCGATCCGCGGGCTACCAGCTGGTTGATGGGGATCTCAAGAATCAGGACTGGGTTTCACCGACACTCAACACGACTGCCGACGGCGCGCTCTATCTGTCGCTCAACGATTACCTTGCCTGGGACCGCGGGTTGCGCGCCGGGGCGCTGCTTAGACCTGAGAGCTGGTCGGCAATCTATACGGCAGTGATACTCAAGAGCGGCAGAACCTATCCGTATGGCTTTGGCTGGGAAGTGGATCGGGCGCTCGGTGAGCCGTGGTATTACCACGGCGGCTCATGGCAGGGCTTCCGGACCTTTATATCACGCTATCTCGCGGATGATCTGACCGTCATCGTGCTGGCCAATCTTGCCGATGCGATGCCGGATCGCTTTGTTGACGGAATTACGCGCGTCATTGACTCGCGGCTGCCGCGGCTCGAGCCGGACAGGGAGATTGCCGACCACAATCCCGAGATCACCGAGCGGGTGCGCGTGCTGCTGCGCAGCCTCGGTGCGGGGACGCTTTCCGAAGTGGACTTGCCCGCGATGCGACGGGATTTTTTCCCCGAGGAGTTGCAGGCCTGCAAGGAATTGCTGGCTCCGCTGACCGCACCCGCACGGCTCGAGCTGCTGGAGCGCCGCGAGCTGGGCGATGACCTGCGCTATAGCTATCTCGCGGTGTTTCCACAGCGGACGTTGTTTGTGGCGATGACCCTGACGCCGGAGAATCAGATCGCAGACGTCGAAATCGAGCCGCGCTAACCGCTACCGCGGGCGCGCAGCGGGCTCCCCCAGGCGACCCCGCCTGACCCGGTCGCGGGCACCGCGGCACTCCGCAAGATTTTCCTTCAGGGAATTCTGCCGCGCGCACTCTTCCATGCCCAGATCAGTCACCACCGGCACGGCTTGCCCCGCGACGCCGATGCCTTTGAGCCGTGCCCACACCGCGCGTCGCTTGCGCACCTGATGCGGCTGGAAGCGGTCGAAGTCGCCAAAGCTGGCCGCGCGCTCGATCGTCAGTGCCCCCGCGGCCACCGCCGCATCATAGAGCTCGAGGCCGCGTTGGGTGCGGACAATAATCCCGTTGAAACCTTCATCCTCGCCGGTGGGAGTGCCGCCCGGCCAGGTGTCGGAGACGGCAATATCGGCCCCCTGGCCAATCGCATCGGGACAGATAGTGCAGCGTGGCTGGATCATCCATTTGGACTCATCCTCCCACAGCTCCCGATAGGTGAGCTCGAAGGTACGACCGTCCTTCGTCTCGACGTGCGTCAGGCCGGGATTGCCGTGTCCGCGATAACGAAACAGGGCGAGCTCGCTCTCGCGGACGTTGAAGCGCTGCAGCACTTGTTCGGATTTCGTGAGATCGGAGGCGCCGCCGCATACCAGGGTGAGCGCATAGCGCATGTAGCGATCGACCCGTGGATCGAGGCGCGCGAGATTGCGGGCCGCGGTGATGTCGCAGGGCTTGCCGATCAGAGCAAAGGCTTCGCCGCGACCGAGGATCTCCGAGAAGTCCAGCAACGGTGCTGCCGGACCGTAGCGCGAACCGGCAGCGCCCAGGACTGCGGCGGCCTCGAAACTCAGCCGCCGCTCGCTGCGCATGGGCGCGGATCTGGAGGCGGCGACGTGCAGAATAAAGGTGGCACGGCCGGACGTCAGAAGAAACTGAGCGAGCGCCGTCAGAACCCCGCCCGACGAGGCGCGAAAGCGCACCAGCGGATTGCCGGCGTAACCGATGCTCAGGCGCTCGGCGTATCCCCAGACGGTGTCGTGCATCGCGGTCTCACTGAGTGCGCCGGGAGCGGCGCCCCCGATGCGTGTCCCCGGACAAACCGCGTTGATGTGCTCCAGCGTCGATCGACTCAGCGGTTTACGTGTCAGCGGGCGCTCGCGCCCTTCCGGCGTCATCACCAGCTCAACCTGATCGGGCCCGGCGATCGATCGACAGAGCCCGCAACCGATGCAAAGCCCACTCGCGACGATCTGTTCCAGCGTTAACGGTACAACTGACATCGCGCTTGTGAGTTTCGCGTGCGATTGCCAGATCTTACGCTCCGAACGAGTCGTCGCGCCGCACGGTCAGGGCAGCGGACAACGCGCCGGCGAACGCCAGCGCCGCTGCGATCCACAGTGCGATGCGCACCGTGGCGGCAAGCGAGTCCGCGACAATCGAGTGGGCCAGCTGTCGCTCCTCGGCCGATAGCTCCGCAGGCATCGCCGGCACGACAAACGCACCGCGTGCCGCGCGTACCGTGCGCGTTACCGAGGGCGGGGCGTGTGCCGCTGCCAGGCGCCGATCCAGAGAGCGGTCGAAGGAGCCGAGGGCCACGGTGCCAAGTACCGCGATGAGCAGAAGACTGCCCACCGCGGCGACCGCATTGTTGATACCGGAGGCCACGCCGGTGCGATGCGCGGGAACGGCGTTGAGTACGGTCGCTGTCAGCGGCGCCACGGTGATGGCCATGCCGAAGCCCAACAGGGTCATCGAGAGGAGCGTGGCCCAGTAGGGGCGGCTGGCGGCCAGGCACAGAAACCCAAGTGCGGTGAGCGTGGGCCCTGCGATCAGGGGGGCGCGCGCGCCAAATCGGTCGAGCAGCCCACCTGACCAGCGCGACAGGACGCCCAGAACGAGCGTGAACGGCAAGTACACGGCGCCGGCGGCGGTCGCGGAATATCCCTGCGCCTGAATGAGGAGGAAGGGCAGGAAGAAGAACGCACCGCCGAGGGCGCCGTAAAGAAGCAGGGTGAGCAGGTTGACTCCGGAGAACGTGCGCGAGCGGAACAGCTCCAGCGGCATCATGGGCCAGCGGCTGCGGCGTTCGGCGAGGAGGAAGCCGAGCAGCAACAGCATCGCCGCCGACAGTGAAGTCACCACCGCCGGATCTCTCCATCCAAGCTCAGAGGAGTTGATCAGTCCGTACACGAGACACCCAAGTCCTGCGAACGCAAGCACGGCACCGCGCCAGTCGATGACAGGAGGCGCATTCGGATCCCGGCTTTCCGGCACCTTGCCCAGAGCGATCCACACCGTGGGAATCGCGAGCAGCGGGTTGATCAGAAAAATCGCCCGCCACGACCAGTGATCGACCAGCCAGCCCCCCAGCAGCGGGGCAGCCCCCGAGGCAATCGCGGCCGCCCCCGACCAGATGCCGATGGCCGCTCCACGGTCTTTCTCATCAAATGCCGCGCCGATAAGCGCCAGCGAGCACGGCACCAGCAGCGCCGCTCCGGCGCCTTGAATGACTCTTGCAACCACGAGCAGCGACACGTTCGGCGCCAGCCCGCAGCCGAGCGACGCAACGGCGAATAGCACTACTCCGCTCACGAAGATGCGCCGCCGACCGAACTGGTCTCCCGCCGCGCCGCCGATCAGCAGCAGCGCCGACATGCACAGCATGTAAGCGTTGATGACCCATTGCATGGCCGCAAGCGTCGTGTGCAGGTCGCTCTCGAGCCGCGGCAGCGCCACGTTGACCACCGACTCGTCGACGAATGCGAGCGTCGACCCCAGTACCGCGGCCGCCAGAACCCACGACCCGCGGGCCGCGCATGCGGGTACGCTCGCGCTCGAGCGGATCGCTGCCTCATCGCAGGGCAATGCCTTCGGATTGCTCAAGCA
Organism: uncultured Gammaproteobacteria bacterium; assembly: GCA_963835645.1. Classification (GTDB taxonomy): domain Bacteria; phylum Pseudomonadota; class Gammaproteobacteria; order Steroidobacterales; family Steroidobacteraceae; genus 13-2-20CM-66-19. The sequence goes on along the minus strand of CAWIGQ010000001.1, from coordinate 329,291 downwards.
CGCCGCCCATTCGATCTTGTCAACGGATGCTGCCGGGTAGAATATCAGCGACGCGCGGATGGCGAGCCGAGACACAACCGGCTGCAGGTACAGGGACGCGTCACGGCGCGGGTCACGAACACAACAAGCTCAAACCACGACCGAGCCGTATGAGGAGAACAATCGTGCCGCATCAGAAACTTACCGCGCGTGCCGCGGCGCTGGTCTCGAGCGCGCTGTTACTCGCGGCATCGCTTGGGGCAGGCACTGCGGCGTTAGCCGCGGATCCGGACCCTGATGGTTCTTATCCGCCAGACGAAAACGGGCCTTATTCAGTCGGGCATGCGACGGTAATCGTTACCGATACCTCGCGCAATCCTGACGGTTCGACTCCGGTAACCACAGCGGGGCGTCCTCTGTATTTGCATCTGTGGTACCCGGCACGGGCCACGACGAGTGCGCACGTCACCTACACCTGGAACAACCCCATCTACAACCAGAATCCGGGTGGCACTGTCTATCCGGGATTTCCGGACCTGCCCGCGCTGACCTTCATCGGCAGCCCGTCCTTCAACCCCGTGAAGGAGGGGGCGCCACTGGACCGAGCGAGCTTCCCGCTGCTGGTCGCCTCTCATGGCCTCGAGACTGCCGCCGCCAAAACCATTCCCGACACCCTGGAGACGTTGGCGAGCCATGGATACATCGTGGCTGCGGTTGAGCATAGCGGTAACAACGATGCCTGGTACCAGGCCGATTTCCTCGAGAACACCATCGGTCTGCCGCTCGGCCCCAATCCCAGTATCGCTCAGAGCCTGACCGGCCTGATCGCGCAACGCTCCCTGGACGTGAGGTTTGCGATTGGCGCCATGCTTCAGGGCGTGGTCGATCAGAAAACGGGCATCTCCTTTTCGAGCCACATCGATGCAGAAAAAATCGGTGTCCTGGGCTACTCGCTCGGTGGCGAGACCACTCTGGCGACGGTCACCGGGATCAGCAGCGCGGGACTGCTGCCCGACAGCCGGGTGAAAGCCGCGTTCATGGGCGCGGGAAGCAACTACGGTCCGGTGCTGAGCCCGGCGGACTATGCCAACGCCCGAGTTCCGCTGCTGTTCTTCGGCAATGACGCGGGCACTGCCTATAACGACTTCAACAAGTTCACTCATAGCGGCACGAAGTATCTCGTCGACCTGGCAGGTGCCGGCCATCATGTGACGGGCTATCAGTCGAGCTGGTGCCAGGACTTTCGCAATTCCATGCTCGCCATCAATCCGGCGGTGTTCCCGGCGGCATTCATCGATCCTTTCACGTTGAGCGCTACCGATATCGCCAACTACACCTTCGATTCGACCTTCTACTTCATTTATTCGGGTGCGCGGCAATCGGGTATTTATGAGTACTGCGATGCATCGGTTTTCGATGGCATCAGCGATGCGCAGCTGGTTGCGGTTCTCTTTGGCGACCCGTCGATACTGGCCGTCAGGAATGAGCTGCAGAGCTCAATGCCGCTGAAATCGCAGGTCCCGGTTGCCGAACTGCGGCGCCTGGCAAACTGGTATGCGGTTTCGTTCTTTAACAAGGCTCTCAAGCACGAGGACGCTTACACGCCCTACCTGACCGATTCTGACGCCAATCGACGCAGGAATCCGCTGGTAAACTTCGTCGCGCAATGCGAGCGAGTGCGTGCTCATCCGATCGACCTGCAACCCGGTGACAAGATCACCTATGTTCCGGGTGGCGATGCGGGCTATGAGGTGAGTGTCGTCTCCGGTGCGGCGCTTTACGACCAGGGGCCGACCAAGCTCAGCGTGGCGGGGAATGGCAGCGTTTACCTCAGTTACGCTGGCTTCTCACTGCCAGTTCCCGGGCTGGCCAGCCCGATTACCACTCTCGTCGTCGACGAGGACGGTGAAATTACCAGCAGAACTTCGCCCGATTATCCCACCGTCGACGACAATGGCTCGCCGTGGTACATGAAGGGCCAGCTGTTGCTGAGCCACAGGTTTACCATCGGCGCGCTGATGAAAGATCTCGACAGTACGGCGGCCGCCGCAGATGGCGGGGTGTTCGCATACTTTGACGCCAGCAATAACCGCGTAATCGTGACCTACAAGGACGTTCCGGCCGCGGGTACGACTCAACCCAACACCCTGCAGATCGCGATGTACAGCAATGGCACGATCGAAATGATCGTGGGGGAGCTCGCCGCCACCGGCGCCAGCTATTCTCCGAATATCCTTGGCACCATCGGCGTGGCCGCCGGAGGAACCAACGCCAGTAACCTTAGAAGCAGCCGACCCACGCATTTTGGCGAACTGCGGAACGCCGGGGCCGTCTTCATGCCGTTTGGCAGCGACGGAGCGATCTATGAGCAGTTTTACCTCGGCACAGGGACGTCGTGTGACTGAGGCCACGCGCTTCAATCGAGCAGCATGAGCGGACTGCTGATACCGCAGCGGCGACGAAGTCTCGGCACCTTTGAGGTCGGCCGGGTGCTGCCCTACGCGTCGCGCCACATGGTCGGCCCATTCATCTTCTTCGATCATCTGGGACCGGTTGATCTTCCCAAAGGACTGGCGCGCGAGGCCGACGTACGTCCGCATCCGCATATCGGATTGTCGACCGTCACGTATCTCTTTGCGGGCGAGATCATGCACCGCGACTCCACCGGCGTGCAGCCAGCCGATCCGGCCCGGGGAGGTGAACTGGATGACCGCGGGCAGCGGCATCACCCACTCCGAACGTTTCGAGCAAGCCCGGCGCGCAGGCGCACCGATGCACGCGATCCAGGCCTGGGTCGCGCTGCCGGATGGTGAGGAGGAGACCGCTCCGGTGTTCGCGCACCACGCCGGGGAGGATCTGCCGCTCTACAGCGACGCAGGCGTGTGGCTGCGGATGCTCGCCGGCGCTGCGTTCGGTGTGCGCTCGGCGGTGAAGACGCACTCACCGCTGTTCTACGCGCACGTCGCACTGGAGCCGGGCGCGCGCATTGCATTCCCGGACGAGTACCCCGAGCGCGCGGCCTACCTCGTCTCCGGCGCGGCGCGGGTGGACGGCCGCGATCTCCCACCCGGACAGATGATCGTGTTTGACGGCAATGGTCAGGTCGCCCTGCAGGCAACGGCACCGACGGTACTGATGTTACTCGGCGGTGAGCCCGTCGGTCCGCGCTTCATTGAATGGAACTTCGTGTCATCGTCAAAGGAGCGCATCGAGCAGGCGAAAGCAGACTGGCGCGCCGGACGCATGAAGCTGCCGGATGCGGACAACACGGAATTCATTCCGCTACCGCCGGAACCACACGCCGGCGCCGGAGCGATGTCTTGATGGCGTGGCCCCGGTAACGATCGCGCTTGAGGAAATCCTATGCCCCTCGTAACGCTAACGGTGCGAAAGCCGAAGTCGCGTGAATTCAAAACCACCGTGCTCGATGCGGTGCACAGCGCGCTGGTTTCCTCCGGCGTTCCGGCGGCTGACAGGTTTCAGCGCGTCATTGAACTGGACGAAGTCGACTTCCGCTTTGATGCCGGCTATCCAGACCTGCAGAGCGAGCGGAACAATGACTTCGTGCTCATCGAAATTCTCTGGTCGGTAGGCCGCAGCGTCAAAGTGAAGAAGAAGCTGCTCGCTGACCTCATGGCAAGCCTTTCCCGCTCCGGCATCAATACCGAGAACGTGATGGTCTGCCTGAAGGAAACTGCCTGGGAGAACTGGGCCTTCGGCGGCGGCCGCCTCATCCACGCGTGAATCCAGAGGCTGCGTGCTGGGCTGGCGCGCGTGGTGCGCGCCAGGCGCGCAACGCTGGCGACCCGGTTGATGCCTGGAGCCGACCGGGCGACGTCACGGGGGCTGGGTCTTGCTGGGAGGCGGCTCGCCCTTGCGTTGCTTCGGCGGCGGCTCACTCGCCTGCCGTTTCGTCTCCTGCTCCTGCTGCACCTGCAGTGCGTGCTGCTCCTGCGTGTGTTTCTGCAACAGTTGCTCGGTTTGCGCCTGATGCTGCTCTTCCAGCTGCTGTTGATGCGCTTTGTCTGCGAGCCGTTGGTGCTCAGCGTCCTGTTGCTGCTGCAGTCGCTGCCGCTGCGCATTCTGCTGAGCGGCCAACCGCTGCTGCTCCTGCAAATGCTGCCGTTCGAGCGCGCTGTTGGCGATGGAGGGCGAGGGGGGCTTGGGGGGCATCGGCGCTTCGCTCGGGTGTACCGGCCGGGCGGGCGGTGACGGCTCGGACCGGGCAGCCGCGGCGCGCGGCTCGTTGGGGCGGGTCGCCGGCTGGGGAGGCTGCGATTTCGCAGCGGGCGCCTCCGCCGGTGCACTGCGTGCAGGCATCATCCGCGGGGGCGGCGCAACCCTGACAGCTGCCGCACGCGGGGTGCTTGTGGTGATCTGTCGTAGCTGCGCGGCCGACAGCGGCTTGCCGCCGTTGCTCTTGATCGCCGCCAGCCGCCGCTCGAGCGGGGGCGGAGGCGCAGGCGGCGCGGTGCGCGCGACCACGGCGCGCTGTTGAACCGCAGCGGGTGGCTTGCGGGCCGCCGCGCGCGCCGCGCCCAGGACCGCCTGCTTGGTGGGTACCACAGCCGGCGCGGTGGCCTGCACCGGTGCACGCGCGATCGCCTGCGTGTCAATCTTCACGATGTTTCTGGCGACCGGCTGCGCGGAAGTGAACGCCTGTGAGCTCGTCGCTACCACAGCGCCCGGTACCGAGCGATTCACGTAGGTGACATTCGTCACCGTCTTATTCACGATCGTGGTGTTGTAGACGTTCGTCACGACCGTGGTGTTTACCGTCGTGTTGGAGACGTTGATGTCATTGAGGTAGCTGCGGCTGACGGGATAGGAAGGAACATAGACCTCCCGCGGACTCAACGCGAACCAGGCGACGCCGGTACCGACGCCAAGCCAGGCAACCAGTGCCGGCGCGTAGACGGCAGGCACGTACGCGGGGCCCGGCGGCGGAGGTGGGACCCAGGCCCATCGGCCACCGACCCAGACCCAGCGCCCATAGTGAAACGGCGCGAACCCCCAGGCAGTGTCGTCGACCCAGGTGTAACCCCAGGGCTCGACATACGCCCAGTGTCCGTTGCGGTACGGAGCCCAACCCGCCTCGAGTCCCCGCGGGAACCAGACGGTCCCGTATTCCGGCGTCGCCGTCCAGGAGCCGTAACTGTCGAGATCCGCAGAGCCGACGACATCTGGCGACACATAGCGCGCGGAGCTGGAGCGATCCCAGCGATTGTCGCGCTCCAGGCTCCAGGTATCGAACGCGTCCGCGGCGCTTTCCGGCTGTGGATTCTCGACCAGCTGGTCGGTCCCGGAGAACACGTCGTTTTCATTCGCGTAAACTGGATACGCCACGCCTGCGCCGGTCACTTCGCCCTGGCCGCTGCGGATCGCGATTGCAGTGGAGTTACCCGATGAATCTACGCTTAGGCGGTAAAGGCCGGGTCGCAGCACGGAGAAGGCGAGATTCGGCGTGTCGACCTCGTAGGTGTCCTGATCACTCAGTCGGCGAACGCGCAAGATCAGCGTGCCGGAGGAGAGCTGAACCTGGGTGACGTTGTCGCCGAGATTCAGAAAGGAGATCGCCGTGTTGGCTGAGACTCGCAGGACCGAGCCGTCGAGCTGCAGTTCTGCACGACCGTCGCTGTCAGACCACAGCTGATCGCCGGTCGTCAGCGGACGGTTGACGTACGGCGCAACCCAGTCGGAAGTGCCCGCAGGCTGAAACGCCACGTTGCCGGCGACAAACGCTAGCCGCGCGGCACGCGTCGGGGGGTCTTCCTCATCAGCGGCAGCAGCTGTCGAGGCGAGGATTGCGATGCCGAGGCACCCTAGCAGCCGCAAGCGGCGGCCCGTGCGCGTTGTGTTCATCGTGACCTCCGCTGCGGCCAACCGACCGGCCGCGACAGCCTAGCGCGCGAGAAACTCGCCTCCTGTAGGCTCGGCATACCGGTACAGGTAGGTGATCCCCGACACAGCGGCTAAGGCTTCAGCCCGGAAATCAACACGCCGAACACGGCGCGAATCTGAGAGTCGGGGAAAGGGGAGGGCTGGTTCTGCTGGGCCGCGAGCAGACGATCCCGCATCATTCCTTCGGACGCGCCGAGCAGCGCTGAGGTTATCGCCTGCGGCTTGAGCGCAGTGCTGAAGCTACCGTCTTTCTGGCCGCGCTCGATCAGGCTCAGCACCAGTCTGGCAAAGTCCTTGAACCCCTGGGTGATGAGGACCTCGGCGCTGTCTCCGCGCGCACGGCGACCCTCGAACAGCAGCAGCTTCGCCAGCTCGGGGTCACGCTCGAAGGCGCTGATCATGGCAGCGAGGACCGCGATCATGGCGTCGCGCGCCGTGGGCGCGGCCGCTACCAGGCGCGCGATGTGCGGATTGAGCGGCGCCCAGCTCGCGTCGAAGATGGCCTCGAGGAGACCGGTCTTGCTGCCGAAGTAGCGCACCAGCTGCGATTCCGAGGAACCCGCCTCGCGCGCAATGGCCGCGGTGGTGATGCGCTCGTAGCCTACTTCGGCCATGAGGCGTTTGCCCGTGCCGAGCAGCCGTTCACGGCTGCTCCCCGCATCAATGAGCTCTTTGCTGCGCTGCGCCTTCACCTTCGCCCCCGTTGTCGGGTCTGATGGTAGTTGCACTACTACCGAAGGTCAACGGATGCCTCCATTTGGATACACAGAATGCTGTTGACTTGTAGTAGTGCTACTACTAGCGTCTCACGCCTAACACTTCTCGCACCTAACACTAACGACAGGGAGTTACGATGCGCACCCATTCCGCCCCTCGCCGGGCACAGCTCGGGCGGGGGTTGTTCGTGTTACTTGCTCTGACGTTGTGTCACGGCGCGGCGGCGCAAAACAGCGGCTGGGCTCCGACCACAACCCAGGGAATCACGCTGGCAAACTTCACGTCGCCGGTGCAATCGCTGGGCCCGTTACCGGGCACCACTCAGCTGCATGTCCTGGTGGGGTTGCAGCTGCAAAATCAGGCGCGGCTCAACAGCGCAATCCTCGCAGTCAACACGCGCGGCAACCCCGCCTACGGCAGATTTGTCACGCCGGCGCAGTTTGCCGCGAGCTATGCGCCGAGCTCCAGTCAGATACAGGCCGTGGAGTCGTACCTGACTAACATGGGGTTCACCAACATCTCCGCAGTCTCCAACGGCATGTACGTGTCGGCCTACGGCACCGCGGCCGCGGCCGCAGCGGCCTTCAACACCCCGCTGTGGCAATACCAGGTGTCCGGCCCGAACGGCGAGCCGGCACGCACCGTTTATGCCAACACGCAGACGGCGCAGGTGCCGGCGTCCCTCGGAGGAGTCGTACTGTCGGTGGTCGGTCTGCAGAACATCGACACGATGCACACTTTCCTCGGCGCGTGGCCTGCAGCCGCCCCGGCGCCTGCGGTGCCCTCACCCAGCACGCCGGCCAACCCGGTCACTTTCTCGCCGCAGAACTTCTGGCAGGTGTACGGCGTCGGCGCGGTTCCGGCAGCTTCCAACACCACGATCGCCATTTTCGCGGAGGGTAATCTCGCCGGCATCCTGCCGGATCCGAATAACCCTACCGCGCCGAGCGATCTGCGCCAGTTCGAGAGCGAGAACAACCTGCCGCAGGTTCCCGTACAGATCGTCCAGGTCGGGCTCGGCAGCAGCGACACCAGCGGCGCGTGGAATTCGACATGGATACCCAGGAGTCGACCGGTATGGCGGGAGCGGTCAAACAGCTCATCGTGTATGACGCTGACTCGCTCAACGACGTCGACCTCATCCCGGGGTTCAACGCATTCGTGACTCAGGATCTGGCGCAGGCCGGCAGCGCCTCATTCGGTGGCTGCGAGACGCTCGAGTACCTCTCCGGTGCGATGCCCCTTTACGACCAGATATTTCGCCAGGCGGCGGTGCAGGGTCAGACGGTGTTCGCCTCCACGGGAGATTCCGGCTCGGCCTGCGGCGTGGTAGGCGATACCAACGGCGTGCCGCTGTCGGGCGTGCCGGCGATGGTGGAGTTTCCGGCCTCTGACACGTACGTGATGGGCGCTGGCGGAACCACCCTCCTGGTGGATTCCAATTACAACGTCATCCAAACGACCGCCTGGGATGCGGGCGGCGGTGGCTTCTCGCTGTGGGAGCACTCGGGAGGCTGGCAGTCTTCCTTCGTGCCCGTGACCGCGGGAACTTCAACCGTTGGTGCCGGCAAGGGCGTGCCTGACGTGGCCATGGATGCGGATTTCCTGCTGTCGCCCGCAGGCTTCGTCAGTGGTGGCGGTGACACCACCAACGGTGGCACCAGCCTCGCTTCGCCTCTGTCGCTCGGCTCCTGGGCGCGCCTCGAAGGCGCGCACAACAACACCCTCGGCTTCGCCGGGCCGGTGCTCTATGGGCTCGCCACCCCGGGAGCGCCGTTCTCCACCATCACCGGCATGACGGATGTGACCGTCGGCAGCAACGGCATTTATGCCGCGACACCGGGCTGGGACTTCACCACCGGCCTTGGCTCGTTCAACGTCGCCGAGGTCAGTGCCTTGGTCGGACAGAGTGCTGGCACGGCGCTGTCACCCTGTGTGTTGCCAGGCGCTACCGTGGTGTCGCAGAAGCCCGGAAGTCAGGTGGGCGCGCCGGCCAATGAAGAGGACGACGTCACGGCGCTCTCGATAGCAGAGCCCTACCCGCCCGCAAGTCCCCCCGAAACGCTCGTCATCACGATGACGGTTGGCAACCTGTCGGCGCTCCCAGCTCTGCCGCCCAACACCTTCTGGAAGGTGTACTTCAGCTACCAGGGGCAGGTGTATTTCGTCGACATGGACACGGTCGCCCCGGCAGGGACGCCGGCCACGCCTGAATTCGTCTACGGCGTGACGACATCCGACGGCGCAGGCGGCAACGGCGATTCGACTCTGGGCACCATCAGCGGGACCTTCAACACGAGCAACAACACCGTCACCTGGACGCTGCCTGCGAGCCTGATCCTGCCCCCGGTCGGTACGTTCCCCAACGTCACCGCAGGTACGCAGGGCACCCCGCCTGGCGCCGGCGCCCAGCTGTCGAGCGTCCACGGCGTCACCCAGCTGCTCGTCGGGGCGGACGCCGGCTTACTGGAGACCATAGGCTCAACGCCGAGCGGTACCTATACATTGGTGGGCAATGCCGCCTGCAATCCGGCAGCGCCGGTGGTTGCCTTGCTGACAGCGACGCCCACCAGCGGCGCCGTACCGCTCACCGTGAGCCTGGATGCATCGGCATCGCACCCGCCGCTCAGGGGTGGGCAGATCAATCAATACACATTCAACTTCGGCGATGGGAGCGGTGCGCTGACGCAGAGCACGCCGACCGTAAGTCACTCGTATTCGGCGGTTGGCACCTATAGCGCCAACGTCACGGTCACCGATAGCGGTGGAGGGACGGGTACCTCGCCGAGCGTCACAATCACGGTGCAGGCGCCCAGCCAGCCGCCGGCGGCAGCGATCAGCGCGACGCCGGGCAGCGGGCACGTACCGCTGACGGTAAGTTTCAACGCCTCCGGTTCCCACGATCCGAACAGCGGCGGAGCGATCACGCAGTACAGCTTCAACTTCGGTGACGGGACCGCGCCCGTGGTCCAGAGTGCGGCGACCGTGAGTCATACCTACACGGTGGCCGCCAACCACATCGCCAGCGTGACGGTGACCGACAGCGAAGGCGGGTCGGCATCCGCATCCGTTAAAATAAAAATCACCGGCAATTGAGGGCCGCGGCACCAGTGCCGAAGGGTACCAGTGCCGAAGCGAGGGGCCTCCGCAGCATGCGCTGCGGGGGCCCCGGGCGGGATCGCCCTCGATCTGCGGGGGCCGTTCCGGACGCAGGGCGGGCGACGCGGCACCGGAATGTAAGATTCGCCTGCTTGTGCCGGTCTACAGGTCATGGCGATGCTCGCGAGGGATTTTCACGTGATGCGCTCGTTTCGAACATGGATAGCTGCCGCGGCAATGCTGCTGTGTGCGGCGGCGGCAAACGCGCAACCGCGCCCGGTAGTGGTCGAGCTGTTCACTTCGCAGGGCTGCAGCTCCTGCCCCCCGGCCGATGCCTACCTCGGAAAATTGAGCGCCCGGGCCGACGTGCTTGCCCTGGCATTTCACGTGGACTACTGGGATTCCCTCGGCTGGCGTGATCGCTTTGCCCTGGCCCAGTCCGTCGAACGACAGAACATCTACGCGAGAAAGTTGCATCACTCGTCCGTGTATACGCCACAGCTGGTCATTGACGGACAGTACGACGCCATCGGGTCGAATGAGACGGCGGTTGCCAGAGGGCTGAGCGAGCAGCGCGACGGTGTGCCAGTCGCACTCTCGGTGCGTGACGCGGCGGTGCTGGTTAAGCTCGGAGTGAGCGCGGACCGCCCGAGAAGTGATGTCGTGCTCGTGGCCTACCTGCGCCATGCCGTTTCCGCAATCGGTCGGGGAGAGAACGCCGGTCGCACCCTCGAAGAGTTCAATATCGTGCGCGCCATTCGCACGCTCGGCTCGTGGCAGGGTGAGGCGCAGAGCTTCGACGTGCCGATGTCCTCGTTGCCACCCGACGCCACCGACGTGGCGGTTCTCGTTCAGCCGTACGGACAGGCGCCGATCATCGGCGCGGCCGCTCACACTCTTCGGTGAGCTGCGCGCTGGCGCAGGGCCGCGAGGCGACGCACAATGACCGAGCGCCGCCTTCTGCGAGGATTCGATGGCAAACCTGACGGTGTGGCTCGAGCATGTTGGTGTCGTGGCGGTGTTCGCGCTGGTCCTGGTCGAGCAGATCGGATTGCCGCTGCCGACCTACCCGCTGCTGATCGTTGCAGGGGCATGGTCAGTGCAGGGCGGTGCAGCGTTTCCCCGCATTGTTGCTGCGGGCGTTGCGGGATGTCTGCTCGCTGACCTCACGTGGTACACCGCGGGCAGGCGCTTCGGCAGCCGTGTGCTGCGCATGATGTGCAAGCTGACCCTCGAGCCCGATTCATGCGTATCGGTGACCGAGCGGGTGTTTGAGCGTTTCGGCACACGGGTGCTCGTGATTGCCAAGTTCATACCCGGCCTCGGTGCCGTGACGACGGCAATGTCGGGAGTGGTGGCCGCATCGCTGGTCGGCTTTATCGTCTATGACGCCATCGGAGCCACGATCTGGACGGCCACCGGCGTTGCGATCGGTGCGGTGTTTCATGACGCCGTCGACAGCGTGTTCACCGAGCTCGCGACGCTCGGACGGGTAGGGGGCGTGCTCATTCTGGCGATCCTGGCGGTGTTCCTCGCACTTAAGGCGTGGCGGCGCCATCTGTTCTTTCAACAGCTGCGCATGAACCGCATCTCCGTCGAGGAGTTATCTCATCGACTCCAGGAAGGGCCTTCCGTGATACTGGTCGACGCGCGCTCGAACTCGAGCCGGGTGCGCGAGGGGATGATCCCGGGGGCGATCGCACTGGAGACGCTGCTGCTTGAGGCCGACCGCAGCCACAGCCGCGGAGAGGCGGTGGTGTACTGTGCGTGTCCGAACGAGGCGACCTCTGCCCGAATCGCCCGCAAGCTCATGTCGATGGGATTTCAGCCAGTGCGCCCGCTGTTGGGCGGAATTCACGCCTGGCAGGACGCGGGTTTCGCGGTTCTCCTCGCGACGGCGGAAGCGGTTGCGGAGCCGCCGCGGGCATAGGGTGCGCAGCGGCAGCGCGTCAGGGGTTGCCGGCGCAGCTACGGCAGCTCAGCGACGGCGGTCCTGCGTTCGCGGGGCGCGTCGCGTTACGGCACTACCCCGAGCCTGCAAGCCGGGCCTCCAGTTCAGCCGCCGGCACCGGCCGGCTGTGCAGGTACCCCTGCGATTCATCGCAGTCCTGGCGCATCAGATAGTCGAGCTGCGCCTGAGTCTCGACGCCTTCGGCAACCGTCGTCAGGTCGAAAGCATGCGCCAGTCCGATGATTGTCGAGACCAGTGTGCAGCTCCTGCGGTCCGATGGCAGGCGACTGGTAAACAGGCGATCAATCTTCAGAGTGTCGATCGGCAGCTCCGACAGGCGCGCGAGCGAAGAGAATCCTGTTCCGAAGTCATCGATCGCAATGCGCATGCCCGCCGCGCGCAGCAATCTTAGCGCGTGCACGCAGGATGAGGAGTCGCCAGCGAGGGCGCCTTCGGTGATCTCGATATCGATGCCCCAGGCCAGATCGCCCGCGAGATCACCGATACGCTCAAGAATCTCGCCGGCAAAATTGCGCCGGCGCAGCTGCGGTGGCGGGATGTTGACCGCGACTCGTATGGGCGGCAAACCCTTGCGGCGCCATTCGCGGCAATCTGCTGCCGCCTGCTTCAGTACCCATGCATCGGTCGGCGCCATGAGGCCCGCAGATTCGAGCAGCGGCAGGAAGGCCGCCGGCGAGATCAGGCCATTTTCAGGATCCTGCCAGCGCAGCAAGGCTTCGACGCCCGCGATTGCGCCGGTGCTCAAATTGACCTTGGGCTGGTAATGCAACAGGAATTGCCCGTTGTCGAGCGCGGCACGCAGGCGGTTTTCCATCCCCACCCGACGTGCAAGCTCGGAATTCATCTCCATGCGGTGATGCAGGTATCGCTCTCCCGAAGTCTTAGCCTCCTTGAGCGCGGCCTCGGCGTTCTGCACCAGCTGGTCGGCCTCGGTGCCGTCTTGCGGGTAGCGGGCGAGCCCGCTTTTGATGGTAGCGATGATCTCGCGTCCGTCGACGCTGAAAGGTTGCTCGAATACCCGCGTCACGTGATCATGCAAGGAGCTGAATTCGTGCTGCGGGTGTTCCGGCACGGCATTCATGCACACAAAGGTTCCCCCGCCCAGATGCGCGAGCTGCTCGGTGTCGGGGAAATGTGCCTTGAGCCGATCCGCCACGCACTGCAACAGCCGATCACCGGTGTGCCGTCCGAAGGAGTCATTGATGACGCTCAGGTGATCGATGTCAAACACGGTTACGAGAAGCCTCGGCAGACTGTCGGCGCCGCGCGTCAGCAGCCGGCTCAGGCGCTCGCAGAACAGCGCACGCTTGGCGAGTCCCGTGAGCGGTTCGAAATACGAGAGGAAGCGCACACTCTCCTGCCGGTCCAGGTACTGCAGCGCAAACGACAGGTTGGAGGCGACCTCCTCGAGCAGCAGCATCTCTTCCTGGCCGATCACAGCCGTCGCACGTGTGCCGAACAGGAAGGCCCCGACCGGCGTATTGTCGACTCGCAGTGGCAGCACGGCCAGGCAATGAACACCCGCGGCAATCAAGGCGTCGCGGCCGTCTATGACGTACGCGGATTGCGCGACATCCTCGCACAGCAGGGCCTCGCCAGTGCGGATGACCCGCCCCATGAGACTCGAATCATCTGCTTCGTGATCGGCGACCGGGAACTCTCGCCCCGGCTCGGCCAGAAACTCGTAGCCCGCCCACCCGGCAGGACGTGCCATCCGCGTGGTCGGATTGATAAGGGCTACCATCACGAGCGCGTAGCCACCCACGCGGTGTGCCAGGCGGCACGTCTCGGTCATCACCTCATCGCGGTTCTGAATGCGTACCAGCGCCGAGTTGATGCCCGACAGCATCTGCAGCACGCCCGTCAATCGGGCGAGCTGCTGCTCCGCAAGCTGACTGGCGCGACGCAATGCCGCTTCCTCGAGCGCTCGTTGCACGGCAGGCACCAGGCGCTTCGGGTTGCTTTTCAAGACGTAATCGATAGCGCCACGCTTCAGGGCCTCGATGGCGCGCTCTTCGCCGATCGTGCCGGATAGAAAGATGAAGGGAACAACGGGTGCCTCGGCACGCGCGACGGCGAGCGCGGACATGCCGTCGAATTCCGGTAGGCTGAAATCCGATAGTATGAGATCGGGCAGTCCGGCGCGCAGCGCAGCGCGCATCTCGGCCTCGTTCACGACGCGCTGGTAGGTGCACGTGTAGCCGGCCTGCCGCAGGCGCCAGATCGCCAGCTCGGCGTCAGCGGTTGAATCCTCGACGAGCAACACACGCAGCTCGCCGGCGCCAGGTTCCTGGCTGGGCGTCTCACTGCTGGGCGTGGCCATCGTCACGTATCTCCTGTAACGGCCTGTGGGCGATCACGACCGTTCGTGGGACATTCCCCCCGCGGGGTTATTAGGCCCTCAGGAAGCACGGCTTCCGCGGGAGCCGCGTCACATTCCGTCAAGTGTTAATGTCCGTGCGACAGACCAAGAGCGGGCCGGGCTCAATTCGTAGGGAATTCCCTACATGCCGCGCCACGCTATCCCGGCTCCGGGAGGCTGAAGTAAAAGGTGGCGCCTTCGTTGGGGCGGCTCTCCGCCCATACCCTGCCGGCGTGGCGCGTAATGATCCGATGCACGATGGACAGGCCAATGCCGGTGCCCTCGAAGGCCTCCTGCGAATGCAGGCGCTGAAAGACTCCGAAAAGCTTATCGGCATAGCGCATGTCGAAGCCGACGCCGTTGTCGCGCACGTAGTAGACGGCCGCGTGGCCCTGGCGCAGGACACCGACTTCGACACGGGCCGCGTCTCTGCCGGCCGTGAATTTGAAGGCGTTCGACAAGAGATTGACCAGCACCTGCTCAAGCAGCGCGCGATCGCCATGGCAATCCGGCAACTCCGCGATCTGCACGGTGAGTTGCCGCTCGCCGAGCCGCTCCTTGAGCCGCGCCACGATCTGCTGTACGAGCTCGTGCAGTGCTACGCGCGTGCAACTGAGCGGCTCGCGGCTGAAGCGCGAGAAGTGCAGCAGATCGTTGATGAGCTGGCTCATGCGGCTCGCGCCCGCCCATATCCGCTCGAGGATCTTGCGACCGGGCTCGGGAATGTCTGCGCCGAACTCGGTGCGAAACACCTCGCAGAAGCCCTCGACCGCCCGTAGCGGCTCACGCAGGTCATGCGAGACCGAGTAGGAGAAGGACTCCAGGTCCTTGTTGGCGATTTCCAGATCGCGTGTCCGTTCGCGCACCCGCAGTTCGAGTCCCTCGTTCATCCGCCGCAGATCGGTGACGAGCCCCGCCGTTGCGAAGGCTGTGGCGGCGGTGCGCGCGAGTACCTCGAGCGCCTTGAGCTGCCCCGGGCTGATGCGCCGTTGCGCTCGTGCGGAGCTGAACCCCAGGACACCGAAGAATCTTCCGCCAGCGACGATCGGCAGGGCGACACCGATTCTGCTGTCGAACGGATGGGCAAACAATGCGTGCGGCTCGCTGCTCCGGGCCGGCGCCTCGAGCTCCTCCTGCGCGCGGGCGAGCCAGTGCTCCAGCGCCTCGTTGGTAGCCGTGCTCTCAACCGCTTGGGCACCGGGACCGGCTGTTCCCGCGACGCGCAACCTGGCGCCTTCCGCGCCCGGTACCAGAAGATAGACCGCGTTGGCATCACTCTGCTGGCTGGCCGCTGCCAGTGTTCGTTCGACAATTTCGTCGTGATCGAGTCCCTGAGTAATGGCTCGCGCGAGTTCGTAAATCGAAACCGACTCTCGCAGTTGAATGTTCTCGAGCTGCAGCCTGCGCACCGTCAGCGCGCGAGCGAGCACCGCCAGGATGTTGTTTACCTTGAAGGGCTTCAGTACGTAATCGAGTGCCCCCGCCTTGAGAGCTTCGACGGCAGTTGCGATCGTGCCATGTCCGGTCATCACGATACAGGCCAGGTCGCGATCGATCTCATGACAGGCGTGCAGCAGCGCGATGCCATCGATCTGCGGCATCATCAGATCGGTCAGCAGCACATCGAACGGCTGCTCGCGCAATGCCGCGACCGCCTCGAGCCCGGAGGTGAACCCACGTGTGAGGTAGCCCTCCTGCTGCAGGGTGTCGCACAGCGCGCGCATGTGCGCCGCTTCGTCGTCGACGATCAGCACCCTTGCAGCAGACGGCGCGCTCATGCCGAATCCATCAGTTCGGTTACCGGTTCCGGGCCGCGGGCCAGCTCGGCCAGCGCCGCGCGCACCTCGGCGAGCCGCGGCGGCTTGCTCAGCACGCGGTCCACATGTGCCGGAATGTCGTTCTCTGCCAGCAGCCGCCGGCCCCACCCGGTGAGCAGGATGACCGGCGTGAGCGATGAGGCCGTCTTGATCGCGGTCGCCACCTTGCGCCCGTCGACGTAGGGCATGCCGAGGTCGGTGATTACCACGGAGAACCGGGCACCGTCTGCCAGCGCGGCTGCGAAGGTGTCGATGCCCTTCTGGCCACCGTCAGCGACAGTGACGATGTGGCCGTCGCCCTCGAGGATGTCCCGCAGCGACTTGATCAGCATCGGGTCGTCGTCGACCAGCAGGATCCGCAATCGCTGCGCGGGCGACTGCAGCCGCGGGCTTTGCGCGGTCCCGAGCGCAAGCGGCTCAGCTGCCGCGAAGATCAGCCGCACGGTGGTGCCCCGGCGCACGGTGCTCTCGATCTCGAGGTCGGCGCTGTGGCGTTGCACCATGCCGTAAACCATCGCGAGCCCAAGGCCCGTGCCGCGCTCGCCCTTGGTGGTGTAGAAGGGCTCAAGACAGCGACGCCGGGTCTCCTCGTCCATGCCTACGCCGGTATCCGATACCTCTACCTGCACCTCGCGCTGCGTATCGCCTGCGTGAGCCCCATTGGCGACGACGCGGCTGCGCACGGTGAGAGTTCCGCCCTCGGGCATGGCATCCACGGCGTTGAAGATGAGGTTCGTCAGGGCATCGCGAATCTCCACTTCCGAGCCCATGATGTCCGGCAGATTCTCGGCGAGCTCGGCTTGCAACTGAATGACCACTCCACGCTGCTGCGGCAGATCGCTCCAGCGGGCGCGGGTCAGATTCACGACCTGCTCGATCAGGCGATTGCAGGCGACCGGCGCCAGCACCAGCTCCGCCTCGCGGGGCCGGTAGAACTCGCGCATGCGTGCCACCGTCTCGGCGACATCCTCGATGGCAGTTTGGATCGTCGACAGATAGCTGCGCGCTCGCTCGCTCAGGCCCGGTTCGCGCTCCAACAGCGATTCGGTGTAGAGGGCGACCGGGGAGATCGCGTTGTTGATGTCGTGCGCGATGCCGCTCGCCATCTCACCGAGTGCGCGCAAACGCTCCTGCTGCATGATCGCCTGCTGTGACTGCCGCAGGTCGTCGTAGGCGCGCTGCAGCGCGCCGTAGAGCTGGGCCTGATGCGCGGCGAGCGCGACGTGCTCGCTCAGCTGGCGCAGGAACTCGCAATCGGCGCTGCTGAAGGAGTCGGCTGCGCGTCGCGTTGCCACCAGCACACCGAACACCCGCTTTTCAACCAGCAGCGGCGCGATCACCAGTGCACACAGTCCCGCCTGCGCGAAGCGTTGCGGAAACGGGAACCTGATCTCGTGCGCGTCCGGCTCGTAAACCAGTTCGCCCGCGACGCAGCGCGCCAGTCCGTTCTGATCGATCGGTACCCGGTTCCCTTCGGCCAGCCCAAGGACGGGTGCGAGTGCTGCACTGCGCGAACCGATTGCGGCAACGGCCAGCGCCTCGGCGTTCGCGTCATATACGCACAGGCAGCCGAAGTCGATCGGCAGATCCTCTTCGAGGTGGCTCAGCACAACCCGGAACACGCTCGGCAGATCATGCCGCTCGCCGGTTGCGCGGGTGATTCGTTGCAGCAGGTCCAGTCGGCTCAACTGGCTGTGCAGCTTGGTCTGATCGCTCTCGATGCGCGTCAACATGTGATTGAATGCATCTGTGAGCAGCCCGAACTCGTGGCCTCCGGGCTTGACTGCACGTACCGAATAGTCGCGGTGCTCGGATACCTGCCGGGCCGTCGCGGCGAGCGCCAGTATCGGTCCGGAGATCACCCGTTGCAGTCGCATTGAGATCAGGTACCCCGCTACAGCGCACACCAGCATGAACGCAGCACCGATGGCGGCAAAGAGCTGGAAGTGCTCGTAGATCTCCCCCAGGTCGGCCTCCAGGTAGAGGGTGCCCATGCGCCGTGTGCCCTGTACCACCGGCTGGATGCCACGCAGGACTCCACCCTCGAAGCGATAGCCGTCAGTGCGCAACACGGTAGCTGCGGGCTGGCGTACGAGCCCATCCGGATAGGAGGCGATCAGGCGTCCATCGCCCAGGTACAACTGTGCGGCGATGACGTGCGGCTGCGCTCTGAAGGCGGATAGTGCCTCGCGCGCATCGTCCGGGTTGTCGAACGCGAGCGCTGCAGTACTGTTTGCGGCGATCGCGGCTCCCAGGATCTCGAGATTGCGCAGAGTCAGCTGCCGGAAGGTCAGGTACTCGTAGGTGAAGAAGGCCGCGGAAGTCATGATCATCATTGTTCCGCACGTGAGCAGAATGACCATCATGAGAGTGCGGCGGATAGGCCGGGTGTGAGCGGACATAGCGCTAGCTCCCTGTTCCCACGATCTCGGCCGGGCGCAGGAGTTTCGAGCTGATCGTCAGATTGCCCGCCTTGGCGGCTTCCAGGTCGATGCGCAGTCGAATGCGGTTGTCCTGCCTGAGGAGGCCGATGATCACGCCGCGCGGCGCCGGGCCATCGGCATCGGTCACTGTCAGGACGCTGCGACCCTTGAGCGACGTCAGAATCCCATCGAGGTGGCCCAGCTCGGAGGCGGGAATGAAGAGAATCTGGCAGTCGCGGATGTCGGCGACGCTGGGATAGCGTTCGACGGCGAAAGGATGCCGATCGACGCTCTCGCCGCGCACGACATCATCAAGACCGCGTCCGAAAGGATCCTTACCCAGTATGCCGATCACGAATGGCGCGTTATCCCGAGGAAACGCCGCAGCCGGCCACTCGACGAAGTGCGCGAAATTGAAAAGGAAGACCGCTTTCAGCTGGTACTCGGAAACCTGCGCTGCGGCGCCAGCCAGTGCGCACGCCATGAGCAGCACCCCGAGGCTGCGCTGCAACGGGCAGGTGGCGAGTCTCTTCAGTAGCCCCATGTGATCCTGGCAAACACACTGCGCACGATCTGTTCGCGCGTTGGCGACGGGAAGCCGTACTCGACGTGATATTCGTGCAGCAGGTTCTGGCCGGCGATCGAGAGCTCGAGTCTCTTGTTGACATGCCAGGCGAGAGTCGAGTCGAGCCCGAAGTAGCTCGGCACGGTTCCCACGACCGCGCCGGCGGTCGGTCCGTTATTGATATGCAGGGTGTCCACCCAGCGCAGCGCGGCATCGAGGGTTACGCTGCGCGGCAAATCCATGCTCGAGCGAAGTGCAACCTGCTGCTGCGGATCGGCGGTCTCATTGGTGGCACCGGTGGCATCGGTCTCTCCCGGCTTGACGTGGATGTTCTCGCGCAGCAGGTCGTAGCCGGCGTGCAGCCGCCACCAATCGAGCACCTGATAGGAGGTGCCGAGCTCGAGCCCGTAGGTGTCGCCTTCGAGGTTGTTCGCGAAAATGTCCGGATACGGGTAGGGGTAGAAGACCGTGGTCGGCGTAGGAGTGATGCTGCGCAGATCGTTGTAGTCGTTGTAGAAAGTGGAAAGGGAGAGCGCCAGGTTCGGCCCGAGCGTGGCGCGATAGCCCGCTTCGTAAGCAATCAGTACCTCGGAGACGAAATGCGGGTTGCCCTGCAGATAGTTGGTGGGGAACTGAAAGGGCGGCGGCGCGTTCTCGAGGCCGGTCGGCGTCACCAGGTCGTGGTCGTAGCGCGAGGGCGTGCGAACGGCGCGCGACACGGCAGCCCACAGCAGTTGCGCGGGGTCGACGTTCCATTGCAGGCGTGCGCTCGGCTCCACCTCGTAACCGGTGTAGTCGTTGTGCTCGAGCTTCGAGCCGACGGTGAGATAGACGTCCTGTGCGAGCAGGACCTCATCCTGCAGGAATCCACTGTAGAGCGCCTGCTCGAGGACCGGGGGCGAGAAGCGCACCAGCGAGAGGTCGTAGTCGGCTTCATCGGTCAGGCGATAGCCGAGCCCCCAGGTGAGCGTCTGCCGCGTCCCCCACCTGAAGTGGTACTGGAATTCCACGTCGTAAGCGTCGAGGTTGTCCGTGAGCGCCGACGCCGGAAAGCCGCTGTAGTAAGGCGGAACAGCGGGGCTGGCGGCAACGGGGTCCGACAGATAAGTGTGGTCGTAGTAGAGCTGCAGACTCATCGAGCTGCCGTCGGACGCGGTGTGCGTCCAGCGGCCGAGGACGTTGCCGCCGGAGCGGCCCGCCTCGAGGTTGCTGCCGTCCCCTTCGGTGCCGTTGTAGACGTCGCCCTGCAGCGTGTAGGCGTTCTCGGCCGACGGCTGCGCATCCATGCGGAAGCCGCCGCGGGTCATGTGCCAGGCATCCTCGGCGTTCGCGCCGGTGCTCGTGACCTCGTCGCCATAGTTGGTGTACTTGCCGTAGACGCGCAGGAAGACGTCGGGCGCGAGCTCGGCGCCGTAGCGAGCGCCTGCCTGCCCTCGCGGTTCATTGCCACCGGCCCCGAAGGCGTACGGCCCTTGAGTGTCGGTGGCAGCTTTGGTGACGATATTGATGACGCCGTTGACCGCGTTGGCTCCCCACAGCGTGCCGCCTGGCCCGCTGATGACTTCGATGCGGTCGATATCCTCGAGCAGGTAGTCCTGCACGTCCCAGAGAACTCCGCCGTACAGCGGCGTGTAGACGACCCGCCCGTCGATCAGTACCAGGAGCTTGTTGGCGAGATCGGCATTGAATCCGCGGGCGCTGATAGCCCAGTCGTGCGCGTTGATCTGCGCCACTTCCAGGTTGTCGGCGAGACGCAGCGCTTCGGGAATGGTCGTGGCGCCGGAGCGTCGGATGTCATCGGCGGTGATCACCTGGATGGAGGCGGCCGCATGCAGGAGCTTCTGCGGCTCCTTGGCGACGGACGTCACTTCGACGTTCATCAGCTCTTCGACACTCAGTTGTTTCAGCTCGCCGCCGGTGTCGGCCAGCGGCTCGGCGAACGCAGCGCCACCGCTGTGCCAGAGCAGGAGACAGGTCAACGCCGTTGCGGCGACGCGCCGCGGCCTGCCGTGAGAGCCACCGTTGCGGTCATTGACATTCGTAAAGCGCGATAGCCGCCTACGGTCCCTGGACATGGGCTCCCTCCAACACGCAGCATTGCGTGCGGATCCCATCCGGCGTGCGTCCGCCTGCGGCTGGCGCGGAGCCGGTGGTACCCTCGCGCACCGCTACCCAGGGTCCGAAGGTACGGTCTGCCCGCGGATCCGTCCGCGGATTACGTCACATGCGAGAGGCAGTCCAGGACCGAACTGTGAACACGGTCTCAGGGCGCCGGATTCATGGCAACCCTGCAGCGCGCGGCCTTTAAGCGCACTGGCGTGCTGACTAGCAGGGCGGCGTCCCGCAGGAGCCTTCCTCTTCGATCTGCACGGTGGCGTGCTCGCAGTTCAACCCTGCCGCAAGACGTGCATGGATGGCAGCGATGGCCACACCGTGCTCGGTACCGGCGACAAGGTTCGCATGCAGGGTTATCGTCGGCCGTTCGCCCGTCATGGACCAGACATGCACATGATGTACGCCGACGAGTCCCGGCACGTGACCCATCAACTCCGCCTCGATGCGGGTCACGTCGAACCCTCGCGGTACGCCTTCCAGCAGCACGTCGGCGGCCTCGCGCGTGAGCACCCATGCGGAGTGGGAAATGAGCCCCGCAACCAGGAGCGATAGCAGCGGATCCGCAACCGACCATCCCCGAGCGAGAATGAGGATTGCCGCAGCGCTGGCGGCCCCTGACCCCAGCAGATCATTGAGCACGTGCGCGCGGGCACTGCGCTCGTTGAGCGAACGGCTTCCCGACAACGCGAGGAAAGCAGCCAGATTGGCGACGCCGCCGATTACAGCGACGCTCAGCATCAGTCGCCCGTTGACCGCGGGTGGATGCATCAGGCGCAGGGTCGCCTGGTACACGACCCAGAGCGTCAATAGCAGCAAAGCCTGGCCGTTCACGAATGCTGCCAGCGGCTGATAGCGGCGATGGCCATAGGTGCGGCGCACGTCGGCAGGGCGTTGCGATATCCGCACCGCGATAACCGCGAGCAGCAGAGAGGCAGAATCGGCCAGCATGTGCACGGCCTCTGCCAGCAACGCAAGCGAGTTGGCAAAGTAGCCGCCGACCGCTTCAACCACCGTGAAAGCGCCGAGAATCAC
Organism: uncultured Gammaproteobacteria bacterium; assembly: GCA_963835645.1. Classification (GTDB taxonomy): domain Bacteria; phylum Pseudomonadota; class Gammaproteobacteria; order Steroidobacterales; family Steroidobacteraceae; genus 13-2-20CM-66-19. The sequence goes on along the minus strand of CAWIGQ010000001.1, from coordinate 307,309 downwards.
CAACGCCGTAGTCAGGCGGCGCCCGCCGGCGTCGGCTCCGTGAGAATGACGATGTCCGAGCCCGCCGTGACCCTGATGTGCCGGATCTGGCGCGTGGTGGTGCTCGCCGCGCAGGTGCCGGGCCCGTGAGTGCATGGCCGCGGTCCCCTATTTGAAATAGGCGTGGATGACGTCGATCAGCTCGTCCGCAGCTTCCTCGCGGGCGCCGCTGGCGATGCGACCCACCAGGTGCTCGCGCACGTGGTCCTCGAGCACCTCCGCCAGCAGGCTGTTAATGGCACCGCGCGCGGCCGTGAGGAGGTGCATGACATCCGAGCAGTCGGCTTCCCCTTCCAGCGTTCTCTCGACGGCTTCGACCTGGCCGCGGATACGGCGGATTCGGTTGAGCAATTTCTGCTGATCGCGGACCGCGTGACCCATCTTGAACTCCCGTGGCTGTCCAGATACCGAGAGGGGGTAATATACTAATACCTATGGGGGGTACTGTAACCTAGAGCCGAAACCGGCCTATTATTCCCAAAGACGTACCTCGCCTGAACTGGAGCAGCCGCTGAGACCCGGTGTTCGCGAGAATAGTCATCGTGAAGGGCAAACGCGGAGCATCAGATGACGCGTCGCGGCGCGACGCCGTCTGCGGATGCGCGCCAGCGGCGCGGGTTGCGCGCGGCGTCCTGGCCGGCCTTGCGCTATCGATGCTGTGGTGCACCCGTATAGCTGCTGCGCAGGCGGCGGATCGACCGGATGCCATGACCTTGCAACCGCTGTCCGAGGAGAGCTTTGCGATCCACGGGCAGTCGACCTACGTCGAGCAGGAGACGAACGCATTCAGCGCTCCTTACAGCGGTCCGAACAGTCTCTCGCCCTCCCGGGGTCGCGAGACAGTGGACGCCACGCTTGATCTGGGCACGCGCCTGTGGCGGGGCGCCGAGTTCTGGGTCACCCCGGAGATCGATCAGGGGTTTGGTCTGGACAACACCCTGGGCGTCGCGGGATTTCCAAGTGGCGAGGCCTATAAGGTGGGCGCGAACCAGCCGTACTTCCGGCTGCCCCGGGCGTTTGTCCGTCAGATGATTGCTACCGGCGACAGGCGCGAGCCCGTGGACGAGGCCGCGACCCAGCTTCGCGGCTGGCGCAGCCCGGATCGTTGGGTGTTCACCCTGGGAAAGTTCAGCGTTACGGACATCTTCGACACCAACCGCTACGCCCACGATCCGCGCAGCGATTTTCTTAACTGGGCGGCGCTGGATTCAGGCGCGTTCGACTACGCTGCGGACGCCTGGGGTTACACGGTCGGCGGCGCCGTGGAGCGCTATCTGGGCTCCTGGACCTTCCGTGCGGGGGTATTTGATCTTTCCGATGTGCCGAACAGTGAAAGCCTGGAGCACGGGTTTCACGAGTTCCAGATTGATCTGGAAATCGAGAAGCGTTATCGCCTGCTGGGACAAACGGGCCGCATACTCGTGACCGGGTTCGAGAGCCGCGGCCGGATGGGGCTGCTCGATGAGGCGATCGCGCTCGCCGCAGCGACGGGCACCAGGCCGGATGCCGCGCTTGTTCGCCAGTACCGCAGTCGCTTCGGGGCCAGTCTCGATCTCGAGCAGCCGATCACCCCGACGCTAGGCGTGTTTGCCCGTATCGGCAAAGCTGCGGGGAACGTCGAGACCTACGAGTTCACGGATATTGACCGCTCGATTGCCCTTGGTGCCTCTGTGAATGGGTCGCCCTGGGATCGACCTCTCGACAGCGCAGGCGTTGTCGCCATCGACAACGGCATCTCGGCGCTGCGCGAGAAGTACCTGAGCCTGGGCGGCCTGGGCATTCTGGTGGGAGATGGCCGACTGCCGCACCCCGGTGCGGAGCAGATCCTGGAGACGTATTACAGCCTCGCGATTGTCTCGCAGCTGTTCGTCAGTCTTGACTACCAGTGGGTCAAGAATCCGGCCTACAACACCGACCGCGGCCCCGCCGCGATCACTGCAGTGCGTGTTCATGCGCAGTTCTAGAGTCTCGGGACCTGCGTGCCCTCAGGCCAAGACTTACCTGATGTGCGTGTACTTGGCGCTCCGGTGGCGCAAGCGGTTACTATACTCCTCTACAGTATCAGAGACCTGATAATGAGCCATACCAGCAGGAACAAGGCGAAGCTGCTTGCGCGCGTGCGGCGCATTCGCGGGCAGGTGGAGGCACTGGAGCGCGCGCTCGAGACTGAGAAGGGTTGCGCCGAGATCATGCAGCAGATCGCGGCCTTCCGCGGAGCGGCTAATGGGCTCATGACGGAAGTGATCGAGGAGCATGTCCGTACGCACGTGGTGAGTTCGCTGATCAGCAGCAACGCCAGCCGCACACGGGGTGCCGAGGAGCTCATCGAGGTGGTTCGGGCTTATTTGCGGTGACCGCATGAGTCGACTTGCAAGCGAGAGCAGCTCATGAGCGCGCAGCACGACGCCAGCGCGGGTGAGCTGGCGGAGCAGACGTCCAGGCGCACTACCGCACCGGCTGCCCATGGGCTGGACGTGCACAGCCAGGGCCGGGCCTCGAGTCACGAGCAGCAGGAGGATCACGAGCACGCCTTGGAGTGGCCGGAGATGCTGCGCATAGCGCTGGTGGCAGTGGCGGCGGCGGCGGTGTGGGGGCGAGTGTGGGAACCCTTGCACGCCATCAGCCTGATCGGAGTCGCGGGGCTACTCATTGGCGGCTGGCCAATCTTCAAGGAGGCACTGGAGAACCTCCTCGCGAAGCGAATGACGATGGAACTGTCGATGTCGATCGCGATCATCGCGGCGGCCGCGATCTCCGAATTCTTTACCGCTCTGGTGATCACTTTGTTTGTCCTGATCGCCGAGGTCCTCGAGGGAATGACCGTATCGCGCGGGCGGCTGGCGATTCGTGACCTCCTCGATTTCCTGCCGCGTGCGGTGTCGGTGCGTCGTGGGCGAGCCGTTGCCGAGGTGGATGCCGATGCACTCGCTGTCGGGGACGCGGTGCTGGTCAACCCCGGTGGCCGCATTCCCGTGGACGGCACGGTGCTCGCCGGTCACTCGTTCGTTGATCAGGCGCGCATCACCGGCGAGTCATTGCCAATCGAGAAGACCGCCGGCGCAGCGGTCTTCGCAGGATCGATCAACCAGTCCGGGGCGCTCGAAATCCGCGCCGAGCGCATCGGCCGCGATACCAGTTACGGCAAGATCATCGAGGCGGTGGAGCAGGCGGAGCGCTCGCGCGCACCGGTGCAGCGCCTGGCGGACCGCCTCGCGGGATATCTGGTTTACTTCGCGCTCGGCGCAGCAGCCCTCACTTATCTGCTGACGCGTGACATCCGCTCGACGATTTCGGTCGTCATCGTCGCCGGCGCCTGCGGGATTGCAGCCGGCACACCCCTTGCGATTCTCGGTGCCATCGGCCGGGCAGCCCGCGCGGGCGCGATTGTCAAGGGTGGGTTGTTTCTCGAGCAGCTCGGCAAGGTGAACATCGTGGTGCTGGACAAGACGGGCACGCTCACTTACGGCCAGCCCGAGCTGCGCGCACTCGTTCCCGCAGAGGGAATCGAGAGCACGCAGCTGCTGGCAACTGCGGCATCTGCAGAGCTGCGCTCAGAGCACCCACTGGGCAAGACGATCGTAGCGCACGCCCGGGCGCTGGGACACGCGCTGCAGGAGCCGGAGCGCTTCGGCTATACCCCCGGTCTCGGCATCGACGCTGTGCTGGGTGGGGAGCTCGTTCTGGTGGGCAACCAGGCGCTCATGCGGGCCCACGGCATCGCGGTGCCACCTCAGCTGCTTGCCGGGCATCCGCAAGCCTCGCAGGTCTTGGTCGCACGCGCCGGAGAGCTCCTCGGAGCGCTCGTCATCGCCGATACCGTTCGTCCGGAGGCGGCCGACGCCATCAAGGCGATTCACGCAATGGGAATCAAGACGATTCTCCTCACCGGCGATGCCCGAGCCGTTGCCGAGGCGGTGGGACGAGAGCTGGGCATTGCCGAAGTCGCGGCTCATCTGCTGCCTGAAGACAAGCAGGCGCGCGTCAGGGCATTGGTGGCCGAGGGCCGCATCGTGGCGATGGTCGGGGATGGAATCAACGATGCCCCGGCGCTGATCGAAGCGCAGGTAGGCGTCGCGATGGGCTCCGGGACCGACGTTGCGCGCGAGAGCGCGGATGTCGTTTTGCTTGGCAACGATCTGGCGAAATTTGCCCAAACGCTGAGCATCGCGCGCCGCACGCGCGCGATCATCTGGGCCAACTTCGCGGGCACAATCGGCGTGGATGCGGTCGGCATCGGCCTGGCCGCGTTCGGCCTCCTCAACCCCTTGCTCGCGGCCTTCATTCACGTGGCATCCGAGCTGACGTTCATCCTGAATTCCGCACGGTTGCTGCCGTCGCGGTCCGGTCGGTCTGGAAGGCGCGCAGCGGCGGGCCTGCTGGGCGGCGCCGAGGAGGGTGTGTGAGCGAACCGGCCCGAACCTGGCGAGAGCTGGCAACGGATTGGCGAGTTTGGTTGGGTATCGTCGTGTGCCTGCTGATTGCGACGATCGCGTGGCTCCTGGGGTACGACTGACCGGCCCCAAGCGGATTGAGGGGTGATCGAGGCTTCCTGACAAGTTGCCGGCTCAGCCGCGATTGAACGGTCAGGGTCCAGCCGCTAAGCTTGCTGCTGCAGGCTTAGGAACAGCTTGCGGCAGGCGCCATGCAGGACATCCCCTCGAAACTTGCCCGCAGCGCCCTGGATGCGGCGCCCGATGCAATGATCATCATCGATGATTCGGGCGCTATCCGCTTTGCCAACCGACAGGTGTCGGCGCTGTTCGGCTATCCGCACGCTGATCTCATCGGCAGACCCGTCGAGTCGCTGATGCCCAAGCGCTTTCGCACGCGTCACGTCACGCACCGCGACGGCTACGCCGCGAGCGTACGCGTCAGACCCATGGGCGCGGGGCTGCAACTTTACGGGCAACGCTCGGACGGCACGGAATTCCCCGTGGAGATCAGCCTGAGCCCGATATATGACGGCCACCACGTCCTGGTTGCCGCGGCGATTCGCGACGTGACCGACCGCAAGCGCGTCGAGGCTGAGCTGGTGCAGGCGCGCCACGCGGCCGATGCAGCCCGCGAGGCGGCTGACCGGGCACGGGAGGATGCCGATCGTGCCAACCAGGCTAAGAGCCGCTTCCTGGCCACCGCGAGTCACGATCTGCGCCAGCCGCTGCAGACACTCGCGCTGCTGAATGGCACCCTGCGGCGCACCGCGATGGATTCCACGGGTGCGGAAGCAGTCGCGCAGCAGGAGCAGGCGATCGGGGCCATGACACGACTGCTCAACGCGCTGCTCGACATCAGTAAGCTCGAATCCGGCGCCATCAAACCCGACCCGAGCGACTTCGCGGTAAGTGCACTCTTCGAGGAGCTGCGGCGCGAGTTCGCGAGCCTCGCGGGCGACAAGGGACTGAGTCTCAAGGTGATGCCGAGCGAGGACCATGTTCACAGCGACCCCGCACTGGTGGGGCAGATCCTGCGCAACCTCGTCTCGAACGCGATCAAGTACACCCGCGCCGGCTGGGTGGCGGTGCGTTGCCGGCACGAACAACCCTCCTTCGTGCGCATCGAAGTGCTGGATACCGGCATCGGCATTCCAGCCGAGCAGCTGCCCTACATCTATGACGAGTTCTATCAGCTCGGAGTGTCTGCCAACACGACTCGCGAGGGCTATGGGCTGGGCTTGAGCATCGTGCAACGGCTCGTGAAACTGCTCGATGCCAGGCTGGACGTGAGCTCAGAGGTCGGCAAGGGCTCGCTGTTCGCGCTTCGCTTACCCGTCAGTCACACGGCCGCGCATCCGGCGCAGCGCATCGGACCGGAGCCAACGCCACGCGCTACGCAGACGCAAGCACGTATTCTGCTGGTGGAAGACGATGCCGCGGTGCTGAATGCCACCCGCATGCTGCTCAAGAGCGACGGCTATCAGGTAACGGCGGCGGTTTCGCTAGCCGAAGCGCTGGAGCAGGCGACCGACGATCCACGCATCGACCTGCTGGTGACCGACTATCACCTGCGGGACGGGGAGACCGGCACCCAGGTGATTGCCGCGCTGCGGGCAGCGCTCGATCGGCCGCTCAAGGCGGTGCTGATGACCGGTGACACATCCTCGGCGATCAAAGAGCTTCCGCAGGATCCCGGTCTGCGTATCGCCAGCAAGCCAGTCAACGCGGACGAACTGTTGAGCCTTCTGCGGACATTGATGAGTGCCTGAGGCGCCCGGCCGGCGCGCCGTGTGTCAGAGCCGGAGAATGGCGACAGCATCGGCCCAGAGACGCCGGAGGATCTGTTCGGCAGGTTCGGCACGCGCCAGAGCCGCGGATTGTCCGGCCCAGGCCTGCATGCGCTGCACGTCGCCGACGTTCGTTGCAGCAGCTCTCATCGCTGCCGTGAGACCGCGCTGCACGGGATAGGGAGCAGGTCGCGGCGCGCTGGCGGATGTCGCGGCGTGCACGTAGTCCGTGGCGACGCTTCGGGCCGCCCGCCCGCTGAACACGCGGCTCACGACGGTGTCTTCCGGCGCCGTCCGCGCAAGCGCCTCGGCCCATGCGAGGGGGATTTGGGCCTCCGGTGCGCGCAGGAAGCCCGTGCCAACCTGAACCGCACTCGCACCAAGCACGAGCGCGGCTGCGACTGCGCGCCCATCGGCGATACCTCCGGCTGCCACGACCGGGACGTTGACCGCGTCCACCACCGCCGGAAGCAGAGAGATCAATCCCACCATCGCCTGCTCCGCCTTGCTCGCGTCAAAGGAGCCGCGGTGCCCGCCGGCCTCCATGCCCTGGGCCACGAGCACATCCGCGCCGGCAGCCTCGGCGGCTTTCGCCTCCGCCACTGTGCAGATACTCGCGAACCAGGGGATGCCCCGGAGTTTCAGCGTCGCTACGAAGTCGGGCGGGTAGAGTCCCATGACTGAAGAGGCAATCGGAGCACCCGCATCAAGCAGCGCCCGGCACTGCGCGTTGAAATCCGGCGGTGTGGCGTGACCGGCAAGCGGACTGACCTCAGGACCCCAGGTGGCAAGGAATTCGCGCAGCCGCGCCTCGTGCTCGCTATCGCGGTCAGGGCGCGGATCAGGGATCCAGAGATTGAGCTGGAATGCGCCGTTGCTCGCAGCGCGCACCTCTTGGGTCCAGGCGCGGATTTCCTCGGGTGTCATCAGGAGGGCTCCGCAGGCACCGAGGCCGCCAGCGTTGGCGACTGCGATCGAGAGAGCAGGGGCGCTGGCGCCAGCCATGGGCGCCAGAAGAATGGGCACACCAAGGCCGAACCGCTCGCAAAATGCGTTCGTGCGGTCGCGAATCCTCATAGCGGATCCCTCCAGCAGCTGCGGCTACCTAGCGGGTGTCGACGATTGTCCCTCGACGGATGCAAACGCTGCGGCCGCCTTCCACAGCGTACGGGCAACGCGTGCTCTCTGCTACCCGTCGTTTCCTCCACTCCCCACCTGAGCTGATAATGTTGCCTATCGCTGTCACCGGGATGAGTCATGGCACTTGAGCCGCGAGCACTGGCCGCACTGCGCTTCGTCGCCGCATTTCTATTCCTGCAGCACGGGACGGCCAAGCTGTTCCACATACCCCATGTTGCCGACTTCGACCAGCTGCCCGTGTTGTCTCTCATCGGCTTCGCCGGAATGCTTGAAATCGTGGGAAGTGTGTTGATATTGCTTGGCCTTTTCACTCGGCCGGCAGCATTCATTCTTTCCGGAGAGATGGCGGTAGCGTATTTCATGGCGCATGCACCGCAAGGCCACTTCTTCACACCGGCGCTCAACCAAGGAGAGGAGGCGGTTCTCTACTGCTTTATCTTCCTGTTTCTATCGGTAGCAGGCGCGGGTGCCTGGAGTATTGACGCGCAGCGCATTCGCTTGCGGCGCTGAGGCCCAGCTGCGGATGGGAAGGTAGGATCATGGACTACCGCGACGACGTCTACTTCAACAGCAAGCCGGAAAACGAAGCCCCATTCAGTGCCGGGGAGTTCGCCGGCCGGTTGGAGCGGCTGCGCCGCAAGATGGCGGACGCAAAGATAGACGCGCTCTACTTAATGGCTCCGGAGAGCATGTACTACCTCTCTGGCTACCAGGCAGAGTGGTATCAGGCCCAATCCCCACAGCAGTGGCCGGCAAGCTCGGCGATCGCCGTGCACGTCGATCAGGACCACTACATTCTCTTCGACAGCGAGCGCGAGGCCGTGCTCGGCCGCATCTTCACGCGCTCCGTCGACACGCGGTATTTCCCGCGGGATGCATTGCGCGGAAGTGCCGATTTCGTTGCCCGGGAACTCGAGCGCGAGGGCTGGCTCAAGGGAACTGTCGGCATGGAATTCTGGAGCTATCGTCCCAATCGCGTGCTGAGCCGTCGCCTGGAGGACGCTTTTGTCGCTGCGGGCGCGAAGGTCACGGACGCGACGCGGGTCCTGCGCGAGCTGCGCTGGGTAAAGTCGCCGGCCGAGATCGCGTGCCTGAAGGAAGCGGCACGGATAGCCAATATCGGCATGGCTGCCGCGAAGGCCACGATCGGTGCCGGCGTCGCCGAGCTGGACGTCTATGGTGAGATGGTGAGGGCGATGGCCCGAGCCGGCGGCGAAAACCCCGGCATCACCATGCCTGTGCTCTCCGGCACGAAGACCAACGCGCTGCACGGCGTCGCCACGCGCCGGAAGATGCAGCACGGCGAAATGGTCCTGGTGGATCTCGCTGGCGTCTTCAAGCGGTACCATGTCAACATTGCGCGAAGCTTCTCGATCGGCGAGCCGCGCGCCGAAGTTCGGGATCTTGCTGACCGCGCGGCACGCTCGATGGATCTGATCCGCACCATTCTGCGTCCCAATCTCTCCGTCCACGAATTCAACTCGACGGTACTCGATTATTTCCGCCGCGAGGGCTTGTGGGAGCGTCGCGGCTGGGTCGGCGGCTATGAGATGGGCGTAGCCTTCCCTCCGGACTGGGTGGGCAATTTCGTCTTCGATCCACTGTCTGCGGAGAATGCCGACCGCGTCTTCGAACCCGGAACGGCGGTAAACTACGAGAACCAGTTCTTCATGCCCGATCACCAGGGACAGTACTTCACGATCGAGTCGTTCCTGTTCGAACAGGAAGCGGCCCGTATGCTCTGCGATCAACCATTCGAACTGATGGTGATCGATTGACCACGGGGTTACGCACGCTCGCCGCCATCGCAGCGCTCGGACTCGCAGCCGTGAGCGCGGCCGCGGACCCGCCGGCGGACATCGTCCTGCGCCACGGCAAGATCCATACACAAGATCCGACGCGCCGGGTGGTGCAGGCACTGGCGCTGCGCGGCAACAGCATCGTCGCCGTCGGGACGGATCAGGAGGTAAGCGTACTGATCGGGCCGCGCACGCGCACAGTCGATCTTGGCGGCCGGGTCGTTCTACCCGGCATCATCGATGCGCATACGCACCCGGCCGAGAGCGCGCAGGACCTCGACAAGTGCAGCCTGGGCGACAAGACACTCGCGCCAGCCGACATCAAGACCAGAGTGTCAGGATGCCTCAAGGACAACCCCGGTGACCCGAAGCTGTGGTTCGAGGTGGTTCAGGTCAACGCGTCCGGACTGACCCTCACGCTCAATGATCTCGATTCGATGCTGGCGAACCGGCCGATGATTCTCAGCGGCTCAGACGGTCATACCGTCTGGGCCAACTCGGCGGCATTGAACGCGTCCCGCATCAACGCGACCACCACGGACCCTGTCGGGGGCCGGATCGAGCGTGATTCCCACGGCGCTCCGACTGGCACGCTACGCGACAACGCGACCGAGATTGTGCTCGCCGCCAAGCCACCGGCGGGGCTCGACTTCGAGGCGTTGCAGCTCGAGAAGGCCTTCGCCGGGATGCGAGCGACCGGCATCACCTCCGTGCAGGACGCCGCGGTCGATGAGCACCTCATGCAGATTTACAAGCGGCTCTACGATACACATCGGCTGAAGATGCGCGTTCGCGGCTCGTTGCACCTGAAAAACCTGCATGAATCGGCCGAGATCCTCATAGATCGCGCCATCAAGTTCCGCACGAAGTGGGCGATTGATCCGGACTATCTGCGCGCCGACGCCGTCAAGATCTTCGCCGACGGCGTAATCGAAGCTCCGTCGCAAACGGCGGCGCTGCTCGGGCCCTATCTCGACGCGGATGGCCACCCGACCCGCAATCGCGGCCCTTCGTACTTTACGCAGGACAATCTGAACCGCATCGTAGCGGCGGCGGACGCCGCAGGACTGACCGTCCATGTTCACGCGATCGGCGACCGCGCGGTGCGCTCGGCGCTTGATGCCTTCGCCTATTCCAGACGGCGCGAGGGTGCGCGAGACAACCGCGACCAGATCGCGCATCTCGAGCTCGTGAATCCGGCGGATTTTTCGCGCTTCAAGGAGCTGGGCGTCATCGCCAATTTCCAGTTGCTCTGGGCGGAACGGGATGACTACATCGTTAAAGGGACGCTGAGCTATCTTGGGCCTGAACGATCGAGGTATCTTTACCCGGCACGCTCTCTGCGTGATGCCGGCGCGCTGATCGCTGGCGGCAGCGATTGGAGCGTCAGCAGCTTTAACGCATTCGAGGCCATGGAGCATGCCGTCACCCGCGCGGAGGGCCGCGGCCGGCCACCGCTGCTGCCCGAGCAAAGCATCGCTCTCCAGGATATCGTCGACGGCTATACGATAAACGCGGCCTTTGCGCTGAAGCAGGAGCACACCACCGGAAGCCTGGAAGCAGGCAAGCGCGGCGATTTCATCGTGCTCGATCGCGACATCTTTGCGATCGACCCCTTCGACCTGCATGACACCAAGGTACTGGCGACCTACCTCGATGGGCGCGAGGTGTACGCAGGTCAGGCGAAGTGAGCCCGGTCCGGCGATGAGGCGCTCACAGGCCGCAGCGCCAGGTCTGCAGTGCCCCGGATCATTGCTGCATATCGGCTGCGGCGAGCGCTTTGCGCATCGAAAGCGCGCCGAGAACCAGAGCCGGCGGTACCCAAAAGCACCAGACGCTGAGCCACGCGTACAAGAGTGCTCCGAGGGTGCAGCCCCCGGCGAACGCCAAAACGCTTACCGCCATCTGTGTCAACCGTGCTCGGGTGGCTTTTGCCTTCTCAGGCGCTAACCCGTGTATTACGTCGCCGAGGTCTATCATGATCTGGGTGGTCGTAGCCGTCATGATCGTTGACGGAGGCGCGCGGGGGAGGTGAACTCGGTGAGCGGCATTTTGAATCGCCATGGCGGCGACCAGGATCATTCCGGTCACCAGGGCCGCATACCCGTCTGCGCTCGCGAAGGGCCCAAACAAGGTGGCGAGCACTGCAGCAAGAATCATCAGCGCGAGCTGTGCCGCCAGCAAGGTGCTCATCACGGGAAGGGCACGGACGCGCAGGCCGTATGAGGAAAGTCTCGCGAGGAGTACTACGACGCAGAACACCGGCAGGGCGAGAAGTTTGGCAAGGGCGCCTGAGGTTCCCAGCACAAGTGCCGCTCCCAGGGTGACGAAATTTCCGGTCACGTGGGCGGTAAAAAGACCCTTCAGTGCGAGAAAAGCCGCAGCGTCCAGGAATCCCGCATTGACGCTCAATATGCGGGGTAGCGCGAACTGCATAATTCTCTCTCCGAGGTCGCTGCGGGGTGCCCAGTGTGCTCGAAGCGGCTCCGACCCCGCGAACAACCCCTGGCTCGGAAGGAAGATTGCTGTAACGTCGCAGCCAGCTATGATGCGCGGTGGGATACCGGTCCCCCACAGCCGGCGGTTGCGGTGCAATAAGGGGAGTCGTTCCCGGCCACCGGGCCTGACTGTACAGGGTATGTTCGGAGCCTCATAAATGGATCAAGTTCGTAGTTTCCAGAGCGATGTCAATGATATTGCACGAGATTCCGAACCGCTCATTCTGGTGGATGAAGCCGATCGCGTAGTCGGCCACATGAGCCGGGCTGAGTGCCATCAGGGTGGCGGCGTTCTGCATCGCGCCTTCTCTCTGCTGATCTTCAATCACGCCGGCGAGCTGCTGCTGCAGCAGCGAGCGGCATCGAAACGGCTCTGGCCACGATACTGGTCAAACAGCGTCTGCAGTCATCCGCGACGCACCGAGACCATGGAAGCGGCAATCCATCGCCGTCTTTACGAGGAGCTGGGCCTGCGCTGTCCATTGCATTTTCTGTTCAAGTTTCGATATCAGGCACAATTCGACGCGGCGAGCGCCGAGCACGAGCTCTGCTCGGTCTTCATCGGGCGCTGCACCGACCGGCCCGGGATCAATCGGAATGAGATTCTCGCCTGGCGCTGGATCAGCCCCGAGGCCCTGCAGGCCGAGATCAGCGGCAGTGGCGCCGGGAATTTCACTCCCTGGTTCATACTCGAATGGGAGCGCATCTGGCGGCATCACCGCGCAGCCGTGCTCGACCTGCAACAGGAGTAAGAGTTGGGCATTCCCCTTACCCAGATGTACCGTGTTGCTCGCTACGTCGCCGGCTGCAAGCTGCGCGGCGAGGAGCGCTATCCGCTGGTGCTCATGCTGGAGCCACTGTTCCAGTGCAATCTTGCGTGCGGCGGCTGCGGCAAGATCGACTATCCGAAGGAGATCCTGCAAAAGCGAATGAGCGTTGAGGACGCGCTGCGCGCCGTTGACGACTGCGGAGCCCCCGTGGTGTCCATCCCCGGCGGCGAGCCGCTGATTCACCGCGAGATGCCGCAGATCGTCGCCGGGATCGTTGCGCGCAGGAAGTTCGTATATCTGTGCACGAACGCCATTCTGCTATCCAGGCATATCGATGAATATCGGCCGTCACGCTACTTCACATGGTCGATCCATCTGGACGGCAACCGCAAACGTCACGATGAGTCGGTGTGCCAGGAGGGGGTGTTCGACAAGGCAGTCGCGGCCATCCGCCTTGCGCGCAGCAAGGGCTTTCGAGTGACCGTCAACTGCACGCTCTTCAGCGGCGAGGACCCGGACGCAGTGGCGGAATTCTTCGATACAGCAATGGAGCTCGGCATCGAAGGAATTACAGTCTCACCCGGCTACAGCTATCACCACGCGCCGCGGCAGGACGTCTTTCTGGGGCGCGGCGCGAGCAAGCGCCTGTTCCGCGAGATCTTCAAACGCCGCAGCGGTCGCGCCTCCCGCCCGCGTTGGTCCTTCAATCATTCCACGCTGTTCCTGGATTTCCTCGCGGGCAACCAGAAGTATCAGTGCACGCCGTGGAGCAACCCGACCTATAACATCTTCGGTTGGCAGCGGCCCTGCTATCTGCTGTCCGATGAGGGCTACGCGCCCAGCTACCGATCGCTGCTCGAGGATACCGACTGGGAGCGATACGGTGTGGGACGCAACCCGCGGTGCGACAACTGCATGGCGCACTGCGGGTTCGAGGGCACGGCGGTGAATGATGCGTTCTCTCACCCGATCAAGGCGTTGACAGCTGCGCTGCGGGGTCCGCGGGTTACGGGCCCGATGGCTCCGGAGTTGCCGATTCTGTATGGCGAGCGCCAGCAGTACGCCGCAGTCGCGGTTGCGGTTACCGAGGTGAGGCGCGTGCGCCGCGAGTCTGACGGCCAGCGCTCAGCGAGGCTCCCGTAGTGCGCGGCTGCTTGCGATTGAGGGAGCGTTCGTGAACCGGGCGGCCGACATTCGGGTTGCCAGGCAGGCCGAGCCGGCTACGCGCGAGGCATTCGACGAGCAACTCGAATTATGGCGCGAGCGCGTGGAGAGGGCGCTGGCGGCGCGGCTTCCGGACGCTGCTGCGGTGCCGATGCGTCTGCACCAGGCCATGCGCTACAGCGTGCTGGGCGGGGGCAAGCGGGTGCGTCCGCTCTTGTTGTTCGCCACCGCGCGGACGGTGGGCCTCACCGAAGACGAGGTCGAGGCGGCGGCCTGCGCCATCGAGCTGGTGCACGTGTACTCGCTTGTCCATGATGATCTGCCGGCCATGGACGATGACGATCTGCGCCGCGGCCGGCCCACCTGTCACAAGGCTTACGACGAGGCGACTGCCGTTCTGGTGGGCGACGCCCTGCAGCCACTCGCGTTTCAATTGCTCGCCCGCGACCCCGCGCTGCCCGCCGCGCCGACAATACGTCTGCGCCTGATCGAATTGCTGGCCGAGGCGAGCGGCACCTTTGGGATGGCCGGAGGACAGGCGATCGATCTTGCCGTGCAGGGCAAGCAGCTCGGCATTGCGCAGGTGGAGGCCATGCATGCTCGCAAGACAGGTGCGCTGATCCGCGCCAGCGTGCTGATGGCGGCCGCCTGCATGCCTTCGCTCGATGCGCGTCTCTTCGAGGCACTGAGCGGCTTTGCGACTCCGATCGGTCTGGCGTTCCAGATTCAGGACGACCTGCTGGACGTGCTCGGAGATCCTGCGACCCTCGGCAAAGCCACCGGGGCAGATCGCGCGCGCGCGAAGCCCACCCATCCTGCCGTCATCGGGATCGCAGCGTCGCAGGAGCGGGTGCGCCTCCTGCACGCCGAGGCTATGGACGCCCTGTTGCCTTTTGGACATCGCGCGCAGCCCCTGCGCTCGCTGGCTGACTGGTTGCTCGCGCGCCGTTTTTGACTCTGATCGAGATTGTGATATTCGCACGATGCCGCGCGGCGCTGTTCAAATCGATTCCGGAGTTTCCGACGAGGTCTACCAGGATCAGATCCTCCCGCACGTGTCGCGCACGTTCGCGCTGACCATTCCGCAGCTGCCGCCCGGCCTGAGGACGGCCGTAACCAGCGCCTATCTGTTGTGCCGCATCGCCGATACCATCGAAGATGAGCCGGCGCTGTCGGCTGACGAAACCTTCACTCTGTTGCAGCGTTTCGCCGCAGTGGTGTGCGGCAGCGAGGCAGCGGCGTTGCTGGCGAGGGACCTCGAGCCGCGGCTCTCGGACCGGACGCTGCCCGCCGAGCGCGACCTGGTGCGCAACATGGAGCGGGTTGTCCGCATGACCTCCCGTCTCCACGATCAGCAGCGCGCCGCGATCCACCGCTGCATCGAGGTGATGTGCTACGGCATGCATCACTTCCAGCGCAGCGCCAGTGTGCGCGGACTCCCCCGGTTAACTGACCTGGACAGCTACTGCTACTATGTCGCAGGTGTCGTGGGTGAGATGCTAACCGAGCTGTTTTGCGGCCACTCGCCGGCCATCTCGCAGCGGCGCGCAGCGCTGCATGATCTCGCCGTATCCTTCGCGCAAGGGCTGCAGATGACCAATGTACTCAAGGACGTCTGGGAGGACCGCCGCCACGGAGCCTGCTGGCTGCCGCAGGAGGTCTTTAGCCGCCATGGCGTCAACCTCGCGCAACTGTCGCCGGAGACTTACGATCCCCGATTCCATGCCGGCATGCGGGAGCTGATCGGTGTCGCTCATGCTCACCTGCGCAACGCCCTGTCCTTCACGTTACTGATTCCGGGCGAGGAGCATGGTATTCGGCGTTTCTGCCTCTGGGCCGTCGGCCTGGCCGTGCTCACACTTCGCAAGATCGAGCGCACACCGCGATTCACCGCCGGGTCGCAAGTGAAGGTGTCACGCGCCGCAGTCGCTATGACCCGAATCCTTACGAGCCTTGCGGTGCGTAATGACTGGATGCTGCTGCGCCTGTTCGAGCGCGCCGCCACGGGTCTGCCCCTTGCCGCGCCGTCAGCGGCGCGACGGCCGCCCCGGGCAGAGGTGTTTGCAGCTCACACACCGGGTCCGACAGCGGAATCCAGCCGTGTGCGCCTGCACTCGCAGCTCGAAAGCTCCAGGCACCGATCTGACGGAAGCTCTGCACCGTGAAGCGCGGCTCGCCCACGCGCGATTCGCTCGCGGTCGCGGCGAGCACTGCGCGTGCAGACGCACCCGCGCACAAGATTCACAGGCTCGCGCAACTCTCGACGCTGGATCGCACCATCGCCGCCGCACGCGACGCGCTGATTAATCGGCAGAGCTCGCAGGGTCACTGGCTGTTCGAGCTCGAGGCGGATTGTACGATCCCCGCCGAGTACGTCCTGCTGATGCACTTTCTGGACGAAATTGATGCTCCTCTGCAGGCGAAGCTCGCCGCTTATCTACGCACTCGTCAGGCAGGGCATGGCGGCTGGCCGCTGTACCATGGGGGCGAGTTCGACATGAGCTGCAGCGTCAAGGCGTACTTTGCCCTGAAGCTTGCGGGTGACAGTCCCGGGGCCGCGCACATGGTGCGGGCGCGTGCGGCAATTCTGGAGCGCGGTGGCGCAGCCCGGGCGAATGTGTTCACGCGCATCACACTCGCGCTGTTCGGGCAAATCCCCTGGCGCGGCGTGCCTTATATTCCGGTGGAGATCGTGCTGCTGCCGCGCTGGTTTCCCTTCCATCTCGACAAAGTCTCCTACTGGTCCCGCACGGTGATGGTGCCGCTTTTCATTCTTTGTACCCGCAGGCCCGTCGCCAGCAACCCATGGAAGGTGCACATTCGCGAGTTGTTTACCACGCCGCCCGAGGAGGAGCGTCACTATTTTCGGCGCCCGGGCGGGCACGCTGGCGTTCGGGGCCGGGCCTTTCTTGCGCTCGACAGGCTTGGTCGCATGATGGATCCGCTGGTTCCGGCAGCGGTGCGCGCGCGCGCCACGCGCCGCGCAGAAGCGTGGATGCTCGAACGCTTGAACGGTGAGGAGGGCCTCGGTGGCATCTTTCCTGCGATGGTCAACGCACTCGAAACGATGGCGATCCTCGGGTATCCCAGCAACGACCCGCGGCGGCTCGCCGCGAAGCGCGCCCTCGAGAGGCTGCTGGTTGTAAACGCGTCCAGCGCCTATTGCCAACCCTGTTTCTCACCGGTTTGGGACACCGCTTTGGCCAGCCTCGCGCTGCAGGAAACGGGCGACGCTGCCGCGCTCGCCGCTTCCGTCCGCGCGCTCGATTGGCTGCAGCCGCTGCAGTTGCTTGAGAATCCGGGAGACTGGCAGGTACGGCGTCCGCGCCTGGCTGGCGGCGGTTGGGCGTTTCAGTTCTCGAACAGTCATTACCCCGATCTGGACGACACCGCTGTCGTCGCCTGGTCGATGCACCAGGTGCATGATCCCGTACGCTATGCACATAACGTAACGCGCGCCCTCGATTGGCTCGTCGGTATGCAGAGCGCCGACGGGGGATTCGCTTCGTTTGACGCCGACAACACCCACTACTATCTCAATGAGATTCCATTCGCGGATCACGGCGCGCTGCTGGATCCGCCCACCAGCGATGTCACCGCCCGCGTCGTGACAGTGCTGGCGCGGGTCGGCCGTCCGCAGGACACGGCAGCGCTGACGCGGGCAATCGCCTTCCTGCGCGAGCAGCAGGAGGCGGACGGCTCCTGGTTCGGCCGCTGGGGCACGAACTACATCTACGGCACGTGGTCGGTACTGACCGCGTTCGCGCAGGCGGGCATCAGCCCCGATGATCCCGCCACGCGCTGCGCCGTGAGCTGGCTTGAAGCCCGGCAAAATGCGGACGGCGGCTGGGGCGAGAGCAATGACACCTACGCGCATCAGTATCCTGCAGGCGCAAAATCCGCGAGCACTCCCCACCAGAGCGCCTGGGCATTACTGGGGCTGCTTGCGGCCGGGCAGGCTGGCTCCGATGCCGTGCGCTGCGGCGTCGACTATCTGTTGCGAACACAGCAGGCAGACGGCCTCTGGAGTGATCCGAGCTTCACCGCGCCGGGGTTTCCGCGAGTGTTCTACCTCAGATATCACGGCTATTGCGCCTATTTTCCACTCTGGGCGCTGGCGGCGTACCGCACTCTGACAAGGCTCGGAACCACGCATTGAATGTAGTCGGCATCGTTTCGGCTCTCGCGGCCGAGGCGCGCCATCTTGGTCCCACGACGCAGCGGCACGATGCGCTCGCATCCCTCGCAGACGGAACACTCATGGTGCTGAGCGGGATCGGTGGCAGCGCTGCCGCGTGTGGCGCGCGCGCGCTCATCGATGCGGGCGCAACGGCACTTATCAGCTGGGGTATGGCCGGGGGACTGGATCCGGCGCTGGCTTGCGGCACCATCTTCCTGCCGAGCGAGGTGATTTCACGCGATGGCATGGCTGTCATGACGGCGCGTTATTGGCGCGAGCGGCTGAGCGCGGCGCTCGCGGTGCACCACCCGGTGGCATGCGGCAAGCTGCTGACGAGCTCACGAGCGCTCGCCTCGGCCGCTGCCAAAGCCGCGGCTTTTCGCGAGACCGGCGCTGCAGCGGTGGACATGGAGAGTCTCGCGATCGCCGAGGTCGCCCGCTCGCATGAGCTGCCATTCATTGCCGTGCGAGTGATCGTCGATACCGCGGCAGATATCGTGCCGCAGGCTGTGATCGCAGCCAGCGACAGCTCGGGGCATCTGCAGATCGGACGCCTGATTGCCGCACTCGCGGCGACGCCCGGTGATCTTGCGGCGCTGATTCGGTTGGTGCCGCGTTATCGCGCCGCAAGCCGCTCTTTGAGAACCGTTGCGCGCACAGGCACGCCGGCCCGGCATGCGTTTCCGATCGTGCCAGAGGCGGTCGCGTCATGAGGGCGCTTGTCACAGGCGCGACGGGCTTCGTCGGCTCGGCGGTCGCCCGGGCCCTGGTGGGAGCGGGCTGGCAGGTCCGTGCCCTGGTCCGCGCCGGCTCTGATCGCCGCAATCTGCAGCAGCTTGCCGTAGACATCGCCGTGGGAGACCTCGCGGATGGGTCATCACTCGATTGCGCGCTCGCAGATTGCCAGGCGCTGTTTCATCTCGCTGCCGACTACCGCCTGGGCGCGCCCGAGCCGGAGCAACTCTATCGAACCAATGTGGAAGGAACCCGCAATATCCTCAGTGCCGCCCGCCGCGCCGGAGTCTCACGCGTCGTCTATACGAGCAGTGTCGCCACGATCGGCTTGCCCGCCGACGGCTCGCCCGGCACGGAGGTGACACCGGTGGCGCTGGCGGACATGATTGGCCACTACAAGCGCTCGAAGTTCCTGGCCGAGCAGCTCGCATGCCAGGCGACTGCGACCGGTATGTCGGTGGTCATCGTCAATCCGTCGACACCAATCGGGCCAGGCGACGTAAAGCCCACGCCGACCGGCCAGATCGTCCTCGACGCCGCCTCCGGGCGGCTGCCCGCATACGTCGATACGGGCCTTAATATCGTGCACGTCGACGATGTTGCTGCGGGGCACCTGCTGGCGTTTCATCGCGGGCGAGGTGGCGAGCGCTATATTCTTGGCGGGGAGGACATGACGCTGCGCGAGATTCTCGCGGCGATTGCTCGGCTGGTCGGGCGCAAGGCGCCTCGCATTCGTCTGCCCTATGCAGCGGTACTGCCGGTCGCCTATGCATCCGCGGCTCTTGCCAAAATCACCGGTCGTACAACTCGAATTACGCTCGAAGGCGTGCGCATGGCGCGAAAGCGGATGTTCTTCTCGAGCCAAAAGGCGTTCCGCGAGCTCGGCTACCGGTGGCGAGCGCCGACGCAGGCGTTCGAGGACGCCGTGCGGTGGTTTCAGGAGCAGGGGTTGCTGCGCTGATTACGATTGAAACAAACGGCGAACGCCGCGAAATCACGTCGAAGACTGACTCCCCCACATTCCGTCCTGCCCGCGGCGCGCTGTGCCGGCGCGCTGGGCACGCAAAGCGATCAGGCGACGGGCGCGGAAACCATGTCAGGCATTGTGATATACGAGGAAAATGATCTCATGCGCGCTCTGCTCAAGGAATGGCTGAGCGAGGCGGGCTATCGCGTGCGGGCGACAGCGCCGCACGAGATGTGGCGCGGAGGCGCAGAGGATCTCGTGATCGCCAGCGTTTACATGCCCAAACAGGCGGGCGCGCAGCTGCTACGTGAAGTTCAGGCCGCGCATCCAGGCGCACCGTTGATCGCGATCTCGGGGCAGTTTCGGTCCGGTCTCTCGGCGCTGGGCACGACCGCACAGATGCCCGGTGTGCAGCGGGTCCTTGCAAAACCGCTGACCCGCGGCGATCTGCTTGAGGCGGTGCGCGCTATCATCGGCACACCGAGTCGAGCGCGCGAACGCACCGAATGCCCCGGTTAGACAGTTCCGCTTCAGCCCACAGCCGCACAATCCGGTTCAAGCATCTGCGGCTCGGGGCGATCGTGCTCGGCGTTCTCGTCATTCTTGCGTTTGCGTGTTCGTCCGCTTACGACGCCTGGCGCGCGTATCGCAATGCGCTCGTCGCGACGGATCGTGAGCTTGGCAACGTAGTCAAGGCACTCGCAGAGCAGACCGCGTCGACCTGGGAGGGCATCGATCTTCTGCTGAACGATACGGCCCGCTGGTATCAAATCGAGGGCCGTAAGTTCGAGCCGGCACGTGTGGACCAGGTTCTTGCGAACCGCGCGGCGGGGGTGCGACAGGTGCGCTTGCTCACGATCGTCGACGCCGATGGCATACAGCGTTACCACTCGCGCGGCTCCTCGCCACCCGGGTTTAGCGTCTCCGACCGCTCGTACTTCATTGCGCAGCGGGACCGCGCCGCGACGGGGCTCTTCATGAGCGAGCCTATCGTGACACGTACTGAAAACCGCTCAGGAGTGGTCTTTTCGCGCCGGCTCGACGACGACAAGGGATTCGCGGGGGTCGTTACGGCAGACGTCGACCTCGAAGATCTTCAGCGGTTCTATGGAGCGGTCAACCTCGGCGCGGGCAGTGCAATCGAGCTCCTGCGCGAGGACGGTACGCTGCTCGTACGTAGCCCGCCGATGCCAGGTGCGGTGGGGAAAAAATTTCCGCAGCTCGTTGCTGCACCGAATGTGCAGGCCAATCGACTCGTGAATCCCCTCGACGGCACACGGGATTTCATGGCTATGGCGCGCGTGAGGAACACGCCCCTGGAGCTCGCGTCACGCGCGAAGAGGGCGTCGCGCTGGCGCCGTGGCGCGACGAGGCCTTCCGCCTCGGCGTGCGCACGCTCATCATCACAGTGCTGGGAATGTTGACCATTGCGGAGCTGTTGCGCCAGTTACGTCGAGTTGAGGCGAGCGAGCGTGCACTGCGTGAAAGCGAGGAGCGCTATGCGCTCGCAATGGAAGGAGCTAA
The DNA here is from genome assembly GCA_963835645.1 of uncultured Gammaproteobacteria bacterium. GTDB lineage: Bacteria > Pseudomonadota > Gammaproteobacteria > Steroidobacterales > Steroidobacteraceae > 13-2-20CM-66-19. Next base: position 286,273 of record CAWIGQ010000001.1, on the reverse strand, counting down.
TGAGGGACACTGGGATTGGGACGTCGCGACGGATCGCCTGTTCCTGTCGCCGAAGGCGAAAGCGTGGGCGGGGCTCACCGCAGACAGTGCCATCACCACGCGCACCGCTTGGTTGGCCCAAATCGCGATTCACCCGGATGACAGACCGCGCGTCGAGACCGCGCTGAGAGATCACTTCGAGGGACGTACGCCGCGCTATGAATGCGAATACCGCATTCATCAACCTGACGGCCAGTGGCGTTGGATGGTCGTACGTGGCCGTTGTCTGCGCGACGCGACGGGCAAGCCGTATCGAATCGTTGGCTCGACGAGCGACATTACCGCTGAAAAGCAGGCGCAAACCGACAAGGAACAGCTGGAGGCGCAACTGCGGCAGTCCCAGAAGATGGAGGCGATCGGTACGCTGGCCGGCGGCATCGCCCATGACTTCAACAACATCCTCGGCGCGATCCTGGGGTACGGAGAGCTTGCGCAGCAGCATGCCGCTGCCGGCAGCGCCATGCGGCGCTACCTCGACAATGTCATGCACGCGGCGGGCCGCGCAAAGACGCTCGTTGACCGCATTCTTGGCTTCAGCCGCAGTGGGCTCGCTGAGCGCATGCCGGTGAACGTTCAGGCTGTGATCGAGGAAACGCTCGAATTGCTCGCGGCCTCCCTGCCCGCCGGCATTCGCCTCGAGAAAGCACTCGCAGCCGGTGACGCGGCAGTCATCGGAGATGCGACGCATCTGCATCAGTTGGCGATGAACCTGTTTACCAATGCAGTCCATGCAATGCAGCGGGGTGGGGTACTCAGTGTGATTCTCGAGCGCGTCGAGTTGAGCGAGCAACGCTCGCTTTCGCGGGGTACTCTCTCCCCGGGCGCCTATGTGCGGCTCGTCGTCAGCGACACGGGCACCGGCATTGCGCCGACGGTATTGGAGCGGATGTTCGATCCATTCTTCACCACTAAGGGCGTCGGCGCAGGCACCGGCCTCGGCTTGTCGCTCGTGCACGGTATCGTTTCCGAGCTTGGGGGCGCCATTGACGTAGCGACGAAGGCGGGAGAGGGGACCAAATTCGCGATCTGGCTGCCGGTGGCCGGCGTTGCGGAAAGACCTGCACGCGAGGCTGTCGGCGAGCTTCCACGCGGACATGGCGAAACGGTGATGATTGTCGATGACGAGCGGGCGCTGGTTGCGCTCGCCAAGGAGATGCTTGCCGGGCTCGGCTACCAGCCCGTGGGCTTCGAATCGAGCAGCGCGGCACTCGAGGCGTTTCGGGCCGAGCCGCAGCGCTTCGACGTCGTACTCACCGATGAGGCCATGCCGGATCTGGTCGGCACCGAGCTGGCGCGGGAAATCCGGCGACTTCAACCCACCGTACCGATCATCCTGATGAGCGGCCACGGTGGTGCGCAGCTCACGGGGCGCGCGGCTGCCGTCGGCGCACAAGAGGTGCTGCGCAAGCCGCTTCAGGGCCGCGAGCTCGCAGAGTCGCTCGCGCGCGTGCTGGCAGCGACTCCGGAAGGGCAACTGGAACGTAGCGGGATTCCTTCGATACGGCTGTAAATCGGGTCCACGCGATTTCATGTTAGATTGCGAGGCCCGGCGACGGAGGTTGCAGGTATGCCGGAAACAATTCAGCCGCACATCCTGGTCGTGGACGATGACCCGCAGATCCGTGCGCTGCTAGAGGAGTATCTCAAGGAGAATGGCCTGCGGGTCAGCGTGGTGGCCAGCGGCGAGCAGATGTCGCAGGTGCTCGCCGATGAAGCGATCGATCTCGTGATCCTCGACTTGCGCCTTGCCGGCGAGGACGGCATGGCAATCGCGCGGACGCTGCGCGACGGCTCGGCGATTCCGATCGTCATGCTCACCGGCGTGCGCGACGAAGCCGACCGGGTGATGGGCCTTGAGCTGGGGGCGGACGACTACCTGACCAAGCCTTTCAGTCCGCGCGAGCTCCTGGCGCGTATTCGGACAGTGCTGCGACGCACGAAAGGCGCGGCGCTGGCGCAAGCGCGCGAGCGAAAGGTCCGGGCTTACCGGTTTGCCGAGTTCGAGCTCAACCTGCGAACCCGGCGCCTCCAGCAGTCCGACGGGCGAGCCGTTGACCTGACGAATGGTGAGTTCAACCTGCTTGCCGCGTTGCTCGGCGCGCCGCAGCGGATCCTCACGCGGGATCAGCTCCTCGATGCGAGTCGCGTGTACGACAACGAGGTCTACGACCGCTCGATCGACGTTCAGGTGGCGCGGCTGCGCCGGAAGATTGAGCCGGATCCGGCGCAACCCCGGTTCATCGTCACGGAACGCGGGGTGGGCTATATGTTCGACTGTGCGGTCGAAGTCCTGTACTGAGTCTGCAAGGCAAGCGCATAACCCCCGCCTAGCACCCCTGCCGCCTCACGCGGCGGCATTGCGTCGCCGCGACGTGACATATCCGTAATGCCAAATCGGCGCGTCCTGCGCTGCGCCCGCTGATGCGAATTTCGCGGTTGTTGCAATTGCAATGCGCGCCCGGCTCAGCGAAATGTGCGCGCAAGACCTGCCGCCCAAGCTGCCACGCAGTCAGAGGCACTCGCTGATAGAGGCAGGCACCTATGAAAGGCTATCGATGGCTCACGCTGATTGCAGCGCTGCTGATCACCGTGTGTGAGGTTCTGGTCTTCAGCAGCCAGTCCGCCGAAGCCCCGAACGGCCAAGCCGATGTTGCGGCAGTCGTGGCGGTGGGCGGCGGCACGCGTTCGCCTGGCCCGTGAGTTGAGATGTCCGGCATGCTCGGCATAGTCCGCATCGCGCTGAGACGGCCCTATACCTTTACGGTCGCGGCCCTGCTCATATTCCTCGTCGGCACGCTCGCCGCGCTACGCATGCCGGTCGACATTTTTCCGAGCATCGATATCCCGATCATCGGCGTGGCCTTCCAATACCAGGGTTTGCCGCCCGATCAGATGGCCGGACGCATCCTCACCCCGTTCGAGCGGGCGCTGACGACGACGGTCAATGACGTTGAGCACTTCGAGGCGAATTCGTATACCACCTTCGGCATCGTCAAGATCTTCTTTCATCCGTCGGTCAATATCGCGACCGCCAATGCCCAGGTCACCGCGATCGCACAGAGCCTGCTCAAGCAGATGCCCGCCGGCACGACGCCGCCGCTGATCCTCAATTACAGCGCCTCGACGGTACCGATCATCCAACTGGCACTATCGGGTAAGGGACTTACCGAGCAGAATCTCGCGGATCTCGGGCTCAACTTCGTACGTCCGCGCCTGATCACGGTGCAGGGCGCGGCCATCCCCTGGCCATTCGGTGGCAAGACGCCGCAGGTAATGTTCGATCTGGACACCGCGGCATTGCAGTCGCGCGGCCTGACCGGCCTGGACGTGGCCCGCGCGCTGGCGTCACAGAACCTCATTACCCCGGTCGGCTCGGAAAAGATCGGTAATTACGAATACAACATCAATCTCAACAGCGCGCCTGCGCAAATTGCCGAGCTCGGCGACCTGCCGATCAAGAACGTGGAAGGCGCGATGGTGTACATGCACGACGTGGCCCATGTGCACGACGGCAATGCGGTGCAGACCAATATCGTCCACGTCGACGGCAACCGCTCGGTACTGCTCAGCGTGTTCAAGAACGGTACCACTTCGACGCTCGACATCGTCAGCGGCATCAAGAAGATGCTGGCGATCATCAAGCCCTCGCTCCCCGATGCGCTCGACATCAAGCCGATCGGCGATCAGTCGATATTCGTACGCGCGGCGATCAGCGGCGTGGTCCGTGAAGGGGTGATCGCCGCGGCGCTGACCAGCCTGATGATCCTGCTGTTCCTCGGCAGTGCGCGCTCGACACTGATCGTGACCACGTCGATTCCGCTGTCGATTCTCGGCTCGATCGCCGCGCTTTCGGCGATTGGCGAAACACTCAACATCATGACGCTGGGGGGACTCGCGCTCGCCGTCGGGATACTCGTCGACGAGGCAACGGTGACGATCGAGAGCATCAACTACCACCTCGAGCAGGGCAAGGACGTGCAAACCGCGATCATCGATGGCGCCTCGCAGATCGTCGTGCCGGCTTTCGTGTCGCTGCTGTGCATCTGCATCGTGTTCATCCCAATGTTCTTCCTCAGCGGCGTGGCGCGCTTTCTGTTCGTGCCCATGGCGGAGAGCGTGATGTTCGCCATGGTCTTCTCTTTCCTGCTGTCGCGCACCCTGGTGCCGACCATGGCCAAATATCTGCTGCGCCCGCACGTCGCCTCCGCAGACACCCAAGACGCCCGTGGGCCGCCGGCGTCGAGGAACCCGCTGGTGCGCCTGCAGCACGGCTTCGAGGCGCGCTTCGAACGCCTGCGCGCCGGGTATCACGCCCTGCTGGCGCTCTCGATCGGGCATCGCAGGGCGTTCCTCACCGGCTTCCTTGGCTTTATCCTCGCCTCGTTCCTGCTGGCGCCTTTTCTCGGCCGGAATTTCTTCCCACATGTCGACGGCGGTCAGATATTGCTACACGTGCGTGCGCCGGTCGGCATGCGTATCGAGGAGACCGCCGCGCGGTTCGCGGACGTGGAGAAGGCAATTCGCGAAGTGATCCCGCCGGCGGAGGTAGCGACGGTCGCGGACAACATCGGCACCTATGTTTCCTCCATCAACACGATCTACAACAACACCGGCACGATCAACGAGTCGGACGGAGATATCCAGATCTCGCTGAACGCGGGGCACGCGCCGACCGCAAAATATGTCAATCTGCTGCGGCAGCAGCTGCCGCGCCGCTTCCCCGGCCTGACCTTTGCGTTTCTGCCCGCCGATATCGTCAGCCAGATTCTCAATTTTGGCGCCCCGGCGCCGATCGATCTGCAGGTCCGTGGCAACGATCTTGCCGCGGACTATGCGTACGCCAACAAACTGCTGGCGCAGATCCGCCATATCACCGGTGTTGCGGATGCGCGCATCCAGCAGTCTGCCGCGCTGCCGACGATCGACGTGAATCTCGACCGTACCCGGGCCCGATATACCGGCGTGACGGCAGCCGACGTGACCGATAGCCTGGTCGTCAACCTGGCGAGCTCCATCCAGGTTGCCCCCACCTACTGGCTGAACGAGAAGAACGGCGTCACTTATCCGATCGCGCTGCAGACGCCGCAATACCAGATCGACACGCTGCCAGCGCTGCGGAATCTGCCGATCAACGCCAGCGGCACGCCCACCACGGTGCTCGGGGGCATCGCGGATATCCGCCGCAGCCACGGCAACGCGGTGGTCTCGCAGTACGACATCGCGCCGATGGTGGACATCTACGCGACCACGCAGGGGCGCGATTTAGGCGCGGTGTCGAGCGACATCCAGAAGATCATCGCCGAGAACGCCAACGACAAACCGAAAGGCGCGATCGTTGCCCTGGTCGGGCAGACGGCGACCATGAACAGCGCCTACTCCGGATTGCTGTTCGGGTTGCTCGGCGCAATCGTGCTGGTTTATTTCCTGATCGTCATCAACTTCCAGTCGTGGAGCGACCCGTTCGTCATCATCACGGCGCTGCCGGCGGCGCTGGCCGGCATCATCTGGATGCTGTTTGCGACACACACCACGCTGTCGGTGCCGGCGCTCACCGGCGCGATCATGTGCATGGGCGTAGCGACTGCGAACAGCGTTCTGGTCATCAGTTTTGCGCGCGAGAAGCTCAACGAGCTCGGCGATGCGAGCCAGGCCGCGCTCGAGGCCGGATTCGTGCGCTTGCGCCCGGTGCTGATGACAGCGCTCGCCATGGTGATCGGCATGCTGCCGATGGCGTTGGGTCTGGGCGACGGCGGCGAGCAGAATGCGCCGCTCGGCCGCGCGGTGATCGGCGGCTTGCTGTTCGCCACCGTCTCCACGCTGTTCTTCGTCCCGGTGGTGTTCGGCATGATTCACCGGCGCTACCGCCCACAGCCGGCGCCGGAACCCAGCCTAGGAGGAATCCATGTCCCAGCCTGATCGCAATACCGCCGCTCCCGTGCTGCGCCGGCTGCGCCGGGTTGGCGGCGCATTCGTACTCCTCGCCGTGGTCATCGTGGCGCACGGTATGGTTTCCCGCGCGGCGCAAAGCACGCGTCTGCGCCAGCTGACCGAAACGGAGGCCATGCCCAGCGTGGCAATCGTGGCACCGACCGATGCCCAGGATCATGCGGGGCTGCAATTGCCCGGACGCCTGGAAGCCTACATCCGCGCGCCCATTTATGCGCGCGTTCCGGGGTATCTTAAGAGCTGGCAGCACGACATCGGCGACAAAGTGAAGGCCGGTGACGTGCTCGCCGAAATCGATACCCCGGATCTCGATCAGCAGCTCAGGCAGGCGCGCGCGGACCTGAGCGTCGCCAAAGCCAATTCGAAACTTGCGCAGATCGGCGCCGAGCGGTGGCAGTCGCTCGCCGGTACCGATGCCGTCGCCAAGCAAGACGTCGACCAGCGCACCTTCACCTGGAACGCCAGTATCGCCCAGGTCAAGGCGGCCCAGGCGAACGTCGACCGCCTGGTCGCCGAGGAAGGCTTCAAACGCCTGATCGCGCCGTTCGACGGCATCGTCACCGCGCGCGAAACCGACATCGGCGCGCTGATCAACGTGGGGGCGGCCGGCGGCGCGGAGCTGTTCGTGGTCTCCGATACCAGCAAGCTGCGCGTCTATGTCAACGTGCCGCAGAACTACGTGCCGAGCGTGCCGCCAGGCACCAAGGCCACGATCCGCGTGCCGGAACATCCCGACAAGACATACAGCGGAACGGTGGAAGCTTCCGCTCAGGCGGTCAACGCAAGCAGCGGCACGACGCTGATGCAGCTCATCGTCGACAATAGCGCCAGTGAGATGATGCCGGGCGACTACGCCAGCATCCATCTGCAGATCGCCGCCGCCGCCCGGGTGCTACGTGTGCCGTCGAGCGCACTGATTTTCGACGCCAAGGGGCTGTCGATCGCCACCGTCGACGCTAACGATCGCGTGCTGATCAAGCCGGTGTCGCTCGAGCGCGACCTGGGTGCAGTTGTCGAGATCGCCTCTGGCCTGGTCCCGAACGACCGCGTGATCGAGAACCCCCCCGATGGCATCGGCACGGGCGCGAGCGTGCGAGTCACCGGCGGGGGTTCGCTCGACGCCGACGCTCGTCAGCGGAAGCATCAAAATGAAAAAGCTTAACGGCATACGGTGGTGCGCCGCCGCCCTGACGCTGCTCCTCGGCGCCTGCTCGCTCGCGCCGCCGCTCAAGACCCCAGTCGTTCCCACGGCAGTTGCCTACAAGGAGCTCGGACCCTGGACGCAGGCGCAGCCGGCCGACCGCCTGCCGCGCGACAGCTGGTGGTCACTCTACGACAACGCGGAGCTCGACCAGTTGCAGCAACGGCTGATCGCCGGGAACCCGACGCTGGCGGCCACGCTGGCCAATTACGCGCAGGCCCGGGCGCTCAGCGATCAGGCACGTGCCGGGCTGTTTCCCACACTGAGTCTTGGCGCCGGCGTCGAGCGCGCCCGCGAATCGCTCAACGACCCGCTCAGAGGCCCCACTACCCCGACTTACTACAACGCCAACACGCTAGGCGGCAGCGCGAGCTACGAGCTCGACCTGTGGGGTCAGATTCGCAACGAGGTCGCGGCGGGCGAGGCCAACGCGGCCGCATCCGCCGCCGATCTTGAGAATGCTCGCCTCTCGCTGATCGCGCAGCTGGTCGACGATTACATTCAGCTGCGCAGTCTCGATCACGACAGCGCGATTCTCGACGAGACCGTGAAGACCTATGCGCGCGCGCTCAGCCTCACCGAGCAGCGCCACGATGCCGGCATCGCTCCCGGCCTCGACGTCTCGCAGGCGCAGACCCAACTCAATGTCGCACGCTCCCAGGCGGCGCAGACCCTCGCGCAGCGCGCGCTGATGGAACACGCCATTGCAGCGCTGCTGGGCGTGTCGGCCTCGACGTTCTCGATCAATCCGCAGATCGTGGCGATCAAGCTTCCGCAGGTTCCCAGCGGCGTGCCCAGCACCTTGCTGCAGCGCCGCCCGGACATCGCGGCCGCGCAGCGGCGCATGATTGCGGCCAATGCGAACATCGGGGTCGCGCGCGCCGCGTATTTTCCCACGCTCACACTCGGCGCTCAGGGCGGCTTCCAGAGCAACGCCTTCGGGAATCTGTTGAGCGCGCCGAGCTCTTTCTGGGCGATCGGACCGAACGCCCTGCTCAGTGTGTTCGACGGCGGCCTGCGCCGGGCGCAAGTCGCCCAGGCGCGCGCCGAGTTCGACGCCTCCGCCGCGAATTACCGTGGCACCGTCGTCAACGCGTTTCAGCAGGTGGAAGACAGCCTTGCCACCCTCAATCACTACCACGATGCGGCTCTGGAGGAGAAGGCCGCGGTCGACGCCGCGCAACGCACGCTGGACCTGTCCATGACGCTCTACGTCAAGGGTGCGACCGACTATCTGACCGTCGTCACCTCCCAAACGGCCGCGCTACAGACCCAGCTGGAAGCCCTCGACCTCGATACAGTGCAGCTGCGCGCCAGCGTCGACCTGATCCGTGCGCTCGGCGGCGGCTGGGAAGACCAGGCGCGTACGGCCGAGCTCGCGAGCGTGGCAGTAGGCGGTTGAATGTCGAGTTGACGCCAGATGTTCCGGATCCGCTCGATTCGGGGTTTCTGGGCTCGCTCCCGAGCAATCAGCAGCGTCTCCGAAACCCGCGGCAGCGGCCAGTGTCAGATGCCCGACGGCACGACGATAGATGGCGAGGAACCTGCGGCCAGGCAGGCGCTGTTTCAGATGCAACAGAAGGGCCCCGGCTCGTGATTGGCTGGCAATACAACGCGCACAACCTGTAGACGTTCGGCAAAGAGGAGCACGCGACTCATGCAACAGTCAGTCCAGACTCAGATGCACGCACCGGAGACCGAGTCGATCGATATCCCGGGCACGCAGCTACGCGTCTCGCGCGTAGCGCTCGGAACCTGGGCGATGGGCGGCTGGATGTGGGGCGGAACCGACCAGCGCGCGTCGGTCGCCACGATCCGGGCCGCTCTGCAGCAGGGTATCAACCTGATCGATACTGCGCCGGCATACGGATTTGGGTTGTCCGAAGAGATCGTCGGCGAGGCCCTCGGGGCTGCCGGTCTGCGCGCTCAGGCCGTCATTGCCACGAAGGTGGGCCTGGAATGGCGCGACGGCAAGGTCTACCGAAACGCGAGCCGAGATCGGATCATGCGGGAAATCGACGAGTCGCTGCACCGACTGCGTACCGACCACATCGATATCTACCAGGTCCACTGGCCCGACCCGCTCGTGCCCATCGAGGAAACCGCCGAGGCGATGCGCACGCTCTACGATCAGGGCAAGATCCGCGCCATCGGTGTCAGCAACTTCTCAGTGGCTCAGATGGAGCGCTTCCGCAGTGTTGCGCCTGTGCACGTGCTGCAGTCACCCTACAACCTCTTCGAGCGAGCCATCGAAGCGGAGATCCTTCCCTACTGCCGCGCAAACAACATCGCGACGCTCGGATATGGCGCGCTGTGTCGCGGGCTGCTGAGCGGGCGCATGCGGGCGGACACCACCTTCGGCGGCGATGATCTGCGGCGTCTCGACCCCAAGTTCCAGCCCCCCCGTTACGCACGGTACCTGACGGCCGTCGGGCAGCTCGATAAACTCGCGCAGGACTTCTTCCACCGGCGTGTGATCCAGCTGGCCGTACGCTGGATGCTCGACCAGGGCATCGGCGTTGCGCTCTGGGGCGGCCGCCGTCCCGACCAGTTGGAGGCCACGCACGGCGTGGCCGGCTGGTCGCTCGACGCTGCAATGCGGGCGAGGATCGATCGCATCCTCAGTGAGACGATCACCGATCCCGTCGGGCCCGAGTTCATGGCGCCGCCCCTGCAACGCTCCTGAGCGCTCAGGAGCGGAAATCGCTGGGCAACACCCGCGCCGGAAGCTACCAATATGTTCATCAAGCAAGCACCACGATCGCGGAGTTGAAAATGAAGACTGGATTTATCGGGCTGGGTCACATGGGCTCGGCGATGGCGGCGAACCTCGTGAAGGCCGGACATGACGTCACCGTATTCAACCGCAGTCCCGGCAGAAGCGGCTCGCTGATCGAGCTCGGCGCACAAGAGGCCACCAGTGTTGCGGAAGTGTGCGACGCTGAAGTAGTGATCACGATGCTGGCGGATGATGACGCGGCATCGGACGTCGCCCTGGCAGACGGCGGTCTCATCGGCCATCTGCCCAAAGGTGCGATCCATCTGTCGATGAGCACTATCAGTGTCGCGCTCTCCAGGCGCCTGGCTCAGGCGCACGCGCAAGCCGGACAGCGCTACGTGGCCGCCCCGGTGTTCGGCCGACCAGACATGGCGGCGGCCGGCAAGCTGTTCATCGTCGCCGCGGGTGATCCCGCGACGATCGACGTCTGCATGCCGCTGTTTGATGCACTGGGCCAGAAGACCTCGAGGATTGGCCGTGAACCCTCGGCGGCGAATCTGGTCAAGCTGAGCGGCAACTTCCTGCAGGCTGCTGTCATCGAGGCATTGGGCGAGGCTGTCGCGCTTGTCGGCAAGGCCGGCATCGACCGGCGAGCCTACGTCGAGTTCCTCACATCCACGGTCTTCACTGCACCGGCTTATAAGATCTTTGGTCCCCTGATCGCCGACGGCAGGTTTGAGCCGGCCGCCTTCGCCGCACCCCTCGGTTACAAGGATATCCGCCTTGCGCTGGCTGCCGCCGAGAGCCTGCGCGTACCGATGCCGCTTGCAAGCCTGCTGCATGATCGTTTTGTGCGACTTTTTGCCCAGGGCGGCGAGCATCTCGATTGGACGGCAATCGGCGGGCTGGCGGCGCAGGACGCTGGCGATGCACAAACGGTGACGGGCTAATTTCGCCAGCGGACAACCATGCCGGCCGATATCGAACGCTACCGGACAAATCTGCGCGATGAGCTGAATGGTGCCGCTCTCTATGCGGCGCTTGCCGCAGCGGAGGCGGACCCATTGCGCAAGGACCTGTTTGTGCAGCTGGCGCAGGCGGAGACTGGTCACGCGCAGCTATGGCGGGAGAAGCTTGCGGCGGCGGGCCTGCGGGACAAGCGTTTCGCACCGAGCCTGCGCACTCGCCTGCTCGCGAAGCTCGCTCGGCGCTTCGGGCCTGCCTTTGTCCTTCCGGGTATTGCGGCCGCGGAGTTCACCGACCGCAATAAATACGCCGGTCAAAGCGATGCGCTCGCCATTTCCGCCGAAGAGCGCGGCCACGCGGCGGTCGTGCAGGCCGTGGCCCACTCGGGTAGCGGGGCAGCAACGGTGGGTGCGCAGATCGCGCGTACTGAACCCTGGCATCGCAGCGCTTCGGGCAACAACCTGCGTGCGGCCGTACTGGGCGCCAACGATGGTCTGGTGTCGAACTTCTGTCTGGTTATGGGAGTAGCCGGTGCCGGTGCGGCAAACCACGCGGTGCTCGTCACCGGCCTTGCCGGTTTGGTTGCGGGCGCATGCTCGATGGCTCTGGGCGAATGGCTCTCGGTGGCTAACGCTCGTGAGTTCGCCACGACACAGATCGCAACAGAAGCCCAAGAACTGGAGCAGACCCCTGCCGCCGAGCAGCACGAACTCGCCCTGATCCTGCAGGCGAAGGGATTGCCCAAGGCAGATGCCCAGCGCAGTGCCGCGCAGATCATGCAGGACGAACGGAGCGCCCTGGATACTCTGGTGCGCGAGGAACTCGGCATCGACCCGGCGGAGCTCGGCGGCAATCCCTGGAGCGCGGCCGCAACGTCCTTTGTGCTGTTTTCCGCTGGCGCGATTTTTCCCGTGGCACCGTTCTTCTGGACGAAGGGTCATTGGACAATCGGCGCCAGCGCGCTAGCGAGCGCGGCGGCTCTGTGCACAGTGGGGATGCTGACCTCGCTGTTCACCGGGCGGGGGCCATGGTACTCGGCCGCCCGACAGGCGATCGTCGGCTGCCTCGCAGCGGCACTAACCTATGGGGTCGGCGTGGTTCTGGGGGCTTCACTGACCTGAGATCGCCGGAGGAAACAGACATGGACCTGCAATTAAAAGGCAAGCTGGCACTGGTCACCGGCAGTACAGCAGGCATCGGCCGCGCGATCGCCACGACGCTCGCGCGCGAAGGCGCTCGAGTGATCATCAATGGCCGATCCCAGGCGTCGGTTGATGACGTCGTGGCATCGCTCAAGTCCGAGACGGGCGCGGATCTACGCGGGTTTGCCGGTGACCTGAGCGTTGCATCGTCCGCCGGGCAACTGGTTCGGGAGTATCCGGGTGTGCAGATCCTGGTTAACAATCTGGGAATCTTCGAGCCAAAGCCTTTCGAAGAGATCCCGGACGCCGACTGGTTGAGATTCTTCGAGGTGAATGTGCTCAGCGGGATAAGGCTGGCCAGGCTCGTCCTGCCTTCGATGCGACGCGCCAACTGGGGTCGGATCATCTTCATCTCGAGCGAGAGCGGTGTACAGATCCCGAGTGAGATGATCCACTACGGCGTGACCAAGACCGCACAGCTGGCAGTCGCGCGTGGGCTGGCGGAGGCACTCGCCGGATCGGCCATCACCGTCAACAGCATCCTGCCAGGTCCGACAAAATCGCGCGGTGTGGGCGAGTTCGTCGACACGCTGGCCAAGGCGAGCGGCATGTCGTTCGCTGAATTTGAGAAGGAGTTCTTCGAGAAGGTGCGCCCCACCTCGCTCATCAAGCGCTTCGCTGCGCCCGAGGAGGTCGCGTCCCTGGTAGCTTACATCGCAAGCCCGCTGGCCTCGGCCACCACCGGCGCGGCCCTGCGTGTAGATGGGGGCGTGATCAGGAGTGCATTCTGAGATGGCTTATACAATCTTAGTGAACGGCGAGAAGCGCGCCGTCGATGTCGAGGGCGACACGCCACTTCTTTGGGTGCTGCGCGACGAGCTTGAATTGAAGGGCACTAAGTTCGGCTGCGGAGTCGGGCTTTGCGGCGCCTGCACCGTTCATCTCGACGGCATGGCAGTGCGTTCGTGCACCCTGCCGGTCTCGAACGTCGGCAGCGCCGCAGTCACAACCATCGAAGGGATGGCGGCCGATCCCCTGGGGAGGAAGCTGCAGACAGCCTGGGTAGAGCTCGACGTACCGCAGTGCGGCTATTGCCAGGCGGGCCAGATCATGTCGGCCAGCGCGCTGCTGGCGAAGAGCGCACAGCCAAGCGATCGACAGATTGACGTGGCGATGAGGGGTAACGTCTGTCGCTGCTGCACCTACCTACGCATCAGGGCCGCAATCCAAAAGGTGGCGCTCGTCGGTACCGCTGCTGTCGAGGTGGAGCGCTCATGACCGGCTTGAACGCGAAACGCGTAGTCTGCGCCGCAGCCCCCGCGTCCGAGAGCGCATGCTCCCCGCTTACCTCGCGGAGGACCTTCCTGAAGGTGAGTGCCGTCGCCGGCGGCGGGTTCTTGCTGCAGGCTGTGCTGAAGCCCCTGATGCAGACTGCGATGGCGGACTCCCTGACCACGCCAGCAGGCGGATCCACCTCGCTCAACGCCTTTATCCGCATCGCTCCTGATGGCATCGTCACGATCATGTCGAAGAATCCAGAGATCGGGCAGGGGATCAAGACGATGCTGCCGATGGTGATCGCCGAGGAACTCGACGCCGACTGGAAGAATGTGCGCATCGAGCAGGCGCCGCTCGATGCCGCCAAGTACGGCGAGCAGTTCGCCGGTGGCAGCACGGCGACACCGCTCAATTACGAGCCGCTGCGCCGCGTCGGCGCGGCCGGACGGCAGATGCTGGTGGCGGCGGCGGCACAGAGCTGGAACGTCGCGCCGTCGGAGTGCCGCACGCAGGCCGGCGTCGTCCTGCATGAGAACAGCGGCCGGTCTCTCACTTACGGTGCACTGGCGTCGAAGGCCGCGACTCAGCCAGTGCCGGATCTTGCCACCGTGGCACTCAAGGATCCGAAGAGCTTCAGGATCATCGGTCGTGGTCTTGCGGGCGTCGACAATACAAAGATCGTAACCGGGCAGCCCCTGTTCGGAATCGATGTCACCGTTCCGGGTATGCTCTACGCGGTCTTCCAGAAATGTCCCGTGTTCGGCGGCAAGGTGAAGAGCGCGAATATCGATGCGCTCAAGATGCTGCCGGGCGTGCATGATGCCTTCATCGTCAGGGCCAGCGAAGCGAACCGCAATGGCGATCCGCAGGGGCTCAATGACGGCGTCGCCATCGTTGCTAAGAGCTGGTGGGCGGCGAGCCAGGCTCGCAAGAAGCTGCAGGTCACCTGGGACGAGGGTCCGACCGCAGCCCAGGGCAGTGAGGGCTTCGCGCAGAATGCGTCCAGGCTCGCCCAGGCGGCGCCGGGGTCCTATCTGCGGCGCGACGGTGATCTAGCCTCGTCCCTGGCGGGTGCGGCGCATGTCGTGGAAGCGGCCTACTCCTATCCTTTCCTCGCCCATATCACCCTCGAACCGCAGAATTGCACCGCGCACTTCCGGGACGGAAAGATCGTGCTGTGGGCGCCGACGCAGGAACCGGGCCCCGGCGCGAAGCTGGTGGCGACGACCTTGGGCATCGACGAAAGCAATGTCACGGTCAACATGACGCGGGTTGGCGGCGGCTTCGGCAGGCGCTTGCGCAACGACTTCATGGCTGAGGCGGCCTGGATCTCGAAGCAGGTCGGCGCGCCCGTAAAGCTGCTCTGGAACCGCCAGGACGACATGCAGCATGATTTTTACAGGCCGGCGGGCTTTCATTTCTTCAAAGGCGGGCTCGACAACAAGGGCAAACTCGTCGCCTTCGCGGATCATTTCGTGACCTTTGGTCAGGGCGGTAAACCGGCCAATTCAGCGCAAATGAGCGCCAGCGAATTCCCGGCGCAGCTGGTCCCGAATCTGGAATACGGCCAGTCGGTGATGGAGCTGGGTGTGCCGACCGGGCCGCTGCGGGCGCCGCGCTCCAACGCCATGGGCTTCGCCTTCCAATCCTTCATCGACGAGCTGGCGTATCGGGCCGGCGCAGACCCGGTGAGCTTTCGGCTGGGTCTGCTGGGCGAGCAGCGCGTGCTGATCAGTACCCCCGGCAAGCCCGATGCGCTGCGCGATTTCGACACCGGCCGCATGCGCGACGTCCTGATGCGCGTGGCGGAGATTTCCGGTTGGTCGCAGCGACAGACGCTCCCCACGCGCACCGGCAAGGGCGTAGCTTTTTATTTCAGCCATTTGGGGTATTTTGCCGAGGTGGTGCAGGCGACGGTGGCGCCTTCGGGCAAGATCAAGCTCGACCACGTCTGGATCGTGGGCGATATCGGCAGGCAGATCATCAATCCCAGCGGCGCCGAGAATCAGGCCCAGGGCGCGGCGCTCGACGGGCTGGGCGCTGCGCTCGGCCAGGCAATCACGATCGATCGCGGTCGCGTGCGAGAGGAGAACTTCGATAGTGTGAAGCCGTTGCGCATGGATCAGGTGCCACCGGTCGAGGTGCATTTCCTCGTGACCGACCATCAGCCGACGGGCCTCGGCGAGCCGGCGCTCCCACCGGTCATTCCCGCCCTGTGCAACGCCATCTTCGCCGCGACCGGCAAGCGCATCCGCAGCCTGCCGATCGACCCGCAGGCGCTGAGGGCTTGAAGTCCATGCGCAGACCACTGGGTGTGTTGTCTTTCGCCCTTATCCTGACCGGCGCTCTTCCCGGATGCGCGCTCTACAACACATACGAGAAATGCGGCTTCCACGGATGCCCCGGGGATGCGAATATCACTGCGGATATAGTGTCGCAGTTCCATCAACGTCCGGACCTGGAGCCAAACGCAATCGCCGTGCAGACGCTGGATCACGTGGTATATCTGCATGGCTTGGTGAGTTCTGGCCTGGAGATCGACACTGCCGAGTCGATCGCACGTTCGGCCCCGGGCGTGGCGCGAGTCGTGAGCTCGATCGCCGTTTCCAACCCGGTGTGGTGAGCGGATCGTAATGAGTGATGAAGCGCTGGTTTCTCGTGCAGCTGTTGTTTCTGTGCGCCCCGTTCACAGCGCACGCTCAGGATGAAGCCGGAGATTGGTACTTCAATCCCTACCTTGGGGGCATCGCACCCGACAAGCCCTGGGGCGGTAAGGGAGGCAGCGCTCTCTACGGGGTAGACATCGGGACGATTCTCTCCCCGGCCTGGAGCGCCGAAGTCGATCTGAACGGGGCGCGCTTGAGTGATCGGTTCGGCTCCGGGCATACCGGCCTCTACGGCGGTGCACTGGATCTGCTGCGGGTGTTCAACCGCGGCGGCGGTTTCGCGCCCTACCTGTCGCTCGGGGCCGGAATCACACACGCCGCCCCTCCGTCGGGCGCAGGGCTTCAGAGCCGGACGGAGTTCATGATGCAACCGGGCCTCGGCGCCATCATCAAGCTGTGGGAAAGCGCTGATGGTTCAGGCACTCTGGCGCTGCGCCCCGCGGTCGAAGCGCGTTGGACCCATGGTTGGGCGCACGCTCCCGGCAATCCTGTCGACTTTCTCTACGCGCTCGGGCTGACTTTTTCCTTTGGGCCGCGGGCCAGGGCGGACAATCCGAGCCGATGAACCACGGGTAATAGCTCAGTGCGCTACTGTTGGAAGAGCAGCGGAGCGAACTCGTTCAGATCCCGCCGCCACGTCAGCCACTCATGCGCGGTCCCGGGCGACTCATAGAGCACAAGATTGATACCGTGAGCGCGCAGCTTTTCCACATTTGTCCTCAAAGCGTTGTTGAGCTGAACCTCGGCCGTTCCCGCGCCGAACCAAAGCAGGTGAACCCTTTGGTTGAACCTCGCCGCGTCGGCGAAGACATCCCCGTATGAGGTCATCGGATCGAACGGCGGGAGAGCAACCGGTCGACCGGGCGCAGGCGCGCCTGGGCGCTGCGACATGCTGAACTGGGCCCCGCTGAAGGAACCGATATAGGAGAAGGTATCTGAGTGCGAGAGCGTGATGGCCATCGTCTCCAGGCCGCCCATTGACAAGCCGGCCATTGCGCGGTGATCACGATCCGCAATAGTCCGGTAGGTGCTGTCGATCATGGGGATCAGGTCATGGAGCACGACTGATCCGAAGGCTTCGAGCCCGCTCGGGAGGCGCAGGTAGGGCGCTTCCGGATCCGGAGCAACCGATTGGTTGGGATTCTGCGCATACTCGGCATAGCCGTTATCCATCACGACGATCATGGGTTTCGCCTTGCCCGCGTTGATCAGGTTATCCATGATGAAGTTCATCCGGCCCTGCCTGCCCCAGCCCGTTTCGTTCTCGCCTGCGCCGTGCTGCAGGATCAGCACCGGGTAGCGCATCTTTATATTGGCTTCGTCCGGGTAACCCGGTGGCGTGTACACGAAGCAGCGCCGCCATTTGCCGGTCGTCCTGGACAAATACCAGTTTGCCTCAAGCCTGCCGTGTGGACCGTTCTGTGGATCGTAAAAGGCAGGTCGTGGAGACGAGATAAGCAGTGTGCTGACAAAGAATGGGTCGGGAATCTCGATCCCACTGGTCTCCTTGTTGTAGCCAAAATAGGTCTCACTGCCCGGATCGTTAATGGCCACGCCATCGACGGAAAACCAGTAATAGTGGAAGCCGACGGTCGCAGGTGGGATCGTCACGCTCCATACCCCTTCGGCATCTTTCGACATTGGGACGGGAACTCGCCCCAAACCCTGTCCCCCATATAGCTGCACGCTCCTGGCAGAGGGAATACGAATCCGAAATATCGCACGCCCGTCCGCGTACAAGCGCGGGTAGTCGGCGGCAGGTACGTTCGAAGTTGCCGGCACTGATCGATAAATTGCGGGAAGCGATTCCTCCGGATCCGTATGAGCAGAAGCCGGACACGCGAGGATGCAGGTTGCGAGAAGTGAAGGCGTGATCGGTCGAAGCCATTTCATTGGTAGCTGTTGACCGGAACGTGGACAATCGCGCTTCAGGTTGGATGAAGCGCGTCGGCTTATGACTGGCTACGCAGTGAGGGAAAGACGGTGACCCGCAACTGCGTCGAACCGTAAGGAACGAGAGACACTCGCTCGACCGTCTCACTGACTTTGCTCGTGCTCAAGTCCGGCAAGGGAGGAGTAAACTGTTGATTTGCGTTCTCCGAATTGGATTGCAATTCCCAACCCTCGATCTTTCTTGCCGGCACGGTGAGCGTGGTTGAAGGATTGCTCCACGGGTCGTCCGTCTCATTGTGTGTCAGCGACTTCGTCTTGACCTCAACCTCCGTCACCAACCTGGCCGGATCAAGAGCGATTGCGTAGTTCCACGCACTGGCCGGACGGGCTTCCCAGCTGGGAAACTCGGCCGACGAGTAGCCCGGCTCGACAATCGCAGTCCAGTTCTCCTGGATCGGCAAAGAATACACCAGCGGCCCGCGCTCGATTCCAATGCCGTTCTGCGGCCAACGCGTGGTCGCCAGTTTCATCGGCAGAGTCAGCGTCACTACATCGCCGGGATTGAATCTGCGACGCACAACCAGAAATCCACTCTGCGTCCGCGACGCGGCAGCCGACACGCCATTCACACTCAGGTGTGGCTCATCGCACCATGCGGGAATTCTGAGTGAAAGTGGAAACGACACCGCCCGGCTACTCTGGATCCTGAACTGGATCTGCTCATCGAAGGGGTAGTTCGTCATCTGCACAATCTCAACCTTCTGGTTGTCCGTTCCGACCGTGGCATTTACCTTCGAGGGACCGTACAGAACCGCCGCCAATCCGCCGTCGTTGGTCTGCATCCACATACGGATCACGTAATTGGGGAAAATGCGATGGACGTTGCCGCCGCAACAGGCGGTGAATTGCCCCGGATTCGGCTGATAGGCCATCAAGCGGCCACCGTGCCTCATAAGGCCGTGATCGGAATTCAAAGTCGCCAGGAACTGGTTGGGGGAGGAAAGATATTGCAGCGCTTTCCAGTCGTTCCTGATGGCCCCGGGCGCGGCATTGAAACACGCGCGCTCGACGCGATCGGCCCAGACGGAGTCCCCGGTCGCCATCAGCATGTAACCCCACGACCAGGTGTGGTCGGCGATGTCGCATGTCTCGTGTTGATCGGTCGACGTGATGGCGCGATATATTTCTGAGGTCGAAGGGATGCCGTCGATCAGCATGTGGTGGTCGAAGATGCGGCGTTCGGCCGCGTCGGCGAACTTCAGGTACTCCTGCTTGCCCGTATAGAGGTAAAGAATGGCGGGCTGCTTCATGGTTTCGGCGTAGGTCACTCCGTGGCATTCGATGGCAGTGTCGGCAAATACGCGCGCCGGCGACAGGTCTGAATACTCGCGAGACGGATCCGCTGTTGTGGGGCTGGAATTCGCTTGATCGTCGGCGGATCTGATGAACTGCTGCCAGGTATTTTCCGCCAAGGCAAGCAGACGCGGATCACCGGTGCGACCGTAACACCACAGAATCGGTTCGATGTTGGTGATATTTCTGCCGTCCCCGGCATAGGAAGCCTGGTCGCTCAGATAGTGCCTGCGCATCGCCTCGGCAATGTCCGGCCCGTGTGCCCCCGCCGGCATGGGTTGCGCATCTGCAAGCGCCGCCAGCGCGCGGAACAGAACCGTGTGCGGCCAGCGTTGCAGTCCGCCGCCCCTGACATCCTCGGAAAACTCCAGATACTGCGGCCCAAGATAGCCGTTGGCGGCAGCGTGAGTCAGCGTGTAGTGGATCCTGCTGCGCACCTGCGCCATCAGGGTCTGATCCTGAAGCACGACGGCCAGGCGAGTGGCCCCATCGATCCAATAGGCCTCCTGCTCCCAAGGCCACCAGGCATCTGCATCCTCCATGCCCGCCCAGTACGCCTCGATGAATGGCCACGAGATCTGCGGCAGCTTGGCGCATAACCGGGCCTGTTTCTCCAGGTATCCGCGCAGCCATCCTTCAGGGCGTACGGCACCGGGTGCCAGGCAGCGCAATGCGGCATGGGCAGGCGATGCCGGATCCGTCTCCATCCCCTGCAGAAGCTGACTTGAGCCCATAAGCATCGCGGAGCTCATCAGCGTAAGACGAATGAATTCGCGGCGATTCAGTTCGTTCTCGACGGATTTGGCTCCATATTTCATGACGGCCTCAGTTCAGATCCGACGTGCGAGTGTACAAAATCCGGTACCGTGCAGACTTACCCATCCCAATCACGAGCTTAGCCGCACTTTGAAATCGCGCGACAAGTCCACAGGAGCAGTCTCATGGCGTCTGTCCCCGTAGGAGCCAGCGGCTCATTCACGCTGCTGGTAACCGCTGAACACCTTGCCAATCGCTTCAAGGACGCCACTCTGCCACCAGTCCTGGCGACCCCAGTCATGATCATGGCCATGGAGAATGCTGCTCTCAACGCGATCAAGCCCTTTCTAGGACCGGGGGAGAGCGCGGTCGGTACGCGCGTCGACGTCCTTCATTTAGCGGCCACGCCCGTCGGCAGGCGGGTCGTCGCCGGGGCGGAAGTAACCAAGGTCGATGGTCGCCGCATCGAGTTCAAGATCGAAGCAACAGATGGCGTCGCGCCCATTGGAACCGGCACGCATGAGCGAATGGTCATTGACATGGCGAGGTTCGTCGAGCGGCTGAACCTCAATCGCATGTCTTAAAAAAGAAGGCCCCGCGAACGGGGCCTTCCAGCGCACACAAGTGCTTCGTGAATGGCAATGCTCAGGCCGCGGCGGCCAGCAACTGCCAGTTCTTGGGCAGAATGACTGCATCGATGGCGTGAACGATGCCGTTCGTCGCAACGATGTCTGCCTTGGTGACGCGGGCCCCATTGACCCGAACGTCCGGTGACGATACCGCTGCCGTCAGCGGGCTGCCCTGCAGCGTATTCATTTCTCCTGACTTCACGTCCCTGGCCGCGAAATAGCCCGAGACCACGTGGTAGTTCAGAATTGCCTTGAGCTTGCCCACGTCCTTGAGCACGTTGTCGTACCCACCCGCCGGAAGTTTCTTGAATGCCTCATCAGTCGGCGCGAAAACGGTGAACGGGCCCTTGGCGGCCAGCGCATCGTAGAGCCCCGCTGCGTTGACTGCGCTAGCGAAGGTCGTGAAGTTACCTGCGGCGATCATCGTGTCGACGATGTTCTTCGTGGGTGCCGTATTAGTGTTCCTGGCGGCGTCGCCGGCAGGAAAGCTCTTGGATTGATCCATAAATTGAACCTCGACGTATAGTCAGCGAGAATTCGCCGACCAACTCAACTCGTATGCGGCTGAGGCGCGGAGTATACGCGTCATGTCCAGCGTATGCGGCGCCTGAACAAAAGAAACATTATTGCGCGAGACTGCTCGCTTCGGCTTGCTATCAGCTCAAAACACGAGATGGTCTTCGGCTTGTGTGCCGCGCTGAATCAGGTGAACAACTCGTCCAATGCCGCGGGGCCGACGGGCTTGATCAGGTACCGCTCGATCCCTGCCTCACGCGCGAGTTCGCGGCCGGGGTGCTCACTGCTATCGGTCAATGCGATCAGTCTCAGGTTCTGCAGCTGCGGATGTTGGGAGAGATGTCGGGCAACGTCGTAACCGCTCATGTCCGGCAGGTCGAGATCCACGAGCAGGACCGTGGGCACGAATTCGACGGCCAGCGCAAGAGCAGTCGCGCCGGTGTGCGCGACGCGCGCATCACCGTACCCCACCGATTGCAGCAATGACGCGAGAGCATCGGCGGCATCTACGTCGTCATCGACTATTAGTATGCGCGGCATAGCCCCCGGCGGGTCGCTTTGGTACGGCTCCCTGGAGTGCGTCGACGGATGCGCGCCCACGGCAGTCTTCTCAACGAAAGCTTACCGGACGCGGGTGCTGGTTGCGTGCCTCGAAGCTCCTGATCTGTCGCTCGGCTTCGTCGGCCGTGAGGCTATACGCCTCTCTAATCGTACTCGCGAGGCGCGCACGCATGCCTGCAATCTCGTCGAGGTGACCGGAGGTAAGCCTCCCCCAGTTTGCGCGCACCTCGGATCTCAACTGCTGCCAGTTGGCTTCCGCTGAATTCCAGTCCATCTGAGTCTCTCGAGCCCTTGCGGTTCGCCGCGCCGGTAGCTCGTCACAGCATAAGCTAGCGGCCGCACGCCTTCGGTACGCCGCCACACAGACCGCGTCACTCAACTGGACGACATGCCGCCTTCATCTTCCCAGGTAGCCAGCCGGACCGCCTCCCGGATTGCCTCTCTGTCGCGATCCATGCGGCAACCTGCAGCCGCACTCGCCGTGTAAGCGGGCGAGGACGACGGAGCTGCACCTTCCTTGAGCCGCATTGAGTCGGCGTGCGGCATGGCGGCCGGAGCGACCGTAGGTTTCCCAGGGGCGGCGGCGTCTGTCGAGCGCTTCCAACTCGTCGTAACCGTATCGTCATGCATGACCGTCTCCTCGTGAACCGCTATACCTTAAGTCCCCGGTGAGATCGGTACGCCACCGCACACTCGTGCAACCGCCCCGCATGCCTGGGTGCACGAAAGCACACAGGGCGCGGGTTGACGTGCGCACGCTCACTCGGGTATAGAACGGCCTGCAATGTGCTGCCGCGCCGCCGCTGGCGTGCTGGAAGACACCGCCATGAGACTGTCGGGCTCGATTGCGACTCCCGCCGAAGTGTTCTACGTCGTTCAAAGCACAGGAGCTCCCGGCCGCCGAGAGCACCGCTTAGCTTCGGTCCTATACGAGACGCGCCCGCAGGCGCACACCGAGCTCACTCGGCTCAGCGCCACGCATCCCAGCGACTACACCATCTGGAAAAGTACGACATACGTCGAACCGCCCCGGTGGGGGCATGCCGTGATGTGTGCCGACGGAACGATGGTTCCACCACGGTAGTCGGCTCGACGCGCCTGACTGTTCCCCTTCGGTACCCCGCGGCATGGCGTTCGGCTACGTTACCCTGACGGGATCGCGGGAGCTGGTTTCCTCGACGCGCGCAGGTGCAGTGGGCAACGGGTCCGACGAATGAACTGCGATCGGGTCGCTTGCCGGGAAGGTCATCTCGAGTGCCTCGTCGAGACGCGCTTCGAGGGCGCGTTCGGACTTTGGTTCCTGGGTCATGCTGCGTGGCCTCTCTCAGCTGCGACGATCGCAGGCCGGTTCCCCGTGTCGGCGAATTCGCGCAACACCCGATGCACGAACTGAACGCAGATCGATCCCTCGCCCACCGCCGAGGCAATACGCTTGACGCTTCCGGCCCGCACGTCGCCAGCGGCGAATACCCCCGGCACGCTGCTCTCGAGCAGGTACGGCGGACGTGGCAGGCTCCAGCGTGCATCCGCCAACTGGTCCTTGTCCAGGTCGGGCCCAGTCTTCACGAAGCCATGATCATCGAGCGCTATGCAGCCCTGCAGCCAGCCCGTATTCGGCCGCGCTCCCGTCATCAGGAATACATGTCCGAGATCGGACGCTTCGGGCTCCCCATTACGGCGCGTCCAGGAAACCCGCTGCAGTCGATCGGAGCCGTCGAGTGCCGTGAGCTGCGAGCGCGTATGCAGGCTGATGTTCGGGGTCTCCTCGATGCGGCCAATGAGATATCGCGACATGCTCGCGGCCAGCCCGTCGGAGCGGACCAGCATGTGCACGCGTCGACAAGAACTTGCGAGGAAAACTGCCGCCTGGCCTGCGGAATTACCGCCGCCGACCACCACGATGTCCTCGTCGGCGCAGAGCTTGGCCTCCAGATTAGTGGCGGCATAATAGACGCCGCGGCCAAGAAAGCGCGAGAGGTTGGCAATGTCGGGCATCCGGTATTGCGCACCGCTGGCAATGAGGATGGCTCTGCTGCGTACCGATCGGCCGTCGGCCATCTCGACCGAGTAGGGCCACCGGTCACAGAGGAGCCTGACTGCCTGCCAGGCCACGCTCAGCTGTGCCCCGAACTTCTGTGCCTGGGAGAACGCCCGACCGGCGAGCGCTGCGCCTGAAATGCCGGTCGGGAATCCCAGATAGTTCTCGATCCGGGAGCTCGTTCCTGCCTGGCCGCCAGGGGCGAAGGTCTCCACCATGCGCACGTCCAGGCCCTCGGAGGCTGCATACACCGCGGCCGCAAGACCGGCAGGGCCCGCGCCGATAATCAGCAGATCGTGCACGCGATCGTCGGCGGGCGTGGCATTGATCCCGAGGCATTCAGCGACTTCGGCATTGCCGGGGTTCTTCAGCAGCTTCGCACCCCGGCAGATGACTACGGGAATGTCTTCGCCCCGTACGTGAAAACGCTCGAGCAACGCCTGCGCGTCGGCATCGTGCTCGATGTCGATATTCAGGTAGGGGCGGGCGTTACGCGTCAGGAACTCGCGTAACCGCAGGGTGTCGGCGGAATGATCCGACCCCAGGAGCAACACCTCACTGTGGCCGGACTGGATGACGCTCATGCGGCGCAGGATGAAAGCGCGCATGAAAAGCTCGCTGAGGTCGGCATCGTTCTGGACGATGCGTCGCAGCTGCGCCGCATCGATCAAGAGAACGGCTCCGGCCTCGCGCACGCGAACGCGCACCAGGGAGGGCGTGCCGCGCAAGGTGCTCATTTCACCGGTAAAGTCCCCCGGGGTCAGAAGGTAGAGCAACTCATAGCCCGATGCGTCTTGAGTGGCCGACGGCGGACCCAGCGCCTCGATACTTCCCGCCTTCACGACGAATACACCACGCGGTTTGTCACCGACTTCCACGAGAGTCTCGCCCGCGCGCGTCTCCAGGCGGGTGCCCTGGCGCTCCAGGCGCGCGAGCTGCGCAGCCGTGAGCTTCGGGAACATCTGCGCGCGCCGCGTCTCCAGAAGAGTGTTTGCCACCATCGTTCCTAGAGATTGCGTCGAGTCACGACGGCAGCTCCATCGCCAGCTCGTCGATGTAGCACCAGCTCCAATGCTCGCCCGGTTCGATAGACGTCATGATGGGGTATGTCTGCAGCGCTTGGCCATAAGACCCTCGGGATGATTCAGGGTAGGACGATACTAATTCGTTGCACGCGGCCCGGCGTGAACTCGTATCGATCGCGGCGCCTCCCCATAGACCCGAAGGAAAGCGCGGCGCATGCGCTCGCGGCTGCCGAAGCCCGCTTCCCTTGCGATATCTTCCACGCGCAGCCTGCTCTGTTCGAGGAGGTGCTTCGCCGGATACAGGAACAGTCCAATCCTGCGCATCGCGAGCTCCATGGCGCGAATGGTGGCATGTTCGACGCTCGCGTGGAAATTTGGACGGAGTTCCTGCAGGGCGTCAAGGCTCGCGCGCCGGTCGCGCAGTGGCCGGAATGGTGGCATCTACGACCTCCCGCCTCGGGAAAGACGCCGGTATCGTTCATCTTGGCGTCCAGTACACGCGCCACATGGGATTTGAGGTTGTCGCGATCGGGTGTGGCGCGGATAAGGGCGGTCTCGCGCGAAAGCTTGGCGCACACCATTACATCGACATATAGTTGGATAAAAGAAGAGCGCACACTGTGCCTTTGCCGGAAAAGTTCCGAGGTGCTGCGTGGTCAATCTGCGAATAAACGGCGAGCTCAAGAGCGTCGACGCGCCCGCCGACATGCCATTGCTTTGGGTCCTGCGTGATGTCCTGGGACTGACGGGCACGAAGTTCGGCTGTGGAATCGCGCAATGCGGCGCCTGCACGGTGCATGTGGACGGCAACGCGGTGCGCTCCTGCGTGATACCGGTTGGGTCTATCGGCGAGCGCGCAATCACTACCATCGAAGGTGTTGGCGCGACTGCTATCGGGGCCCGGGTGCAGAAGGCATGGCTTGACGTGGAAGTCGTGCAGTGCGGGTACTGCCAGTCAGGGCAGATCATGTCGGCCAGCGCGCTACTTCACACGACCCCGCATCCGCGTGACGCCGATATCGACGCGGCGATGGCCGGTAACATCTGTCGGTGCGGCACGTACATGCGTATTCGCGAGGCGATCAAACAAGCGGCACAGGCGGGTTAGCGGCTACCTGGGAGACAACGATGATCGATTCGGCGATACACCGGCTTGCCGGTGTCGAGCGTGGTGTGACTCGGCGTGCCTTTCTCGGCGCGGGCCTGGGGTCGGTGGCGCATTGCTCGTGGGCTTTCGCGTCCCGTCGGCCGCTGCTGCCGCCGGGGAGAAGGGAGTGTTCGCCCCGAACGCCTTCATTCGCATCGACAGGAAAGGCACGATCACTCTGATCATGCCGCAGGTGGAGATGGGGCAGGGTGTTTATACAGCGGTCGCGATGATCCTGGCGGAGGAGTTGGATGCCGCCTTCGATCAGGTGAGGCTGGAGCATGCGCCACCCAACGATAAACTGTATGGCAATCCGACGTTCGGTCTGCAGGTCACGGGTAACTCAAATTCGATTCGGGCGTTTTGGATGCCCTTGCGCAAAGCGGCAGCCGGCGCACGCGCCATTTTGGTTGAGGCGGCCTCACAGACCTGGAAGGTGGATCCAGCGAGCATTCGCACCGACAGCAGTACCGTGATCCACGATGCGAGCGGCAGACGCCTCGCTTATGCGGCGCTGATCGACCGCGCGGCGGGTGGCGTGGCGCCGAAAGATCCGGTGCTCAAGGATCCGAAGGATTTCAAACTCATCGGCAAGCCGCTGAAGCGACTGGACACGCCGGAAAAAGTCAACGGTAAAGTGGTTTACAGTATCGATGTCATGCCGCCTGGAGTGAAGTTCGCAACGCTTGCGGCGTGTCCGGTATTCGGTGGCAAGGTCGGAAACGTCGACGACGGCTTGGCCAAGAATTCACCGGGTGTGCGGCAGGTGCTGGTATTCGATGACTTTGTGGCCGTCATCGGCGATCACATGTGGGCGGCGAAACAGGGCTTGGCTGCCCTCAACATCACGTGGAACGAGGGAAGCAATGCGGCTGTCTCCTCGGCGGATGTCTGGAAGAAAATTCGCGCCGCCAGCGAGCAGGAAGGCGCAGTTGCTAAGACCGCAGGCGACGCCGCCAAGGGATTGACCGAAGGCGAGCTGCACGAGGCGGTCTATGAAATGCCGTTCCTCGCGCACGCCACGATGGAGCCGATGAACTGCACGGCACATGTGACGGCTACGAGTTGCGAGGTCTGGGTCGGCAGCCAGGTCTTGTCCAGGGCGCAGGCGGCGGCGGCGAAAATCACCGGTCTGCCTCTGGAGAAGGTCACAGTGCACAATCACCTCATCGGTGGCGGATTCGGAAGACGGCTGGAGATCGACTTCGTCGAAAAGGCGGTATTGATCGCCAAGCAGGTCGATGGACCGGTCAAGGTGGTGTGGACGCGCGAAGAAGACATCCAGCACGACATCTACCGGCCGGTGTACCTGGATCGCCTGTCCGCGAGCGTGGCGAACGGGCGCATCGTCGGCTGGAAGCATCGAATTACCGGTTCTTCGATAATAGCGCGCTGGCTGCCGCCCGCGTTTCAAAAGGGCATCGATATCGACGCCATCGACAGCGCCGCGGACGTTCCCTACGACATTGCCAATCTACGCGTGGAATACGTGCGCGACGAGCCGCCGGCGGTACCGACGGGTTTCTGGCGCGGCGTCGGCCCCAACAATAACGTGTTCGCCATCGAAACCTTCATGGATGAGTTGGCGGGAAAAGCGAACAAGGATCCGGTCGCCTTCCGCCGTAACCTGCTCGACAAGACGCCACGCCTCAGGGCGGCGCTGGAACTGGCAGCGCAGGAGGCCGGCTGGGGCAGTCCCCTGCCGGCGCGCACCGGGCGGGGCGTCGCGGTGCAGGTGGCGTTCGGCAGCTTCATTGCAACCGTTGCGCAGGCCGAGGTTGACGAACACGGCGAGGTGCGCGTGCAGCGAATCGTCTCGGCGGTCGATACCGGGATCGTAGTGAATCCGGATACGGTGATCGCGCAGTTACAGGGTGGGCTGACATTCGGATTGACCGCGGCGCTATACGGCAACATCGACATCGTGAAGGGCCGGGTGCGGCAGAGTAATTTTCACGATTACCGCATGCTGCGTATCAACCAAATGCCCCAGATCGAGGTGCATCTCATCAAGAGCGGCGAAGCGCCGGGCGGCATCGGCGAGACCGGAACGACGGCCGCGCCCCCCGCGCTCGGCAATGCCCTGTTCGCCGCGACCGGTATTCGGTTGCGTCGATTGCCGATCGACCGGGATGTGCTGTCCGGGAGGAAGCCGGCATGAGCGACACCGAACAAAGCGGTCGCGCAAAGCGCTACACCATCTGGGTCCTTGCGGTGGTTGTTGCCGTGGTGGTGATCGGTTTCGCATGGATCCTGCTCGCGCCGCGACCCACTGACTTCGCCGGCGGGCAGCGCGTGGCGCTCAGCGACTATCGTGGTCAGGATCCGAGCGGTGTGCCGCCGGAACTGAAGGCGGCCAGCGTGGTGCAGCGCGGTGAGTACCTGACGCGTGCCGCGGATTGCACGGCCTGCCATACGGCCGAGGATGGCGCGCCGTTCGCAGGCGGGCGGCCTTTCGTACTGCCGTTCGGCACGTTGTACTCGACCAATATTACTCCGGACCCTGAAACCGGCATCGGTAACTACAGCGACGCAGATTTCCTGAACGCCGTGCATAAAGGGATTGGTCGCGGCAACACGCGGCTGTATCCGGCGATGCCGTACGCAAGCTATACGTACATGACGGACGCCGATGCGCTGGCGATCAAGGCGTATCTGTTCAGTCTCAAACCGGTGCGTGCGGTGGCGCCGCAAAACACGCTTGAGTTTCCCTTCAACCAGCGCGGACTCATGAGCATTTGGTCGGGTCTATTCAACCCGGACAAGCGTTTCCAGCCGCACGTCGAGCGCGGCCCGGAATGGAATCGCGGTGCGTACCTCGTCGAGGCCCTGGGTCATTGTGGTGAATGCCACACCCCGCGAAACCTCTTCCAGGCGCTGAACAACCGCAAGAAGTTCGCAGGCACCGTGCAAGCCGGCTGGCGTGCTTACAACATCACGCCGGATCGCATCAGCGGTGTAGGCGCCTGGAGCGATACCGATATCGTGCACTATCTGTCGCTCGGCCATGCGGACGGACACGGCACGGCGGCGGGCCCCATGGGGGAGGCGGTCGACGCAAGCCTGAGCCATTTGACGCATGCCGATATCACGGCGATGGTGACGTATTTGCGGTCGGTGCCCGCGGTGACGACTGCGGATTTATCTCAGCCCAACACGAATCCCGCGCCATCGTCCCCTGCCGAAGGCGTCGCCGCCAACGTCGATCCCCTCGGCAAGTCCGTGTACGAGGGCGCGTGCGCGAGTTGCCATGGCTGGAGCGGCGCCAGTCCGGTCATCTCTGTCGCGACCTTGACCGGCGCGCGTGCAGTGAACGATCCCACGGCGATCAACGTAGTGCAGGTCATTCTGTCAGGTGCGCAGCGACATGCCACCGGCGGCACATTGGACATGCCCGCTTTCGGCGCAGCCTACTCGGACTACGAGATCGCCAGCGTGGCTAATTACGTTACTGCGCGTTTCGGCACGCAGCCGTCGGCGCTCAGCGCCGAACGGGTCGCGAAATTGCGCAGCGCGTACTGAGTTAAACCGGTCGGCTGGATAGCTGCCGGCGACGAATGCTTTGATAGCTACCTCACTTGGCTCGGCTGTACGGGCCGTCGTTGCTCATCGTGGTGTCCGAGTCGCCGTCACCTTATGGGTGGTCGGCTACGTCGTCGTATTGTGGCTCGCGCAGGGCGCGCTGCCCTTCGATCGTCCCGCGCTAGCGGCGTTGCCGTTCTCCCTGCAGTTGGCCATGCCGACAATCGGCATGATCGAGGTCTTCATCCTGATGGTCGTGACTTTCCTGCTGACCTCTATGCGCGCGATCCCCGACATGGCTGCTCGCGCACCGGAGCGTCGCGTGGCGCTGCGCGAGACGGTCGGAGTTCTGGCTTATGCGTTCGTCGGCCAGGTGGGCGGCTGGGTCGTGGGGCCGGCACTGGGATACCGTCCATTCAGCTTTCATATTGCCGGCACGGTCTTTGGCTGTTCCGTCCCGCCCACGCGCACTGAAGTGGGCCTGTGGGCGCTCTACAATCTCCTGGTATTCGCGGTGATGCCATACGTTTACTTCCGTCGGAGATACACCAGCGCTGAGCTCAATCTGCGCTCGACGAACCGCCGAAATGACGTTCTGCTGATTCTCGTGATCCTGATCCTGGAATCCGCTGTCGAGCTCGCGATGTTCGACAACAACATCCTTAGGCTCAACGTGCGGCAAGTGATTCTGGGTGCGCCGCTTACCTTCATCGTCTTCTTTGTTGGAACCGTATTGCCGACGCTGGTGCTGATCTATGCAATCCTGCTGCCGCGTTATCTCAAGCTGACGGGGTCGACGATCAGTACGGTGCTTCTGGGCGGACTGACGTATGCGGCGATGCATGTCGTGGAAGGTTGGTCGTTATTTGATTCTCCGCGACACGTGGCGCTCTCGCTGATCTTTGTGCTGTTCCAGTATTTCGGACCTGGAATGATCAAGAGCGTGTTGACACTGCGCACGGGCAACGCGTGGGTTCACGCTCTCAGCTACCATGCCGTCGCACCACATGTCCTTGTTGACGCACCCCTGATGGTGAAAGTCTTCGGTATCGGCTGAAACGGGGAGGGTCAATAATCACCGACGTAACTGATCCGCCAAATCGAGTTCGAGCCGTCGTCAGTCACCAGCAATGAGCCATCGGGCGCGGTGGTCACGCCTACGGGACGACCCCACACCTGACCGTTCGCGAGCACGAATCCGGTCAGGAAGTCCTGGTATTCTCCGCTGGCCTTCCCGGTCTGGTGCAGCGGCAGGCGGATAACCTCGTAGCCGGTGCGAACGGACTTGTTCCAGGAGCCATGCTCGGAGGCGAAGATGTCCCCCTGATATTCATCAGGGAACTGCCGGCCCTGATAGAAGGCAATCTGCAGAGAGGCGTTGTGCGGCTGGAGCAATACGTCGGGCGCGATGACACGCTCCCGCAGTTCGGGGTGCTTGCCGACGTGACGGGGATCCTGGTGCGGGCCCATGTACCACCAAGGCCAGCCGTAAAAGCCGCCCTCGTGGACCGACGTGATGTAGTCGGGCACAAGGTTGTCGCCGAGACCGTCGCGTTCATTGACGGTGCACCACAATCGGCCAGTGCGCGGATCAACGGCGACGCCCGAGGGGTTTCGGATTCCGGATGCATAAATGCGCATGTGCGAGCCATCGGGGTCGAAGGCCAGGATATCGGCGCGATACCTTTCCGCCGAAGTCGTGTCGGGGTCGTCGACGTTCGATCCTGAGCCTACTGCAACGAACAGGGTCTTGCCGTCGGCAGAAAAGACGATGTCCCGTGTCCAGTGTCCGCGACCGTGCGGAAGGTCGACAACATGTGCGCCGCCGCCGGTTGCCTGGAGGTCACCATTGCGGTACGGAAAGCGCATGACCGCGTCGGTATCCGCAACGTAGATCCACTTCGGATCTGGGCCGGGGGGATAGAAGGCGATGCCGTAGGGCTTGTTGAGACCTCGAGCGAAGACCCCGGAGCGCTCGGGCTTGCCGTCCGCGTTCAGACCGCGGAAAGCGCGGATCTGTCCGCCGCCGCTTTCCGCGACGAAGACATCGCCATTCGGTGCCAGATGTATGACGCGCGGTGTCGCAAGACCGTTCGCGTACAGCTGGACCTTGAAGCCGTTGGGAGCCTTCGGCCACGCGTCGGGCGGGCGGGCGACGATGATCGGCGCGTTACCGGCGGAGCTCGTCGCAAACGGCGCGGGCAAATCCCTGACCGTGAACTTGTGCACCGCGCCCGGCGCCTCAAACCGGAAATCAGTGAACGGTGGCGGCGGACGCGGCGCGCTAATCGGTGGCAGGAATGCGGCAGCGGGCGGCGGGGCAACGATGGGTGTATTGACCAGGGTCTTCAGATAGGTGACGAGCTGCCAGCGCTGCTGTTCGGGTAGCGCAGCCCATGACGGCATCGCGCCGCTGTT
Source organism: uncultured Gammaproteobacteria bacterium (assembly GCA_963835645.1). Classification (GTDB taxonomy): domain Bacteria; phylum Pseudomonadota; class Gammaproteobacteria; order Steroidobacterales; family Steroidobacteraceae; genus 13-2-20CM-66-19. Next base: position 254,458 of record CAWIGQ010000001.1, on the reverse strand, counting down.
GGATCCTTTGGTGATGAACCAAAAAACCTCGCCGTCCGCCACGGTCTGCACCGGCCCATGTGCTAGCGCCGGAATATTGCCCGTGCCCTCTCCGCTGCGTCCATGACACGCGGCGCAGTGGGCCGCGTAGAGTTTGCTGCCGGCTTGTGCCGCCAACGCCTGACTGCGGTACGGGTTCGAGAGGCTCGCGGCGAAAGGCGGGGCATGGTGAAAATTGGGCGGGTCTGCCCGGCCCTCCCGGGCCGGCAGTAAGCCCACGAATCCACTGGCGACCATGAAAAGCGCTGGCCGCCAGCCCGGCCGCACGAGTACGTTCACAATGGCGTCTCCAAATGTGACGAGAGTCGCAGTCGCTGCGCATCATCGGTTGCGCGGCACTCGGAAGTCTTCGCAGGCGTCTCCGGGTAAATCGTCAAACGATCGCGACGCTGCCGACGTTAGGCACCGTTTGTAAACGGTGTATTTCGTCTGCGGGAGGCCACATTGCGTTTGCAACATCCATCCGCGGCATCGCGGGTACGCGCCCAGCTTGCAGTCCTGGTGGGTCGAATGATCGCCGCAGCGTTTGAGGTCGCTTAACTTCCCGTCCACTGCGCCACCGTCCGTGCCAATGTTGGCCCGACCAGCAACACCAGAATGAACCGCGCCATCTGCATTGCCATAACGAAAGGCAGGTCCACTTGGGAGGAGGCTGCAATGATTGCCACCGAATCAGCGCCGCCGGGGCTGGTGGCGAGGTAGGCGGTGAGGGGGTCAGTACCGACGGTGAGGTGCAGCAGCCATGCTAAGCCGCCACACAGGGCAATGAGCGTGAGGGTGGAGGCGGCGATCTTCGGAAAAACGCGCGCCGCGTAGAGCACGATCTCGCGCGTGAATCTGAGTCCGATGGACCAGCCGACCAGGGCGTAGCAGCCTGCCATCAGCCAAGGCGGCAAGGTGATGGTGATGAGGTGGGTGCAGGAGAGCGCTATACCGGCGAACAGCGGGACGAGCAGGGGGCCAGCGGGAATCCCGGACCTCGCGCCGGCGATGGCACCGAACACGGCCAGGGCCATCGTCTCCCACAACGGCCCGGCCGCAACAGCGGGAAACCAGTCCACGGCTGCCCTGGCGGCAGTGCCGGGCGCGACCCACAGGCGGGCGACGATCGAGGCCACGAGAGCCACCAGCATCACGCGCAGGAATTGCATGTAGGCCACCAGGCGCGGGTCGCCGCCGAAACCATCTGACATCAGCACCATCACGGTGGCTGCGCCGGGTGCGGAACCCCATACCGCCGTCGTTCCCGGCAACACTTTCCAGCGCGCGAGCAGGGCACCCAGCGATGTACTGATGAGCAGCACCGAGCAAACGCCCGCGATAAACAGCGGCCAGTGCTGGACCATGGTCACCAGGATGGGAGGGCCGATGCTGCGCGCCACCAGGCAGCCGATCAGACCCTGCGCGAGGACATAGGGCCAGCGCGGCACCGACAGCTTGCCTTCGAACACCGCGACCAGGATCGCGGCGGCCATGGCGCCCAGCAGCAAGGCAGCAGGCAGGCGGATCAGCTCGAGCGGGACAATGAAAGCGAGCGATGCAGCCAGCAGCACGCCCCACTTGAGTACGGTTGGCGTAGCGCGCAACGTCGGGGCGGTTCGCTCTGTGGGCTGATCCATGATGCTGTGCGGGTCCGTGTTCAAGACGATCAGACGCTAGTGTCCTGAGTCATTAATTCGTAGAACATTTATACCTCCTTGTTGTCCAACGGTAGAGTGGGTAACAAGGAGTGAGCGATGCCACGTGGGCGAGCGCTGCAGGAGTTGAAGTTGACGAGCGGCGAGCGGGAGCGGCTGCTGGAATGGACGCGTCGGCACAAGAGCGCGCAGGCACGAGCGACGCACGCACGACTACCTGCGCTACGGGACCACCACGTTGTTCGCCGCGCTCGACATCGCCACCGGTGAAGTCATTGGCGAGCTGCATCGACGCCATCGCAGCATCGAGTTCCTGCAGTTCCTGCGTACGATCGACGCAGCGGTGCCGGAAGAACTTGCCGTGCATCTGGTCATGGACAACTACGGCACGCACAAGACCGCCATGGTGCGCCGCTGGCTGAGCCGTCATCCGCGCTTTCACGTGCACTTCACTCCGACCTCGGCTTCCTGGATCAATCAGGTCGAACGCTTCTTCGCCACTCTGACGCAACGGCAAATCCGCCGCGGCACTCACCGCTCTACCGTCGAACTCGAGCGCGCCATCAGAGCGTATCTGCACAACCACAACCTCGATCCACGACCCTTCGTGTGGACTAAAACCGCCGATCAGATCCTCGAAAGCTTGAGGCGGTTTTGTATGCGAACTTCCAATTCAGGACACTAGGTGCGCGTCAGCGTGATGTCGCCGCTTTGAACCAGGCGGGCCAGTCGGGGCAGGATGTGCTTCATCGACATTTCGTGACCCTCGGCTACGGAGCTGGTCGTCGCGTCTTTGACGATCAGCAGCTCGTAGCCGTGCTCGTAAGCCTGGCGCGCGGTGGATTCCACGCCAATCTGGGTGGAGACGCCGCCCAGCACGATGGTGCGGATGCCACGTCGACGCAGCTGCAGGTCCAACTCGGTGCCGTAGAACGCGCCCCATTGTCGCTTGGTAATCAGCAGGTCGCCCGGCTGCATCAGACCGGGCGGGAATTCGTTCCATCCGGCAGGGAAACCCCCCTTGGGGATCGCCGGCGCCTCGTCCACCCGTTGGCGCAGCATGTCGCCGCCGTCCGCCGAGAATGCGACGTTGACCAGCACTACGGTTGCCCTGGCGGCTCGAAAGCGCTCGGCCAGCGCCCGACCGCGCGCCAGCAGCTCCTGACTCGTGACCGGCGTGAGCGTATTGCCGAGGATGCCCTTTTGCAGGTCGATCAGGACCAGGGCGGTAGAATGGGGGTCGAGTTCGATCATGGTCGGGCCTCACGGTACTTCGTGCAGTTTTGTATTGAACAAGAAGGGGCCGCTGAACTCCGTAAGGTCGCCGGCCTTCTTTCCCGCGACCGGCTGCAAACGTGCCGATAACGGCTTATTCCACTTCCATGCAAGCGACGCGACATCACCAAAAATGCGCGCCAACTGATTGGCACCGATGTCACCAGGATAGGGAACCGTATCGAGCCCTGTGCCGCAAACCGCAGAATAGGCGAGCAGTGCATCCGTGGTGATGGTCCCCTCGGCCCAACGCAGCGCCAAGCGCTTGTCTTCCAAGACCGGAACCATAAGGCCGGAGTATCCGACCTGCTTGACCGGAACGGCTTTGACCGCTGTGGTAATAACGAGAGCCGCCGTCATGGTCCCACTCGATCCGAATTTCGAACCGGTGTATTGTTCAATGGCCGCGCCGATGGATACATCGCCGAGCGGGGCCGGTGTGGGATCGACACCCATGAAGGTCCATCCAGTTGTTGCTGCTACCTTGACACCGACCCATTCTGCGATCCTGGAGTGAATCGTCAATTGCTTGGTGAGCTCCGCGACTGAGCCCGCAAAGTTCCCGTGCGTGCGCGTGAAAACATCCTGAACGACATTCGCGCTTTCGAAACCAATAGAGAACCGCCTGCCGGCGCCGGTGTGATAAGCGCCTGGGTAAAACGGTCCGTAGGGCTTCACCATCGCGGTCGCCGTGAAGTTAAAGTTTCCGTGGCTCGGCGAAGCGTGATCTGTCAGGTAACGTACCAACGCCGCGCTCTCGCGAATAACATTCCAATGAATTCCATCGTCAGCGGCAATGATGCTGTTCGCTTGAATATTCGGTAGCGTTGACAACGCTTTTTCGAGCAGACGCATGACGCGCGGGTCGTCCGAATCACGCATCATCGCCGGCCCAACACTTGGAATGAACCCTTCTTTCGCTGACAGATCATCAAGGGTCTTCAAGAGTCGCAGAGCATCGTCATCGGATTGTCGGCTGACGAGTTCTCCGAGAGGTTGAGTCACGATACGAATGGTTTCAGTCTCGTATCCTCGTTGGGCAAAGTCGCCCTTCGCAGCGCGCAGGACAGTCAGTGCGTCGGCGATCTGTCGATCGAGCGTAGCGGGATCAAGACGAACAAATGCAGTAATCGCACGGACTTTCGGCATCGTGTAGGTTTGCGCGTGACCAGCCACCGCAATGAAAACCAGCACGCACGCTCCCACAATGCCCAACTGACGATGCCTCACTGTGCACGCTCTCTACGGCTTTACGAGATCAGCACACATTAGGCACAAGGCTGCTCAGAAAGGCAAAGAAGCGTTGACGTGATGAAAGTCGCTTGCCGTCCTGAGCAACGTATCAGCGATTTGCTTGCGTTGGTTTGCCTGACGAGAACCGCTTCGGGCCATCACTCGCCGGCCATCACTTGCCGGCGTAATCGGGCGCCGATCGGGCGGTCTGTCCGGCTACCCGTATTCACCGGCGATGACCAATGCCGGATTCATGTGGAATGCCGCAGCAAGGTGCCGGTACGCTCATGCTACCCCACTTGTGTCCTCTTTTGCTGCCTAAATCGGCCAGCCCATCCCCACCCAGCGTCTTGCGCGCCGGGGGGTTATCATCCCTGTCCAGGCGCCGCATAACGCCCGATTGAGGTCCATCACGCATGGCTGACGTATTCGTTTCCTACTCCCGCAGCGACAAGGCGCGCGTCGCGCCGCTCGTCGCGGCGATCGAGACGCAGGGCTGGTCGGTCTGGTGGGACCCGGCGATTGACGCTGGCCAGCAGTTTGACGACCAGATCGACGCGGAGCTCCAGGCGGCCAGTGCGGTGTTGGTGGTCTGGACCCCGACGTCCGTGGCGTCCCGCTGGGTACGCGGCGAGGCGCGCGATGCCGCGGAGCGCGGCATACTGGTCCCGGTGCGATTTGAGGACGCTCGCCTGCCGATCGACGTGCGGGCGATTCAAACGACCGACCTCGACAAGTGGGATGAGGACCCCGCCAGCGTACCGTTCCAGAATCTCCTTCGTTCGCTCGGTGCCGTAATCAAGCGTCAGCGCGCGCGTCAATCAGTGAAGTCGGCCGGCGGCTCGGCGCCATCTGCATCCGCAATCAGCGCGCCTCGCGTCGGGATCTGCGTCCTGCCCTTCGCCAACATGAGCGGTGATCAGGAGCAGGAGTATTTCAGCGACGGCATCACCGAAGACATCATCACCGATCTGAGCAAGGTTTCCGCGCTGGCAGTCGTGTCGCGCAACAGTGCCTTCATGTACAAGGGTAAGCACGTCGATGTACCGAAACTCGCGCGCGAGCTCAAGGTCGGCCACATCCTCGAAGGGAGCGTGCGCAAAGCGGGGGGCCGCGTGCGAATTACCGCCCAGCTGGTCGACGGTTCGAGCAACGATCACATCTGGGCCGAGCGCTACGATCGCGACTTGAGCGACATCTTCGCGCTGCAGGCCGAAATCTCCGAGGCCATCGTCAAGGCCCTGAAACTCAAGCTCCTGCCCGAAGAGAGGAAGGCGATCGAGCAGCGCGGTACGGAAGACGTCGAGGCCTACAATCTCTATCTCATGGCGCGACAGTCCTACATCACCGGCCATGAAGCCGATGCCCGCCGGGCGGAAGTGATCATCCGCCTGTGCAGACGCGCCGTTGAAATCGACCCCGGCTATGCGCGCGCGTGGGCACTCATGGCCACTGGACAGATGATCCTGCGCTTCGTCCATGGCAGACGAGGCGATGACGGCTTGGTGCCGGCTGAACGGGCGCTCGCGCTGGATGCCAATCTAGCCGAAGCCCATGCCGTCAAGGCCAGAATCCTGGCCCAGCACGGCCGTCACGATGAGGCAGCCGCCGAAATCGATGTCGCCGTGCGTCTGAACCCCGAGTCCTACGAGGTCAACAGGGCGGCCGCGTACTTGCGATTCAGGCAGCAACGGCTCGACGAGGCCATTCGCTATTACGAAAAGGCGATGACACTCATGGAGACCGATCTGAATTCAGGTTCCATGCTGGCCTGCTGCTACACCGCCGTCGGAAATTCACAGGGTGCTCTGCGGGTTGCGCAAATCACGCTCTCGCGAACCGAAAAGACGCTGGCGCAGGATCCGAACAACGCAGCGGCCATGGCCTACGGCGCCAATGCTCTTGCGACTCTTGGGGATGCCGAACGCGCCAAGGATTGGATCAGCCGTGCCCTGCTGATTGACCCGGACAACATGAACGCGCGCTACAACTTTGCCTGCGTCCTGACGACCCGTTTGAAGGATCCAGACGCCGCGCTCGAACTGCTTGGTCCGGTTTTCGAAACGTTGGCCATCGGCTTTCTGGACCATGCGAAAGCCGATCCGGACCTCGATCCGCTCCGTGGTGATCCTAGGTTCAAGGCGATGATCGCGGCCGCCGAGATACGCCTCACGGCGGCGGCTGACGGCGGCTCCGCACCACGGTCTTGAACCCTGTGGACGGTGGCCGTATCAGCCAGGATTGGTCCGGGCAGTCACCGAATGGGCTCGCGCCTCGCTCGGTAGAATGCAAATGAGGCAATCCACTTTCCTGCCACGCCTATCACGATACCAACCAACGTATCGAAAAGTCGGAGCAGGGGTTGCTTCCACGCATCTGCGGGGCTTATCACGGCGACGACCATAACGACAATCGTAGTAACCGCCGTCGTAATAATGTCCTCGCGACGCTCCAGCAGCACCATGACAAGCGTTCCCGCAGCCAGAAGTATGCCCATACCCGCTACGTTCGCCCGAATGAACCACAGGTAGGGTAAGCAAAGCGCGAAGCTGACGGATGTTGCGATGAGACGCCCCGCTCCTGCGGACAAACTGTGCTGTCGCGAGTCGCGAAACACAAACGCCGTGGCCACCGCTGCCCACATCCCACCCAACAGGTCGCTATGTCCTTCGACTGCGACATTCAGCAGCTTTGTCATGACTGCATAGGAGATTAGGCAGGCGAGCGCCATGGCGACCGAATACACGATATCGCACGCCGACGGCCTCTTTAGAATGCTCACGGATACCGCACTTCGTGTTGCCGCGTCATTTCGTGTCGCATCCTACACTGCCAGGAGTCGCGGGTCTGCGAACGCCGCTCTTGCCATGCATCTACCGAGGTGACGCTTACAGTTGACGCACCCGCAAGACGGATGCAGAGTCCCATTTTGCATTGCATTGCAGGTTTACGCGGTTGAGCTTGGTAGCACGACGTGCCCTTCGAAGTGAATATCTATGGTCGCTGAAAGGCGCCTTGGCGTTCGTAATCCGCTGCTCATATGCCTACTAAAGCTGAGATAGTCCAATTCCTGAAGCAGGAGTTCCCTCAGACCAAGTGCGTCGTTGAAGATGTTGGTAACGCTTCTGCCACTGTCAAATACCACGTCGGACTTGACGAGTTACGTCCCGGAGGAACGGTGTCCGGGCCCGTGCTTATGGCGGTAGCCGATGTTGCCCTCTATGTAGCCATCATGGGAGAAATTGGAATCGTACCCTTGGCGGTTACGACCAGCCTGAGCATCAACTTCGTGAGAAAGCCTCCACCGTCCGGATGTATCGTTGGTGTCTGCAAGCTGATGAAGGTTGGACGGTCCTTGGCCGTCGGCGATGTGGCGCTTTACTCCGAGGGCGTCGCGGACATGGTTGCTCACGCGGTGGGCACGTATTCAATTCCGCCAAAGCATAAGCGGTGAGTTGACATGGAGATCGGTCGCGATTTCGTTTACCGAGACGCATATCGCCGTGCGCTCGAGGACCCGGAAGGCTTCTGGGGCGAGCGCGCGGCGGCGCTCGCCTGGGAGCGCCGCTGGGATAAGGTGCTCGATGCGACTCGGGCTCCATTGTACCGCTGGTTCACGGGCGGCCGTATCAACACCTGTTACAACGCGCTTGACCGGCACGTCGAGCAGGGCCGGGGCGAGCAGCCTGCGCTCATCTACGACAGCCCGGTGACCGGTACCGTTGCACGCCTGACCTTTCGGGAGCTCCGCGACCGCGTGGCGCGGTTCGCTGGCGCGCTGCTTGCCCAGGATGTGGTCCGGGGGGACCGCGTAGTCATCTACATGCCGATGGTGCCGGAGACTGTGGTGGCGATGCTGGCCTGCGCGCGCATCGGTGCGGTGCACTCGGTGGTGTTCGGCGGCTTCGCCCCCCACGAGCTCGCCAAGCGCATTGACGACGCGCGTCCGGTCATGGTGATTTCGGCGTCCTGCGGCATCGAAGGGCAGCGCGTCATTCCCTATAAGCCGCTGCTCGATGAGGCGCTCAAACTCGCAAGCCACCAGGTTGAACGTTGTATCGTGCTCGAGCGGCCGCAGGCGAAGGCGGCGCTAACGCGCGGACGTGACCTGGACTGGTCCGACGCACTCGCGTCCGCACAGCCCGCACCGTGCGCGTCGCTCGAGGCGACGGATCCTTTGTACATCCTGTATACCTCAGGCACGACGGGCAAGCCGAAAGGCGTCGTGCGCGATCACGGCGGCCACGCGGTGGCGCTGGCATGGTCGATGTCTGCGATCTATGGCATGCAGGCGGGCGACGTTTTCTGGGCGGCCTCGGACGTCGGCTGGGTGGTGGGTCACTCGTACATCGTTTACGCACCGCTGCTCGCTGGGTGCACCAGTGTTCTTTACGAGGGGAAACCGGTCGGCACGCCGGATGCGGGCGCCTTTTGGCGCGTCATTGCCGAGCACCGCGTCAACGCGCTGTTCACGGCACCGACCGCGTTCCGCGCAATCAAGAGAGAGGATCCGGCGGGCAGGCTCTTCACTCGCCATGACCTCGCGAGCCTGCACACCCTTTTTCTCGCGGGCGAACGTTGTGACCCCGATACCGTGCACTGGGCCGAGAAGAACCTGCGGGTGCCGGTCATCGATCATTGGTGGCAGACCGAGACCGGCTGGCCGATCGCGGCCAACTGCCGCGGGCTGACGCCGCTGCCGGTGAAGCCTGGTTCCGCCAGCGTGCCGGTGCCCGGCTATGACGTGCAGGTGCTCGACGAATCCGGGACGGTAGTACCGGCGGGCCATATCGGCAACATCGTGATCCGCCTGCCGCTGCCGCCCGGCACGCTGACGACACTGTGGCAAAACGACGAGAGTTTTCGCGACAGCTACCTCAAGCGATACCCGGGCTACTACCTTACCGGCGATGCCGGCTTCATCGATGAAGATGGCTACGTCTGGATCATGTCCCGCATCGACGACATAATTAACGTCGCCGGGCACCGGCTGTCGACCGGCGCGATGGAGGAAGTGCTTGCCGGCCACCCGGATGTGGCCGAATGCGCTGTCATTGGCGCCGCCGACGCGCTCAAGGGACAGCTCCCGGTCGGCCTCGTGGTGCTTAAGGCTGGCGTCACACGAGCGCCACAGCAGGTGCAGAAGGAACTCGTGGATCGCGTTCGCCAGCAGATCGGCGCCGTGGCGGCGCTTCGTCACGTCGCGATCGTGGCTCGCTTGCCGAAGACCCGCTCCGGAAAGGTGCTTCGCGCAACGATGCGCGCGATAGCCGACGCACAAAGCTACAACGTGCCCGCGACGATCGACGATCCCAGAAGTCTCGAAGAGATCGCTGAGGCGCTCAAAGCTCTCGGCTACGCCGTTCCGGCATCGGAACGCTGACGCGGAGAGCGCTATAGAGCGATCACCGACATGGAATCCTGGATTTCCGGACTAGCACTGCACGGCTATTCGGTTCTGTTCGCTGCGGTATTCCTGGAAGCGGTCGGACTGCCGCTACCCGCAGCCTTGGCGTTGCTCATCGCGGGAGGCGCGAGCGCCCGTGGCTTATTGCAGGGCTCGTATGCTCTGGGGGGAGCCCTCTTGGCGATGGTCGCAGGCGACACGCTGATGTTCGTGATGGGTCGCTATACAGGATGGTGGCTTCTTGGCGTACTGTGCCGCATTTCGCTGAATCCCGAATCGTGCATCTTACGTTCGGCGGATTCCTTCTATCGCCGCGGGCGGGCGCTGCTCGTCGTGGCAAAGTTCGTTCCTGGAATCAACACCATGGCGCCGCCGCTCGCTGGTTGCATGAATATGAGTCCCCTGCAGTTCCTTGGGCTGGATCTGGCCGGTGCCGCGCTCTACACCGGCGCATACTTCGGGGTCGGCTTCCTTTTCAGCGGCGCGCTGGAAGCGATCACCCGAGGCTACCAGACGTTCGGCCGGGTCGTGGGTTGGGTTGTGATCATCCTGGTTGCTGGTTATGTGGCCTTTCAGATTTGGCTGTGGATCAGAGCGCACGCGCTGCGTACCATTCCCTTCGCGATCCCTTCCGAGGCGGCGAGTCAAATGACAGCTGGTGCTTGCATCTACGATGTGCGCAGCCACGGCTACCTTGATGCCAAGGCAACTCGTATCACGGGATCCAGAAGACTGGATCCCAACACGCTGAACCGATGCAGCGAGGAGTTTCCAGATGGACAGCTGGTCTATGTTTACTGCACCTGTGTTCGTGAAGCGACCAGCGTGCGCGTGGCGCGGGAACTTCAGAACAGAGGGGTTCGGGTCGCGGTGATCAAGGGGGGTCTGCGGGCCTGGAAGGGTGCAGGATTGCCTGTCGAGGCCGTGCCGCTTGAAGAAATGGCGACACTCCCTACCTTTCGCTAACCGGCATCCTTTCGCGTACGGATTCTGCTTGCACCGGAACGTCTTACTACCTCGAGCTCCATTTGTAGCCTGTCGCGTCGATGACTTCTGTGAGCCGCGATGGGTGGGAGTTGTATTGTGAAATATCGGACGCTGGGAAATAGTGAACTTCTGATTTCAGAGATTGGCTTCGGCTCGTGGCTGACATTCACCGACCCGCAGCGCAAGCAGCTGGCCATCTCGTGCGTCCATCGCGCGCTCGATCTCGGAATCAATTTCCTGGATACGGCGAACGTCTATGGCCGGGGCGCAGCCGAGACGGTTCTTGGCGAGGCACTGACAGGCATCAAGCGCGAAAGCTATGTGCTGGCTACCAAGCTGTTCTTCCCGATGAGTGAAGCCGACCGCGGCTTGTCGCGGGAGCAAGTCCAAAAGCAGCTGGATGCATCGCTGAAGAGATTGAAGGTCGACTACGTGGACCTGTACCAGTGCCATCGATACGACTTCGACACACTGCTGGAAGAGACTATGGAGGCGTTGACGCAGGCGGTGACGTCAGGAAAGGTACGCTACATCGGCTTCTCCGAATGGCCTCTCGAGCGGATCGAGGCAGCCTTGGAGCTGAAGAACGTGGTCCGCTTTGTCTCAAGTCAACCGCAATATTCTCTGTTACATCGCGAACCGGAGAACGGCTTGCTGTCTCTATCGGCGAAATCCGGGATTTCGCAGGTGGTCTGGTCGCCGCTTGCACAAGGAGTTCTCACTGGAAAATATCTGCCAAACTCGCCGGTTCCTGCGAACAGTCGTGCGGCGAATCCTTCCATGAGCGCGTTCCTAAACCCGGACTGGTTGACACCGGCGACTCTTGAAGCGGTGCAGAAGGTGAGACTGCTGGCGGCCAGTGCGAACCTTACTTTGGCCCAGTTCGCGCTCGCGTGGGTTCTGCGACAGCCGAACGTCGCTTCGGCGATTGTTGGGGCGTCACGTCCCGAGCAGGTAAACGATAACGCAATCGCTTCGGGCGCGCATGTGGACCCTTCACTGTTTACGGAAGCAGAGCGGCTACTCCCAGGTCGCTGACCCATTGCGCGCCTCACCGTTGACGACATCAGATGGTGCGCTGGCGCGGGTCGCTAACTGCTGCGCTTGGGGGCCTGCGGCGAGGGCCAGGGGTGCTCGGACTTGCCGCTAAAGATTGCCTCCTTCTCGGCGCGCTTGAGAGTCCAGTCGCGCTGTTCGATCTCCGCCTCAAGCTGACCCGGTGCCCAGCCGGCGTGGCCGACGAAGATCCGCAGACTGTCCATGGGCTTGTCGCGGGCAAGCAGCTGGAGCAGCAGCTGCCGGTCCGCGCTCAAGTAGACGCCGTCACAGGCTTGGATCGCGTGCTCGGGTGGCGTGGCGGCGCGAAACAGGAACCACACGGACCCGAAGTCAACGGGTCCGCCGAAGTACACCTTGTCGCGCACCGGCGCGAGGCGTTTGAGATCGGGAAAGAGACGCGAGACAGGAATCGGCATCGGCCTGTTGATAATGATGCCGACCGGGGCGGGACCGAGGTTGTTCATCACGAGTACAACCGAGTCGGCGAAATTGGAATCGGGCAGGTCGTCTCGCGCAATAAGGAGGATTGCAGTTAGAGGCTTCGCGTCGGAGGCGGATATCGGCAACGACGACCCGGATAAGAGCAGCAGAGCGCAGAGTGCTGCTGCCACGTAACGCTGTAGGCGGAAACCGCTTCTCATTGGCGCCATTCGCCTCCGTGTCATCGCAGGGCGTCCCCGACGATTGAATGCCACTCATGCGCCTTGATAGGCCAGTACACACTGACCGTTGTGCCTGAAGCAGAGAGAATCAGCTGGTTCAGATCACTAGCGATCGCTGAAGTCTGCGCGGCGCGATAATGTGCCGTCAGCTCGAGCCGTGCACCGATCAAACGCTCGCGCTCCGCCTTACGCCAACGGGTGACATCCCTTACCTGTCTAGGGTCCGGGCGGAGCGCACCCTTCGGGTCGAGTTCATGCAGGAAGCATGGGGGCGCGCCCCCGGCATCGTCACCGGCATCATCGTCGCGAGGTGAAATCACGTAGTCACTATGTTTGCCGTCCGATCAAGCCCCGGAAGGCAATGGTTGCTGTCCGAAGTATCGCTGAATAGTGTCACCAGTGCACAGGCATCTGGTTTGCACGCCAAACGGTCTCACACGGCATTGAATCACCGCCAGGACAAGCCGAGGCGGCGCTGTGCTCGACCTTTGTGCGCCAGGTCACTATTCTAAGCGACTACGAAAGCCCGATCGCCCGCGCGGGCCGCCTGGGCGAGTGCAGGGGTGAAGGCACTCTTGAAGGAGACTGAGAATGGAAAGCAAACAAACGCCGAAAAAGTCGAAGCCCAATGTAGTTCTCGCGAAGACCCGGATAACCGGCAAGCTGCAGGGAGAGGGAGACTACGAGGCCGCGCGCCGGTATGACAGCGACGTGCGCAAGTTCGTTCAGCGCGCGGACATCGAGCGCGCGGCTCGCGCCGCAGCGCCGCGGAACAAGCGCGAGGCGGAGGAGATGGCCGCGGCCGAGGCCATTGGCCGCCAGGGTGAACCGCAGCAGGCTGGGTGGTTTCTCGCTGACATGGAGAGCATTCGCCGCCGGGCACGCGCGCAGCTCAAAGCCGGCGCGGTCACCGACAATTATCAGGGGGACGTGAAGCAGGCAGTCGAGCTCTTGAACCATGCCGTGGCCACTGAGATCGTTTGTGTGCTTCGTTACAAGTATCACGCCGTCGTAGCGACCGGCATCTCGAGCGATGCGGTGAAGGAGGAATTCGCCCAGCACGCCAAGGAAGAGGAAGAGCACCTGGACATGCTGTGCGAACGCATCAATCAGCTGGGCGGTAAGCCCAACATGAACCCGGAAGGCTTACTGTCACGCGCCGCATCGCAGTACGTCGAAGGTAAGAACCTAATCGACATGATCAAAGAGAACCTCGTCGCCGAGCGGGTGGCCATCGAGACCTATCGCGAGATGGTTCGCTATTTTGGCGAGAAGGACCCCACGACCCGAACGATGTTGGAGCGCATCCTGGCGCAGGAGGAAGAGCACGCGAACGACATGCATGATCTGCTCGTCCAGCACGAAGGTCGGCCGATTCTAAAGAAATAGTGCACTAGGAATTACTTTGCTGCTGCCACCCGTTCGAGCTTAGGTGATCGGATGGCAGCAGCAAAATATGCGGGTTACGAGGCTCTGAATCCCTTCTTTGAAATTGTTCTGCGGGGATTAGCCGGCCTTGTTGACGGCGAGCATTTCTTCGACGCAGTTGCCGAAGATGCGTTCTTTGACTTTCGTTATCGCTTTCCAGGCTGGCCGCCAACGATTCGCGGCCGAGCCAACCTGGTGGCTCAGTTCTCCGGTTATGGCAACAACATCAGGCTTCACTCCGCCGATGGACTTGTAGTGCACCGTGCTCAAGATAGCAGCGTTGTAATCCTTGAATACGACATACACGGCACGATTCTTGCGCATGGCGTTCCGTACGACAACAGGTTCATTTCGGTCGTCACGATCAAGAACAGAAAGATCGTCCATTGGAGGGACTATATGGATTCTCTGGCGGCCTGGATGGCGTTGAACGGCACCCCCTAATTTGCGGCATCAGCGGAAAGGGCCTGACAACCGTCGATTTAACGGGCGAACGGAGACGTCGATGACGCTTCAGACTGCACGCTCCTCTCTTGTGGCCACATGTCTACTCTCCAAGATGTATGCCAAGCGTGCCCATAGGCACACCATCGAAGTCGAGGGTGCCAGCCATTCGGTTTAGGAGTCGCACGCGAAGGGTTGCTGCTCTCATCGAAGATGCGGCACTCCATGCACCCTGGCCTCCTTGCACCTTGGGCGCTGGCGCGGCTGAATCGCAATTGATTCAACAGTTGAGAGGGACCATATGAACTTCGTCCTGCGAGTTTCGACACTGGCCTTTGTGGGCCTGCTGACACACGCGGCGACCGCCGTGGGAGGCGCCACGGAAGGCAAGGCCGTTTTCGATAATCAATGCTCGAACTGCCATACGACCGTGATAGGAAAGAACGGATTTGGTCCGTCTCTTGCCGAAGTCATTGGTCGCTCCTCGGGCGGTCTTGCCGATTACCATTATTCGACCGCGATGGCCAACGCCGGACTCATCTGGAATGAGACGACGCTAGATCAATTCCTGGCGTCCAGTACCGCCAAGGTTCCCGGAACTCTCATGGCGGTGTCGATCGCGGACGCCACCGCGCGCGCGGACGTAATCGCGTACCTGAAAACCTTGGGTGTCGCACCCGCGGTCAGCGCATCGACCCAACCGACCTCGGCAGCGCCGCTGGGTAACGGGCCTACGGGTACTGAACTGCTTAGAGCTGCCAATGACCGCGAAGGGTGGCTCTACTCGAGCAAGGATTACACAGGCCAGCGATACGTCGCATCGAATCAGATCACCGCGGCGAACGCCGCGCGTCTGCGGCCCGTATGTATCTATCGATCGACAAACGTGGGGGCAACTCAGTCGACCCCTTTGGTTTACCGGGGCACGATGTACTTCACGATTGACGAAGCTACGGTCGCCATTGAGGCGGCGAGCTGCCGCCAGCGCTGGGTCTACACGTGGAAACTTAAGGACGGGGTGCTTTCTAAGGCCAATCGGGGTGTTGCGTTGAAGGATGGGCGCCTCGTTCGCGGCACGCCTGACGGCTACTTGATCGCGCTGAATATGGTCGATGGTTCTCTTCTGTGGAGCCGCAAGATTACGGACTCAAAGTCGGCCCAGTACCTGAGCATGCCGCCGCTTATCTTTGAGGACAGTGTCATCTTTGGACCGGCTGGAGCCGACTGGGGCGCCAAGAACTGGATCGGCGCATTTCGCCTCGATACCGGGGCGCCTGAATGGCGCTTCAATCTCGTTCCCGACCCCGGAGAGCCCGGGGCGGAGACCTGGCAAAATCCGGAGGCTCTTAAGCATGGCGGTGGGAGCCTCTGGACGCCCTTGTCGCTGGATGTTCAAAAAGGCGTTCTTTATGTACCGGTGGGCAATCCTTCACCGGACTTCTTTGGAGCGGCCAGACCGGGCGAGGATCTTTACACCAACTCCGCGGTCGCACTCGACGTTCGCAGTGGGAAGTTATTGTGGTTCCACCAGTTTGGTCCCGCGGACGTGCATGATCGGGACCTCAGCCAGGTGAGCCCGCTGTTCAGCGCTTCTGTGAACGGCACGCTACGCAACCTCATCGCCATCAGCGGAAAGGATGGACTGCTACGTGTCCTTGATCGGGACACCCACGAGCAGCTTTACGAGATTCCGATCACGAGCCGGACGAATTGGGACGCCGTTCCGACCGTCGATGGCGTGCACTCATGTCCCGGTTTGTTGGGCGGTATGGAATGGAACGGCCCTGCATATGAGCCGAGCACAAACACACTTTATGTGGCGACCGTTGATTGGTGCGGTGTCTTTACAAGAACCCCGGAACCTCCACAGTTCACCGTCGACGCGCACTACTATGGAGGCGCCGTGGCGCCGGATCCTCGTGATCAGGCGCGTGGTTGGCTGCAGGCCGTTGATGCATCGACCGGCAAGATGCGGTGGAAGCGTCAGTGGCCCACTCCTTTGGTCGCCGGGGTCACGGTTACCGGTGGAGGCGTACTGTTTACCGGCGACCTCGACGACAACTTCGTCGCCGTGGATACGAAGACCGGCAAGACGCTCTACAGCTTCAATACTGGCGGCTCCGTCGGCGGCGGAGTAATTTCCTTCGAAGTCGATAAGAAGCAATACGTGGCGGCAATGTCCGGAGCGGTTTCCGGATTTTTCGGCGGCAGCGGTCCGGCGGCAGTCGTAGTGTTTTCGTTACCGTAAGCGTGCGGCGCCTCGGCCGAGAACTCGCTCGGCACGCGACTGCTTCATCGCACCACCCGCAAGGTACAGATGACGCTCGATGGCCAGCAGAGGGTTAGACCCGGGCTGAACGCCGGTCGATGCTCAATGGCCCGGCACCGTTGACTACCAGTAACAGAAAGCCCCCGGCGATCGAGACGTTCTTGAGGAACATGATCATCTGTATCTGATCACCGAAGTTGTTGTGGAAGACGAACGCCGTCAGTAACGAAAAGCCGGCAAGTAGAGCGGCGGCAACACGAGTCTTCCATCCGAGGATGATAGCGAGCGAGCCAAGGACTTCAGCGGCTATGACCACCGGCAGGAGCGCACCGGGCACGCCTGCTGAATGCATGTAGGCGGCGGTCGCGCTGTAGGCGCCGAGCTTGCTGAGCCCGGAGAGAAGAAAGAGCGACGCCAGCAGGATGCGGCCTGCGAGTTCGGCAAAGCGCTCGCGCGCAGCGTTGCGTTGGTTGGTGGTAACTGGGGCACTCAAGGTACGGCCGGTGGCGGCTGAGGGTGTACTCACGGCAGACTCCATTGATGGTTTACTGGTGGCTGGTCGGTGGTCAGTAACCGACGGAAAAGCGCTGGCGCCGATGCTTCGGCCGCTCGAGTTCATCTACCAGCGCGATGGCGTAATCCTCCATCGAAATGCGGCTCTCCTGCTGCTCATTGGCGATAAGCTCGTCCTTGCCCAGACGAAACTTGCCGGTGCGCTCCCCGGGTATGAAATAGGCCGCGGGAGCGAGGTACGTCCAGTCGATCGTTGATGCTCCGAGCACGTTCAACGCTTTGATATGTGCTCTGGCGATCGGCAGAAATGGTTCGGGCATGTATCCCGAGTCCACCAGCGGCACACCGGGGGCCACGTTCAGGCCGCCGGCTCCGCCCACGACGATCAGACGGGCCTTAGCCCCGTGGCTGAGTGCTTCGACCTGGCGTTGAGTGACACCCACGATCTCTTCGGGATCGTCCTGCGGTGGCGCATAAGCACTGATGACGGCGTCTGCTCCATCGATCGCGGCGGCGATCTTCTTGGGGTCGGACAGGTCGTCCTGTTTGACGAGCACGCCAGGTCCGGTCTGCGCCAGCTTGGCAGGATCGCGCAGCAGTGCGATGACACTGTGCCCGCGCGATACGAGCTCTTTCAGAATACGGCTCCCGGACTTACCGGTGGCTCCATATAAAGCGACTTTCACGGCTGCCTCCTGAGGCTGTTGTCGAGATCACCTGAAACAGTGGGGGTAGCGTATTGGGTCACGAGGTATCGTGGTAGTCTATATTTATAGATGCTAATTATCTCCAGGAGCGATAGATGCTGGACGCCGTGACCCTCGATCAGCTGCGCACTTTTATTGCTGCGGCCGATGAGGGCAGTTTTTCAGCAGCCGGACGCAAACTCAGGCGCGCTCAGTCCGTCATCAGCAAGACGCTCGCCAACCTGGAGGGGCAGTTCGGGGTGAAATTGTTTGATCGCACGCGACGGCGGCCGGTGCTGACACCCCAGGGGCAGGTGCTGCTCGCGCACGCGCGTACAGTCGCCGGCGATGTCGATCTGCTCAAGGCGCAAGCCAAGCGCCTGGCGGGAGGACTCGAGCCTGAATTATCGATCGTCGTCGAGGTCATGTTCCCAATGGCGGCGCTGACAGCGGCCGTGACGGCGTTTCATGCCGCATTTCCGCTCACGCCCCTGCGACTCTACGTGGAGGCCTTGGGCGCAGTGATTCAACCGGTTCTCGATGGACGCTGCACACTGGCGATTCCAGGAGCGCTGGCGTTCGTTCCATCCCAGTTCAGCCAGGAACCGCTGCTCCAGGTACCGCTGGTTCACGTCACCTCGCCACGACACCCTCTGGCCAGCTACGGTCGGCCCATCCCCTCGAGCGAGCTGGCAAAGCACATCCAACTGGTGCTCACGGACCGCTCCACGTTGTCGAAAGGAAAGGAATTCGGGGTTCTGTCACCGCGGACATGGCGCCTGGCCGATCTTGGCGCGAAGCACGCATTTCTGCGTGCGGGACTCGGGTGGGGCGGGATGCCTGCGGAGCTGGTTAAGTCCGACCTCGCGCGCGGCATTCTGGTCAAGATCGTCGCCGCGGACGCGCCGCCCAAAGGTTTTGTCCTATCGATGCACGCGGTATATCGCACTGATACGCCGCCGGGGATCGCCGCACGATGGTTCATCGATAGGCTGAAGCAAGGATCGACGCCCGGCGTGATGAAAGATATTAAGCGCCGACCACACACCCGCAGAAAGCACATCTGAACCAACGGACGTCCGCCAACAGGCTCTAGCTTTACGGCAAAACCCGACGCCTTCAACCCTTATTGACCGCTCGCACGCCCGGGAAGCGCTGCACGTCGACCACGAAACTTGCGAGCAAAGGGGACTTATTGTCCTTTCTCCAGGCGAGAGCCAACGGCAGCGGCACGTTCAAATCGACCACGGACATAATGACGACACTTTTGGGACGCCGCCAACGTGCCGTTCCGAGGACCCACCCCACGCCCAAGCCGGTCGCAACGAGGCTTAGGATTGTTGCCTCGTCTAGTCCCTCCTGAACGATTCGAGGGGATTTCAAACCACCGCGAAAGCATGCCTGCATCAGGCGGTCGTAGAGCGCCGGACTTTCGCGCCTTGGAAACCAGACAAACGGTACATCCGTTAGGTCACGCAGGCGCAGTTCCTTGAGCTTCGTCAGAGGATGCCCTGTGGGCGCCGCCAATTCGATGCGTTGCATCGCGACCGGAAGTCGGTCCAATTCAGGATCGGCTTTCGGCATGTTGAATACGAAGCCTGCATCTAAACGTCCGGACCGGATTGCTTCTAGCTGCACCAAACTCGGCGAAGGCTGAAGTTGGAGTTCGGCGTCCGGCCGCAGCTCCCGGAACCGCCGGAAGGACTCTGGAACCACGCCCCGCCATGACGCGTTCTCGGTGAACCCGACGCGCAGCGTCCCTGATTGACCGCGAGCGACGCGGGCGGCGCGGGCAGCCGCTTCGTTTACCTCCCAAAGGATACGCCGCGCATCTTCCAGGAATAGCTTGCCGGCTGCACCCAACCTCACGCCGCGTGGCAGACGCTCGAAAAGCCTGAAGCCTACCTCTTGCTCCAAATCCTGAATTTGCCGGGAAAGCGCCGGCTGCGCCACGCGCAGCCGCTGCGCCGCGCGTCCGTAGTGTTGCTCCTCGCCGACCGCCACGAAATATCTCAGATGCCGCAACTCCATTCCGATACTTTATCGCGATTGGTCTAATAGTAAAGATGTCTTGGAAGTATTGGACCCTAGCTGTCAAAATAGACTCACGAAGGGGAAAGGCGGCGACAAGAGGCCAAACCGATGTCGGGGAAATATGGATGGCGGGCGCCGACGACCTGAGTGCGGCGATTGCCGCCGGTACGGGCGGGGCTAGTGGCACTCTGACGAGACCAGCGTGAGCACACCGTATCGGAACCTTGCGATCGCAATCTGTTTCACGGCAACTTCTATACTCCTAGAGGGATGCACGTCAGGCACGTCGCAGGCGTCGGATCATTTCGACGGCCAGCGCTTTCACAATCGCGAACGCTTTCCCGATCCTACATTCTGGGAAGAGGTAGATATTGCCTGGACGCTAAGAACCAAAACCAGGAATTGGCCTGATCATTTCCGGACGACACCCGCTGAGCTGTCCAAGGATCCCGTGCTCCGTGGTATCAGGGTTCTCTGGGTCGGCCACGCTACGGCTCTCATCCAAACGCCAACGTTGAATATCATTACGGACCCGGTCTTGTTCGATTCTATCGGTCCCGCGCTATTTCCTATCAAGACCGTAACTAACCCTGGAGTGAGCGTCGGCGGGCTTCCAAGGATTGACGTTATCCTAATCAGTCACAACCACTACGATCATTTGGATCTGAAGTCCATACACGCGATCGTCAATCAACAAAGAGGCAGCGCGCCAACCGTGTTGGTCGGGCTTGGAGTTGGTAATCTGCTCAAGCAGGAAGGCATTTCATCGGTCTCAGAATTGGATTGGGATCAATCTGTCACGGTGAAAGACACGAGGTTTGTCTTTCTTGAGGCAATCCATACATCCCGCAGAGTTATGTGGGACACCAACAAGACGTTATGGGGGTCGTTTCTTATCGATTCTCCTGAGGGAACAATCTACTTTGCCGGAGACACTGCGTACGGCAAACACTTCAAACGCGTCTATGAGAAGTATGGTGCACCTAAACTGAGTCTGTTGCCCATAGGCGCTTATGAGCCTCGGTGGTTCATGTATCGCATGCACATGAAACCCGATGAGGCTGTGCTCGCGCACATTGATCTACACAGTGAACACTCTATTGCCATTCATTTCGGTTTGATTGACAACGCTGCAGAGAGCTATACAGCTCCTGTCGATGACCTTGCCGTCGCCCGGAAGGTCCATGGGATTACGGAAGTAGACTTTGTCGCCCCGCACATCGGACAGATTTTTCAGTATTAGAGGCATGAACGCCGCTACCAGCGCCTCGGGGCGTGAATGAACGTTGCGACGGTGGGCCAGACACGTATTGCCATCGTGGGCGCCACAGGCATGGTCGGTGGATGCGCCCTGC
This sequence comes from uncultured Gammaproteobacteria bacterium, assembly GCA_963835645.1. GTDB lineage: Bacteria > Pseudomonadota > Gammaproteobacteria > Steroidobacterales > Steroidobacteraceae > 13-2-20CM-66-19. The sequence goes on along the minus strand of CAWIGQ010000001.1, from coordinate 233,430 downwards.
GCTACGCGCTCGAGTACCCCGCCGTTGCAAGTGTGACGGCTATCGGGCGCAGGAAGCTTGGCATCTCGCACCCGAAGTTGAAAGAGGTCCTGCATCGAGACTTCGCGGATTGCTCCGCACTCGCAGAGCCGCTCTCAGGTCAGGACGCAGGCGGTCTATTGCATCGGTGCCTATACCGGGGCGGTGCCGGACGCAGTGCTTCGCAAGATAACCGTGGACTACACGATCGAGTTCGCGCGCGTGCTGCGCGGCGGCAGCCCCGACGCGGCGTTCTCATTCTTGAGCGGGAGTGGCGCTGACCCGACGGGACGAAGTCGGATGGCCTATGCACGCTACAAGGGAGAGGCCGAGAAGGCCCTAGTGGCCGTGGGGTTCCCCTGCGCTTACATCTTCCGGCCCGCGTACATCTACCCCGTGGAGCCGCGGAAGGAACCGAATTTCAGCTATCGCCTGTTGCGCGGAATCTACCCTGTGTTTCGCCTGCTGTTCCCCAGCCAGGTCATTCGCGCCGACGACCTGGCCCGTGCCATGGTGGATGTTGCCGTCCGGCGAAGGGGGGAGTACGGAGGCGTGGTTTTGGAGAACCGTGACATTCGCGCCATGGTCGACGGGTGAGTGAAGCTCTGCGAGCGATTGTGCCGAGCCCACGCACGGTCGGGGTGTGCTTCTGCGCCGCAAAGCAGGGGCCATGGCTTCGAATACGTCGTCGCGCAAAATGAAGTGATGCACAAGGGCCGCCGCCGCGTGTAAGCCCACCAGCGCAAACAGGCACCACGCGCCGATCTCGTGAGCCGCACGGAAGATCCCTACGAGGGCCACATCCCTGGCGACAAGCGGCGGAATACTCCACACAAACACCTCAAACGTACGCCCTCGCAATATCGTCTGGGCAACGCCGGTTGCGGGTTGGATCAGCAGAAGCGCGTAAAGTCCGTATTCGCTGAGCCGAGCACCGAGTTGATGCAGCGCGGTCATGGACGCCGGGAATGCCGGAAACCGCGCGCCGGTAACACGCCACAAGAGCCGGAACACCGTTAGCGTCCAAACCGTCACACCGAGCGAGCGGTGAACCTGCAACAAAGGCGGAGCCCAGGACCGTTCTTCCACCTGGCCATACAGCAGACCGCTGCCGAACAGGGCCAGAACGATCAACAGGGTGGTCCAGTGCAATGTGATCGTGAGAGTGTCGAACGGCAGCCGGACGCGCGCGGGCGTCGTCACATCCATGAAATGAGTGACCATCGGTGAGCGAATGTGTCCAGAGAAGACCTCGGGAGGCCTTCCCGAGTGTCCGATCGCGTGTTGCTCCATCGCTTGCCCTTAAGATCGGGGATACAAAAAATCCGACCGAACCGGACCGAAGGCCGGCCGGTCGGAGAAATGAACAGCCCGCAGGGGGAGGACAGGGCTGTTCTTGTGGAGAAAGGCCTTCGGCTCCGGTCGCTCGCTTCGCTTGGGACCGCGGGTCGGTGCAGCCTTAGCCATCGGCGGGATCATCGCCGACTGGCCGATTGCGTAGAGCTGCGGACTTACTTCCCGGAAGTGAGTGACCATCCGGCACGAGCGGGTCCTTCGTAGGGGTTCAACAGGATAAGACTTGTAACAACACCGCTTTATTCCCGGCTTCGGTTCAATTTTCTCTGCTCGGCAGCCACGCGCATGCGGCCGCGCGCCCGGGCGAGCCGCGACATGACCGTGCCGATCGAGACCTCCGTTACCTCCGCGATCTCGCGGTAACTGAGTTCCTGCAGCTCCCGGAGCAACAGTGTCTCGCGAAGCGCTATCGGCAAAGTCGCCATCGCCGACTTGAGTAGCGTCGCGTCGTCTCGGGCGCTGAGCGTCGTCTCGGGCGTTTCGACGTCCAAGCCGCTGAGTTGCGCGCAGTTGATGGCTTCGAGATCTTCAACCTGTACGACGGCGGCCGGTCGATTCTTGTGCAACCAGCTGTAAGTCGTATGGCGCACGATGGTCAACACCCAGGCACGAGAATTGCCACTGGAAAAGTTGCCGATTCCTCGAAGCGCGCGCAGGCAGGCATCCTGCACCACATCCTCGGAATCCGCCCGACTGCCTGTGAGCCAGCGTGCCAGCGCATACGCAGCGTCCAGATGAGGCAGAACCACACTTCTGAAGCGCGCATTGGCGTCCGCTGAACTGATGCGCCTCACAGCTGCATGCTGCGGCGGAGCCGATGAGATTCTCGTGCTGCGAGTCGGGAGAACGGCAACGGCATCCATTGGACGGCACCCTGATCGATTATTGAGAACGCTGTGTGTTTAATCGCGCGGCCGTCCGTCCTCAATGGACTATGAATGCCTTCTGGCTGGAGCATGGATACCCTGGAATAGCTATCTAAATAAGGTACTTGGGGAAGATCCTCCCTCGTCTTTCGGCCGGGAAACTTGCGGCCGAAGTTCGCGAGCGCTCTGGTATCCAGCCCCAGGTGATGTGCGAGAATGCCGACGGGGCGTCCTTACGGTCCGAAAACGAGGGGCCTTCGGATCTTTCTGCCATGCAGCACCAGCAAGCCAACTACGCGCACCAGCGTTTGCGATTTGGGGTTTTCGAAGCCGATCCTCGAATTGGCGAGCTGACGAAGCATGGCAAGCGCCTGCCATTGCAGGAGCAACCCTTTCGACTGCTGGCTATGTTGCTGGAAAGGCCAGGAGAACTGGTCAGCCGGGAGGAACTGCGCGCAAAGATCTGGCCGCAGACGATCGTCGACTTCGATCACGGTCTCAACAAAGCCATCAGCAAGATTCGAGACGCCCTCGGCGATTCGGCCGAGAATCCGCGCTTTATCGAGACCGTTGCCCGTCGTGGCTACCGGTTTCTCGCCGATGTCGCGGTTGTCCGGGGTGGGCCACCGGAAAGGGCGGTGGCCGATCTGGCTGGGCAGGCAGACTCCGGTCCTCTCGTGCGTCCAGAAGCCGGAAAATCTAAAAAACCGCCGCCCCGTGCTCCTGCTTGGACGTTATTGGGCCTCGGGTTGGCCCTGGTACTCGCGGCGGCGCTCTCGTGGATTCTCTACACGCCGAGGAACTCCTCACCCCCGATTCGCTCCCTGGCGGTACTGCCGCTGAAGAACCTTTCCGGCGACGCTGCGCAGGACTATTTCACCGACGGCATGACCGAGGAATTAATCAATCAATTGGGGCAAATCAGCGCATTACGCGTGATCTCCAGCACATCGGTGATGCTCTACAAGGGTGTTGACAAGCCCGTGGCCGAGATTGCTCGGGAGCTGAGCGTGCAAGCTGTGGTGGAAGGAAGCGTGCTGCGTTCAGGGGATCGAGTGCGGATCAGTGCCCAGTTGATCCGGGTGCCCGCGGATGAGCAAATGTGGGCGCAGAGTTATGAGGGAGATCTTCGCGACACGCTCACGCTACAAAGCAAAGTCGCACAAGCTGTCGCCGAGCAGATCCGGGCCACCTTGAGCCGACGGCAGCAGGCGGCGCTGCGGAGACCCAAGACAGTGAGCCCGGACGCTTATGAGGACTACCTCAAAGGACGGTACTTCTGGAACAAGCGAACCGGAGACGGACTGAAGAAAGCCATCGATTACTTCAGTCGTGCCATCGAGACGGATCCAAACTACGCCGAGGCCTATTCCGGCTTAGCCGACTCGTACGCGCTGGCGGGCGATTGGCTATATGGAATTCTTTCACCCCAGGATGCGTTCCGCCAAGCCCGGGCAGCTGCGACCAGGGCGCTGGCGTTAGACGATACGCTCGGCGAGGCCCACACCTCGCTCGCTTTCGCGCTCGACCTATATGCCTGGGACTGGGCCGCCGCGGAGAAGGAATACAAGCGGGCAATCGAGCTGAATCCCGGCTATGCAACAGCTCACCACTGGTATGCCTGGCATCTGCTCGTGATGGGACAGAACAGCGAGGGCATCTTCGAGATGAGAAGAGCCGAGAGCCTTGATCCTCTGTCGCTGATCATCAGCGCCGACCTGGCGGAGGCATTGTGCATCGCGCACCTCTATGACGAATCAGTGCAGCAAAGTAGGCGAACGCTGGACATGGACCCGAACTTCGCCGTCGCCCACTATCAACTGGGCCAGGCGCTTGCGCAAAAGCATCTGCACGATGAGGCCATCGCAGAGTTTCAGCGAGCGATAGAGCTTTCCGGTCACAGCGGGGCTTTCGACTCCAATCTCGCGTACGTTTACGCTATGTCAGGGCGGAAGGGCGAAGCCGAAAACATAGTCAAGAACTTGGAGGCTCGGCCTGATAAGACTCCTTCTATCGACGCCAATATCGCTTTGGTCTATGTAGGGCTCGGCGATCATGACCAGGCGATGCTCTGGCTGAACAAAGCCTATGAAGCGCGATTCAACCCGTCCATCCTGCTGCGCCCGACCTTCGATCCTCTGCGGTCCGACGCTCGATTCAAGGATCTCCGTCGCCGTTTAGGCCTGCAGGGATAAGCGTGGCGCTAGGGCTCCCCACGGGGTGCGGCGAGGGCCGGCACCAGCGCGCGCAGCTTGTTGCGCGCGTGGAACATGCGCGTTTTCACAGTATTAATCGGGCACTCCATGATGGCGGCAATCTCCCCGCATGAGTGACCGAGGTAATACGTCAGTTCCAGAACCGCTCGATGATCAGCGGACAGGCTCTCCAATGCGCGTTCCAACAACTCGGCGAGGTCGGATCTTTCCGCAACCGAGTTTTGCAGGTGCGGGTCCTCGGACGTTGGAAGGACCATGCGTTCGCGCGCGCGGTGCTCCGCCCGCAACAGACTCAATCCCTTTCGATAGGCGATGCCCATAATCCAAGTCGATACCCGGGAGTCCCCGCGAAAGTCGCGGGCCCTCTCCCACACGACGAAGAGAGTGTCGTTGATTAGCTCGTCGACAAGGTCATGACGGCAGGTGATCCGCCGCAGAAAGCGCGCGAGACGATGATAATACAGTAGGTAGAACTCGCGCATCGCCTCGCGATCCCGCGCGTCGATGCGCTCCAGCAGGTCGCGCTCCCGGTGTTCGTGCGCGGTCTCTGTCAGCTGAGCATTCAGGAGTTGCATTGAGTTGCCCGGCATCGCGATTGAAATGCCCGGCATCGCGGCAGCTATCCCGAGTGGCCCTTTGAGAGTTGTTGGTATGTCTCTGGACTCATTGCTGGCATTTGTCGAACAAATGCGACGAGGTCCCAGATCGCTGCATCATCCAGGGTCTTCCCCCACGCCGGCATCGCGCTCATCTTGATCCCGTGTTTGACCGTCCAGAATGCCCGTTGAGCATCACGGGTGTCTTCTTCTGCGAGGTTCGGCGGGTGCGGATAAAGCCCTGCGCGAATATCGGACTTGGTCAACCCAGGCGCCAGGTGGCAGCCGACGCATAGCGCCGCATAGTGTTCAGCCCCGGCTCCGATCCTCGTGGGGTCTTCCAGATTGGGTGGGTCGATTGCGCGCGCACGTACTGCAATGGAGCGCTCTCGCAATTGTTCGATGACCGCCAACACGATCTTCGTATGATGGTCATCGGCGCCGATGTTATAAATCCCCGAGCCAACGAATACCACAGCGCCGAGCGCGAGTGCCGCGAGCGTGGCGGCGATAACAAGACTCACTCTTGCAATCCTGGTCATGGGATACCTACTGGACGACGATCGTTCCGACCATGCGCGGGTGGATCGAGCAGGCGTAGTGATACGTGCCGGGTTTGTCGAACTTGAACGAGAAGCTTTCGTTGGTGTCCATCGCACCCGAGCGGAACAGCCCGGTGTCACTGACCACGGTGTGCGGCTCATCGTCCTTATTGGTCCAGGTGACGGTCGACCCGGCGGCGACCGTCATCGCCGTCGGTGCGAACATGAAATCCCTGGCCAGGACGATGGTAGGCGCATCCGGCGCGCCGGCCAGCGATGGCCCCGCGGTCGTGCCCCACAGCAGCAGCGCGAGGCTTGCGGCACTCAACAGCAATCGAGACCTTGACGTTTGCATGTACGTTCCTTTTCCAGTGCTCGCGCGCCTCAGGCGGCGAGCGTCGAGTCGCTGAGCGCAAGCGCGCTCGGGTGCTTCACCACGCTCACACTGGTCACCCCGAGCATTCCGGGCAGTTGATCGGCGGGGACCTTCAGCGGGCTCGGTCCCGGGCCGACGCCGGCCATGGGCTGCGGGTAGGCGGTCGAGCGGGCGGTGTGGAAGGTCACGTTGCCTTCGACCTTCTGCACGATCTGATGGATGTGGCCGTTAAGCACGGTGACCGAGCCGAAACGGCGCAGTTGCTCCATCAGCTGCGGCGCATCGCCCGTTCCCCAGCCCCACGGCTCATAGATGGTCCACAGCGGCATGTGGGCGAACACCACGAGGGGGGTGCTGGCCGAGCGGCCCTTGAGGTCATTGGCGACCCAGGCGAGTTGCTCCTCGCCCAGGGTGCCGAGGCCGCCGGGCTTGAACTGCAGCACGTTCACCAGCGCCACGAAGTGCACGCCCGCGTGATCGAAGCTGTAATAGCCCTTGTTGTCGGAAGCCTTGCCGAACCGGTTGAAGTACTCGGTGACGGTCGGATCGGTGGTGTCGTGCTCGCCGGGCACGGTGTGCATCTCGGTGGTGCGCAGCTGCGAGAACAGCTGCTGCGCCAGGTCAAATTCGGCCGGCTTCGACAGGTGCGTGATGTCGCCGGTGTGGATGATCAGCGGCGGCTGCTCCGCCATGGCGTTGACGAACGCGATGCTCTGCGCGAGCGTCCCGTTGACATCGGGATTCGCCTCCTTGTTGAAGCCGATGTGCGTGTCGCTGATCTGCACGAACAGCGGCTTACCGAGCCGCGCGGCGCCCTGGCGATCCGCGCTCGCCACCGCCAGGTCGATGGGCGTGAAAACGCCCCCTGCGAGTGCGAACAGCGTGCCAGCCCCGCCAAAGGCCATGCACTTGAGCATGCTGCGGCGCGATTTGAGCGAGTTTTCGTCCGACATGGGAGTCTCCGTTGGTGGGGTTCAGGAGACAGAACCTCCGCTCGAAGGGTTTTATTCCCTGCTTCGTCACAATTTCTGTAATCCATGACCATTGCGGGTTTCCCGTTCCGGCGATTGCCAAACGCGCGACAGTCGGGTAAAACGCGCCCTCTCCTTGGGGAGTAGCCGCCCGGCGCGGACCGGGCCGTACGTCAACATACTTGGGCGCAAGCCCATGGCGTACGGGGCCTTCGGGCATGGCGAGACCAACGGCAGGATCTCCGGCACGAGCGACGGGGATTCCGGCCGTGGTCTAACGCCCGCTCGGCCTGGAGTTTCCCGATGGAGTCCTTCCTGGTTTCGATCTCGACCGTGGCGATCGCGGAGATAGGCGATCGTACTCAGCTCTTGTCCCTGATGCTGGCGGCTCACTACCGCCGGCCCTGGCCGATCCTCGCTGGCGTGCTCTGCGCAACACTCGCCAATCATGCCGTCGCGGGACTCATCGGTGCCCGATTCGGTCGGTTGCTCACCCCGACACTGCTGGATGCGCTGGTCGGCGCGAGCATCGGTCTTGCATGGCCCTTTGGACCCTCAAACCGATAGCTCGAGGAGGGTTTAGCTCAGTCGAGTCCGCACGAGCGCCTTTCTCGCAACCGTTGTGGCCTTCTTGTTGGGCGCGGCCTCACGCCGATGGGGTTACCGCCCGGGCCGCGCTGCCGCGTTTCTGGCGCTCCGCGTACGCCGACTCTCAAGTAGGTATCAATTCTTGAGCGCGGCAAGACGCTCCATGAAGGAGTCATCTGCCGGGCACCTCGGGCCCCCGGAGGCTGGCAGTCGCTCGCTCACCCGTTCGCCGTTCCCCGCGTGAGCGCGTATCCAGAGCCGGTCGCCGGCCGCGCAGCTCGCGGCGAATTCAAACAGCGAGCGCTGAGCGTCCGGACCGAAGTCGAATGCACCCCGCAAAGGATAAGAAGCCGGTATCGCCGCATACTCGAGTGAAATCCCGCGTTGGCGGACCTCCTCCACGGTCGATTCGAGCTGCGCGCGCGTCACATGACTGAGTCCCGCGGAGAGGCTGCGGCTGAAGATCGAAAAAGCGTTGGCGTGGGTCCGGCGCGGGAGATTGCGCAGGGGCCCATCGATGATGACGCGCACGCTCGTCGACTGCGGCCCTCCCGCAACCGCCTGCGGCAGATCTTCCGGCGCCGGCGCAATGAAGAACGGCAACGTGACCCCGCCATCCACATGGGTCTCCGTGCGCATCTTGCCCTGAGTGCGAAACCTCACGGTCACGGGCGGCAGCATTCCGGGAACACTTGCGGAGGCGAGCAGTAGGCTCTGAATCAGAGGCTTCGCGTTCTTATGCCCGTGGAGTGCGATGGAGCCGAGGTCCCAGATGACCGGCTCGCCGCTACCAAAATCGGTCGTGGCCACAAGCAGCAAACGACCCTTGGCGGCCTCCGCGGCTATGGCGGCAATCATGGCATCGTCGGCGTAGCGCTCGATCAGCCGTCGCAGGGGCTCACCGCTGTAGGCACTCGAGCCGAATACCGCGCCGAGGCCGCGCGATTGCAACAGTCCATCCGTCTCGCCGGTCGTGAAGATCCGCGCCATCTGCTCATGCCATGAGGGGCCGAGGAAGGCGAAGGGTGCCACGAGTGCGCCCGAGCTGACTCCCGTCACCACGGTGAACTCCGGCCGCGTCCGGCTCGTCGTCAAGCCAGCTAACGCGCCCGCTCCGAATGCGCCGTTTGACCCGCCGCTGGATAGGGCGAGGATGCTCAGCGGACGCTCGCCGAGGCTGGCCTGCAGTCGTCGGGCGACTTCAGCCGAAGTCCGAAGTGCAAATTCGCCGTCGGGACCGAGCGTGCGGACGCCGAACGCGACCTCTGCCGGTTCGCTCTCGTCGGCCGTTGCCATCGGCAGCTCCGGCCCAAGCGATGCGCAGCCCGCTAACAGTGCGGTGGCCCACACGATCGCGAGGGTTGACCCATGATGGCGAGTGCCTGGCATCGTCATGTTCCGCAGTGCTCGGGAGCACATTCCTCGCTATACGACCCGGAGCGGACTGTGCTGCCGGAGGAATTCAGGGAGATGCGGGGGACTCTCAGGTTTCGCGGGCTCCCCGTTCAACTCCCGCTCAAGCTGTCGTACGCGCTCCCGCGCGTGGCGCAGCGCTCTTAGCTTCTGCAGCTTAGCGACGATCTTCTCCACTTCTTGGTCAACCATGGCAGAGCCTCCTTCCCCGGCGTCTGTCACAACAATCTAAAAGCGCCAGCACCGGCAGGATAGTGGTCTCCGGGGATAGCGTTCCTCAGTACTAACGGGATATCCCGACCACCACCTCGCTCGCGCGAAGAGACGGACCAGCCGAGGCTCCTCTCTCCAACGAGCGGGAGATCTCGCCCTCGAGGGGGAGAGAAGTAGCGCGCCTTCCCGCCAGCGCGAAGACGATCACAAGGACGACGAGGAGGGGAACCGCGATCAGCAAAGCCGCCGCGACGCGAAGCAGGACGCGCATGACAAGTCTCCCGAGCCCCATGTCCAGGGTCGCTGCCCGAGGCTTGGAGACCCGACACGGGGAACTGATGTTGGTGCAGCTTCATGGGCAGGAGGCTAGGCCCGTCGCGGCGAGTGAACAATCCGCGCACGATGGATGCAGCGTTTCATTGCAGGAAACAAGCGCTCGCGAGGGCGCGCGGCATTTAACGACGTGAAACGTCGCGTCAACCGTTCAGGCGTTGTTATGCGCTGCCGCCACCCAAAACATCGGTGGCATGTGGAGAGGCATTCGCAAACGTCCGCTCGAGCGCTAGCCCCTATTCAGGCGTTGCTCGGCTGCGGGCTGCACCTCACCAAGACCGATCGAGTCTGCGTCCTCTTCAAAGGAGTTATGAGTGCTTCACGCGCTCGCCCTGATCGCCGCCGCAGTTTCAACCGCCGCGTTGCTCGTCGTGGTGTCCCTGACTATCTTTGTGGTGAGTCTGGCGTTCAGGGCGAAGAAGAAGCCCGGCTCGCGCACGGGCACGGGCGACGTGGAGATCTGAGTCAGATACTCTGAGTGTCACGCGCTGGGGCTTCGCTGAGCAGCTGGGGCTGCGCTTTCACCTGCCCGGTAACCGGGTGATCGGTGAGGTGACGATGCGGCATTGGTCCAACGGGGGAATTCGACCGCCGAACCACGGTCAGGACTTTGCCACTGTTACGTTTAGGCTCAATTCGGGAATATTTGGCATCGGTAAGACGGACCAATCCACCTTACATCAGCCATTCAAGATCGATCGGCCGCTGGCGGCCAACGCCCTGGAAACCGAGCTGCCGTGAGACACAGGACAATCTCCCCCAAATGCCTGAGCGAGGAGCTCAGGATCGTGCAGCTAGCCCGGATTTCTCACAACTGAGCTGATTTTAGTGGCCGGTATCGTGTGCGGTGCGGGTAGTTGAGGACGGGGGTCGGGGAAGCGTAGGAGGCGGCCGCAGGGCAGCTTCGAGGGGTATGGGCCCGCCGCTCTGCGCGAGAGCGGTTCGGCGATTGAGATTTGAGGTTTGCTGCTTCGTGGGGCGGCTTAGCGAGCCGCGGCGCCCAGGGCATGGAAGGCGGCGATGAACTCGCGCTGGTAGGGGCACGCTTCGCTCATCGCGAGCCGTACGCGACGCACACTCACAGTGATTACTGCGCCGATCTTCAGGAGCTTCAGCCGAATCGTATGCGCACAGGCTCGCGAGAGCGCAGTACCGGCTAAGGCGAGCCTGCGCAGTGCGTGCATCAGCACGTACGCGGCAGAAGCGAACCATAGCCGCAGCTGATTTGCCCGCAGAGTGGCTGTGGAGAGCCGATCGGCAAAGAGGTCCAGCTGCGCTTCCTTGATCCGATTTTCCATCTCCCCACGGGCACAGTAGAGCTGCTCGTAGAGCTCGCGCGCGGCGATCTCCTTGATCGAGAGTGAGCTCACCACGAAGCGCGGATTGGACTTATCTCCCGTGTGCTCGGCCTTACCGATTACACGCCGTCGCCGCGACCAGCTGCGCCGCGTGGCATAGATGAGTTCCTTGAAGCACCGGGCGGGTTGGCGAGTGCGCGCCGACTCGAGGGCCGCCTGGTGCAGCTCGGCGCCAATCGCCCGCTGCAGGCGGCGATTGCGCGCCAGGCCAAAAACGTAGTGGATACCATGATCCTCGCACCAGCTCATGAGCTCCTCGCGCGCAAAGCCTGAGTCCGCCCGCAGGATGATGCGCGTATGCGGCCAGCGCTCACGGATCAGCCCGACGATCCGCTCGACCTCTTCGAGTGCCCCGGCGCTCGCATCGATGTTGCTACGGCGTAGCTTGGCGCACAGCAGATGCTCGCCGCAGAAGATATAGAGCGGCAGGTAGCAGTAGTGGTCGTAGAAGCCGTGGAAGAAACGCCCCTCCTGGTGCCCGTGTAGCGGATCATCGGTCGCATCCAGATCCAGCACGATCTGCTCCGGCGCCTCGCCGTGAGCGTTCAGGAACTGCTCCACCCATACCCGTTCGATCGCCTCGCCCTGCGGCAGGATCTTGTGATAACGGCTGATGCGGCTCGAGGGGTGTAGCTCCAGGCGGTTGAGCGTGCTCTTGCCGGCGAGTGCCGCACAGCGCGAGCGCCGCGCGGTGAGCTTGCCGATCAGCACCCCAAAGACCGGATCGTGCCGCAGCGTCTCGTGATCGTTTAGATCCTCGTACCCGAGCGCGATCCCAAAGACCCGCTGCGCCACGAGCGTGCGCACCGAGTGCTCGATCGCCCCCGCATCGCGATGATCCACAAAGCACTCGGCCAGGCGGTCAATCAGCCCGATCGCTTCATCCGTGCGCTTCAGCAGCAGCGCGCCGGCATCCGAGCTCACCCGTCCGCCATCGAACGCCGCCACCACCCGGCGCCGCTCGACACATGAAAACTCCAGCTGTTCGGCGTTACACTGTGTGTGCATCGGCTCTCCTGCTTGGTGAGTGTCAACTCGTTCTGGTACAACAAGTTTTACTCACCTCGAGAGCCGATGCACTACCTCAGTGTGAGAAATCCGGGCTAGCAGTTCGGCCCTGCAGGCTTCGCTGAAGCCGCGCAGTGGATCGCGGAACGCCTGGGTCTGCGCTCGCTGCCGCAGGTCATTGAACGTCTGGTTAGGTGCCGCATAGGCCTCGATGACCCGGCGGATGATTTCCTCCGCCGCAGTGACCACCGCATCCGACGAGGTCAGGCGCATGCGTGCGACGGCACCCCAGAGGTGCGCGATCACCTCGGGACCGCCCGCCTCGTGGGTCCATGCCTCAGCCAGTCGTCCGGCGGCCTCAGCGACGAACTCGGCATACAACGCTTCGCGTCTTACGGCCTGCTGCACCAGCGTCTGCGCGCGCTGTTGGTTGCGCGTAGTGAGCCATGAGGCTGCGAACGTGGACACCCCACCCACCAAAGACCCGACCAACCCCGAAGTCGCCGAGATAATTGCAGAGTCCATTTTTCGCGCTTCCACGTGGCTAAGACGTTGGCACTTTTCCCGCACTTCAAGCCAATGAAGAGGAGCGCCCCGGTGACTCTCGCCGCCGGGGGCACCTGGGCGTTATATCGCAGTCCGGCTCATCCACCATTAGCACCCGAGAAATGCAGCATATACGGGTGGACGATTGTTTCTTGCGGAGCGCGGCCTCTAGAGTCACGCCTCAGTGTGACCTCGGTCAGCCGAGGTCGGGTCACGATGCGCTATTCGCCCGTCGGCTCCTCATTGCTTTTCCGGGCTTCGCGCCCGTGGACATTCCCAGGCTGTTCCGAGGCCACGCGGGCGAGCGCCGTGCTTACGGCGTCGAATGAGACCGTCGATGAGCTTTATTGTGCAACGCAGAATTGGAGTTCGTAGATGCTCGAGCTCGCGAGGGTTGACCCGGAGCGCGGGCAGCGCGTAAATCACGCAATCCGCCCAAGAGCGACGGCTCCATCGCGCACGAACTAGAGGGTCCGGTATGAAGGGAACTCAGCTCAATGTGAACGGAAAGGCAGTACTGGTCTCCGTGGATGATCCAGATGTGCCGCTGCTTTATGTTCTTCGCGACAATCTCGGACTGCACGGCCCACGCTTCGGCTGTGGCCTCGGTCAATGCGGCGCTTGCACGGTCCACGTTGACGGCGTCGCCGTGCGTTCATGCGTCATGCCGCTGTCGGCCGTAAGTGGAAAGGTTGTAACCCTGGAAGGACTTGGAACGGAAGCGAGGCCACACCCCCTGCAGCGCGCCTTCATCGAAGAGCAAGCGGTGCAATGCGGTTACTGCATCAATGGCATGATCATGCAGTCTGCCGCACTCTTGGCGCGCACTCCCAAACCGACGGCAGATCAAATCCGACAGGAACTGGCGGCAAACCTGTGCCGCTGCGGAACGCACTTGCGAATCGTGCGTGCGGTGCAGCGCGCTGCTGGGGTCTAAGGAGGAACTGGCGATGTCCGCATTGCTGAATCGACGATCGCTACTGAAAGCATCTGGGGCGCTGGTGGTAACGTTTACCCTGATGCCGCTGCGGTCTACTTTCGCGGCACCCACCAGCGCAGCGAAGCCAGTCACACCGGACGTGGTCGACAGCTATCTTGCGATCGGATCGGACGGCCGGATAACGGTCTACTCCGGTAAGGTCGATCTCGGTACCGGCGTACGCACTGCGCTCACGCAGATCGTTGCCGATGAGCTCGATGTGCCGCTCAACCACGTCACGCTTATTCAGGGCGACACCCTGGTCACGCCGGACCAGGGTCCGACTTACGGTAGCCTGTCGATTCAGAACGGCGGCGCACAGCTGCGTCGCGCTGCCGCCACCGCGCGGCGCGCGTTGCTCGAGAAGGCGGCGGATAAATTGAAGACCAATGTCTCGACGCTCTTGATTCGCGATGGGCGGGTCATTGGCCCAAGTGGCCGTGGGGTTCCGCTCGGTAGTCTCGTTGGCGCCGAGACGCTGTCCCTCAAGCTTGACGAGAAGGCGCCGCTGAAATCGCCTGCGGACTTCAAGCTGGTCGGCAAGCCGGTAGCCCGCCTCGACATCCCGGACAAGGTCACAGGTCGTTTCACCTTCATGCAGGACTTCAAGAGACCGGGCATGTTGCATGGCAGAGTCATCATGCCGGCGGCGCTCGGCGCGACGCTCGTCAGTTATGACGAAAGTTCGATCCGCGACATTCCCGGTGTTGTGAAGGTCGTCCGTATCGAGAATTTCCTCGGGGTCGTCGCCAAGAGCGAGTGGAGCGCCATCAAGGCAGCGCGGCAACTGTCCGTCAAGTGGTCGGTTTGGAACGGTCTGCCGGAACAAGCTCAGATCTGGGAGCATGTCCGCCACACGAAGGTCGTGAAGGACGACGTAACGAGCAGCACCGGCGATGCTGCATCCGTCCTCGCCGCCGCACCGCGCAAGCTCGCCGCAACCTACAATTTTGCAATTCACACTCACGGCTCAATCGGTCCCTCGTGCGCGGTAGCCGAGTTCAAGGACGGCAAACTCACGTGCTGGACCGCCTCCCAGTCAACGCACAATCTGCGCAAGCAGCTGGCTGCGATGCTGGGCACCGTGGACGAGAACGTTCGCTGCATCTATGTCGATGGTGCGGGTTGTTATGGGCGCAACGGCCATGAAGACGCCGCGGCCGATGCCGCGCTCCTGGCGCGCGCTGTGGGTGCGCCGGTCCGGGTCCAGTGGATGCGGGCCGACGAGCATGGCTGGGATCCAAAAGGACCGCCGACGCTGCTCGATATGCGCGCTGGGCTGGATCCTGACGGGAAAGTCCTTGCCTGGGAATCGGAACTCTTCATTCCGAACGGAGCTGCTGGCTTCGTGGCGCTCGTGGGTGCGGATCACGCCGGACTAAATAGCCTGGGGCAGCTGAGCCCCGGGGGCGTTATCAACGACCTGGCAATCCCCTACACGATTCCTAATGTGAAGACTACGGCCCACCGCCTCGAATCGACACCCTTCAAGCCCTCGTGGATCCGCTCACCCGGGCGCATGCAGAATACCTTCGCCAACGAGTCTTTTGTCGACGAGATCGCTGCAGCAATCGGCGCCGACCCGCTCGAGCTGCGGCTCCAATATGTGGGCGATGCCCGCGGCGCAGAAGTCCTCGAACGGCTCGCGGCGCTTAGCAAGTGGCGCCAGAGGCCAAAGCCCGACCGGCGCAGCGAGATCGTCATCGGCCGGGGTCTCGCCTACGTCAAATACGAGCTCGTGCGCACTTACGTCGGCGTAGTCGCTGAAGTGCAGGTCAATACTAAATCCGGTGAAATCTTGGCTAAACGCTTCTATGTTGCACATGACTGCGGTCAGATCATCAACCCCGACGGGCTGCGCAATCAAATCGAAGGCAATGTGATCCAGACAGTGAGCCGCGTCCTCAAGGAAGAAGTGAACTTCGATCGCTCGATGGTGACTAGCTTGGACTGGGCGAGTTATCCGATCCTCACGTTTCCCGAGGTGCCCGAGGTGGTCATCGATCTCATCGATCGCCCGAATGAAGTGCCGTGGGGCGCTGGCGAACCCACGGCAGCAGTCGTACCGGCGGCAATTGGGAGCGCGGTGTTCGATGCGATTGGTGTGCGGCTGCGGTCTGTGCCGTTTACGCCACCCAAGGTCAAACTGGCGATGGGAAACGCCTGATCATCCGGTTCATTCCAGGGATCGCCCGTTTCGGGTCCAGACCAGGCGGCGTGACCTACGCGAGTGGATCATGAAAAGGCGTGCAGGGTGTGCCATGAAATCGGAAGTGACTGTCGTCAGGCGCAGCTTCATGCCGCTGCTGTTGTTCTCGCTCGCCGGATGCCACACCGCGGTCCTCTCACCTGCGGGACCCGTGAGCGAGGGCGAGCGTATGGTGTTGCTCGATTCCCTCACGATCATGCTCGCGGTCGGGATTCCGACCATCGTGTGTACTCTCGTGTTCGCGTACTGGTTTCGTGCCTCGAACACGCGCGCGCGCTATCGGCCTGACTTCGCGTACTCGGGACGGCTCGAGCTCATCGTCTGGTCCATCCCGGCCCTGGTGATCTTCTTCCTGGGCGGCATCGCCTGGATCAGCGCCCATCTCCTTGATCCGGCCGAGCCGCTCAAGTCAAAGGCGCAGCCCCTGGAAGTCGAGGTGGTCTCGCTCGACTGGAAGTGGCTGTTCATCTATCCGCAGCAGAATGTCGCCAGCGTGAACCACATGGTGGCTCCGGTCGGGGTGCCGCTGAATCTCAAGATCACCTCAGCCAGCGTGTTCAACGTGTTCTTCGTGCCGCAGCTCGGCAGCGAGATCTACGCCATGTACGGCATGACGAGCCGCCTGAATCTGCAGGCCGACCGCCCGGGCGTCTACCTCGGCCTGTCGGCGCACTTTAGCGGCGATGGGTTCCCCGGTATGCACTTCGATGTGAACGCTGTATCGGCTCGGGAATTCGCCGGCTGGGCCGCGGCTGCACACGGCGCGGGTCCCGTGTTGGATGACGCTGCCTATCGTGGCCTCCTCAAGCAGAGCCAGGACGTCAGTCCCTACACCTATCGCTCGGTGCAGACGGGATTGTTCGAAAGAGTCGTTCATCAGGAATTGCCGCCGGGCGAGGGGCCACCGACCGCGCGGAACGGCCGCCGGCGGCTCGACGGTGCTCGCGCAGAGGCAGGACTGAAATGTTCGGGAAGCTCAGCTGGCAGGCGATCCCCTTTGATCAGCCCATTCCGCTCGCGGCGGGAGCCTTGGTCGTTTTCGGTATGGCTGCGGTCGTCATCTGGGTGGTGGCGAAGGGCTACCTTCCCTATCTGTGGCGCGAATGGATCACCAGCACCGACCACAAGCGCATCGGCGTCATGTACTGCCTGCTGGCCGCGGTGATGCTGCTGCGCGGCTTCATCGATGCGCTCATGATGCGATCGCAGCAGGCGCTGGCATTTCACGCCGCCGGCTATCTGCCACCCGAGCATTACGATCAGATCTTCTCGGCCCACGGCACGATCATGATCTTCTTCGTGGCGATGCCGTTCGTCATCGGACTCATGAACTTTGCTGTGCCGCTGCAGCTGGGCGTGCGCGACGTGGCGTTTCCCACCTTGAACTCGGTGAGTCTCTGGCTCACCGCATCCGGGGCGCTCCTGGTCAACCTCTCGCTGGTAGTGGGTGAGTTTGCCCGCACCGGGTGGCTCCCGTACCCGCCGCTGTCCGAGCTCGCCTATTCCCCGGGAGTCGGCGTTGATTACTACCTGTGGGCCATCCAGATATCCGGTATCGGCACGCTGATGACGGGCATCAACTTCGTGACGACCATCCTCAAGATACGTGCGCCCGGCATGAGCTACATGCGCATGCCGATTTTCTGCTGGACGTCGCTCGCATCGAACCTCCTGATCGTCGCCGCATTCCCGATTCTGACGGCGACCCTCGCCATGCTGCTGCTCGACCGCTACGTCGGTTTTCATTTCTTCACCAATGAAGCGGGCGGCAACGCGATGATGTTCATGAACCTGATCTGGGCCTGGGGGCACCCGGAGGTCTACATCCTCATCCTGCCTGCCTTCGGGGTCTTTTCCGAGGTGGTTTCGACCTTCTGCGGCAAGCCGCTGTTCGACCGCCGCTCGATGATCATTGCCACCATGGCGATCTGCATCCTGTCCTTCACCGTCTGGCTGCATCACTTCTTCACGATGGGAGCCGGGGGCGATGTCAACGGCTTCTTTGGCATCGCCAGCATGGTCATCGCGGTGCCGACCGGCGTCAAAGTCTTCAACTGGCTCTTCACTATGTATGGCGGTCGCATCCGCTTCACTTGCGCCATGCTCTGGGCGGTCGGCTTCATGGTGACCTTCGTCATCGGCGGCATGACGGGAGTGCTGCTCGCCTCGCCGGCGGCGGACTTCGTGCTGCACAACAGCCTGTTCCTGGTGGCACACTTTCACAACGTGATCATCGGCGGCGTGCTGTTTGGCGCTTTCGCGGGCTACACTTTCTGGTTCCCGAAGGCTTTTGGCTTCACTCTTGACGAGCGGCTCGGCAAGGCCGCCTTCTGGTGCTGGCTCACCGGTTTCTACGTCGCCTTCGTGCCGCTCTATGTCCTGGGGTTTGAAGGCATGACCCGGCGCATGCAGCACTACGACCGGCCGGAGTGGTATCCCTGGGTCATGGTCGCGGGCGCGGGCGCGCTCCTTATTCTGTGCGGCATTGCACTGCAGATCGCTCAGCTTTGGGTCTCCGTGCGCGGCCGCGCGCAGCGGCGCGAGCCGACCGGGGACCCCTGGGACGGCCGCTCGCTGGAATGGGCCACCGCTTCGCCGCCGCCCACATTCAACTTTGCCGTGTTGCCCACGGTCACGAGCGAGGAGCCCTACTGGGACATCAAGCAACAGGCGCGGGCCACACGCCACCTGGTGACCCCCGAGCCGCACTATGCCGCCATCGAGATGCCGCGCAACAGCCTGACCGGATTCGTGACGGCGTTTCTTGCGGTGGTGACGGGGTTTGCCCTGATCTGGCAGATCTGGTGGCTGGTCGTGCTTGGACTCCTCGGTGCCTACGCGACCTTCGTAGTCTTTGCCTGGCGGGACGTCCATGAGACTGAGATCCCGACTGAGGAGGTCGCGCGCATCGATCGCGCCAACCGCGCCGCCCGTGCCGCAGCGCTGCAGGCGGAGGAGGCCGGATGAGCACCCCTGCGTTGCGCCTTGCGCACGATCCCGCTTTCGGTCCACCCGAAGCGGCACATCGGGCGATGAGCGGTCACGGCAGCGGCGGGCCTGCGCCCAAGCGAATCATCGTCGGTTACGGGTTCTGGATCTTCCTGCTCTCCGACGTGATCATGTTCTCGGCCTTCTTTGCGGCCTATGCGGTGCTCTTCAAGAACACCGCCGGTGGGCCGTCCGCGCACGAGCTGTTCGACCTGCACAACACCGCGGTGCAGACGGCGTGCCTCCTCGCCTCAACCTTCACGTGTGGAATGGCAAGCCTCGCGGTGGGACAGCGCAGTCAGAAGTGGACACAGCTCGCACTCCTGGTGACCGGGCTGCTCGGCCTCGCCTTCATTGTGCTCGAGATCCGCGAGTTCTCCGGCTTCGTCGTCCGCGGGGCAGGTCCCGGCCGCAGTGCTTTCCTTTCTTCATTCTTCACCCTTGTTGGGTGCCATGGGATACACGTGAGCGCCGGACTCCTGTGGCTTGGCACCATGATGGCGCAGTTCTATGCCAAGGGGTTCCGTCAGGATATCAGCCACCGCTTTCTGTGCTTCAGCCTCTTCTGGCACGCGTTGGACATCATCTGGGTTGCGATCTTTAGCTTGGTGTACTTGGTGGGCTCGCTCCCACCGGAGCTGCTGCCATGAGTGACGAGCTTGACTACGATGCGGGCTCCTACGTCGGCGACGACCGCATGGCGGACGGTGGCCACCCCGGGGAGCAACGCACTCTGCGCCGCGAGGTGCGTGGCTATCTCCTTGGACTTGCGCTCGCCGTCGGCCTGACGATTGCTTCGTTCTGGGTGGTGGGCACGAATGAGGTTTACCGGCCAGGGCTCGCCGTGGCCATCCTGGTGCTGGCGGTGGCGCAGATGGGCATCCATCTGATCTTCTTTCTGCACATCACCACGGCACCCGACAACGCCAACAACGTTCTGGCTCTGGCTTTTGGCGTGTTGATCGTGTGCCTGGTGGTATTTGGCTCGCTCTGGGTCATGAGCCACATGAACCACAACATGATGCCCATGGATCAGCTCATGCGGATGCAACGCTGACACGGCCAAACGAATCAAGCCCTTGGCGCGTACCGATGGTCGTTACCGGAACATACAATCCGCATCTCGTCGCGCTGTCCGTTCTGGTCGCCGCCTTTGCGTCTTACACCGCCCTCGATCTCGGCGGGCGCGCGGTGGCCACCCGAGGAGCTGCGCCGCGCGTGTGGCTGGGGGCGGCTGCGATCGCAATGGGTGGCGGAATATGGTCGATGCACTTCATCGGCATGCTTGCCTTCAACCTGCCGATACGGATGTCCTACGACATTGGATTAACCACGTTTTCGCTCCTCGTGGCGATCTTCGTGACCGGCGCCGGCTTTTATTTCATCAATCGTAAGAGTGCACCGCCGCTTTCCCTGGCATTCAGCGGCATCTTCATGGGACTTGGGATTGCCGCTATGCATTACATTGGCATGGCGGCAATGCGGGAGCACGTCGAGATCGGCTACGACTTTGCCTTCGTTTCGCTCTCCCTAGTCATCGCGATCGGCGCGTCGACGGCGGCATTATGGCTGGCATTCCGAACCACGGATCTTGGACAAAAGCTCGTTGCCGCCGTCGTCATGGGCCTGGCTATTTCCGGTATGCACTACTCGGCGATGCGAGGAACCACTTTTGCCGCTCACGGCTCGGTTCACCAAGCCGAGGGATACGCAAGTCTCGATCAAACCAATCTGGCTCTGGTGGTGGCCGGCGTTACGTTGGTCATTCTGGCCTTCGCGGTGATCGCCTCCTTGCAGCAGGAGAACAGCGAGCGTCGGCGAGCCGAACAGGCCTTGCGGCGGAGTGAGACTTATCTGGCTGAAGCGCAGACCCTAAGCCACACGGGCAGCTTCGGCTGGAATCCCGCAACCGCGGAGATCTACTGGTCGGCGGAGACCTTTCGGATCTTTGGGTTTGACCCGGCGACTCCCCCTGACGTCGCGCGAATGGTTCAACAGGCGCATCCCGAAGACAAAGATCTCCTTGAGCAAACACTCGATCGCGCGCGACACGAGAGGGAGGATTTTGCTCTGGAGTATCGGTTGCTGCTGCCCGATGGGTCGGTCAAGCATCTCCAGGTGGTGGCCCGTGCCTTGGTGGGCGAGTCGAGCCACCTCGAGTTTGTTGGGGCGGTGATGGACATCACTCAGCGCCATCGCGCGGAGGAAGCGCAACGAGTGCAGCAGCGCGAGCGCGAAAAGCTGCAGCGGCAACTGCAGCAGGCGGCCAAAATGGAGGCGATCGGGCGGCTGGCCGGTGGCATCGCGCACGATTTCAATAACATCCTCAGCGCGATCCTCGGTTATGGGGAGCTCGCGCAGAACAACCTGGGGGAAGGTGGCGCCGTGCGCCGCCAGCTTGATCAGGTGATGCAGGCGGGCGCGCGTGGGAAGGGACTCGTCGATCGTATCCTCGCATTCAGCCGCAGCGGGATCGGCGAGCGGGTGCCGCTGCTCGTGCAGTCGGTCGTCGAGGAGACGCTCGAGCTGCTCACGCCGTCACTGCCCGCTGACGTGCGCCTCGAGAGGCAACTCGATGCGGCCGATACGGCGGTGGTAGGCGATGCGACTCAGCTTCATCAGGTCGCCATGAACCTGTGTACGAACGCTGTGCACGCAATGAAGGAAGGCGGCGTCCTCACCGTCGTGCTTGAGCGTGTAGCGGTGGGCGAGGGCCGTTTGCTTTCGCACGGCACGCTCGGCGCCGGTCGCTATGTACGCCTCTCCGTCGGCGACACTGGGAGTGGCATCCCGCCCGCGGTGCTCGAACGCATGTTCGATCCGTTCTTCACCACCAAACGGGTCGGCGGCGGCACGGGCCTTGGCCTTGCCGTGGTGCACGGCATCGTCGCCGACCTCGGCGGGGCGATCGATGTCGCAACGCAGGTAGGCGCGGGCACCACGTTCACGATCTGGCTGCCGGCCGCTGACCATATGCCAAGACTCCTGGCAGAGCCCGCGGGCGAGGTACCGCGTGGCCACGGCGAGAGGGTGATGATCGTGGACGACGAGCGTGCACTCGTTGCGCTCGCGGAAGAGACGCTTGCCGAGCTTGGCTACGAACCGGTGGTGTTTGATTCGAGCTTCGCCGCGTTGCAGGCTTTTCGCGCGGAGCCTGAGCGCTTCGATCTCGTGCTGACCGACGAGACGATGCCAGATCTCACCGGGACCGAGCTTGCGCGCGAGCTCCGGCAGTTGCGACCCGATATTTCGATCATTCTCATGAGCGGCTACAGTGGCACGCATCTGAGTGAACGCGCGCAGGCCGCGGGCATCGTCCACGTGTGCCGCAAGCCGCTCGTCCGCCGCGATATCGCGGAACCGGTTGCGCGCGCGCTGCAGGCCCGTAACCAATGTACGGAGCTGAGTGGCTATTCGGCCACCGCGGCTTCGTCGGAACCGTTGGGCCAATCGCGCAGCTGCCCACTCGCTCCGTCGAGTAGCGCCTAACGATCCGTGAGGTAGCAATGCATCCATTTCCACACCACTATGTCGTCACGGCAACCGCACGGCCGTCCGGCGACGTGCCCCTTTCGGCGGAGGGCGTGCGAGTCATCGAATCAGCCGTGCCCAGGGAATTCGATGGTCCTGGCAATCAATGGTCGCCGGAGAGCCTTTTGGTGGCGGCGGTGGCCGATTGTTTCGTCTTGACCTTTCGCGCCATTGCCGTTGGGTTCAAGTTCAGCTGGGTTAGTCTCGATGTTCGCACCGAAGGGACGGTTGAGCGGACGGACGGGAAGATGCGCTTCACTAAGTTCCTGACGCACGCCAAGTTGCGCATTGCCGCGGGTGGCGACGCCGACAAGGCAAAGAAATTGTTGGAAAAGGCCGAGGCAAGTTGTCTGGTAACGAATTCCCTCAGTAGCGATGTTCATCTCACGACAGAGGTGACGTCAGGCTAGGCTATTTTCGCGTCGATTTCTCGTCGACTGCGCATCCCGGGTATGATTGCTCCAACTCGGTCGGCAGAGCATGAATCGTCATGGAGTGTTGCCTTCGGACCCAGCCTTCCGTAGGAACTCTCTTCGGGGCCAAGAAACACAAATGAAACGCTCCGGCCGTTGCACCAACGAGCCGTCTCGGGTGTATCTTCTGGGCGCCGCAATGGCGGCGCTGTCCCTCATTCTGCTCTGCACGGTCGTTCGTCTATCCCGGTTCCAGGCCAAGTTGGACTCAATCGCTGAACTACGTTGATCAAGTATCCATGACAATTCCAAGCGTCGATTGGAACAAAGTTTTTGAATTCGCCTGGCGGATCCTCGTGTTCATCGTGGCCGTCGGCATCATCATCGTGGTGTCGACGAACTGGACGCGTTGGGAGGGTGGGGCAGGGTGGCAGAGTACGAACGATGCCTACCTCCAGGCGGATCTCACGCCCATATCCGCGAAGGTCGCCGGCTACGTGCGCGAGCTTCCGATCCAGGATTTCGAGCGGGTGCACAAAGGCCAGCTGCTCGCACAATTGGTCGACGATGACTATCGCGCCACCGTGGCCCAGGCAGAGGCTCTGATCGCGACCGCTCAGGCGCAAGCGGAGGCCTTGAAGGCGCAGCATGAGCTGCAGCTCGCAAACGTCGAGGCGGCACGTGCGGTAGTCGCGTCCACCGCCGCCTCTTTCGAGCAGAATCGTCGCGACCTGGCAAGGCAGCAGCGATTGTTGAAGACGGGCTCTTCTTCCACGGAGGCCAGCGAAAAGCTGACAACCGCGCGCGCTCAACTTGAGGCGCAACTTAAGCAAAACCGGGCACAGGCACGGGCCGCCGAGCGGCAACTGGCAGTCCTCCAGGCGCAACTCGCGCAGAGCGAGGCGACCGTCGCCGCGCAGCGCGCTGCACTCGAAGCAGCCAGAATCAATCTCGGCTACACCACGATCACCGCGACCCAAGACGGCGTCATCGGCCAGCGTCAGGTCAAACCTGGACAGCTGGTGGGGGTGGGGAGCCAGATCACGACCCTGACACCGTTGCCGAAGGTGTGGGTCATTGCGAACTACAAGGAAACGCAGCTCACTCACATGGCCGTCGGGCAAAAGGCAGAGATCACCGTCGATACCTTTCCGGGGCATACATTGCGGGGCCATTTGCAGGCATTCGCGCCGGCATCGGGCGCGGAGTTCGCACTGCTGCCGCCCGACAATGCGACGGGCAACTTCACCAAGATCGTGCAACGCATCGCGGTGAAGATCGTCATTGACGATGCGGACGGTCTCGCCGATCGACTGGTACCGGGCATGTCGGTGGAGGCGAAGGTCGATGCCAGAGAGAGGCGGCACTGATGAACGCGACCGCGCCGGTGCCTGGTTCCGGTTCAGGGTTGTCCCAGCCGACGCTGCCGTCTCCGCCGACTTCCATACCGTGGCTCGGACTCCTCGCCGTGCTCATGGGCACGTTCATATCGACTCTGAACGGGCGGCTCTCGTCGTTCGGCCTGGCCGACATCCGTGGTGCCGTGGGCGCAGGATTCGACGAGGGAGCATGGATCACGACGGCACAAACCGCTGCCCAGATGCTCGTCACGATCCCCGCCGTTTGGCTCGGCGCCGCCTACGGTCCTCGACGGGTCCTGATCGGCGCCTCCATCGCATTTGCAGTCATTTCCTTGCTGACCCCATTCTCGGCGACGCTGCCCGAACTATTGACCATGCAGTTCCTGGGGGGTCTCGCCTCGGGATTTTTCATCCCGCTCACCTTGAGTTTCATACTGCTCAACATGCCTCCCAGGTACTGGGCGTTCGGCATCGCGCTCTATGCGCTCAACCTCGAGCTCTCGCTCAACATATCGGCGTCTCTCGAAGGCTGGTATGTCGAGCATCATTCGTGGCGATGGATCTTCTGGCAGAACGTACCGCTCGCGCTGATCATGTCGCTCTGTCTTCACCGTGGTATGGCCGTAAAGCCAATCACCACACGGCCGCCAAACGACATATTTGGTCTCGTCGCGGGCGGCTCGGGGCTCGCGTTGATCTACGCGGCCCTCGATCAGGGCAATCGCCTCGACTGGCTCAACTCGGGACTGGTGTGGGGATTGATGTCGGCCGGTGTCTTGCTGGTCCTGGCGACCGTAATCCATGCGGCGCGCGCCGCACAACCGCTTCTGAATCTCAGGGTCGTCTTCGGGTCAGTACTGCCGATACTGTTCGTACTCATCGCATTTCTCCGTCTGACGATCCAGTCCACCGCGTACTTGATCCCACTATTCCTGGGCTCGGTGCGCGGCTTTCGCGCGCTGGAAGTGGGTGGCACACTCATGTGGATTGCGGTGCCGCAGCTCATTTTCTGTCCGCTGGCGGGATTGATGCTGCGCCGGACGGACCCGAGGCTCGTAGCCTCGATCGGCTTCATCCTCATCAGCGTTGCTTGTCTCCTGGTGGCTTATAACCTGACCCCGCTCTGGGGGTCGTATCAGTTTCTTCCGTCGTCTTTCCTCCAGTCCCTGGGGCAAAGCTTTGCGCTCTCTGGCGTCATTTTCTTCGGTATTCTTCACTTGAGACCGCAGGATGCGCTTACCTTCGGCGCAGTGCTGCAGACGGCGCGCCTCATGGGGGGAGAGATCGGAACGGCATTCGTCACCACGCTGGCTCGAGTGCGCGGCCAGGTGGCGTCGAACCTGATCGGACAGCACGTCCAGGTGGGCGATCCTCAGGTGATCCAGCGGGTGAGGGCCTACGGTGCCCTCACCACCCGGGTCATTGATCCCGTCGGCGCCGTGGCGCGCGGCGAGTTGGTGTTGAGCAATGTCGTGCGGGCGGCGGCAACCACCCAGGCGGTAATCGACTGCTTCGTCGCCCTCGGTTTACTGACTGCGGTAGCGTTGCTGATCATTACAGTGCGAAGAGCGGCGCCCGAGGGTCCCGCGTCTGCGCCGGCGATGTTTCGCCCAGGCGGATCGACGCCGTGATTTCAGACTTCGTCATGATTCGATCGCGCCGAAGCCTCGTCATGGGTGCCCTCAGCGCCGTCGCGCTCGCCGCGTGCCGGGTGGGCCCGAATTACCACGCACCTGCACTGCCCGCTGGAGCCGAGGCGCCGCTGGTGTCGGTGAATACGGCGGCCGAGACGCCGGCACCGCCGCCCGATACCTGGTGGCGGCTCTATGAGGACTCGCGGCTCGATGCGCTGGTTGAGGAGGCGCTACAGGCGAACCGTACCCTTGCAGCGGCCGATGCCAACTTCACGGCGGCTCGCGCGGCACTTTCGGCGGTGCACGCCAATCGTTACCCATCGACCTCGGCGTCCGCGACCGGGCTCTACGGGCGCGATGCTGTGACGGATGAGATCCTCGAGCTCGGGGGGCATCCCCCGCAAACGATTTGGCTGCTCGACGACGTCCTGCAGGCTGCCTACGAAGTCGATCTGTTCGGCCGCGTGCACCGTGAGATCGAAGCGGCGAGTGCCAGCGCGGATTCTGTGGCGGCGGCCCGCGATAGTGTGAGGGTGGTGGTGGCGGCGGAGACCGCGCGCGCTTACGCCGGAATCTGCGCGCTCGGCGAGGAACTCGACGTTGCGCACCACTCGCTCGATGTCGTATCACACGAGGCGGAGATTACCGTCCAGAGCCAAGAGGCGGGAGGGAGTTCGGTCTACGACGTCACCCGAGCACAAGCGTTGGTGGCCCAAGTCCGATCGAGCATTCCTGGGCTCGAAGGGCAACGGCGGGCGGCCGTATTCGAGTTGACTGCGCTTCTCGGCCGCACGCCTGCGAAGGCGCCCAATGATCTGGAGGCATGCGTTACCCCGCCTCACCTGCTCGCCCTCATTCCGGTGGGCGATGGGTCGGCACTCATTAAGCGCCGTCCGGATGTACGCCAGGCCGAGCGGCAACTTGCGGCCGCGACCGCCGAGATTGGTGTGGCGACTGCAGACCTGTATCCCACCATCCGATTGGTCGGATTTTACGGCGGCGCTGCCACCGAATTGTCGCAGCTCGATACGAATATCGGGCGAACCTGGGGTGTGGGTCCATCGATCAGCTGGACATTCCCCAATATGGCCGCACCGCGCGCTCGGGTGCGTCAAGCCAAGGCCGAGCAAGCGGCGGCGCTGGCGTCGTTCGATGGCGTGGTGCTCACCGCGCTTAAAGAGACCGAGCAGGCGCTCGCTCTGTACGGTGCGGCGCTCGGCAATCGCCAAGCGCTCGGCGACGCCCAGGATAAGGTGCGTGCAGCGTTTGGCATGGCGCACGAACAATTCCTTGCGGGCTCGATCAGCTATGTCGACCTGCTCACCACCGAGCAATCCCTGGTCGCGATCGACGCCGCGGTGGCTTCTTCCGACGCCGCCCTGGTACAAGACCAAATCGCCGTCTTCAAGGCGCTGGGCGGCGGCTGGCGTGGCACGGCTGAACGAACACCCTATGTGCCGGGAGCGCGTTAGACTCGCGGGCGGCCGCGGCGACGTTTCGACCACGCAAACGACGGACTCAGCCGGCCGCGGCCAGTCTGGGCGGCTGGATCGTGCATGCCACCTCCGCTATGAAGTCGATGAAGGCACGGATTTTGAGAGGCAGATGCTTGCGGCTGACGTACACGACATGCACCGTCGGCTCCTGCAGGGGATAGTCCGTGAGGACGGGTTTCAGTACGTCCTTGAACATCGGGTCTTCGAAGAGGAGGTCCGGCAGCGGCGCAAGGCCGATACCGGCGGCGACCGCGTTGGCCACGCCGCCCATCGAGCGGTAGCGCAGCACCACACGCAGCGGAACCTCGATCTTCCCGTGCGGGCCCGTGAGCTGAAGGGAATCGAGGTTGCCGACCGCCACGAAGTCGTGGCGGGCGAGATCCTCCGGGGACTCGGGAGCTCCATTGCGCTTGAGATATTCGTGTGAGGCACCTATGAAGAAGGACATGGTGCGCAGCGGGCGGGCGATGAGGCCCGGGGCAAGCGCACCGTCGCGCGCCACCCGCAGGGCGAGGTCATAACCTTCCTCCACGAGATCGACCTGCCGGTCCTCGAACGACACGTCGACCACGATCTCGGGGTACCGGCGGCGGAACTCGGCGAAGTTGTCCGCCATCCGCTGCGAGGCGAACCAGCTCGGGCAGGTGATCCGCAGCGTGCCGCGCGGGGCGGTGCCGAGGGACCCGAGCTCCAGCTCGGTCGCCTCCAGATCTTCCAGAATCGTCTTGCAGCGCTCGAAGTACACTCTGCCCGGCTCAGTGAGACTCAACGTGCGGCTGTTGCGGTTCAGCAGACGGACCCCGAGCCGCTTTTCCACCTGCATCACATGCTTGCTCACCATGGCGGTCGAGAGGTCCATTCGCTCGGCGGCAGCCACGAAGGTGCCCGACTCGACCACTTGCCGGAACACCCGGATGCTGGTCAGCGTATCCATAGGCATAGTTTACGCTGCGCTCCGTGGCGGCCAACCGAGGAGCCGAAGCGGTAACTCGACAGGGTGATCACCTCTTGTTCGCGGCTGAGTCCGTCGCGGTCTGGCGATCGAGCCCTGATAGATTTGCAATGATCCGGTGCAGCGCCTTAGCCAGTATCGCCGTCTCCTTGGTGGACAGGCCGGTCAGCGCCTCGCGCAGCGATTCACCGACGATGCTCCAGAGCGACGGCAGGACCTCCCTCGCGTCCTCCGTGATCGCCAGAGATCGCGCCCGGCGATCGACAAGGTGAGGACGTCGCTGCGCAAGCCCCATAACTTCCAGCCGGTCGAGGATGCGGACCAACCAGCGCTCCTCAAAGCGTCGCGCATAGGCTTCGCTCAGACTGAAACCGGCAAATACCAGCCCGTCCATCTAGACCTTGATAATGACTTTGCCGAGATGGCGACCGGATTTCAGATATTCGAGCGCCGCCGCGATGTCCTGCATCTCGAACGCCTCATCGATCACCGGTCTGATTCCAAGGTGATCGATCATGCCTATCATGCGCTCGAACATTTCTACGGAGCCGACGACGACACCCTGGATGCGCAGAGTCTTGGCCAGTATGGGCAGCATATCGAGGCGGCCGCCCGCGCCCGTCAGCAGGCCGACCAGGCTGATCGAGCCGCCCATAGCGGCGGCTTTGATCGACTCATCGATCGTGCCAGCGCCGCCGGTTTCCACGACATGGTCCACACCGGCGCCACCCGTGACCTCGAGAACGACCCGGCTCCACTCGGGCTCCCTTTCATAGCGGATCACGTGCTCCGCACCCAATCGCTCGAGCCTGTCGACCTTCGCCTGACTTCCGGTGATCGCAACGACTCGCGCACCCGCGGCGAGCGCGAACTGCAGCGCGAAGATGCTCACGCCGCCGGAACCCTGCACCAGCACCGTTTCTCCGGGCTTGAGGTCGTCGAACTCGAAGAGGGCATTCCACGCGGTCAAGGCCGCAGTCGGAAGCGTGGCCGCTTCCGCGAATGACAGCGCATCGGGAATCCTGAGGAAGCCCCGCTGATGCCCGCTGAAGTATTTGGCAAGGACGCCATCGACCGCCCCGCCGAGCGCCGATTGCGCGTTCTCGGATTTGAACGGGCCTGCTGTCCAATCCGGCATCTGCGCCGAGGAGACGCGGTCGCCGACCTGAAAGCGATCGACCGCGCCCCCGACTTCGATTACCTCGCCCGCGCAGTCGGAGAGCGGCACGAGGGGCAGGCGGATCTGACCGACCCGACTGGAGACCTGCCCCAGTGCAACCCGGAGGTCGCGGTAGTTCAACGATGCCGCGTGCACGCGAATGCGAATTTCGTGATGTCGGAGGGGCACGAGCGGCCGCTCGACGACCCTCAGGTGTTCCAATCCAAAAGCATCGATCTGTGCTACGAGATTCGTCTTCTCCTCAGGCGCACTCATCTGCCTCTCCATGCAGCAGCTGCAAATAGCCAGCGGACTCTACGTTGAGGCTCAAGCGCGAAGAAGCTGCCGAGAGTTGATGCAACGTTTCACTAGGGTAATCGCTCGCGCTGGTACGCGACGGATAGGGCGATGGGGGGCCACAGACTCAGCGCCGCATCTCATTTACTCGGGCGAAACGGTCCATTCCGCGGATGACGATTGTTCCAGGCCGGTGGCCAACCCTAGTCTGTGCACACGGGATTCATCAGGCGCGGCGACTTCTGTCGAGTCGCGATAACGCGGGAGCCTCATATGAATGAGCAAATGGTCCTGCTGAGAGCGGCTCAGCAGGCGCGAATCAACGGCCGGCGGCCGCTTTGAGCACTGCAGGCTTGCTGGTCAGTTGCGTCAAGAAATCGATGAAGGCGCGGATCTTGAGGGGTAAGTACTTGCGGCTGACGTAGACGACGTACAGCGTCGTCTCCTGTATGGGATAGTCCGTGAGGACGGGCGTCAAGACCGCCTTGAATGGCGGTTCCTCGAAAAGGATGTCCGGCAAGGGCGCAAGACCGATGCCGGCGGCGGCGGCGTGTGCCACACCCCCTATCGAGCGGTAGCGCATGACGACGCGAAGCGGAACTTCAATCTTTCCCTCAGAGCCCGTCAATGAGATGGCATCGATATTACCAACCGCTACGAAATCGTGGTGGGCGAGCTCCTCGGGGGACTTGGGGGCGCCATGACGCTTCAGATATTCGCGTGACGCCGCGATGAAGAAGCGTACTGACCGCAGCGGCCGGGCGATGAGACCCGCCGCAAGCGAGCTCTCACGCGACACCCGCAGGGCGAGATCGTAACCTTCCTCCACGAGATCGACGACCCGGTCTTCGAACGAGACATCCACCACGATCTCCGGATAGCGGCGACGAAACTCAGCAAGGTTATCTGCCAGGAGTTGCCGCGCGAACCAGCTCGGACATGTGACTCGCACGGTGCCACGGGCCACCGTACCGAGGGACCCCAGTTCCAGCTCCGTGGCCTCCAGGTCCTCCAGGATGGTCTTGCAGCGCTCGAAGTACACGCTGCCTGCTTCCGTCAGGCTGAGCGTGCGGCTGTTGCGATTCAGCAGTCGGACCCCGAGTCGCTTCTCCACGTAGGCCACGTGTTTGCTGACCATGGCGGTGGAGAGATCCATGCGTTCGGCTGCGGCCACGAAGGTGCCCGACTCGACAACCTGCCGGAACACCTTGATGCTGGTCAGCGTGTCCACCCGCATAGTGTACGTCAGACGGGTGCTTCCGAGGCCCCGGGCGGATCAGGGAGCCAGCATCGCGGCGAGTGCTGCAACGGCGATCAGCACAACGACGATTCCCAACGCGGTGCCCAAGCGGCGGTTCCGGTCAGTCATGATCGCTCCGGGACGAGGCTTGTTTGGGTTGCTGCGGACATGTTCAAAGCGTACCGAGAGGCGATGCGCCAGAACCAGCCGCAGAGAGGTAATGCAGCGTTTCACAGTAGTGAAGCGTAAGGTTGGCCGCGAGCCGAGTGGTCAACGGGCAGTTTGATCGGTGCCCGGACCTACTGGGGAGAGGCCGTGTGCGGCTGCCAACCGCCGCCGAGCGCCTTGTAGAGCGTCACCCGATTGGCGAGCTCCGCCTGTCGCAGCGTGACGAGCTCCTGTTGCGCCGCGTAGAGGGACCGCTGGGCATCGAGCGTGCTCAGGTAGCTGTCCACCCCGGACCGAAAGCGCATCTGGCGAGACGGTAGGCATCGGCGTCCGCCGCCACCAGCGCCTGCTGCGCGCCCCGCTGGTCGAGGTAGGTGCCGCGCGCGCTCAAGGCATCCGAGACCTCGCGGAAGGCCGTCTGGATCGCGAGCTCGTATTGGGCGATGGCGACGTTCTTCTCGATGTGCGCCAGGTCGAGATTGGCGACGTTCTGCCCGCCGCTGAATATCGGCAGCGTGATCGTGGGTGCGAAGCTCCATGTTCCCGTGCCACCGCGAAACAGACCGCTGAGCCGGCCACTTGCGGTGCCGCCGGAAGCGGTCAACTGGATGCTCGGGAAGAACGCGGCGCGCGCCGCGCCGATGTTGGCATTCGCCGCCCGCAGGGCATGCTCTGCACTGAGTATGTCCGGCCGATGCGTGAGCAGCTGCGAAGGCAGGCCATCGGGAACTGAGGCGAGCAGTCCCTCGGCGTTGATGTCCGCAGCGGCCGGAAGGTCTGCGGGGATCTCCTGTCCGAGGACTAGCGTGAGCGCATGGGTGTCCTGCGCCAGCTGGCGCTGGTACTGCGCGAGGCTCGCGCGCGCAGCATCGACCGCGCTCTCCGCCTGGCGCAGGCTGAGGAGCGTGGTGGTATCGCGGTCGTACATCGCTTTTGTGAGCTCGTAGGACTCGGTTTCGCTGCGCAGCGTCTCCTGCGTGAGCCTGACGAGCGCCTCATCGGCGAGCACCGCGAAGTAATCGGTGGCCACTTCGGCAACCAGGCTGATCTGCGTGCTGCGGCTGCTCTCACTCTGCGCCAGATATTGCTCGAACGCGGCGGTCGTGAGGCTGCGCTCGCGGCCGAAAAGGTCGAGCTCGTAGTTCGTGAACCCGATTCCGGCGCTGAAGTAGTGGAACGTGGTGGCTGCCGCGCCGCTCGGTACCAGAGCGCCGCCGCCCGAGCCGCCGGGACCTCCGAGCGGTAAGGCACCGTTTGCCGGCAGCCGCTCAGCGAGCTCCGAGCCGCTGGCCGAGATCGCCGGGAAGAGGTTTCCGCGCTCGATGCGGAACTGGGCCTCCGAGGCCGCGACATTCAGCACCGCGATGCGTAGATTCCTGTTGTTCGCGAGCGCAGTATCGATGAGCCGCTCGAGGCGAGGGTCGGTGAAGAAATCCCGCCAGCCGATCTGGTCGGCGGAGACCGACGCGGAGCCTCTCGCCGCGCGGTATGCGCTGGAGGCTGCTCCTGCGGCTCCGGGCGCGGCGGGAGCGGCGCCGGCGCTGTCCGCCGGCCAGGTGTCCGGGACCGGAGACTGCGGTCGCTGATAGTGCGGCATCAGCGTGCACGCACTGAGGGTTGTGCTGACGAGCAATGCAATGACGGCGCGCTTCACGGCTCACTCTCCTGCAGGCTGCTGAGCGGGCGGAGCAGCCACCACTGCGGTACCGCGCCCGCGCGACTCGACGAGCCGCAGCACCGCGACGAAGAACGCGGGAACCAGGAAAATCGCGAGCACGGTGGCCGAGACCATTCCACCCAGCACCCCGGTGCCGATCGCGTTCTGCCCGCCGGAGCCTGCCCCTGAGGCGATCACAAGTGGCGCGACTCCGAGGATGAAGGCAAAGGAGGTCATGAGGATCGGCCGCAACCGCTGCCGCGCGGCTTCCGTCGCCGCCTCGATGAGGTTGCGACCCGCTTCGTGGTTCTGCTTGGCGAACTCCACGATGAGGATCGCGTTCTTGACGGACAGTCCCATGGTCGTGAGCATGCCCACCTGGAAGTAGATGTCGTTGTCGAGACCACGGAAGAACGTGGCCAGCACGGCGCCGACGATTCCGAGTGGAATCACGAGCAGCACCGCCGCCGGAATCGCCCAGCTCTCATAGAGCGCAGCCAGACACAGGAACACGACTGCGAGAGAGAGCCCGTACAGGAACAGCGCCTTGGAGCCGGCCTGCTTCTCCTCGTACGAGAGCCCCGTCCAGTCGTAGCCGATGCCTTGCGGCAGCTTTGCCGCCAGGCGCTCCATCTCGGCCATGGCCTCTCCGGTGCTTCGCCGCGGCGCCGGTTCGCCGAGGATCTCGACCGAGGAGAGGCCGTTGTAACGCTCGAGCTTCGGCGAGCCGTGCATCCACACACCGTCGGCGAAAGCGGAGAACGGCACCATCTGCCCGCTTCCGTTCCGCAGGTACCAGCTCGTAAGGTCCTGGGGCAGCATCCGCGAGGGGGCATCGCCCTGGATGTACACGCGCTTCAAGCGCCCGCGGTCGATGAAGTCGTTGACGTAGTTGGAGCCCCACGCGCTCTGGATCGTGTCGTTGATGTCGGATATGGTGAGTCCGAGCGCGCTCGCTTTCTCGCGATCGACCGATAGCCGGTACTGCGGCTCATCGTCGAGCCCGTTGGCGCGCACACGGACCAGCAGGGGATCCTTCGCTGCGAGGGCGAGCAGCTGGTCGCGCGCCTGCATGAGGGCCTCGTGTCCGAGGCCGGCCTTGTCGATGAGCTCGAAGTCGAAGCCCGTCGCGTTACCGAGCTCGAGCGCAGCCGGCGGGGGGAAGCCGAAGACCATCGCTTCCGGCGTGCCGGCAAAGTGTTTGTTGAAGCGCGCAGCGATCTGCTGGACGCGATTGCGCTTGCCGGGGCGCTCCTCCCACAGCTTGAGCGGAACGAAGGCGAGACCCGCGGTCTGGCCGTGCCCGCCGAAGCTGTAGCCGCTGACGATGAACACGCCGTCGACGGCCTGTTTCTCCTGCGTGAGGAAGTAATGGCTGATGTCATCGAGCACGCCGAGCACGTGGGAGTCGGTCGCGCCCGGCGGCGCCGTGACCTGCACGAACATGAAGCCCTGGTCCTCCTCCGGCAGGTAGCCGCCCGGCAGGCGCTGGTAGCCGAGCGCGGCGACGCCGGCGACGATGAGGAGCGCCACGAGTGCGCGCGCTGGACGGCGGGTGATACTCGAGACCTGCTGCCCGTAGCGCGCCTGTGTGCGGGTGAACACGGCGTTGAACCAGCCGAAGAAGCCGCGCCGCTGCGCCGCTGCGTGCTCGGGACGCTTGAGGAGCGTCGAAGTCAGGGCGGGCGTGAACACCAGCGCGACCAACACCGACAGGATCATCGAGGAGACGATCGTGATGGAGAACTGCCGGTAGATCACCCCGCCCGAGCCGCCGAAGAAGGCCATCGGCACGAACACCGCGGACAGCACGAGTGCGATGCCGACCAGGGCCCCCGTGATCTGCTCCATCGAGCGTTTCGTCGCCTCCTTGGGCGGCAGATGTTCCTCCTCCATGACGCGCTCGACGTTTTCCACGACCACGATCGCATCATCGACCAGGAGCCCGATGGCGAGCACCATGCCGAAGAGTGTCAGGCTGTTGAGCGAGTAGCCAAACGCTGCGAGCACCGCAGCGGTGCCGAGCAGCACCACCGGGATGGCAATCGTCGGAATGAGTGTCGCACGTACGTTCTGCAGGAACAGCAGCATGACGAGGAACACGAGCCCGATCGCTTCGGCGAGCGTCAGCATGACGTCCTTCACCGAATGCCTCACGAAGGGCGTCGTGTCGAGTGGATAGACGACCTTGAGCCCGGGCGGGAAGATGGGCTCGAGCCGCGCGATCACGGCTTTGACCCCCGCGACGGTATCGAGCGCGTTCGCGCCGCTCGCCATCTTGATCACGAAACCCGCCGCCGGATCGCCGTTCCATTTGGAGATCGTCTGGTAGTTCTCGCCGCCGAATCCGAGGCGTGCCACATCGCGCAGCCGCACCTGACTGCCGTTAGGCTCGACGCGCAGCAGGATCTGCCCGAACTGTTCCGGGGTGTGGAGGTAGTTGGGGCCGATGATCGTCGCATCCAGCTGCTGCCCGGCGACTGCCGGCTCCCCGCCGAGCTCGCCGGAAGCGACCTGGATGTTCTGCGCCTTGATCGAATTCGTCACATCAACCGCGGTCAACCCGTAGTTGTCGAGCTTCGCCGGGTCGAGCCAAATGCGCATGGCGTACTGCGCGCCGAACAGCTGGAAGTTGCCGACTCCCGGCGCCCGGCTCACTGGATCCTGCACGTGCGAGGCGACGAAGTCGGCAATGTCATCGGCCTGCATGCTGTGGTCCGTCGAGACGAAGGCGGCCGCCATCAGGAAGTTCTTCGCCGACTTTGCGACCTGCACGCCCTGTTGCTGCACCGCCTGAGGCAGGCGCGGGAGGGCGAGCTGCAGTTTGTTCTGAACCTGAACCTGCGCGATGTCGGGATTCGTGCCCTGCGCGAAGCTCAGCGTGATGGTGATGCTGCCGTCCTTGTCGCTCTCGGAGGACATGTAGAGCAACCCATCGAGGCCGGTCATCTGCTGCTCGATCGGCTGCACCACGGTGCCCTCGACGGTCTCGGCGGAGGCGCCGGGATAGGTGACGGTGATGGCCACCGAAGGCGGGGCGAGCGGCGGAAACTGCGCGACGGGAAGGGTCAGCAGCGCGAGCACACCTGCCATCATCACTAGGATGGCGAGGACCCAGGCGAAGATCGGTCGGTCGATGAAGAAACGAGCCATGAGACTCCCTCGAAGGTTTGGGACCTTATGTCAGCGTGCGGCGAGCGCGGGTCTGGAGCGCGGCGCAGCGGGATCGTGCGCGGCGACCTGCGGGCGCACTGCGACCTGCACGCCGGGCTTGACCCTCTGCAGGCCGCCGACGATCAGGCGGTCGCCAGCTGCGAGGCCCTTCGTGACCACCCATTGGTCGCCGATGGCCCGGTCGAGCTCGACGCTGCGCTTCTCGACCTTGTCGTCGGCACCCACGACGAGCGCGGTGGCCGAGCCGTTGGGCGCATGGGTGATGCCTTGCTGCGGGGCGAGAATCGCACTCTCGCGCACGCCTTCCTCGAGGGTCGCGCGCACGAACATCCCGGGGAGCAGAAGTTCCTGAGGGTTCGGGAAGATGGCCCGCAGAGTGACCGAGCCCGTGCCCTGATCGACGGTGACCTCGGAGAACTCCAGCGTCCCCGGGCGCTCGTAGTGGCTGCCGTCTTCCAGGAGAAGCTGCGCCGGCGCCTGATTGCCGTCCACACGGCGGATCTGCCCTGCCGTCAGCTCGCGCTTTAACCGCACGATCGTCGTGCTCGGCTGAGTGAGGTCCACGTAGACCGGATCGAGCTGCGTGACGGTGAGGAGACTGCTCGCCTGGTTCGCGGTGACGAGCGCCCCTTCGGTCACCGACGAGCGTCCCGTGCGGCCGCTGATGGGGGAGTACACCTTCGTGTAGGCGAGATTGATCTCGGCCGCGCGCACCGCTGCCTCGCCGGAGGCCACGTCCGCGTCGTCCTGCAGCAGCGTCGCTACCGCATTGTCGTAGTCCTGACGACTTACGGCGTGCGCCTCGGAGAGCGCCTGGTAGCGCTCCGCGGTGAGCTTCGCCGCCGTGACGGAGGCACGCGCGTGCGCCAGGCTCGCCCGGGCGCTGGCGAGGGTAGCCTCGTACGGTGCGGCATCGATCTGATAGAGCTGCTGACCCGCGGCGACGAGATCGCCCTCTTTGAACAGCCGCTTGAGGATGACGCCGTTCACCTGCGGGCGCACCTCGGCGATCCGGAAGGCCGATACGCGGCCGGGTAGCTCCGTGGTCAATGACACCGGCTTCGCGTGGAGGTCGAGGACGGTGACCGCCGGCTTTGGTGGCGGTGCCGCCACGTGTCGGGCGCAACCGGCCGCGAGCAACCCGATGGCTACGAGGAGCAGCCCCGTCAAGATGCGCTTCTCTGCTGTGAAGGCCATGTGTCGAAACTCCTAACGAAACCGACGATGGTTGCCGCTACGGTTCACTCGCAATTAGATCGGTGCTTCCGCCGCTCGAGCTGCGTGCGGAGACGAGTCCTTCTTACGGCGCGAGCTAAGGTATGAGCGCGACGTGCGCGGAACAATCGGCCGCACGAAGATGCTGCATTTCCCGAGAGTGAATGTCCCCGGTCCAGGGGGGCGCACCACTGCACCATCCCCGTGGTCGGGAACAGGTGGGCGATATCGCGACGCAGGCTCGGAGCTCGTCGGGCGCGGAAAGGAGTTATTTCAGCGCGGAAAGATGAGGCCGGCGCCGAATGCCAGTAGTGCAGCCAGGGCCCGCCGTGTGCGGGCAGCGATCCACGCGCGATGCCGCAACATCCACCAAGAAAATGCAATCAGGCTGCCGCCGGGAAGAATGAGCGCAATCGCGCCGTACGATCCGAGTTCGCGTATTGCACGGACGAAGCGGACCCTCCAACTTGTATCTCTAGGCGTCACGGCAACTTCCCGGGTGCGCTTGCGCGATCGCCTGCCCTGTCAATCGAGTGCCCGAGCTGGCGCTCGAGCCGAGTGCGCGAGATGAGTCCGCGCACGCCGCTTCTCCCCTGATCTGCAGGCTCGACTATCACGACATGGGTTGCGGCGGTGCGCCTGAAAAACGCGGCCAGATCCGCGACACGCGCACGCCCGAGCGCCTGCCAATCGAGCGTTGGAACCTGCTCCCACGGGGTCATGATGTGACCGACTTCGATCTCATCGTGACGGCGATAGCCGGATTCTGCGAGGAACTGCAAGGGGCGCTCACCCTGAATGTCGTACGAGGTGATGAGCCCAATCACCACTTCATCGCGCACGACCAGCAGAGCGCGCACCCCGGCCAGGATCATCTCCCGCAGAGCAGCCTCGATGGAGAGCTCCTCGGGTACCGTTACCGGTTGCTCCCAGACAAAATCGGTCACGACGTGCACGGCCGGATCCGTGAGCGCGAGGCGCCCCTCGGCGGCTTCTCGAGGTCGTGGTGTGCGGGTGCTGTACTTCCTGAGGGGACCTTCACGCATGGATTAACTGTAGGAACGCGGGGCGACGCAAACAATTGCTCATCCGTAGATGCTGCGTTTCACGAGCGTGCAATGGCGCGCGAGGGCGCTGAGGACCGAACTGCAACTACGTATCAATTCTTGAGCGCGGCAAGACGCTCCATAAAGGAGTCATCTGCCGGGCACCTCGGGCCGCCGGAGGCTGGCAGCCGCTCCCTCACACGTTCGCCGTTCCCCGCGTGAGCGCGTAGCCAGAGCCGGTCGCCGGCCGCACAGCTCGCGGCGAATTCAAACAGCGAGCGCTGGGCGTCCGGACCGAAGTCGAAAGCACCCCGCAAAGGATAAGAAGCCGGTATCGCCGCATACTCGAGTGATATCCCGCGTTGGCGGACCGCCTCCACCGTCGATTCGAGCTGCGCGCGCGTCACATGACTGAGTCCCGCGGAGAGGCTGCGGCTGAAGATCGAAAAAGCGTTGGCGTGGGTCCGGCGCGGGAGATTGCGCAGGGGCCCATCGATGATGACGCGCACGCTCGTCGACTGCGGCCCTCCCGCAACCGCCTGCGGCAGATCTTCCGGCGCTGGCGCAATGAAGAACGGCAACGTGACCCCGCCATCCACATGGGTCTCTGTGCGCAGCTCTCCCTGACTGCGAAATCTCACGGTCACGGGCGGCAGCATTCCGGGAACACTTGCGGAGGCGAGCAGGAGGCTCTGAAACAGAGGCTTCGCGTTCTTATGCCCGTGGAGTGCGATGGAGCCGAGGTCCCAGATGACCGGCTCGCCGCTACCAAAATCGGTCGTGGCCACAAGCAGCAAACGACCCTTGGCGGCCTCCGCGGCTATGGCGGCAATCATGGCATCGTCGGCGTAGCGCTCGATCAGCCGTCGCAGGGGCTCACCGCTGTAGGCACTCGAGCCGAATACCGCGCCGAGGCCGCGCGATTGCAACAGTCCATCCGTCTCGCCGGTCGTGAAGATCCCCGCCATCTGCTCATCCCATGAGGGGCCGAGGAAGGCGAAGGGTGCCACGAGTGCGCCCGAGCTGACTCCCGTCACCACGGTGAACTCCGGCCGCGTCCCGCTCGTCGTCAAGCCAGCCAACGCGCCTGCTCCGAATGCGCCGTTTGACCCGCCGCTGGATACGGCGAGGATGCTCAGCGGACGCTCGCCGAGGCTGGCCTGCAGTCGTCGGGCGACTTCAGCCGAAGTCCGAAGTGCAAATTCGCCGTTGGGACCGAGCGTGCGGACGCCGAACGCGACCTCTGCCGGTTCGCTCTCGTCGGCCGTTGCCATCGGCAGCTCCGGCCCAAGCGATGCGCAGCCCGCTAACAGTGCGGTGGCCCACACGATCGCGAGGGTTGACCCATGATGGCGAATGCCTGGCATCGTCATGTTCCGCGGTGATCGGGAGGGCAGTCCTCACTATGCGACCCGGAGCGGACTGCGCTGCCGGAGGAATTCAGGCAGATGCGGGGGACTCTCAGGTTTCGCGGGCTCCCCGTTCAACTCCCGCTCGAGCTGTCGGACGCGCTCCCGCGCGTGCCGCAGCGCTCTCAGCTTCTGCAGCTTAGCGACGATTTTGTCCATTTCTTGGTCAACCATGGCAGAGCCTCCTTCCCCGGCGTCTGTCAAAATCTAGATGCGCCAGCACCGGCAAGATAGTGATCTCCGGGGATAGCGTTCCTCAGTACTAATGGGATATCCGGACAACCACCTCGCTCGCACGAAGAGACGGGCCAACCGAAGCTCCTCTCTCCAACGAGCGGGACACCCCGCTCTCGAGAGGGAGAGAAGTACCGCGTCTTCCCGCCAGCGCGAAGACGATCACAAGGCCGACGAGGAGGGGAACCGCGATCAGCAAAGCCGCCGCGACGCGAAGCAGGACGCGCATGACAAGTCTCCCGAGCCCCATGTCGAGGGTCGCTGCCCGAGGCTTGGAGACCGGACACGGGGAACTGATGTTGGTGCAGCTTCATGGCTAGGAGACTAGGCCCGGCACGGCGAGTGAACAATCCGCGGCCGATGGATGCAGCGTTTCACCGCAGGAAACCGGCGCTCGCGAGGGTGGGCGGCGTTTACCGACGTGAAACGTCGCGTCAACCATGCAGGCGTTGTTATGCGGTGCCGCCACCCAAAACATCGGTGGCATGTGGAGAGCTATTCACAGCAACGCTGATAAGCGCGGCAACGCACGCGCGGGGCTCGCGCCGCTCAGGCGCATCGTGCTCTCGGTGGCGCTCGCCGGCTGCGCACTGATCTTGTCTTCCGCTGCCGCCCTCGGGGTATCGGACATGGTCGGGACGCTACCCGGCGGAGTGCCACGGCTCGGCGCTGCACCGCAGCCGAGTGGCGCGCTCAAGGAGCCGCAGGCGGTGCTCTTCGATCCGTTCCTCGCCGCTCTCGAGGAGCGCACCTTTCGCTTCTTCTGGGAGACTGTGAACCCGAAGAACGGCCTCGTTCCCGACCGCTACCCGACAACGTCGTTCGCCAGCATCGCGGCGGTCGGCTTTGCACTCACCGCCTATCCCATCGGGGTGGAGCGCGGCTACATCACGCGCGCGCAAGCCCGGCAGCGCGTGCTGGCGACCCTGCGCTTCTTCATGCACGCGCCGAATCAGCATGGGTTTTTCTATCATTTCCTGGATATGAAGACCGGCGCGCGTGCGAATAACAGCGAGATCTCAACAGTAGATACCTCGCTCCTGCTCGCCGGTGTGCTCTTCTGCGAAAGCTACTTTGACCGGCAGGATCCGCGCGAGAGGCAGATACGCGAGCTCGCGGATCAGCTCTACCGCCGGGTGGACTGGACCTGGGCGCAACCCCGCCCGCCGGCGGTAGCGCTCGCGTGGACACCGGAAGGGGGGTTCACTCAGCTGGACTGGAGCGGCTACAACGAGGCGATGCTCGTCTATCTCCTCGCGCTCGGCTCGCCGACGCACTCGGTGAGTCCCGCGTCGTGGACGCTGTGGACCAGTACCTACGACAAGCAGTGGGGAACGCTCTACGGTCAGACGTACCTGAGCTTCGCGCCGCTGTTTGGTCACCAATACACCCACGTGTGGGTCGACTTCCGCGGCATTCGCGACACTTACATGCGCGAGCACGGACTGGATTACTTCGAGAACAGCCGCCGTGCGACGTATACGCAGCGGCGCTATGCCATCGCCAATCCGCAGCACTGGCAGGCCTACGGCAGGAACGTCTGGGGTATGAGCGCCTCAGACGGTCCGGGGCCCGCGAGCGAGCCGTATCTCGGTAAGGAGACGCCTTTCCTCAGGTACGCCGCCCGCGGCGTAGGCGTCGCCCGAATCGTGGACGATGGGACCCTCGCACCCGCCGCCGCGATCAGCTCGCTCCCTTTCGCACCTGAGATCGTCGTGCCTGCGACGCTCGAGATGTACCATCGGTTCGGAGCGTCGATCTATTCATCCTATGGGTTCCTGGATGCGTTCAACCCAAGCTTCCCGTTATCAACGGAGCAGTCGCGAGGTGTGAAGGGCGCAGGCTGGGTTGATCCAGACTACGTCGGCATTGATCAGGGACCGATCCTCGCGATGATCGAGAATTATCGGAGCGAGCTCATCTGGCGCGTCATGCAGGGGGATCCCTACCTGCGTCAGGGCTTGGAGCGCGCAGGATTCTCGGGCGGCTGGCTCGAGGCTCGCCGACCATCGACATCTCCAAGTCTCTTGTGCCCGTGCGCGAGCCGGGCTTCTGCTTCGCCCTGAACGCCAGACTCACCACAAAGAGAGTCAGGGACACGACGACGAGCAACGCAGCGGTGGAAACTGCGGCGGCGATCAGAGCCAGCGCGTGAAACACTCATAACTCCCATGCGCCGAGCGCATCGAGTCGGTTGCGCAAGAAGCCGGCCGGAAGGGGTAAACCCTTCCGGCCGGGGGGAGTGAACGAACGCGGCTGTGGGGGGAAGCGATGCGATCGTTCATGGCCAACAACGTTGCGGAAATGGGGCAACGAGATCGTCCACACACTCACTGTATTTGCCGTCGGCGGTTGGAACAACGTGCGTCTGATGCACGCAGCGTTTCATCCCGGTAAACGCTGGTGCTGCATGCGCACCGATCACTTGTCATGGCTGACAGAACCGCGTGGCCTCCGGGCCTTGGAGGCGCGCCCGCACGTTCGAGCGTTCACCCAGCGACGGCGATCGGGAGCGGCTGGGGTTCCGGCGTCTGCGAAATCCTTTCCACCAAAAAGTCGCGGAAGCTGACGATCTTGAGCGGCAGGTACTTACGGCTGACGTACACGAGATACAACA
This sequence comes from uncultured Gammaproteobacteria bacterium, assembly GCA_963835645.1. GTDB lineage: Bacteria > Pseudomonadota > Gammaproteobacteria > Steroidobacterales > Steroidobacteraceae > 13-2-20CM-66-19. The sequence continues at coordinate 191,251 of CAWIGQ010000001.1, read as the reverse complement.
TCGACTGGCGCAGCGGATACTCCATCAGGACTGGAGTCAATCGGGTCTTGAGCCCCGGGTCCTCGAACAGGATGGCCGGCAGGGGTGCGAGCCCGATGCCACTCGCGACGGCGTTGGCCACGCCGAGTGCCGATCGATAGCGCAATACAACCCGAATGGGGACCTCGATTTTCCCACTTCCGCCGATGAGCTGCAGGGAGTTCACGTTGCCGACCGCCACGAAGTCATGCCGGGCGAGCTCCTCAGGCGATTTGGGTGCTCCATTGCGCTTGATGTACTCGGTGGAGGCAGCCAGAAAGTAAGAAATGGGACGCACGGGTCGGGCGATGAGAGCCGGCGAGAGCGCGTCCGAGGACGTCAGCCGGAGAGCGAGGTCGTAGCCTTCCTCCACGAGATCCACCAGACGGTCTTCGAAGGAGACATCGACGACGACTTCCGGATAGCGGCGGCGGTACTCAGCGAGGTGCTCTGCAAGCCGCTGTCCTGGCGACCAGCTCGGGAAGCTGATTCGCAGTGTTCCGCGGGGCGCGCTGTTCAACGACCCGAGTTCGAGCTCGGTATCCTCAAGGTCGTTCAGAATCGTCCTGCAGCGCTCGAAATAGACCCGCTCGGGCTCAGTGAGGCTCAAGGTTCGGCTGTTGCGATTAAGAAGTCGGAGCCCCAGCCGTTGTTCGACATTCATCACATGCTTGCTGACCATCGCGGTCGAGATGTCCAATCGGTCGCCTGCCGCGACGAAGCTGCCCGATTCGACGACCTGCCGGAACACCTTGATGCTCGTCAGCGTGTCCATGCGCGAAGTCTACCGCCGGGCTACTCACAGAAGCCTCTCCCGAATGGTCGGGACAACCTGCTCACGAGCGAGGGAGGCGCGGGTCTCCTCCAGTCGATACGGTTCTCCGCGCGAGCCGAACTCGTTGAAAATCTCCTTCAGCGGCCTCCTGCGTGCCCCCTTCGCGGATCCGAGCATGAAAGAAGTCTCGCCGTCTGACTGCACCTCGATTACACCGGCGGAGTCCCGGAAGACCGCGATCTGTTCCCAGAGAACCCGCTCGCCCTCCTGCAACTGCAGGCCCCCACGGTCGACCGCGAGCCAGGTGACGCTGTGCCCATCGGGAGGCGCGTAGCGGAAGTCCTGCCGGTCCTTGAGGCGCACGTGAAAACAGTTAACGTCTGCTGGAGCTTGACGCACACGGCTACGCGCCCGGCCAAACTCTCCCAACAGCACCCTCACCGGGCCGTCCTCTTCCACTTCATCGGGGGCGATGTACTCGCTCACCGCCGCGCGCCCTCGCGGCGCTCCGAACTGCGCAATCCACAGGTGGAATACTCGCAGTGGCTCGCGCACTGGGTGACCACCCTCATGCCAGAGCACACTTCCCGTCCTCATCCATGCGAAGCCCGCTGCGGCGACTTCGCCCCGCTTCCCGGTCGCATCCTCGAATGACAGCTCACCGTTCAGCACGGCAGTCAGAGTCGTGATACCGGAGGGTGGGTGAACGCCGAAGAGCGGCCGCGACCGCCGCTCGGCTTCGGCGTAATTGAGCAGGACGAACGGGGGCGTCTGCTCCCCGATGCCCCATGGATCGATGAGACGCGTGATCGGGCCATGCCTGCGGCCATTGGCCAGCAATGCAACCCGACGTGGCGCGGCAATCTCCGTCACTGCATGAACCAGCCGTGGCTCACGATCAGTGATTGTCCGGTGAGCGCATTCGACTCGAACGACGCGAAGAACAGCGCCGCCTCGGCAACATCGCGCACGGTGGTGAATTCGCCGTCGACCGTGTCCTTGAGCATGATGTCCTTGATCACGGCGTCTGCGGAGATGCCGAGCTTCTGCGCCTGCTCCGGAATCTGCTTGTCGACGAGCGGCGTGCGCACGAAGCCCGGACAGATGACATTGGCTCGCACGCCGTGCTTTGCGCCCTCCTTGGCAACTACCTTGGCAAGTCCGATCAGGCCGTGTTTGGCGGTGACGTAGGGTGCCTTCAACAGAGACGCTTCCTTCGAATGCACCGACCCCATGTAGATGATGCTGCCGCCCCCTTGCCGGTACATGTGCCTAAGCGCCGCCCGCGTGGTCAGGAAAGCGCCATCCAGGTGGATGGCCAGCAGGCGTTTCCAGTCTGCGAACGGCAGCTGATCGAGCGGGGCGACGATCTGAATTCCGGCGTTACTGACCAATACGTCGATGCGTCCGAAAGCCTCGACGACGGCGGCGACGCCGGAGTCGACCTCCGACTCACTCGTGACGTCCATCGCGACGCCTATGGCACGCGCGCGGCCGCTGTCGAGCTCGTTCGCGGCTGCGTGCGCCGCCGCGGCGTCACGATCGGCGATCACCACCGAAGCGCCCGCCTGGGCAAAGGTCCGGGCAATTTCCCTACCGATGCCGCTCGCGCCCCCGGTGACGACAGCGACTTTGTTCTCGAGTTGCATTCAGGTACTCCGTGTGGGCTCAAATGAGGTCTGCGGACGTGATTCGATGCGGCTTTGCGGTTTGCGCAACGCGCTCATTCACGCCCGTTCTGCGCCAAATCGAAGGTCATCACGCCCTCGAGGTTGTCGGGGCGCTCGAGCACCTCGGAATGGCGCAGGATGCGGACGGTATCGTGATACCCCGCGCGCCAGTGGTCCTCCATGCTGAGCCGCGAAAATTCATAATCCTTGGAGTCGCCTTCGTACTGCTTGGCGCGGTAGATGAGCTGCACCAGGTTGTAGACCTTCGGCTGCGTATGCGCCTTCAATAGCGCTTAATTCCGGGCTGTCCAGGAGCTCGTCCGGGAGCTTCTGCAGCAGGCTTGCCAGTGCATTGCGAATCTTTTGTATGTTCTTGAAGCGGTCGGAGTTATTGCGCGTGCGGCTCGAGTATTGAATCTCCTTTTGCCGCGTCATCACTTCCGGCATGGTGCGCGGCAGCGTGCCACGGGCGCTCCATAGGTCAACCTGGAAGGCGAGGGTGTCGCGACGCGGCTCGCTCTCGAGCACCCACTGAAGCGGCGTGTTTGAGACGAGGCCTCCGTCCCAGTAGAACTCGCCCTCGATCTCGACCGGCGGGAATCCCGGCGGGAGTGCGCCGCTCGCCATCACGTGCTCGGCCCCGATGGTGTGAGTCGTGTTGTCGAAGTAAAGGAAGTTACCGGTGGTCACATTCACAGCACCAATGCTGAAGCGCGTCTCGCCAGCGTTGATGCGCTCGAAGTCGACCAGCCGCTCGAGAGTCGCCTTGAGCGGCGCGGTATCGTAGTAGCTCATCGCTTCGATGCTGCCCGGCGGCTGCAGCCAGGCGCTCGGCACGCGGGGAGCAAAAAAGCCCGCTGCCCCACCGACCAAAGTCGTCCCGGCGCTCAGCTGATTCAGCAGTCCGCGCGTGAATTCGCCGCGCACGATCGAAGGCGCCATGGCTAGCCGTGCGATCCCATCCCACGGGCCACCTGCGGTGATGAGCTTCCAGAACTCCCGCAGCTTCTCGACCCGGGCGCTGGGAGCATTGCCGGCAATGAGCGCGGCATTCACCGCGCCGATCGAGATGCCCGCGACCCAGTCGGGCGCGAGATGGGCTTCCGATAGCGCCTCGTAGACACCCGCCTGATACGCGCCCAAAGCACCGCCCCCCTGCAGAAGCAGCGCAATGCATTCGAAGGGAGGCCGCGCGAGCTGCCGGTGGCTCTTGCGGGCGGTTCTATTGGGTGTCATACGAGCGGACATATCGGGACTCTCGTTTTCCTGTGCTCACGGTTTGCCCACGGTATGAGCAGTACGCGGCAGGAACAATTCGCTGAGCGGAAATGCTGCGTTTCGCGGCGGTGCTGGCGTCAGTCGTGCTTACCTCGGAATCTCCCAACCAGCCTATCACTGACATCGCTTACGTAGCCGCGCCGTGCGGGCGAATCCAGCCCTCTCCGATGAGGGAGCATGAGGACCGTCAGGCGAGAGAGCTCGCTTTCGCGCAGCGCACCGAGAAGACAGCATTAACGTCGGAGAAACACAGCGTATCCAGAGGGACCATTGCTCCTTCTGGGCACCGCGCCTACTTTCGTGAGCAGGCTTTGTCGAGCGGAGAAGAGGCGACCTCAAAGTACGGCTGTCATGAAAGAACACGAGGTCCGAGACCGAGCCTTTGCGATGCCCTTGACCCAGCCGGCGTATCCCCGCGGTCCGTATCGGTTCGTGGATCGCGAGTACTTCATCATTACGTATCGAACCGATCCAGAGAAGTTGCGCGCGCTGGTACCGGCGCCGCTCGAGATCGAGGCCCCTCTGGTGAAATACGAATTCATTCGCATGCCGGATTCCACCGGGTTCGGGGACTACACCGAAAGCGGACAGGTCATCCCGGTCTCATTTGCCGGACGCAAGGGCAATTACACCCTTTGCATGTTTCTCAACGACCACCCGCCGATTGCCGCTGGCCGCGAAGTCTGGGGTTTCCCCAAGAAGCTCGGCAGTCCGACGCTGCGCGCCGAAACCGACACATTGATCGGCACGCTCGACTACGGCCCAGTCCGGGTCGCGACCGGGACCATGGGGTACAAACATCGTGCTGTGGATGTGGCACGCACCAGGGATGCCTTCGCGGCGCCCAACTATCTGCTCAAGATCATCCCGCACGTCGATGGTAGTCCGCGGATCTGCGAGCTTGTCGAGTACTACATGGCAGATATCGACGTAAAGGGGGCCTGGACTGGCCCTGCTGCACTATCACTGACACCGCACGCGCTGGCGCCGGTCGCGGAGTTGCCCGTCCTGGAAGTGGTCGCGGCGGTGCACAGCGTGGCGGACCTGACGCTCGGGCTGGGAAAGGTGGTGCATGACTACCTGCGTTGAACGCATTGCGGAACGGCCCGCAACAAGCGCAATCATGATTCGCAAAGCACAAGTGGTCTGGAGCGTTGCCATTGCTGGCAGCAGCGCCATCTCTGCGCAGATAAGGCTCGACACCAAGTTGCCGCGAAAGGCGTCGGACATGATGGTCATGGCGTGGCTCCTGATCGTGGCAGTCGCCATCATGGTCATGATGGGTCTCGTTGGCGCCGTGCAGATCTATCTTGAGTTGATGCTCGATTGAGAAAGCCGGCAGCAGTTCTCATTGGGGCTTCCGATCGCGCTAAGCGCCTCGGCTGCCGTGCGAGCCCCGAAATCGGGCGCCGCGAGCCCGAAAGAGAAAAGCAGCGCTTTTCAGCCGCCGCCGACCCGTTGGGGGCTTCAGGGGTTGTGTAACGGTAGATCCCCCGGAGGGCAGGTTTTTTCGGCTGTCAGCTTATTCGCGGCTACCTGCGTGAAACGCTGCATTTACTGCTCACCGATTGTTCTGCTCACCCCCGGCTCATAAGGTGCTTCCACAGAACGCAAACTTGCGTTACCGGGTGTGAGGAGCGCCGAGATGTTTGGCATCACGTTGCTGACTGCTCCGGGGAAGCTCGAGCGCTCGCGTGGCGCGCCTTCTCCGACTGGTGTGGCGGCCGGGTCGCGCCGGATTGCGTTGCTTCGGAGCGGACGCCGGCACGGCCCGCTGACACGACTCATCACTCCGTGGGACGTGGGTGAGCTGACCCAGCCATTCGTGTTCCTTGGTTACTCCGAGCTCGCGCCGGGGGCGAAAACGATTGTCGGGGCGCAACCGGGCATCGGCATTCTAACGCTCGTGCTAAGTGGGGCACTGGCATTCGAGGATGCACCGGGCAACAAGGGGATAGTCGTCGCCGGCGGATTCACATGGACGATGCCGGGCGAGGTTATGTGGCATGCCGGCGTCCGCGCCACGGGCGAGCCGCTCCGCGCATTCCAACTGTGGGTTCAGCTATCCCCGTCACCCGCGAGCTCTGCTGGTGGGAGCCAATGCATCGCGCCGCACGACATGCAGGAGGACGGGCCCGTCAGGGTTGCCCTCGGGCAATTGGGGCGTGCGCGCAGCCCTCTGACCCATGCTCCACTGGACATCAACTACTTCCATGTACGACTGAAGGACGGGCAATGCTGGCGCTACGCGGCGCCCGATGGGCACAACGTCACCTGGCTCGCAGTCGACCGTGGGGGAGTGCGGTTGCAGGAGGACGGGCGTGTCCTCCGCGAGCAGATCGCGCTCTTCGCGGACTCACAGGGCGTGATCGAGTTGCGGGCGGACGGCGAGACCTCTTTCGTACTGGGGTCCGCGCGCCGATCTTCCCACCCGCTCGTGGCGGTCGAGGACTGCCCCATCGATACAACCCTGCGCCGGTGGAGAGGCAGGCCCCGAGCGTTGGCCGGCGACTGCGTGTTCAGGGCCGTCGCTGAGGAGTAATCCATTGAGTGCCGGTTCAGCCCACAACTACGCTTTCGGCGCAAGCCGTTCTCCTTTCGACCGGCGGCTCGCGCACAGCAAACGGATCTTGCGCTTAGCGCGAGCTGTCGGTCGAACCCGCTACGCAGACGCATCTCTAAGCCACCCCGATACGGACGGGACTTCTCGCTCCGCGATCTGATGTCGACATGGAGGATATAATGAGCTTGCCCGCTACACCTTTCAGTCAACACGTCGAACACGCTTCCGCGCTTGTTCCTGCCGATTCTGCGCCGCAGCCCGTCGGGCAACCGCGATCGAAATATGAGTCCACGGCGGGGAGATGCCGCAGTCCCTCGCACCGGGGACTTTCATTCAACGGCCGAAACGGTCTCTGGGGAGAGGCCCACGGCAAGGTGTGAGCAAGGCGCATGGAAAGGTATCAACGATTCAATCTCGCGGCAGTGCTCCTGGCCGCGGCGCTGGTGCAGCTCGCGCCGGCGAGCGGCACCGCGGCGGCGAGCGGGACTGCGGCGCCGCCGTCGGCAGCACCCTGCGACATGCGTGTACGGGTCGAGCTGACTCCAGACATGCCCCAACCGCTGGATGCCGGATTCGTCAACTCGCTCCTCAGCAAGCACTCCGCTTTCCGGCTGACCCTGCGGCAACAGGATGCCTACAACCCGTCCGTCATTGGTCTCGATCTTGCGGGTCCCGGCCCGGAGGCAGCCTGTCGCGAGGTTGTCAACTCGATGCGCAAGGACTCACGTGTGGTGTCCGTTGACGTGCAGCAAGATGCAGACAGCACAGCGCCGCCGGTGAGCGCGCCGCGCCCGCTGGGCGGCGCGCCGTCGGCGAGTACAGCGCAACCAAGGGGCACGGTGCAGGCAGGGCCCGATGGCGGTTGGATTCTCGAGCCGCTGAACGCAGTCTCGTACTTACAGGCGGCGAGGGATCGCTATGAGTGCGACATCGCGGCCGTCGATCAGACTGGCTTCGACCCGACGAAGTATGACGGTGGCGTGCCGCCGGACGCTTTGCCGGGCAAACGAGCGGCTTACCTGCGCGCTGAGGCGGCTTGCTTCCAGGCCCGCGGCTACGTCGTCAGATAACGCCATAGAAATTGAAGGGATCGACCAACACCGCGAACATCCGTCAGCCATGGGCCCGTTCGAGGAAGACGAGCCGCGACTGTCGACCTGTAGGATCGCTTCACGAGGAAGTCACGATGTTCGTCCACGCAGGGTTCAGGCCTCTATGGCCGGCGATTTTGCTGCTGCCGTGGTTCATCTTTGGGATCACATGCCTATTCGAGCCGCTGCTGCATCGGCGACATCGCGAGGCTTTATCGCTGCAACTTGGAAAGTTTCGAGCGGGTCGAAAATCGGGGCTACGCTAAATTACTCGCGGGTGTCCGCGTGAAATACTGCATTTACTGCTGAAGGATTGTTCCCTTCACGTTCCGGCTCGTAACGTGTTCCTCGGTCGCATCATGTTGAGTCGAGTCGCTCCGGTCATAGGCACAAGCGGCGCTTGCGTCGAAGAACTCGTGACAGCGACACTCGCGAGTTAGGAAGTGCGTGCAACATCGGGCGCTGGTTGGAGCACTACCATATGCCGATATTCAAAGTCGCGGTCATGGTCGTATGGCTGAGCAACGCCGACGGCTCTATTGTGGCCCATGCTTCGGGCATCGCAGTTGACGTGCCGGCTTGTGAACGGCTGGCCGCCAAGACAATCGCCGAGGAATCCGGGAATCCGGAATTAGGTGACTCGACAGCGACGGTCTCGTGCTGGAACACAGACAAGAGGATTCACCAAGGGCAACAGAAGCCGGCGCCAGGGTCCGTTGAGCTGTAGGGTCTGATTTACTTTCCCGAAACAATGCGTCAACCAAAGCTCGGTTCCTCCTCCTTGACTACGCACGTACAGTGCGTCGCCATGTTCGTGAACCGCCACCGCTGCATAGCGGCGCGCCGGCTCGTGACCGTGCTCACGGCCGGCGGCCTCGCGGCTTGCGCAGTCGGGCCGGATTTCAAGCGGCCTGCGACCGCGACGCCCGCCGCGTATCTTGTGCCGGAGGAATCCCCTGCGTCAGCGGACGGAGTGGCGCCATCGGCGTCCGAGTCGGCAGCCAGCGCGCACGCGCAGCGCTTCGTCACTGGCGCCAACCCCGCTGACGAGTGGTGGACTGTCTTTGCTTCGCGCGACCTCGACGCGTTGGTTCGGGAGGCGATCGCCCGCAATCACACGCTTGCCGCCGCACAGGCGACCGTCGCCGAGGCCCGCGAGCTTGTGAAGGCCGAGGCCGGAAATCTCTATCCGCAGGTGAGCCTCGAAGGCGGAGCCGGGCGGCAGAGGTACGGCACGCAATTCCTTGGGCCGCTCGTCAACAACTTACCGACCTTCAGCTATGTCAGCGCGGGCGTTGCGGTTCAATACCGGGTCGACTACACGGGAGGCATCGCACGCTCGGTGGAGCAGCGCGAGGCGCTCGCGCAGTATCAGCGCAGCGAGGCGGGCGCTACGTACCTCTCGCTTACCGGCAGCGTCGTCGCCGGGGCGACGCAGGTCGCCGCGGCGCGCGCCGAGATGCAGGCGGTCGCAGAACTCCTCGCCGAGGACCGCAGCAACCTCGAGCTCGTGCGCACCGCGTTCACGAACGGGTCCGTCACTCGGGTCGACGTGCTCACCGCCGAGAGCCAGCTCGCCACCGACGAAGCATTGCTTCCGCCGCTACGCCAACAGCTCGCGGTGGCGCGCCACGCGCTCGCCGTTCTCACCGCGCGCGCGCCGGGCGACTGGACGCCACCCGACTTTTCCCTGAGCGCTTTGACGCTCCCGAAGGAGCTCCCCGTGAGCCTGCCTTCCGAGCTCGCACACCGCCGGCCGGACATCCTCGCCGCGGAAGCGCAGCTGCACGCCGCAACCGCTGCCGTCGGGGTGGCTACTGCGAACTTGTATCCTCAGATCACCCTCACGGCAGCGGGTGGGTGGCAGTCGGTGCCGGACCAGACGCTGTTTACGCGCTCGAACGCCGCCTGGTCGCTGATCTCCGGAATCACGGCACCGCTGTTCGACGGCGGCACGCTGCGCGCTGAGCGCCGCGCCGCCGTGGACGAGCTGCGCTCGAGCGCGGCGCGCTACCAGGAGGTCGTTCTCGAGTCTTTCGGCCAGGTCGCGGACGCGCTCGATGCACTGACGCACGATGGGCAGCTGGTTGCCGCACAGTCGAATGCGCTGGCGAGCGCGACTAGCAACGTCGAGCTTGCCCGCGAGAGCTACGCCGCCGGCAACAGCGGCATTCTGCAAGTGATCGACGCGCAGCGACGGCGTCTCGATGCGCAGGTCGGCTTCCTGCATGCCGAGGCACAGCAATACCTCGACACCACTCAGCTCTTTCTCGCGCTCGGGGGCAGTGATCGCCTGTGAGTGCGCGCATTACCGGAGGCACCATGCTGGCTGACAGGGACGCGGATTCCTCGCTCGACGAAGCCGAACGGAGCGCAGTGCAACCGCTCCCGCGCGAGACTGCCCGGCGACTCCCGCAGGAGGAAAAGCCTCCGGCGTTGGACACGCGGCGCGACGCACGGCGGGAGTCGTTACGACGCCCATGGGTGCGCCGCATGCTGTTCCTGCTGCTGCCACTCGCCCTGATGGCCGGCAGCGCCTGGTACGTTCTCGGCGGCCGAGTCATGTACACGGACGATGCGTACGTGAACGCGGACAAGGTCGGCATCTCGACCGACGTGGCGGGAACGGTCGCCGAGGTCGATGTGCATGACAACCAGGAAGTCGCCGCCGGCCAGATCCTCTACCGCCTGGACGCAATGCAGTTCGTGATCGCGCTGGCCAATGCGAAGGCTAACCGGGCGCAGGTTGCCCTTACGCTCGAGTCGATGAAGCGGGATTACCGGCGGATGCTGACGGACGCTGCGACCGAGCAGTCGCAGGTTGCTCTGGACCGGACGCGGTACGAGCGCGCTAACCGATTGCTGACGAGCGGTGTCGAGTCCCGCGCCGGCTACGATCAGGCGCAATACACGCTGCAGACCGACCAAAGCAAGCTCGAAGCGCTGCGCGAGGAAGCGCGCGTGATGCTGGCGAGACTCGGGGGCAACGCAGACACTGCCGCCGCGAAGCTCCCTCAATACCAACAGGCCGACGCCCAGGTTGCCGAAGCGGAGCGCGAGCTCCTCCACACCGTCGTGACGGCGCCGTTTGCCGGCATAGTGACCAACGTGCCTGCCATTGCTGCGGGGACGTTTCTGCCGGCCTCGAACACTGCGTTCTACCTCGTCGATACTCATCACGTTTGGATCGACGCCACGCCGAAGGAGACTCAGCTTACCTACGTGCGGCCCGGTCAGCTGGCGAGCGTGAGGGTCGACACTTACCCCGGAGTCCGCTGGCACGGCACCGTGGAGAGCCTGAGCCCGGCGGCTGCGCAGGAATTCGCACTTCTGCCGGCGCAGAACACGAGCGGCAACTGGGTCAAGGTCGTGCAGCGGGTGCAGATGCGCATACGCGTCGATACCAGCGATGCGCGCATGCCGCCGCTGCGCGCCGGCATGAGCACGGAGGTGTATGTCGACACCGGGCATCCGCGCGGGCTCCCCCACTTCCTGACCGCGCTCTTCTAGCGGAGCCGACATGACTTCCACGGACACTCTGGGCGGTGGCAACCGCGCGGCGATCACCGCCTGCGTGATCGTCGCTACGCTGATGCAGGCGCTGGACACGACCATCGCCAACGTCGCGTTGCCCTATGTGCAGGGCAGCGTCTCTGCGAGCCAGGACCAGATCGACTGGGTGCTCACGTCCTATATCGCGGTCGCCGCTATCATGACGCCGCCCACCGGCTTTTTAACCGCACGCTTCGGCTTCAAGCGCGTGTTCCTCGTGTCCATCGGCGGCTTCACGTTCGCATCGATGCTCTGCGGCATGGCCCAGTCGCTGACCCAGATCGTGTTGTTCCGCATGCTGCAGGGCGCGTGCGGCGCCGCGCTCGTGCCGCTGTCGCAGTCCGTGCTGTTCTCGATCTATCCGAAGGAGCGTCACGGCTTCGCGATGGCGCTGTTCGGCTTCGGTGTTATGGTCGGCCCGGTGCTGGGCCCCGTGCTCGGCGGTTGGCTCACCGAGAACTACAGCTGGCGCTATGTCTTCTACATCAATCTGCCGATCGGTCTCCTCGATTTGCTGGCCATGGTTGCCTTCCTGCCCGATCCAAAGCGCGAAGGCGCTGAGAAGCTGGACTGGCTGGGGTTTGGCACGCTGAGCGTCGCCATCGCAGCGATGCAGATCCTGCTCGACCGGGGCGAGATCAAGGACTGGCTGGGCTCCGGAGAGATCATTATCGAGACCATCGTCTGCTGCTCAGCGCTCTACCTCTTTCTCGTCCACACGTTCACGGCGAAGCGGCCCTTCGTGCAGCCGGCGCTGTTCCGTGACCGCAATTTCGCCGCGGGCGTGATCTTCATCGCCATCGTCGGCCTTACCTATTACGCGTCCCTCGCGCTGCAACCACCCTATCTGCAGGACCTCATGAATTATCCGGTCGTAACCGCAGGGCTCGTGATGGGTCCGCGCGGAATCGGCACGATGGCTTCGATGCTGGTCGTCGGGCGTCTGACAGGGCGGCTCGACACGCGGCTGCTTCTTGCAATCGGGCTTGGACTCACCGCCTGGTCGTTTTACGCGATGACCGGCTGGACACCCGACGTGTCGGCTGCGCAGATCGTCGCTGTCACCGTGATCCAGGGAGTCGGGCTCGGCTTTCTGTTCGTGCCCTTGAGCGCTGCTGCGCTATCGACGCTGCCGCCCGAGAACCGAACGAGCGGTGCCGGGCTCTTCAATCTCGCGCGTAATATCGGCTCGAGTGTCGGGATCTCGGTGGTAAACGCGCTGATCACCCGCAATACGCAGATTAATCACGCCGACATTTCCCAGCACGTCACGGCTGTCAATCGGGCGTTCGGGAATCCGGCGATCGCGCACTTCTGGAATCCAGTGACGTCTGCCGGGCGCGCCGCGCTCGACGGGGTCATCACGCAGCAGGCGCAGATCATCGCCTACATCGACGACTACAAGCTCTTGCTCGTCGCGATGCTCGCCGCGATCCCGCTCCTCGTTCTCTTCAAGGGTTCTTCCCCTGCCGGCGCTGGTGGTGCCGTCGCGATGGACTGAACGTGCCGCGCAAACGATTCGACAAGATTGTCGTTGCCGTCAATGCAAGTGCATGAAGGACGCGAGTCATGCAGCGTTTCGTCCCGGTAAATGTTGGACCGTGAGGCCCTGGCGATTTTTCAGGCCGCTTGCGGCATAAGGCCACGCTCGATCTCGTCGCCGTTCGCGTGCGCCAGCGCGCGCGCTGCCTCATCGGGGGTGAGCCCGACACGATGGTCGACGCTCTCCCAGCCGCTGAGGTAGCGGCGTGTGAAATTCAGCTCCCGGGCCTGCGCGAGCTCCTGGTGGGTGAGGACCACCGACCAGAGCCCGAAGGGCATCTGCTCGGCGTGCCGGTCCTCGATGCGCTGCCAGCCATCGAAGCCCAGATGCAAGGTGAAGGGAACGCGATCCTCAATTGCGAGCGACCTGCCGCGCGGCAACTGTGCGACCGGCACCTCGTTGCGCCAGTGCCAGAGACACGCGGCACCTCCCGCGCCGATCGCCTCGCTCTCAACCCGCTCGCCGGGATGTCCGAGCGCACGATGGCCGAAGTGGCGCTCGAGGCGATCGAGCCATTCGACCGGTCGGCCGCGCTCGCGCGCCACGAGAAGCTTCAGAAACTCGGCGTGCGCCCAGAGAAGCGGCATGGCGGCCCCGGACGGCCGGCCGGGCGCAAGCTCGAGCTCTGGGATCGGTGCGGCATCCCAAACCTGCTCGGGCAGCAGCCCACCCGCGCTCGCACAGCGCCACATGGTCTGGAGGTAGGGCAGGGCGTCTTCGCCGCTCTGCAGCGCGAGATGCCCGCGCTCGCCGACCAGCAGCGGCCAGCCGCGGCCGATGCCGCGCCCGTCAAACGGGTGCCCGTCGGCGTGCTCGCCATAGCCGTCCTGGTTGTAGCGGTGGTAGAGCGCGCCGGACGGGGTATCGACCTTCAGAACACGATCGACCACTCGCAGCGTATTCTGCACCCGGGGGTCGAGTGCGTGACGCAGCCCGAGGCGCACCAGATAGGAGAAATCCAGGCTCACCAACGCTGAAGCCTGGAGGCTCGCGCCGTCGCTATTGCGCAGCTGTACCTGACACGTGCGCTTCCCCGACGGAGACAGCGGGGCAATGTGTACGTAGTAGCCGCGCACTCCGACCTCGCGGGCGAGCGCGGTATCCTCGACATAACACCAGCTCTCGAGCCGCTCGTTCCAATCCTCGGCGAGCCCGAGCGCGTAGCTGCGCTGCTCGGACTCGAGCCAGGGAGCTGCAGCGACCAGAGCCGCGATGGCAACGGCCAGCGTGAACGGACCCACGCCAGGGTTCTCCTCCCAGCGATCCTGGGGACTCGTGGGCCCGGTGCGGGCGATGAAGCCGATCGCCGCGCGCACCATCTCAGCGGTGCCCGGCAGCTCCGCTTCCCCGAGCTCGGCGAGCTTGGCGGCGAGCAAGACCGGCAACGCGACCTCATCGAGCTGAATGCCGACCCAGTACGGCTCCCCGCTCGGAAAATAGTTCTGCGGCCAGTGCCCGTCGCGCCGCTGCGCGGCGATCAGATGGGAGAGGATGTGGCGGGCGTCCAGGCGCTGATTGGCCGCGAGCAACGCAAAGGCCGTGAGCGTCGCATCACGCGGCCACACCAGGTGGTAGCCGCCGAGCGAATCGGTGCTGTTACCCCATGGCACGCTCAGACTCGCCACTACTGCGCCCGGGTAGGCCCGATCCTCGTGAATCTTCAGCACCGCAGCTGAGAGTTCCGCGGCATCGCCGAGCGTCTCGTCCGGCCGAGGTAGGCTCAGGGTCGCGGCCCACGTGCGCCAGGTCTCGAGAAACTGGCCGCGCAGTGCATCGAAGTCGGCAGTGAGTGCGGTACGCGCGCGCGTGTGTGCCCCGCTGGGACTGTACGCGAAGCCGAGCGCGAGCACGCCGTGACGGGTGCTCGCCTGGGCGCTGATCGCGACTGTGCCTTCGGTGGCTGATTGAAAGCCATAGGTCAGCTCGCCATGGCGCGCCAGATCCTGCCAGCCGTCCGAGGCACCGACAAACCCGCAACTCAGCCGCTGCAGCGGCACATTCGCTGCGAGACACAGCGCACACCCGCCACCGCGGGCATAAGCCAATCCGTCATCGATCCAGGCGCTGTTGTCGCGGCCCGTGCTGCCGAGGTGCGGCGCCAGAATGAACACGAGCCGATAGGCGCCGGTCAGCGCGAAGCGCACCAGCAGCACGTCGCGAAGCGGGTCGGGCAGCAGCTCGAGGGTGAGCTGGTAGTCATCGCCGTGGTGCACGATGGTCAGTGCGGGCTGGCTCGGGCCTGGCGTGAGCAGCCGGTAACGGCGCTCGCGCTTCAGATCGATCCAGCGGCCGTTGCCGACCAGATAGAATCCCAGATCACGGATCTGCGGCTGGCCCGTCGAGGGCCAGTAGACCTCGTTGATGATGCCGTGGCCGATTGTGGCCCAGAGCCTCGAGCTCCCGAGTGCGGTGGTCACAAAGTCCTTGTCGCTCGATGACCAGGTCGGCGCGATGCCCGGGGCGCCGAAGGCCTCACTGCGTCCGGGGGCGGGATTCATGAACGACTCCTCTCAGCGGCCGTCTGGGCTCACCCCGGTCGGGACGGCAACGGATAACTCGGCGGCAATCGATAAATGGTTCCGGACGAGGTGCGCGGAGATCTCCTTGCCGATCCCAGAACGAACGAGGTGTCGCCGTCCGCCTGCGCATGTATTGCGCCGTCGGAGTCTCCGAAAAGGGCGATCTGCTCCCAGTACACCCGCTCGCCCTCCCTGAACTGCAAGCCGCCGCGGTCGACGGCGAGCCAGGTGACGTTGTGGCCCTCAGGCGCTACGTAGCGCCAGCGCTGTCCGTCCTTCAGGCGCACGTGAAAACAGTTGGTGTCCGCCGGAGCGCCACGGATGCGGCTGCGCGCCATGCCGGACTGCCCGAGGATGACCCTCACCGGCCCGTCCTCCTCCACCTCCTGCGGCGCGATGCCCTGGCTCGCAGCCGGGGTGCTCGCCTCCGACGGAGGCAGCGCAATCCACAGCTGGAAGACGCGCAACGTCTCGCCCAATGCGGAGCCGCCGCCGTGCCAGGAACCGTGCGCCGCCTTCATCCATGCAAAGCCACCCGCGCCGACTGCGCCGTGGCTGCCGATCGCGTCCTCGAATGACACCTCTCCGTTCAGCACGATCGTCAACGACGCGATGCTGGAGTGCGGCTGAACGCCGCACAGGGGCTGCGATCCGGGGGCGACCTCGGCGTAGTCGAGGAACACGAAAGGTGTCGCCAGCTCACCGACGTTCCAGGGAGTGATGAGGCGCGTGATCGGGCCGTGCCTGCGGCCACTCGCGAGCAACGCAATCCTGCGCGAATCAGCCTTCGCGCCGGCGAGGGAAGGTATGCCATTCAAGCGCTGACGATTGCAACAGGCGGCGTGGGATTCGGTGCCGTACATTTCTCTCACTCCTCAGAGGAGCTCACGGTATGAGTCACACGCGAGGGGAACAATCGGTGCGTGGTAAATGCTGCGTTTCGCGCGGGACCGCGCCGCGCCTGGCGGGGCTCGGCCGCACGCTGGGAACACCAACAATACCGCGTGATGTTGGCCTGGGAATCCTCGGTCAGGCGGCAGCCTCGGGTGCGCCATCCGCAAGCGTTAGACGCAGCGTTTCACGGCAGGAAACCACGTGCTCTGGAACACCGGCAGGCTCGCGCAAGAGCCGAAAACTCCGGACGGCGTTGCGCTCTGTGCACCGCGCAGTGTCAGAGCGTTTACTGCGATGAAACGTTTCGTCAACACGTTGAGCGTTGCTCGGCATGCCGGCGTGGCGAAGTATTGCCGGCATGGGGTTGCCTCTTGCGCACAACGCCACTGTCTTCGCGCTCATCCTCCGGATTGGCTTGTCGGCGCTGGGTGTCTGTCTCGGCTGTGCGCCGCGGTTGGCACAAGCGCAAGAGTTTTGTCAAAGCTGTGAAGTCCAGGTGGGACTCGGCGGAACGTACCACTACTGGGGCACCACCGGCAGCCTGGTCCTGCCAGTGTCTTTGACCTGGAGCGACAACCGCTACGAGTTGGCCGCTTTTCGCTTTACTGACCAACAGCTGCTTCCCTTGCCCGGAACACACCGAGAGCGGCTCGGGGCCGATCCCTACTGGGGCACATCCCTCTCGCGCCGGTGGCGACTATTCGAGCACGGTCCGGTGCAGGGTTACTTCGGCTTCGGATTGGCGGGAAGATCCGAGTCGGACACGCTGAGTGTCACGCGATGGGACTTCGCTGAGCAACTGGGACTGCGCTTTCACCTGCCCGGTAACCGGGTAATCGGTGAGGTGACGATGCGGCATTGGTCCAACGGGGGAATTCGACTGCCGAACCACGGTCAGGACTTTGCCACTGTGACGTTCAGGCTCAATTCGGGAATATTTGGCATCGGTAAGACGGACCAATCCACGCCGCACCCGCCATTCAAGATCGATCGGTCAGTGGCGGCCAACGCCCTAGAAAGCGAGCTGCCGTGAGTAACAGGACGGTCTCCCCCGGGCCCTGAGCGAGGAACTCAGGCTCGTGTAGCGAGCAGTTCGGCCCTGCAGGCTTCGCTGAAGTCGCGCAGTGGGTCGCGGAACTCACGGGCCTGCGCACGCTGCCGCAGGTCATTGAACGTCTGGTTAGGTGCCGCATAGGCCTCGATGACCTGGCGGATGATTTCCTCTGCCGCAGTGACCACCGTGTCTGACGAGGTCAGGCGCATGCGTGCGACGGAACTCCAGAGCCGCGCGATCACCTCAGGACTGCCCGCCTCGTGGCTCCACGCCTCAGCCAGCCGTCCGGCGGCCTCGGCAACAAATTCGGCATACAGCGCTTCGCGTCTTACGGCCTGCTGCACCAGCGTCTGCGCGCGGTACTGGTTACGCGTGCTGAGCCATGAGGCCGCGAACGTTGACACCCCACCCACCAGAGAGCCAACCAACCCCGAAGTCGCCGAGATAATTGCAGAGTCCATGTTTCGCGTTTCCACTTTGGTAAGACATTAGAGGAGCGCCTCGGCGACTCTCGCCGCCGGAACCGCCTGGGCCTTATATCGCAGGCTGGCTCGTCGAGCATTAGCACCCGAGAAATGCGGCATATACTGGTGGGCGATTGTACCTTGCGGAGCGCCGCCTCTAGAATCAGTTGACAGTCGAATGAGCCGCATGACTGCGCAGCAGGCACACAGCCGCATCGAAGCGACCTTGATACCGGGCGACGGGATCGGCCCGGAGATTGTCGAGGCCATCCAGATTGTTTTCGACGCGCTCGGCTCCCCCTTCGTCTGGGACCTACGACAGGCTGGGATAACTGCGATCCAGGCAGGCGGGGATCCGCTGCCTGCCGAAACCCTGGAAAGCATCCGTCGCACGAGGCTCGCGCTCAAAGGGCCTCTGACCACGCCGATCGGCGGTGGATTCCGGTCTGTCAATGTTCGCCTGCGGGAAGAATTTGTCCTATATGCCAACGTTCGGCCCGCGCGCACATACCTTCGCGGACAGCGTTACGACAACATCGATCTGGTACTGATTCGTGAGAACCTCGAGGGCTTGTACACCGGTTTTGAGCACTACATTGCAATCGGTGATGACCCGCATGCCGTAGCAATTGCTTCGGGCGTAAACACCAGGGTGGGTGCGCGCCGAATCATCAGGTTCGCATTCGAGTATGCGCTGCGGAACGGTCGCAAGCGGGTCACGGTCGTCCACAAGGCGAACGTGCTGAAGGCATTGACCGGGCTGTTCCTCGAGACCGGGCGTGAAGTGGCCCGAGAGTTCGCGGGCCGCATCGAGATGAACGACCGCATCATCGACGCTTGCGCAATGCAGCTCGTTACCAACCCATGGCAGTTCGACGTGATCGTGGCGACGAACCTGTTCGGAGACATCCTCTCCGATGAAATGGCGGGCCTGGTGGGCGGGCTTGGGCTCGCGCCGGGCGCGAACATCGGTGAGCACGCCGCAATCTTCGAAGCGGTGCACGGCTCCGCGCCAGATATCGCTGGCCAGGGAATTGCCAATCCCATATCGCTGCTGCTCGCGGGCGGATTGATGCTCGATTACGTCGGACAGCACGACTCGGCCGATCGTCTCCGCACTGCGGTCGACCTCACTGTTAATCAGGACGGGATACGAACACGCGATCTTGACGGTAACGCATCGACGCGCGAGTTTGCCGCGGCCGTTGTGCGCCGTCTGTAGGCCCTGAGCATCCCGTTTGCCGCCACGAAACGGTCTGTCAACCGCGCCGCGGTTCTCTGAGCGCGCGCGCTCGCGTACTGTGTCCATGCATCGGAACGAGTGTGTTGGAGATGCACATGAATGCAGTCGCACCCGCGGCCCGCGTCGCCGCACGGACAGTGGCCCAGAAGACGCTCGAGCTCGGCGACCGCGCTACAGGCCGGGCGACGGAGCTTCCGGTCCGTAAGGGCACTTTGGGGCCCGGAGTCATTGACCTCGCGTCCATCTACCGCGACCACGAAGTGTTCGCGTTCGATCCGGGATTCGCGGTTACCGCCTCCTGCGAGAGCGGCATCACCTACATCGATGGTGACGCGGGGCTGCTGCTCTACCGCGGTTACCCGGTCGAGCAGCTCGCTGCGAAGAGCAGCTTCATGGAGGTGTGCTACTTAATCCTGCACGGCGAGCTGCCGACGCGAAGGCAACTCGAAGAGTTCAGCAGCAGCATCCGTCATCACACGATGATCTACGAGAGCCTGCTGCGCTTCTTCAACGGCTTTCACCACAGCGCCCACCCGATGGCCATGGTCGCTGCCGTTGTGGCATCGCTCTCCGCCTTTTACCACGACTCAATGGACATCCATAACCCGCGCCACCGGGAGATCTTCTCGCACCGCATCATCGCCAAGATGCCGACGATCGCCGCGGCTGCACACAAGTACTCGCTCGGTCAGCCGTTCATCTATCCCCGAAACGACCTCGATTACTGCGGCAACCTGCTGAACATGTTTTTCTCGGTACCGTGCGAGCCGTATCGTGTCGATCCGGTTGCCGCACAGGCGCTCGATCTGTTGTTCATACTTCACGCCGATCACGAACAGAACGCGAGCACCTCCACAGTGCGCCTGGCGGGCAGCACCGGTGCAAATCCCTATGCCGCAATCTCAGCGGGCGTCTCGGCGCTGTGGGGACCGGCGCACGGGGGCGCCAATGAGGCGGTGCTTGCCATGCTCGAGCAAATTGGAACGGTCGCCAACATCCCGAAGTTCCTCGCGATGGTGAAGGACAAATCGAGTCACTTTCGGCTGATGGGCTTCGGGCACCGGGTCTACAAGAATTTCGACCCGCGCGCAAAGATCGTCCGCGATATGTGCCACAAGCTGCTCGCGAAGGTCGGACAAGCCGATGACCGGGTGTTCGAGCTCGCACTGCGCCTGGAGGAGATCGCGCTCAAGGATGAGTATTTCATCGAGCGGAAGCTGTATCCGAACGTGGACTTCTACTCGGGCATCATCTACAGCGCGATCGGCATTCCGCGCTCGATGTTTACCGTGATGTTCGCGATCGCGCGCACCGTAGGCTGGGTAGCGCACTGGCAGGAGATGGTCTCCGATTCCGCCATGCGCATCGGGCGGCCACGCCAGCTTTACACCGGGTCCGCACCGCGGGATTACACTGAGAGCGCGAAGCGCGACTGAGCCGTGAGGAAGCGGCGCCAGCTGACCACTTGCCGCAATTTGCCGTACCTGCGCACTATGAACACCGGGCTATCATTTGAAAATAGCTTGGACGCGATGATTACGGAGAGCGACACGAAGTAAGGCGCGCCAGAGCGCCCGTGTCGAACCGACATGCCGCCAAGTAAGGAACGCAGCGCGTGGGTCATCACGCTTGCGGCTGCCGCCATCCTGATGGTAACGATGGGCGCAAGACAATCGCTAGGGCTCTTCATTGCGCCACTTCAAAGCTCAACCGGCCTCGGCATTACCACCATCAGCCTTGCGTTTGCCATCGCGCAACTGATGTGGGGCGTCATCCAGCCGGTCTCTGGCGCCGTGGCGGATCGTTATGGTCCCACGAAAATCCTTATCGCCGGCCTGGTCGTGCTAGCGGTCGGTATGGCGCTGACGCCGTTCATGACATCAGGCTTCGGGCTCATCGTCTCGCTTGGCGTCCTCTCGGCGATCGGCTCCGGCGCCGGAAGTTTCTCGGTGCTGATCGGCGCGGCAGCGCAGCACCTCCCGACCGCTAAACGCGGCAAAGCGGCCGGCATCATCAACGCCGGGGGATCGTTGGGGCAATTCGTTTTCGCTCCGGTCGCGCAAACGCTGATCCAGATGCTCGGGTGGATGGGTGCGATGTGGTCGCTCGCGGTGATCACCGTGGGCGCGCTGCCCCTCGTGGGTGTGGTGAGTCCAGCAGGTTCCGTGCGCGCCGGCGCCGACGCCGCTGGGTCTGCGCCATGGCAGGCGGTGCAGGATGCGATCGAGGATCGCAGCTACTTGTTGTTGAACGCGGGCTTCTTTACGTGCGGATTCCACATTGCGTTTCTCGTGACGCATTTGCCGGGGCAAGTGAATCTTTGCGGCCTGCCGCCGGCGGTAGCGAGTTGGTCGCTGGCCCTCATTGGCCTAGCCAACATCGTGGGTAGCCTGATAGCCGGTTCGTGCACGCAGCGCTTTCGCAGCAAGTACATTCTTGCTGCGATGTATGGCTCGCGCGCGCTGTTGATCGGCTGGTACTTGGTAGCACCAAAAACCGAGTGGACATTCTATAGCTTTGCCGTGGGCCTGGGGCTCACTTGGCTGGCCACCGTGCCACCCACCGCCACCATCGTAGGTAAGCTCTTCGGTATCCGCTACTTGTCCACGCTGTTCGGCCTCACACTGCTGTCACACCAGATCGGTGGTTTTCTTGGCGCTTATCTCGGCGGGCTCGCGCTTACTCGATTCGGTGACTATCAGTGGATGTGGTACGCAGATATGGCCCTGGCGGCTGCCGCCGCGGTCATCAATTTGCCGATTCGGGAGGCTCGGATTGCGCAAGTATCCTCGCCCGCATGAATGAGTAAGGCTGCAAACCAGCAATCAAACTGGCCAGCCTCGCCAGGAGCACACCAACGAGTCGTGAGTGACGGCACCGCCCGTCGCGGGCCAGTTGCCGATCAGTCTCTTAAGGAAGCAAGCCGCTCATGATGGGCGATCCTCAGCAACGTAGCGCGCAGCGCAGCGGCCTCGGACCGTCCGAATACATGTTCGAACCTCTCCTGAGCCACCCGCCACAGACGGACAGCCTCTCGCGATTTGGCCTTGCCTTTAGAAGTCAACGCGATCTGGCGCCGTCGACCATCCATTGCGCTCTCACCCAGGACAAGCAAACCCTCGCGCTCAAGGGGCCTCAGATTGTGACCGAGCGAGGAACGATCGATCGCTAAGGCATCCGCGAGCTCAGCAAGTGTTGGTGGGTCCTTCGACCATTGTGCAAGCTCCGACAGGATTGCAAGCTGGGTCGACCGCAGCCCGCAGGGTTCGAGCGCCGCATCATAGAGCTGCGTCAGCCGTCGGGATGCCATGCGCAACGCCGTCGCGTTGCACGGACTGAGGCGAAAATCTGCTTTGCTGTCGGTTGTCATGGTCGCGCTGGAATGCAATAATGGGGCATATGCCCATATGATGCAAGGGCTCGGCCATGGAAGATCATCATCGGGTCATCGCAGTGCTGGACCGGATGCCCGTTGGGCAAAGGGCAAATGCACGGTACTTTTCGAAAGGAGATTCTCATGATTCGCAAAGCAGTAGCCGTTTGGCGCGGGAATGGCCGGTCGGGGACCGGGGACATTTCCACTGAGTCGGGCGTCTTGGAAAAGTCGCCGTATTCCTTCAGGACACGATTTGAAAACGAGAGGGGAACAAATCCGGAGGAGCTTGTCGCCGCCGCCCATGCTGGTTGTTTCACGATGGCGCTCGCGTTCCGGCTTCAGACTGCTGGCGTAACCGCGACTGAGCTCACCACGGAGGCGGCCGTGACTCTGGAACCGGAAGGTCAAGGTTTTCGCATCAGCCGCTCGGCGTTGACCCTGCGAGCGAAGGTACCAGGCGTCAACGACGCGACGTTTGTCGAGCTCGCGCGCGACGCTGAGCGAAACTGCCCGGTGTCCAAGCTTCTCAAGGCAGAGATCACCTTGGATGCAAAGCTCATCTGAGTTGACCGAGTCCATGGGAGACCCCGACGGAAGCCGATACTCTGATGAAATCTATGAACGCACGCAGTGGCGCAGGCACAAGACGCCGACCGGGGTAGTAGAGAAATGGCCCTGAGAAGCGCTGCCAACCGCGCGCCCAACATTCTCCTGATCCCGGGTACCTCCTCGGTCGCACACTTGCGGGAAAACCTAGCTGTGGCCGAATTGGATTTGCCCAAGGATGCGGTCGTGGCCCTGGACGGCATTGGCGCACACGCTGGCGCCGCCTGATGCTAATGAGAGGAGTGCTTCCGATGGTCAAGACGTGGTTCATCACCGGGATCTCATCCGGTCTGGGGCGGAAGATGACGGAGCAGCTTCTGGCTCGCGGTGATCGAGTCGCCGGGACTGCGCGCAGAGTGGACGCGCTCGATGGACTCAAGAGCCGCTATGCGGATCAGCTCAGCGTTGCGGCGCTGGACGTCACGGATAGTGCGGCTGTTCGGCGGGTGATCGATGGAGCCTTCAACTCTTTAGGGCGCATCGACGTCATCGTGAACAACGCCGGCTACGGACTGTTCGGCGCCGCAGAAGAGCTGAATGATGAGCAGATGGGGCAACAGATCGATACTAACCTCGTCGGTTCGATTCAGGTGATCCGCGCCGCACTTCCGCATCTGCGGGCACAGGGCGGCGGGCGCATTCTGCAGGTGTCCTCGGAGGGCGGGCAGATTGCCTATCCGGGCTTTAGCCTGTACCACGCAACGAAGTGGGGCATTGAGGGGTTTGTCGAGGCGGTATCGCAGGAGGTGGCACCGTTCAACATCGAGTTCACCATCATCGAACCGGGCCCGACGGCCACGGACTTCGGCAAAGGCTTGGTCAGCACGCCCCCAACTGCGGTCTACGAGAACACGCCAGTCGGCGAAATTCGCCGGGCGTGGAGCTCAGGCAGGTTCTCCGTGCGTGGAGACGCCCAGAAGACGGCGCGTGCGATGATCGATTGCGCCGATCATCGCTCCGGGCCCAGACGGCTCACGTTGGGGAGCGACGCGTACGAAAGAGTTCACGCAGCGCTGACAACGAGACTCGCGGTGCTGCAAGGTCAGAAAGCGATCGCACGCTCAACAGATCTCGATGAATTGCGCAGTTAGATCAGACTGCGCCATCCCAGGCACGCGGGTTGCCGCAAGCAATGCCCGGGTCGGTAATGGGCGAATGGTTCGTGTTCGGCCTGATGTTAAGGGCCGTCGTTCTGATTTTGGCTGCCGGTGTTTTGGCCGACTTGTATGACATCGTGCGGGTTGTGACCGCAGCGTGCCACGCTGGCTTCGGGGTGCCGGACACACCACTCGTCGCTCATCTGATAGAAGCCGCTCGACACGCAGCCGCTCAGGCAAATCCACGTCACCGCGATGGCCGCGGCGAACGCGAACTTCGCCGTGATATGTGAAAAGGAAAGATGTCGGTTTAACGGGCTCACGAAAGTATGGTTGCGCGGGAACGGGCGTCAACTCTGGCGGGGATCGCCTGATAGTCGGGTAAGACCCCACCTACAGCACGCCCCCACTCCAGCACAAATGCCGCACCTGCAGAAGCTCATTTGCCATATCTAATGTGTGGTGCACCGAATTGCTCATCCGTTATGCCGGCCCTGTCGTACGTCGGAAATTGACTGCGGTCGGTCAGCCTGGCCGAAGTGCCATACCACTAGACATATGGTCCTCAAGCGGCCATGCTTATGACAGCGCGATCTCGAGAGTGCGATCCGTTCTGCGAGTCTTGACTAGACTCCAAATGGCGACACCTTCTGAGACCGAGCCAGGCACAAGGGCAAACCCGTTCGAAAGGCGGGGACGCAAAGCTACCGGTCTAAGGGCGTGACGGCCTAAGACAGCGGGGTTGCCACTCCACTGCCGAGGTGTGAGCGTGCAAGCTCGCCTGCATTAGTTCTGACGCTCTCCCGACCGTGACTCGAACGTTCGTTTCAGGGAGAGCTTATGACATCAACGTCGGCAAAGCCCGCTGGGTCCTCGAACCCCAATCCGGTGCATCGGGCGCAGCCGGGTAGTGGCCATTTCATGCTCACGCTGTGCCGGCTGGCAGCACCTGTGTCCATTCGGCCGCCCCAATCACCGCAGCTAAAGCCTTTCACATTCTTCACGAGTCGTGCGCGTCAGCCGGATGGCGGTGAGCGGTTGTACCTCCACATGGGGTACTTCGAGACGCTGGCGGATGCCGAGAGATGGGTAGAAGCCATACGCGGCCCTTATCCCAACGCGTTCGCAACCATCGCACCGGCCGCGTTTTTGCGGCCGCCCAATTCCGAGGCGCCTTCGTTGCAGCCCGCTGATTCTGAGCCGGTGGTTCCCAAAAGCAGCGACCCTGCAGCGGTCAAAGATGAGTCGTTGAGCGACACACAGGTCCTGAAGATTCTGGAAACGCGCGGTGTTTGCGCAGTTCAGGACGAGGGTGATGAGAGCAATTGCGATCAGATCGCGTTGCTGCGCCCCGAGGACACAAGTACTCGGCAGGCTTTGAAGGAGGCTGTCGTTCAGGGTGCACCGGTTTCCTTTGCCGTGCAGCTGCACTGGTCGGCGCAGCCGATCGACCTGAGCCGCGTGCCGTCGCTCGCCATATTCAAGGCACATACGCTCTACGCGACAGAAAGTCACCGCGAGGGGCGTTCCCGCTATTTTCTTCGGCTGGGGTTCTTCGCAGATCCAATCTCTGCGAAGCAAGTCGCCGTGCAAGTGCGCTCTCACTTCGCCTCCGCAGCTGTGGTGCCTGTTGCCGAGCAGGAGGTCACGCGCGCACGCGAAGCCGGTATGGGCACTTCAATCCCGTATCTCGCGGAGCCACGAGTCGATCGGGGGATCGATTCCAACGGCACGCCAGGATCGCCGACACAATCAAAGCCTTTGAGTGACGTCCCTCGACGCGTCTCGCGACGCCCCGAGACACTCGAACAGACACTCAAGCGGCTTGCCCGGAGGGAAATGTGGATCAACCCCGACTCACTCAGCGACACCGGCGTGCGCCATCTAAAAGTTGAGGTGCAAAAGCACACGTCGGGCCGTTCTTAACAGACTGAGTCACGAAGTCACGGCGCGGCGGAGAATTGCCCGTTCCGGCGTCCGCCCGTCGAACATGGTGCATGTCTACTCCTGGTCCGTCCGGTATTCCGTCTTGGCCGAACTGAACCCCTCCGTGCGCAGCGGCAGCAACTGACCCCCGAGCGGCCTGTGGCCTCTGTGAAACCTGACACTCGCCAGAATTGGCATAAGAACAGACTTCTGCACTGCCGAAACAAGTTAGATCGCAACACAAGTGCAGCGTATGGACGATAGACCTCGGTATTGGTTTGCGGCAAAGCGCTACCGTTGGGGGTGGAGGATGCCGCTGACCTGGGAAGGGTGGCTGGTAGACGCAATCTGGTTCGTCACTTTCATTGGCATAAGTCCATACGTGCAGGAGCGCCAGCATGCGTTTAAGAGCCTCGGGCTTGTTTTTGGCCTGATCGCTCTCTTTCTTGCAATCGGTCATTGGAAGGGAGAACCCCAACGCTGGGATGATTGACAGGCGCGACTGCGATCTGCTTCCGGAACCGGCACGCTAGCTCCTTCGTGGATCTCAGAGCATATGGCGTTTCATGCCATTTGCTTTTTACTCAAGCTTCGTGCGTACCGATACCTTAGCGCCAGACTTGGAATGTCGGATAACCGTTGCAATGATGGGGTGGAGACGCCGCTCTGCCAACCTCGCAAAGTCTCGTTCCAACTCGCGATAGTTTCTAATCAAGGCGCCGCCAAATTCGGTGACTAGCATCCCGCCTCCGTCCTTGCCTCCCGTGCTTGCCACTGTCACGGGCTCGCGGAAAGATTGCCTCAGGCTTTCGACCAAGAGCCAAGCACGACGATAACTCATCCCAATGTTGCGCGCCCCTTGTGACAGAGAACCGGTATCTCGAATGGCTTCGAGAAGACAGATTTTCCCCGGCCCAACACTGGAATGTTCCGCGAAATCGATCCTGAATCGAACAACAGGAGCAGCCATAGAGATTCCTCCTCACGACATCATAGCGAAGCCGAGTCCTCTGCAATTCACCTTGCAAGCGCGGCCCCCTTTTGCAATGACCTCTATCTGCTAGCTCGCCCCCATCGGGACTTTGCGCTTTACGACGTAGCTGTGTTATATATGGTGGAATATAACGAGTTCTAATGGCGATGGCGGTTAGCATTTCAGGGACAAGCATAACCGTGAAAGAGTCAGTCCTGGCCGTGGTAGTCATGTGCGCAATCGCGGGTGTCGCGCGGACGGCGTAAGGCTCGATCGACCCGCCCGTTGTGACGGCTTTTTCCGGGGGAAGATAGAATGCGGTCTGTCTGGCGGTACGCCCCTGCGGCGCTTGCTTCAACTTTCGTCTTGAATCATGCGGCGCGCGCCGCCGATCTTCAAACCACCGAGCCGGGCTGCGCGAGCTTCCAGGAGTTCATCCACACCGATTGCCCGCTGACCTGGCACGGCATCACCCTTTACGGCACGTATGACGTCGGCGTGGGCTGGGTCAGCCACGGCTTACCGGAAAATGCCTATAACTATGAAGGCGAATCGCTGGTCAACCGGAACGGCAATCACCCCCAATTCCTCATTGCGCCGAACAACCTGTCGCAGTCGGGTCTGGGCATCAAGGCCAAGGTAGAGTTTCTGGACGACTGGTTCGTTGTGTTCAACGCTTCGACCGGCATCAATCCACAGTCCGGCCAGCTCGCCAACCTAGGAGCCACCAACGTCGCCAACAACGGCCTCCCCAGGAGCAGCTATTCGTTCGCCGGCGACGGCTCGCGCGCGGGCCAAACCTTCAACGACGAATTCTATGGCGGTGTATCGTCCACGCAGCTCGGCACGCTGACCTTCGGTCGTCAGCGCGCTCTCGGTACCGATGCGATGCTCGCCTACGATCCGGCCGGCGGCGCCTATTCCTTTTCGTTCATCGGCTATAACGGCCTGATGGCCGGCGGCGGCGACACCCAGGACGCCCGTTGGGACAACGCCGTGAAATATCGCCTCACTTATGGTCCGGTCCATTTCGGCGCGATGTATAAATTCATCGACGGCTCGGGCGGCTGCTATTCCGCCTCCGCCGCCTGGACTGCCGCCACCTGTACGCCGGAAGAGCCGCATAACTCCGCCTATGGATTTGACCTCGGCGGAGACTACGGCAAGTTCTCCGCCGACGTCGTCTACCAACGTTACAACCAGGCGATCAGCGTGCTCAACCCCTTGCTGGGGCCTGAGAGTCTGTCGGCGCCATATCAGTCGACCCTCAACAGCATCAATACAAACCCCATCAACGGCGACAATCTGATCGGATTGAGCAACACCGAATATGGCATCGTGACCGACAACACCGCCGTTATGGTCGCTGCCAAATATACCTGGGACCCGTTCAAGTTCTTTGCCGGCTACGAACACATCCGGCAGAATAACCCGTCGAATCCGTTGGGCGTTGGCGCCACGGCCCAGGGCGGTTATCTCCTGAGCGGCGTCGAAGACAACAATCTTGATTCTACCAAGATCGTGCAGGTCTTCTGGACGGGCGTGAAATACGCTTACGACAGCAAAACCGACATCACTTTGTCCTACTATCATGAGGAGCAGAACGACTTTCGTCTTCCGCCGACCTGCTCGCCCGCCGCCGGTTTCCGCAGTTCCTGCGCGGGCACGCTCAACGAGGTTTCACTCTATGCGGATCATCACTTCACCAAGCGTTTCGACGTTTATGCCGGCATTGCGTATTCCGAACGTCAGCGGCGGTCTGGCCATCGCCATTCCTCACGAGCCCGGCGTCCCCTATTTCTACGACAACAACCTTGCGCCGACAGTCGGTGGCCGTTTCACCTTCTGATCGTTTTCCGCGGCGGGCTCAGTCGAGAGCCCGCACGGGCATCTGAAGCGCGCGATCGGCGACGTGCGCAAACTGATCGTCCTGCTCCTCGTGGTGGGCATCGCTTTCGATGCCCGGGCGCCGTCTGCTGCCGAGCAGGAGCGGCCTTTCATTGTGTTTGCGGCCGCGTCACTTACCGAAGCGGTGACGGAGGTGAGCGCGGCGTTCACCCAAGAGACCGGGATTGCAGTGAAGACCTCATTCGCCGCGAGTTCCGTGCTCGCCCGGCAAATTGAGGCGGGTGCTCCGGCGACAGTGTTCTTCGCGGCCGATGAGGAGTGGATGGACTACCTCCAGAGCCGAAAACTGCTCGCACCGGGAAGTCGCAAGGATGTGCTCGGAAATCAACTGGTGCTGGTGGCGCCTGCGGACAGTACCGCAAGCGTGAAAATCACCTCAGGGCCGGCGTTGGTTCAGGCGCTGAGCGGTGCGCGGATCGCAACCGGTGATCCGGACTCTGTACCTGTCGGCAAGTACGCCAAGGCAGCGCTCATCAAACTGGGCGTGTGGGAGCAGCTTCAGGGGCGGCTGGTACGTGCGGAAGACGTACGGTCGGCCCTGGCCTTTGTCGCCCGGGGCGACGCGCCGTTCGGCATTGTCTATCTCACTGACGCGAAGATAGAAAAGAGAGTGAAATTGCTCGATGTGTTTCCGCAAGACACGTACCCGCCGATCCGCTATCCGATCTCGATGACCGCCGTGGCCGGCGCGGATGCCAGTCGTTTCGTTGAATTTGTAGCCGGCAAGCGCGCCGCGGCGATTTTTCAGAGTTATGGATTCGCGCTGATTGGCATGGGAGAGGCGATAAGTACAGCCGACGCCGATCCCTGCACCCGCTTCACCTGGGATGTCTCGCGCGAGCGGGCCGTGATGAAGCAGACTCCGCGCGCCGTTGCCGGGGCAGTCAGGCCTGGCGCTGATGTCCCGCAGATCGAACCTGAGAAACTGTATGAGGTGAAACTTGCGGATCAGAGCACGGTGACCTTCGTAGCGAAGCCTGGCAAGGCGGCTCTCACGGACGGCGCACACGCTGGGCTCGTGCGATTCCGAGTCGAAAAGGCGGGGAGATACCGCGTCTCGATTACCAGCAGGCACTGGATCGATGTCGTCGAAGGTACTCGGGTCGTGAGTTCCAGAGACTTTCAAGGACAGCGCGGGTGCGAACGGCCCCACAAGATCGTGGAATATGAGTTGCCCGCAGGCCGTGATCTGACCCTTCAGTTCAGCGGGTCCACAGATGCTCAGGTCATTGTTGCGATCACGGCGGTGAGTACACCCGCAAGAGCTTGAACGTCTCCGATGACAAGAACGGCCAGAACCGGAAGGCCACCCCGTTCAGGGCCGAGGCTGCAGCAGTTGTGCACGGTTGAGTTCCCGCCCGGCCAGGTAGACGCGGGCAATCGTACGCGAGTTGTCAATATTTTCGACCGGGCTTTTTGCCAGCACGACGATATCAGCCAAGCAGCCAGGTGCGATTCGTCCGCGATCAGTCCAGCCGAAGACTTTCGCGTAATTCTCGGTCGCTGCGGCGAGCGCCTGGCGGTCCGTGAGTCCGAGTCGCTTAAGTAGGTGCATCTCCCAGTGCAGACCATCGCCCGGCAGCACACCAAAGGCCGTCGTCCCACTTGCTGCGAGAAAGGGAACCCGCGCCGTGATGAATGCTGACTGCGCGCCCATCTGCGCCTCCTCCTCCTTGAGTCTGCGATCGCGCGCTTCCTTGGGCATTCGCATGAGTCTCGGTTGCAGACCCGTAAGCGGATCGAGCGGCGCGTGCACGTCGTGAGGATCGACAAGTGCTCCGATTTCAGTAGCCCAGGGGTTATGAGGATCAAGCTCGGTGCCGGATACGGATAGCGTGGTGGTCGGCATCACGGCCGCGCGCGTCCGGCCAATTCGCGCCGCATATTCTCGGACGCCTGGTGCGCTCGGGCCGAGGGAGCCGAGGAACGTGTCGAACTGGGTCCGCAGCGCACTCGGATCCGGTGGGAATGGATCATCGGCAATGGCACGGCGAAGACCAACTGGTGCCAGTTCGCTCATGATACGGCTTATGTGGACGAATGCTTGCACACCGGCCTCGGCGGCATCGACATACGCGGTATGCCCGAGCTCGCCGATGGTAGCTATCTTGTGTCGGCGCGCGGCGGCGACGACCGCGCGAACCTGCTCGATATCGAGCGGGTACATCAACAGCAGTACAGTGTTTCCGTCCCAGGCCTTGGTATCCACGTAAGCTGCCAGCTCGGCCGGACTCAAACGCCGGCCGCGTGCCCTAATCTCTCCGATCGTTTGTGGCGGGGGATCGAGCCCGGAGAGGTCATACCCGATGACGTCCTCTAGTCTTTTGACATGCGGCTGCGGGTCCTCGTCCAGCAAGAGACCGCGCCGATCGTCTGACATACCGACGATCGTCGTGACTCCCATGGCGAGATGCGCGTTCGCCTGCCCCTGGCTGCGCTGTGCGGCAAACCCGTCGATCAGACCGGGAATAATGTACTGGCCATGGACGTCAACGACCGCCGTGCCCGGTGGAATCGCAACGTCGCTTCGTGGCCCCACTGCCGCGATCAACTGGTCGTGGACGAGCACGGTCGAATCAGTGAGATCTGCAGTCGTCTCGCCAAAGTTGTCGACATCAACTACGGTTGCCCCAACGAGCGCTAGTTCCGCGGGATTACCTGCGAGACTCACAGACGGTAGTACCGCGAGCACTGTTGCCGCGAGGACCCGAGTCATGTGGCACTCCTTTCAACGCCAAAGGTCCGGGAGCAGAAAGCGCGTGCGGAATCTTCTATAGCGCGTGGATAGGGTCGGGATTGGCGCCGGCGGGACTCAGGAATCAGACACTTCCGCGCGGCGACGGCGAACCGGACTGCGATTCACCCGGGTACCGGTTCGAGAGTGCCATGACGATTGCCCGTGCATTGACGATCAAGGCGCCGACCAGCGAGGCCGCGGCGGCCGCCAAGGCGCCGTACGTGGTCACGCCGAGTGCGCAGATCAGCACCACCGCCGCGGCGCCGGACCCAAGCGTGACACCGATGCGCCGTGCATCCCACGCCACCACGGCCTGGCGCACCGCGGGGCGGCCCACACCGTTGGCCCATTGCACGCCCAGCAGGAGCCCGTAGATTGTCACCTGCGCATCGTAAGGCGTCCCATAGAACCTCAAAGTCTCCGGCGCCAGCAGCAATAGCGGCAGCACCAGCACCGAACTGTAGACCAGCGCTACCGTGAGTTGCCCGATGAGCAGGCGTCGCGACGTCTGTTCAGGCTGCCGGGCCAAGAGCGTCTCGCGACAGCCGGTCAGGTTCAACGCTGGCAGGAAGAAATCGACGACGAGCGCCGTGCGCGCGGCCACGGCATAGCGTGCCATCTCCAGCGGCGGGGCCCAGATAGACAGGATGCACAGCGGACCCCAGAGCAAGGCGCCCCGCGCCAGTCCGACCAGTTCGCGCGAGTCGACCGCCTGCAGCACTTCACGCGAGATCGGGCTGGCGGCCGCCTCGGCCCGCGTCGCCGGGAAGGCATGCCAGGCGAGCACCGCCGCTATGGCCGCAGCGACCAGACTGCCGAGGAAGAACGCCCAGGAGTAAAGAACGAGCGATGCGTCCGGAGGTGCCAGCAGTACCGCAAGGAGGATGGATAAGTTCACGGCATACGCCGCGACGACAATGCCCAGGGTGCGGTTGGCCGCCCGCAGCGCCTCGCCCATCAGGCTGGCCAGGCTCACGAAGGGGAGGGCGAGCACGAACGGCAGATAGGTCTGCAGCACCGTCTGTAGTTGCGGCGCCTGGATGTCCAGGTCGGCCGTCACGACCAGCAGCACGCCGCACAGCAGGCTTGATCGCAGCAGCATGCGCCGCCCCAGCTGCATCAGCAGCACCCCCGTGGGGAAGCCCGTGGGCCTGGCGCACCGGCCGATGATGTGCTGTGCCAGGTAGATCTCGTACTTGCCCCGCAACAGGGTGCTGAGCCCCAGCGCAATGACAAAGCCGCGAAAGTAGACACCGGCATCGTCCGGCGTGAGCGCACGCACCAGGGCCCAGGTTGCCATGATCTGCAGGGCCGCCCCCAGGAGGCGGAGCAAGAGCTCCCAGACCCATGAGTGCGCCTCAGTGGTGGGTCTTGCTGCCGGGGCTGCCGCAGACTTCGTCATGCTAGTTCGCTAGTTCGCTTGCCTCGATTCGCAACATACACCCGCGTGCCCCTAGTTCGCAGCAGACCGCAGCGAAGGCCCGGGTACACTTACGGAGGTCGGAGGCTGGGGAGGCCGCTGGGCAGTAGAGTCGTGCTCCCGCAGGCCCCCACCCAGGGCCTTGTACAACGTCACGAGGTTTTGCAGGCGCGTCAGCCGCACGGTTTGCAACTGCTGCTGGGCGCCATAGAGCGAGACCTGCGCAACGAGCGCGCTCAGGTAGCTGTCAACGCCGCCCCGGTAGCGCATGTCGGACAGCCGATAGGCTGCGGCCGAGGCCGTCACCAGAGCTTGCTGAGCCGCGAGCTGCTCATCGAGCGTGCCGCGGGCGACCAGCGCATCGGCGACCTCGCGGAAGGCGGTCTGAATCGCCTTCTCGTACTGCGCGACCGCGGTATCGCGAGCGAGCTTGGTCGCCTGGAGGTTGGCGACGTTGGCGCCGCCCGCGAAGATCGGGAGACTGATCTGCGGGGAGAAGGTCCACGCGCGCGAACCGCTCTTGAAGAGGCCCGAGAGCTGCGGGCTTTCGGTACCGAAATTGCCGGTGAGCGAGATGGCGGGCAGGAATGCCGCACGCGCCGCGCCGATCTGTGCGTTGGCCGCCATCAGCTGATGCTCGGCGGCGAGTATATCGGGTCGGCGCACCAGCACGTCTGACGGAATGCCCTCCTCGAGCTCGGCTACCATGTTTCCGCGGTCCAGGCCGCCGGAAAAATCGATGCCGTCCGGAATCGGCGCGCCGAGCAAGAGCTGTAGCGCATCGCGGTCCTGAGCCAGCTGCCGGTTGTACTGAGCGAGGTTGGCGCGTGCGGTGTCGACTGTGGTCTCGGCCTGGCGCAGCGCGAGCTCCGTGGTCGTGCCGCCGCTGAACATCTTCTGCGTCAGCGCGTAGGACTGTTCCTGGCTCTTCAACGTGTCACGGGTGATGTCGAGCAGGGTCTGATCGGCGAGTACCGTGAGGTAGGCGGTGGCGACTTCGGCCACCAGGGTGAGCTGCACACTGCGCCTCGTTTCGCCCGAGCTGAAGTACTGCTGCAGGGCTGCATGGCTGAGACTACGGATGCGGCCGAAAAGGTCCAGCTCGTAATTCGTGAAGCCGACTCCGACGTTATACGTGTGCACGGTAACCCCGCCGGTCGGCAGAGCGCTTCCGCCGGCTGCTGCGCCGCTGGGAAATTCGGCCTCCAACACACTGAGGGGAACTTCCTCTGCCTGCTCGACAGCGCTCGCGTTGACAGTCGGAAACAGCGGGGCGCGCTGGATGCGGTATTGCGCCTGAGCGCTCTGCACATTCAGAGCCGCGACCCGCAAGTCGCGATTGTTGGTAAGCGCCACCGCGATCAGCTGCTGCAGCTGCGGGTCGGGAAAGAACTCCCGCCAGCCGATGTCGGCGGCGGCGGTGGCGCCGGGCTGCGCCGCCTTCAGGCGCAGGCAGCGGCGCGGGCGGCCGGTGATAATGCGGCTCCAGGGTACAGGCGCCAAGGATGAGGGCCACCGGGGTGACGAGGAGCGAAACGATGCTGCGAGCCATCCTCAGGTCTCCGGGACCGGCTGCGCCGACTGCGGCGGCTGCTCGCTGCTCGGACGACCCGGGAATACGGAGCGGACGCTGATGAAGAATACCGGCACGAGGAAGATGGCGAGCACCGTGGCCGTCAGCATGCCGCCGATCACGCCGGTGCCGATGGCGACGCGGCCGCCGGCCCCGGCTCCGGTCGCGATCGCCAGCGGCATCACTCCGAGGATGAACGCCATCGAGGTCATGAGGATCGGTCGCAGGCGCTGGCGCGCGGCTCCAAGGGTCGCCTCGATCAGATTCATGCCGCTTTCGTAGTTCTCCTTGGCAAACTCGACGATCAGGATGGCGTTCTTGGACGAGAGGCCGACGGTGGTGAGCAGACCCACCTGGAAGAAGACGTCGTTAGCGAGTCCGCGGAACAGGGTCGCCGCAATCGTACCGATGATGCCGAGCGGCACCACCAGCATCACCGAAAAGGGAATCGACCAGCTTTCGTAGAGTGCCGCCAGACACAGGAAGACGACGATCAGCGAGATGACGTACAGCGCCGGCGCCTGCGAGCCTGAGCGCTTCTCCTCGTAGGAGAGACCGGTCCATTCGTAGCCCACGCCCTTCGGCAGCTTCGCCACCGCCGCTTCCATGGCCGCCAGAGCGTCCCCGGTACTTCTGCCGGGCGCCGGGCCGCCCAAGAACTCAAGTGAAGGCGTTCCATTGTAACGCTCGAGCTTCGGCGAGCCGACAGTCCAGTGCGCTGCGGCGAAAGTCGATACCGGCACCATCTGACCGGCGCCGTTGCGTACGTACCAGCGCTCCATGTCCTGCGGCAACATGCGCGAGGGCGCGTTGCCCTGCAGGAACACCCGCTTGACGCGGTTGCGATCCACAAACTGGTTGACGAAGGACGAGCCCCAGCCGGCACCAAGCGTGTCGTTGATGTCGCCGATCGAAAGGCCGAGTGCGCTGGCCTTTTCCCAGTCGATGTCGAGCTTGTATTGCGGCTCATCATCGAGACCGTTGGGCCGTATCAGGCCGATCGACGGCTCCTTGCTGGCGATGCCCATCAGCTGGCCACGCGCCTGCATCAGCGCCTGGTGGCCGATGTTGCCGCGGTCCTCCAGCTCGAAGTCGAAGCCGGTGGCATTGCCCAGCTCGAGCGCGGCGGGCGGTGCGAAGGCGACTACGATCGCCCCACGCAGCTGGTGGAACCGCTGGTTGGCCCGTGCCACCAGGGCGAACACGGAATTCTTCTTCCCCGGGCGCTCCGACCAGTCCCTGAGACGCACGAACACCAGGCCGGCATTCTGTCCGTGGCCGCCAAAGCTGAAGCCGTTGACGGTGAACACGCCGCTCACCAGCGCGTGTTCGTCCTTCAGGAAGTAGTCGCGTGCCTCGTTCAGCGCCCGCTGCGTCAGCTCGCTGGCCGACCCCGGCGGCGCGGACACCTGCACGAACAGAAAGCCCTGGTCTTCATCGGGCAGGAACGAGCGGGGCACGCGCACGAACAAAACGCCCATCGCCAGCACGATGGCCAGATATACCAAGAGGTAGCGTCCGGTGCGGCTCGAGACGTGGGCCAGACCGCGGGCGTAACCGCGGTTCACGCGGGCGAAACCGCGGTTGAACCAGCCGAAGAAACCGCGCTCGCGTTCGTGCGCTTCCGCCACGCGCGGGCGCAGAATCGTCGCGCACAACGAAGGGGTGAAGATCAACGCCACCATCACCGAGAGGCTCATGGCCGAGACGATGGTGATGGAGAACTGCCGGTAGATGACGCCGGTGGAGCCGCCGAAGAAAGCCATGGGCAGGAACACGGCGGTGAGCACCAGGGCTATGCCCACCAGAGCGCCGGTGATCTCGGTCATCGAGCGGCGGGTCGCCTCCTTGGGGGGGAGCTTGTCCTCCTCCATCACGCGCTCGACGTTTTCCACGACCACGATCGCATCGTCCACCAGCAGCCCGATCGCCAGCACCATCCCGAACATGGTGAGCGTGTTGATCGAGTAGCCGGCGGCGGACAGTATGCCGAAGGTGCCCAGCAGCACCACGGGCACGGCGATCGTCGGGATCAGGGTGGCGCGGAAATTCTGCAGGAACAGATACATCACCAGGAACACCAGCACGATCGCTTCGAACAGCGTCTTCACCACCTCATCGATGGAGACGCGCACGAACGGGGTGGTGTCATAGGGGTAAATGAGCTGCAGACCGGGGGGAAAGAACGGTGCCAGCTTGTCCATGGTGGCGCGTACTGCGCGAGCGGTCTCGAGCGCGTTCGCGCCCGTGGCCAGCTTGATGGCGAGGCCCGCCGCTGGATAGCCGTTGTACTCGGTGTGGACGGAGTAGCTTTCAGCGCCCAGACCGATGCGAGCCACGTCCTTAAGCCGCACCTGCGAGCCGTCGGGATTCACCTTGAGCAGCACGCGGCCGAACTCATCGGCGTTGGTGAGGCGCTCCGGGCCGATGATGGTGGCGTGCAGGCGCTGACCCTTCGCCGAGGGGAGCCCGCCCAGCTCACCGACCGGGACCTGCAGGTTCTGCACCTGGAGCGCGTTGTTGACGTCAACCGGCGTCAGCCCATAGTTATTGAGCTTGGCCGGATCCAGCCAGACGCGCATCGCGTACTGGGTACCGAACAGCTGATAGTCGCCGACCCCGGCGTGTGCGGCTGATCGGATCCTGAACATTGGAGGCGATGTAGTCGCTGACATCCTCACTGCTGAGGGAGCCGTCGCTCGAGTAGAAGCCGATCACCAGGAGGAAATTGCGCGTGGCCTTGGCGACGCGCAGCCCCTCCTGCTGCACCTCGAGCGGCAGGAGCGGTGTGGCGAGCTGCAGCTTGTTTTGTACCTGCACCTGGGCGATGTCGGGATTGGTGCCCTGCTCGAAGTAGAGCGTGATGGTCAGAGTCCCGTCCGCATCGCTCTCGGAGCCGAAATACAGCAGGTGATCAATGGCGCTCAGCTGCTGCTCGATGACCTGCGTGACCGTGCTCTGCACCGTGTCTGCCGAGGCGCCCGGGTAAGTCGCCTGGATGGAGATGGCGGGCGGGGCGATGCTCGGATATTGCGCGATGGGCAGCGTGGTGATGGCGAGTGCGCCGGCGAGCATGATTACGATGGCCAGCACCCAGGCGAAAATGGGGCGGTTGATGAAGAAATTGACCATGACCGCGGCTCACTCCGTGGCGGTCTGGGCAGCGCTGGCTGCCTGCCGGGTGCTCTTCTCTTCCGGCGGCGGCCGATATTCCTGCGCCACCACCTTCGCGCCAGGCTTGGCCAACTGCAGCCCTTCGACGATCACGCGGTCGCCAGCCTTGAGTCCCGAAGTCACCAACCATTGATCCCCGACAGCCCGGTCGGTCTGCAGGCTCCGTAGCTCGACGATACTGTCCGGACCCACCACCAGCGCATACGGGTCGCCTTTCTGATTGTGGGTAACACCCTGTTGCGGTGCCAGCACGGCGCCCTGACGGACGCCTTCCTCGATCCGCTCGCGGACGAACATGCCGGGCAACAGCAGACGCTCGGGATTGGGCATCAGTGCCCGCAGCGTCACGGAGCCGGTGCCGAGATCAACCGTCACTTCGGAAAATTCCAACGTGCCCGCGTGGGGATAATCGCTGCCATCTTCCAACCGCACTCGTACCTGCGTCTGCCCCGCCGCGTTTTGCTTCAGCATACCGGCATCGGCTTCGCGCCGGAGGCGCAGCAGCGTGGTGGTCGGCTGCGTGACGTCCACGTACATCGGGTCAAGCTGCTGTACGGTGGCCAGCGCCGCGGACTGATTGGCAGTGACCAGCGCACCTTCGGTGATCAGGGAGCGTCCGATACGGCCGGAGATCGGCGACAGCACCCGCGTATAGATCAGGTTGATGCGCGCCGTCTCGACGGCCGCCTGTGCCTGCAGATACGTGGCAACCGCATTGTCGTAGTCCTGTTTGCTGACCGCATTGGCTTCGACCAGGGGCTTGTAGCGCTCCGCCAGCGCACGAGCCGAAGCCTGCGCCGCCACGGTGCTGTCGTAAGCGGCCTTGTACGGCGCCGGATCGATCTGATACAGCTGCTGGCCTGCCTTGACCTCACCGCCCTCGACGAACATGCGTTTCAGGATGATGCCGTTCACCTGCGGTCGCACGTCGGCTGTACGCAAGGCGTTTGCACGCCCGGGAAGCTCAGTCGCGATCGGCACAGCTTGAGCTTGCAGGGTGACGACGGAGACTTTCGGTGGTGGCGGCGCCGGCGGCGGCCCGTGGTGGCTGCAGCCGGCCAGGAGCGCCGCGACCCCAGCCAGGAGGCGACCCAACAGGTGGTGAGGACCACCGCTGGATCGCAAAGCTCTCGGACCCGCCGTCGCTGCAGACATAGACCGCCTCCCCTGGCGATTACAGGGCCATTATCATCCGAACGTCGTTGCCAGGACAGTTTCCAAAGTAGCAGCGTGGGCGCAACGAGTACGGGGTCCGGTTCATGGGCCACTTCGAGGAACACCAGGTAGGGATCGAGCTAAGGCGGGGTGAACGTTATGTCGGACTCAGCGCGCAAGAAACATGCGACGGCCTACGAACCGGCGCTCTGGCCGAGGACGCTTATGGCAATCCTTGTCGGATTTGTCCTCGTCTTTGGCACGTCGCCCATACCTGCGTCCTCCCAAGATCTCGCCAGCAACCTAGACCGTGGCGACTGGGTATACGTCGACCACGACCTCGCGGGAACCCGCTACTCCCACCTAAAGCAGATCACTACGAAGAACGTATCGCGCCTCGTCAAAGCCTGCTCGTACTCATTCCCCGAGAAAGAGCCATCACAAGCCGCTCCGATCGTCTCTGCGGGCAGGATGTACGTGACGACGGCCCGTTATACCGTCGCGATCGATGGCGCGGACTGCCATGTGATCTGGTCGAGCACATGGACGCCACACGCAAGCACGGTGTTAACCACTCATCGCGGCGCGGCACTGGCCGACGGAAAGATCATTCGCGGTACCAATGATGGCTTTCTGTTGGCGCTCGATGCCAAGGACGGCCATACGCTCTGGGAGAAGCAGATCGCCGACCCGAAGGAAGGCTACTTCATTAGCATGGCGCCTCTGGTGCACGGCAACCTGATCTACATCGGACCGGCAGGTGCTGAGACGGCCGCGAAGGGTTGGGTCGGCGCGTTCCGAGATCCAGGACGGCGAGCAAGTGTGGCGTTTCAATATCGTGCCCGCCGACGGCGAGCCGGGCGCCGAGACCTGGGGGCCAGATCCGGCCGCCCGGAAACATGGCGGCGGCAATCTCTGGACTCCGATGTCCT
This sequence comes from uncultured Gammaproteobacteria bacterium, assembly GCA_963835645.1. Taxonomy (GTDB): domain Bacteria; phylum Pseudomonadota; class Gammaproteobacteria; order Steroidobacterales; family Steroidobacteraceae; genus 13-2-20CM-66-19. The sequence goes on along the minus strand of CAWIGQ010000001.1, from coordinate 151,710 downwards.
TTGACGTGCAGAAGAATCTGCTCTACGTGCCCGGCGGAAACGCGGCGCCCGATCTCTACGACAATGACCGCCCCGGCGACAATCTATATACGAATTCGTTGATTGCCTTGGATGCCACGACGGGTCATCTCGCGTGGTACCGCCAGTTCGTACCGCACGACGTGCACGACTACGATGTCTCGCATGTTGCGCCGATGTTTAAGACGACGATCAATGGGTCGACGCGCAATGTGATCGCCAGCACCGGTAAGGACGGAGTGCTGCGGCTCCTGGACCGTGATTCGAAGGAAATCATCTACAGCGTTCCGTTCACTAACCGGGTGAACGTCGATGTTCCCTTAACCACTACCCCCGTCCGAGTTTGCCCCGGAACTCTGGGGGGCCAGGAGTGGAACGGGTCCGCGTACTACGCCAAGCAAAACTTGCTGATTGTCCCTGCTACCGATTGGTGTGCGGAGTTCAGCAAGGATACGACGGCGCCGGATCCGGAGAAGGAGCACACCCACGGCTGGTACTTCGGCGGCCAAACCAAGTTCGATCCCTGGTCCGCTGCCCGGGGACGGCTCACGGCTTTCGACGCTTCAACGGGTCATGAGAAATGGCGCTACGACGCCGCTAAGCCGCTGGTAGCTGGCGTTACGGCGACCGCGGGCGATCTGATTTTTACCGGTGAATTGACCGGCGACCTGCTGGCGTTGGACGCCAGATCCGGCAAGGTGCTGCTGCGGCGCGAGCTGGGTGGGCCGGCCGGTGGTGGTGTAGTCACCTACAGCGCTCGCGGTAGGCAAAACGTGGCGGTCGTCTCGGGCATCGTAGGGGTATACAACCTGGTCGCTCCTGAAATTGGCGGCGGCAATACCACGGTCACGGTCTTCCGCCTCCCCGGAAACTGAGCCCAACTGCTTGGATCGCTCGACGTCGGCTACGGGGATGACGTGGACCTCGAGCTTCATGTCGACTGTCGTTCCGCTCACGCGGGTGTCTGTTTGACTCATGTGATTTTCCTTCCACTAATCGGACTTGACTTCGCTGCGATCGATTGAACCATCAGCATTTCCCTTAGGGCGGGCCTCAGGGCAGCTTGGTGCCGAGCACGTCGATGCGTTCGATCGACGGTGCACGCGCCATGGAATCGGGCTGTTGCCTTCAGCCTACTGCGGCGAAGCCATTGCCAAAGGCAAGCTCATCCGGGTGCTGCCGAAGTGGACTTCCTCGCCGATTCCCGTTTTCGCGCTCTACTCGAGTCGAAAGTTTTTGCCTTTGCGAGTGAGTGCCTTCCTAGAGGCTGTCAGGTTGGAGCCCGCTCTGGATCAAGGACTAACTGCTCCAAGCGCGGAATCGCGATGGATCTACCGGTCACGTTCGGCGAGCCTGCGATTGACTGCCTTGAGCCAGAGCTGCGCTTGGGGCACCTCCTCGACATCTTTCCTACGTTCGTTCAGGTTCCCATCGATCTTGCAGGCTGCGGCAAGTGCTATCACGGCGGTGGTACCCGAAGAGCCTTTCGCTGTGGGACGCTTTTGTATGGCTCTTTGTACACCGTCGTTCTGCTGGGCAGGTGTAACGATTCCACGCGTCGCCTGGAGATCAAGCACGACGGACGAGGACGGTGCACATGTACAAAACGACCTTGAGCGCACGCCAGCGCGTAGGGCAGCGCTTACAACCCTTCCCGTCTCAGGCCGACCGAACCGCTCGACGCGTCAGAGCACAGTCTTGCAGCCTGGCGTGTTATGCGCGACGTGGTTTGCAAAGGAGGCGTCATGCTTCACTGGGCTGTAGTTTTCTTCATAATTGCAATCATCGCGGCGGTGTTGGGTTTCGGCGGAATCGCGGCTAGTGCTGCGGGCATCGCCAAGATCCTATTCGTTATCTTCTTGGTCATCGCCCTCGTCACGTTCTTCGTCGGTCGCGGGCGCTTGCCGCCCGCTTGAGCTGCGAGGTCTCATCGCACAGACCGTCCTCGACCCAGCCGCCGTGCCACGGTTAATGTGACTCGAGAACCAGGGAGAACGCCATGCCAATGAAGATGAGTGAGGGGGCCCAGGAGCTTCCGACCGGCACGGCATTCGCGGCCAACGACGCATTGAGTGCGTCTGGCACTTCGGAGAACGGCCCGGACAGACGGCGCGGTCAGCGCCGCTCGGGTTGGGATCCGTATGAGGTGTGGCGAACGCGCGTGAAGACCGCTTCGCGAGCGAAGCAGGTACCCCGGGGAGAAAGTCGCTGCGTGAGGAACGAGCTCTGATGCACTCCGGAGGGCGAATGGTCGTGGGGTTGCTCTTCGGTCTGGGAAGCGCTCGGCCGAAGCATTTGCCTTACAAATGCGCCAGCACACGCACGCCGTGCTCGGCATGTCTGAGCGGCGCGACCACCACTTCACCGGCGATGCGGTGAAACTCGATGTTGATCAGCGCTTCTCCCACTGACAGGTTGTGAATGCTCAGCGATTCAATGCCGATCGGAAGCATCGGTCGTTGGATGTGCACTTCGTTGCGTCGCCCATCGATGCGTATCCCGAGAACCGCCTGCAGCAGCATGAAGGCGGCACCGGCGGACCACGCCTGCGGCAGACAGGCGACCGGATAGGGGGCCGGCCCCTGTCCTTCGGTGCGCGGGAAGCCACAGTAGAGCTCAGGCAGTCGCATCCCGAAATGATGTGCCGCTTCGAAGATCTCGCTGAGGATCTGCACCACCTGCGCGCAGCCGCCGTAGTGTGAAATGCCGGCAGCGCAGATAGCAGTATCGTGCGGCCAGATTGATCCGTTGTGATACGACATGGGATTGTATCGGGCCTGGTGATCAGCCAGTGTGCGGATTCCCCAACCGCTGGAGCAGCTGTTCGATAGCAGCTGCGCGGATACCGCCAGCGCGCGCTCCGTGCTGGGCACGGCACAGAACAGCAAGTGCCCGGCGTTTGATGCGCGCACTTTGCACGGGGTGCCGTCGCCATCGATGGCGATTGCGTAGAAGTTCATTTCCGCCACCCAGAACTGCCGCTCGATGGCCGCGCGCAAGGCATGTGCACGCTCTCCCCAGGCATCGGCCATTGCCTGCTCGCCACGCACCGCGGCCAGTTCCGACATGGCCTGCAACGCGGCGTAGGCGTATCCCTGGACCTCCACCACTGCGATCGGTCCGCGCGGAAAATGTCCATTCGCGTGGAATATTGAATCGTGACTGTCCTTCCATCCCTGATTCACGAGCCCGGTTTTTTCGGCGCGTGCGTAGTCGAGAAATCCCGTGGGGCTGGCATCCATCCGCCGCTCAATCCAGGCGGTCGCCGCCAGCAGATGACTCCAAATGCGATCCACCAGAGTCCGATCCCCGACCCGACTCTCGTAGCGACCCGCTAACATTACGAATAACGGTGTGGTGTCGACACCGCCGTAGTATTGACCGAACGGAACTTCGCCGAGCGCTGCCATCTCGCCGCGCCGCATCTCATGCAGGATTTTGCCGGGCTGTGCGTCGCGGAAGGCGGATTCTTCCTGCGCTTGTGTCGAGGCGAGAAACGCCAGCACGCCCGCCGCCAGCTGTGGATTGATCCACAGGGTCTGCAGTGCCGTGATGATGGCATCGCGCCCGAATTGGGTTGCGAACCAGGGAATGCCCGCATAGGGATAGGGTCCCGTCGGCAGCGATGTGGTCAACAGCGCCAGGTCTGCGCGGGACCTGTCCAGCCATAGATCGAACAGGCGCCCAGGAGTGTGGATTGACGCTCCCTGGTCCAGCCGGTGCTGCATGCTTCCACTCAAGCGCCGCGCGGCCGCCTCGAAGCGCTCATGGCCGGCTGCTTCGGGTACGTCTGCGCCAATCTCTATAAAGAGCTCCGCGACCGCGCCGTGTGGTAGTTCTAAGAAAAACTCCACCTGCTCTGCCGACACTTCCCGGGGTGACTGGGAAAACCTGATGCGCGTCGAACGCACCACAGCGTCGCGGCCGCGATAGGCGAGGCGTATCGTGCGGTCATCGACGCTGGCGGGCAGATATTCACCGCGCGCCTTGCGCACGTGCCCCTGCACTTCGAAGATATCTACGAAGTCAGCGGCAAACTGCAGCGTCAGTGGCACCTGGGCATTCGCGTCGCTGAAATTGGTCAACTTCAGTTGTTCAAATAGGCAGCCATCGCAAAGAAAGCGATTGCGCTCGATATGGATGACCCCCTGCGGAATCGAATGCTCACCCAGTGCCGGCAGCGGCCGGTTAGTGAGATGAGCCGTAAAGAGTGTGTTATGTTGATTGACGGCCGCACCGAGCAGTGAGGGCCGTCGACCTGCAATCTTCAACTCGTAGCGCGACAGCATGCGCGTGTCATTCGTGAACAAGCCGTCGTCGCTCCCCTGAATATCGCCGAGCGCATCTGCGAGCAGAAACGTGTTGGCATCCTTCAGTGTGAAGCGCGGCAACAAGCCGCGGCGTTCACCGGGCTCTTCCGCCACAGTCATATTCAAGCTGGAGCGCGCATCACGGCCCGCGGCATGTGGTCGCGGGATCGATCAGCTCGGTGTGCATAGATCAAATCGGCGTAGACATCCAGGTAGGCGCTAGCCATCTTGTGCGCCGTAAAACGCTGTTCGAATGAGGCGCGGACAACGTGCCGATCGAGCTCGTTCACTCGCGCGATAGCGTCCAGTGCCTGCTCTTCTGAACTCACTATGAAGCCGCTGCGGCCATGTTCGATTATCTCCGGCACAGCGCCGCGATCATAGGCGATGACCGGGGTGCCGCGGGCCAGCGCCTCGATCATGACGAGGCCGAAGGGTTCCGGCCAGGCAATGGGAAACAACAGCGCGCGGGCGTTGCCCAGAAAGTCCGCCTTTTTCTCATCTCCAATCTCACCGACGAACTCTATCAATGGGTGATCGAGTAGCGGTTTCACCTTTGCCTCGAAATAGGCGCGATCGACGCTATCCACCTTAGCCGCGATCTTGAGCGGAACTCCAGCGCGGATTGCCAGCCGAATGGCGACTTCGGGGCCTTTCTCCGGCGACAGTCGGCCCAGAAAGGCCAGGTAGCCACCCTTGGATTCTTGCGCCCTGTACGGGGTGCTTGGCACGCCGTGCGCCACAGTGGCCAACCAGCTGGCATACGGCAGTGGCCGCCGTTGCGCGTTGGAGATGGATACCAGGCCGAAGCTAGGCCAGCGCTGGTACGCCATGGGCAGATCCTTGATGTCCAGCCGCCCGTGCAGCGTAGTGATGCATTTCTGCGCGTACGCCTCGAACATCGGAAAGTGCATCAGGTCCACATGAAAGTGCAGAATGTCAAAATGTGCGGCACGTCGTTTGACTTCGTGAAGCATTACAAGATGCGACGCCAGCTGCGATGTCAACGCGTCAGTATCGAGGCGGATGGCTTGGTCGCGCACCGCAATCAAACGTGCCTTAGTATGCGAGCCCGCTGCTGCGAATAACGTTACCTCGTGCCCCAGCTCCACTAATGAATCACATAGATAGGCAACAACACGCTCCGTGCCCCCATAAAGCTTTGGTGGCACAGATTCGTACAGAGGCGATATTTGCGCAATCTTCATAGGCATGGTCTAGGGTAAGCGTACAACCAGATCATTTTCTTCGAAAGGCCAACCCTCATTCGAGGAATTTGCCGGCGGCATCATTCAATTCGGCGCAGACGTGAGCGCAGTTGCCGTCACCGCTGCGGGAAATGACGAAGTGCCGACATGGCTGCGCAGCCGTTCAAGGGAGCAGCTCATTGGCAGGCGGTGATTTCGGTCACGCCCAGGGGCGTGCAGGCAGTCGTACCGCCGGGCGAGCCGGGGGGGGGGTTCCCGGCTCGCCGTTCTCGGCGTCAGATCCGCCCCATCAGCAGCAACACGATCAATACAACCACTACTAATCCGATACCGCCACTCGGGTAATACCCCCAGCCGCTGCTGTACGGCCAAGCAGGTAAAGCGCCAATGAGAAACAGAACAAGAATGACTAAGAGTATCGTCAGCATAGCCCTCTCCCGCCGCGATCGCGCCCAGTACAATCCGCGCGCAGGCGGCGTGCAATGCGGGCTGACGCTGCATGTCGTCTACAGGCTGCGGCCAAATTCCTTGACCTGCTTGTGCGCCTCATCCCTTGCGACACCATAACGTTCCTGAATCTTGCCGGCGAGGTATTCGCTGTCGCCCTCGGTGATCTTGAGATCGTCATCGGTCAGCTTGCCCCACTTCGTCTTGAGCTTGCCCGCGAGTTGTTTCCACTGTCCCTTGATCTTGTCTTCGTTCATGAGAATCTCCTTGCCGGTGAACCCGGCGATGCGTTGTGAATGGAAGGGTTATGCAGAAAGAGCGTTGGCCTAACGCGGCCGCGCAAAGCGCGCGGTACCGATAGCGCAGTCCTAGTCGTCGTGCCGAATCTTTACCTCGCTCCTGACATCCTTCACGCCCTCGGTGTCACGGGCGATGGACACGGCTCGCTCAACCGTCTCATGGTCGTGGGCGCTGCCACTCAGCCACACGACGCCATTCTCGTCGGTGTCAACATGGATGCGTGCGAGACTCGGGAGGTGCTCGGCCGCCAGTTTGGATTTGATCTTGGTCGTGATGACTGAATCATGGACGAACGCCTTGGGGTGCGCGCGGTCTGCATCCGCGTCCTGGGCAACGGCAACCGGTCCGACCAATACGCCGGCCAGCAGCAGACTCGTGGCGATGCTTGTCATTCTCATGGGGTATACCTCATTTTGGACAATTCCTACTATTAGAATCTGCGCCGTGCCAGGCTGCGCTGCAATCGGACAACTCCGGTAGCGGTGTCAGCAAAGCGTGCACCGAGGGTCGGATTTATCCTGCGAGGTCCATCCGACGCGGGAGGACGCCCTTCACAGGGTGCGCCTCACAACTCGTGATCGAGCGGCAAGGCTGACAGCGCGCGTATTTTGAATCGCTGCCAGGCGCTGCGCGCGGGCTCGGTGTAATAACTGACCGGCTGACTCTGTTTCACAGTGCTCCAGATGAGCCGCGGCGACCCCTGCGCATCGGCATGTTGCAGGGTGACGGCGTAGGCGCTCGCCGGTTGTGTCATCGCCTGGAATCGCTGCGCGGTCTGGGCGGCAAGGTCGGGGCTGTGGACGATCAGTCCGACCTCGGTATTAAGCCAGCGCGAACGGGCGTCATAGTTCATAGAACCCACAAATAGGGCACTGCGATCGAACACCAGAAGCTTGGCGTGAAGGCTGTAGGTGCCGTAGCGCGTCATCTTGGCGGACTGACCGCTGCCGCGCACGCTCTCTGGCTGCATGCGTAGCTCAAAGAGTTGTACTCCGGATTCCACCAGGGGCACGCGGTAATGCCTGTAGCCCGCCTCGGCCAGGGAATCGTTGCTAGCTTCAAGGGATGTGGTCAGGATCCGCACGCGCCGCTGTGCCGGACCGCGTTCCCTCAACAGTCTCATTTCTTCGGCGCTTGGGATCAGGTATGGCGTCACCATCAGCAATTCCGTTTGGGTTGCTCGGATCGCTTTCGCGACCAACGCGAACATCAGACTCCCTGCGCGTTCACCCTGCGCGACGTGCTTCTTGTCAGGACTGTCGCAAGCGAGTTCAGCAGTCGCCCAGCTCAATGGGGCCGCGCCCGCGAGAAGACTCGCCAGTGGCTCACCGGCCGCCAGCTTCTGCTGGTAACCCATCCCGGCGGTGCTGGCTTTCTCAGCGGGGGCTGCGCGCTGTGCGAGCTTTGCGGCGTCGCCCGCACTGTGCCCGCGGCGCGGCGCCAAGGCCTGGACTGGAACGGCGAGCGCGCTGTCCCAGAACTGCTCAAAGGTGCCGGCAAGTGTCGGCACCACTGGTCCAGTGACGAAAACATCGTCATCGGCGAACTGCGACTCCGGATCGACCTGAAAGTACTGGTCACCGATGTTGCGGCCGCCCAGGAGCGCGGTCGCGCCGTCCGCAACGAACAGCTTGTTATGCATCCGATAATCAAGACGGGTTCTGCTGAAAGCGAACTCGACGCCGCGAGCGAAACCGTTGTGACCACGATAACGCCATGGATTGAAGATGCGGATCGCCACGTGCGGCTCCCCCGCCAGTGCGAACACCTGCTCATCTCCGGCGGCACTTTCCGCGTCATCTACCAGAATCCGCACCCGCACGCCACGCCGCGCTGCGCGCAGGAGGGCCTCCGTGATCAACCGCCCCGACTCATCGCCATGAAAGATGTAGTACTGCAAGTCGAGGGAGCTGTTGGCCTGCGCGATCAGCTCAAGACGCAGCAGCAACCCGTCCACGCCTGCCGAGTACAGTCGAAATCCAGAGGCCCCGTTATGCGTCAGGGCGGCACCGGCGAAGGGTTGCGTGAGTGCTGCATTGGGCTCGTGCGCGATCTCCACAGGAGGAGGACGCGGATAATTGCGTCCGGGCATACCCGCGCATCCGCCGGCGGCCAACGCATAGACCAATAGCAGGCGCAGCCAGGCGGTCATCCGCACAGAGCCGGGAGGCGCGGTAGATGCACCCGCAACATTACCCAGCCTTCAGAGGGGCTCGGATACTCGATACACGTGACTGTCTGACAGCGCCAGCCGGAGCTCTCAGAACCCCGTGGGAGCGCTTGGCCAGGGTCCCCTCAACGGCACGGTAAGAGGATATTCGACGTACGGTCGTGTGGCGCTCCGAGGACCGCTGTAGAACCCATTGATCGTTGTAGGATGTAGCCACGGGAGAACCTCTGCCTCAGCAAACGCGAGGGCGACAGTAGGCTCGATGAAATCGTGAAAATATCGGGGGCAGCCGCGTGCGGCTGTAGGCGGGTGACCACACGTCCAGACTGCGGCTCTATCACACGGATGGCACTGGCGAGATTGAAATCACAAACTCGATACCGTCCGCGGAATCGGGGTCATCCCACGACGCGGAAGGCACGTGGTCGAGCGCTCAAACCGCAAACGCCCTCGGACACTCGGGTGGATCCACATCGCGTCGTCAAGCTCGTCGCAACGCCCAATGCGCACAGGAGGCACCGGCGGAGGTGCCATGCCGCACAATGCAACTCCTTGTCGCTGGTCCGGTGTCGCGGTGGCGCAGCAGGTGTTCTAACACCAACAATGTAGGGTGGTACTGACAAGCGGTAACGTTACCCGCCGATCGACGCGTTATAAGGTGGAGCGCACATTGGCTTACGTAGAAGCATGCTGATGCGGGTTACACTCGACAACCCTGGGCCAGTCGCTCGCTCGGTAGGTGGTGGCAGGCCGCGTCCCGCACCTGGCACGAAGCTTAGGAGGGTTTTATCGATGCACAACCGAATCGGGGTGCTGCTGGCAGCCTTCTGCGGCGTGTGGGTTCTATCCGCTTGTCACCGGGCTGAGAGTCCGGCGCAGGTTGACAAGGACGTCACTGCCGCGCGCGAGAGGGCCGCCAAGGACACCCAGAAAGCCGAGCAGACGGCACAAGAGAAGCTCGCGAGTGCCCGCTCCGAAGTGCAGTCCGCGCAGCGTGACGCGGCGCACGTCAGCGCGCAGCAGGCGCAGAACGTCGCGGACGCCGATGCCGACGGCGCGCAGAAGGTGGCGCTCGCGAAGTGCGAGAGCTTGAAGGGGGATGCACAGAAGAGCTGCCGCGATAAGGCCGACGCCGACTACCAACTTGCCAAGGCCCGCGCCGAGCAGCTGCGCGTCACCGCCGACCCGAAGCCTTGAGGTGCCTCGGGGCCATCGAACCGCGCCGTAGCGGGAGACTCGCGGTCACGTGGATTGACGAACACCAGCAGAGTTCGTCCCTCTGAGCTTCGACTCGCGAGGACTTTCTATTCTCCATGAAGATGCCGCGGGAGATTTCCTCATGGGGAGCGCTTGGGCGGCTCGTCCGAGCGGCTGTGGCGGTGCCTTGAGGAAATCAGCGGTCTGGGCGCTACAGGTCTGACGTGCGCAAGGTTAGTGCTCGTCCAGCACGCGTTGCTCTGGGCGGCTGGGGGCTGCTGGTGCGAGGAATCCCATGCTGAGGCAACGTACCGCGTCTAACTCCCGTAAGCTGCCGGCTTTTTTTTCTCTTTTGGGGGCAGGCCTGATCACCGGCGCTTCGGACGATGATCCCAGCGGGATCGCCACTTACTCGCAGGCCGGGGCGCAGTTCGGCTATCAGCTCGCCTGGACGATGCTCTTTACCTATCCACTTATGGTCGTCATCCAGGATATCAGCGCCCGCATCGGCCGCGTCACCGGCCAGGGCATCGCCGGAAATCTCCGCCAGCATTACCCGAACTGGCTGCTGCAGGGCATTGTGCTGCTGCTGCTGATGGCGAACACCCTCAATATCGGTGCCGACCTCGGCGCGATGGCGGAAGCCACGAAGCTGCTGTTGCCGCATATCTCCGCATGGGTTTGGGTGGTGCTGTTCGGAGCCCTCTGCACCTTCGCCGCGGTGTTCTTGTCCCACGAGCGCTACGTCAGTGTCCTGAAGTGGCTGACACTGTCGCTGCTGTCCTATGTCGCCATACTCGGGGTCATCCACGTGCCGTGGGCGGAGGTGGTTCGCTCGGTCGTGTTGCCGCGATGGTCACCACACAGCGGCTTCTGGCTCATGGTCGTTGCGATCCTCGGCACGACGATCAGTCCGTACCTCTTTTTCTGGCAGGCAGGCCAAGAAGTGGAGGACACCAAGGCGCACGCGCAGCGCGTGCCGCTGAAGCAAGCCCCTGCGCAAGCGCCCTCGGCACTGAAGCGCATCCGTCTCGATACCTTGATTGGCATGGGATATTCCAATCTCGTGGGCCTTGCCATCGTGATCAGCACCGGCGCTACGCTTCAACGCGCCGGGATCCAACAAATCGACACCGCATCGCAGGCGGCGCAGGCACTGCGACCATTGGCCGGAGACTTCGCCTTTGCGCTGTTCGCGCTCGGAATCGTCGGTACTGGGTTACTGTCGGTGCCGGTGCTGGCAGGTTCGGCCGCTTATGCGCTGGGCGAAGCGCGAAGCTGGCCGGTCGGCCTGTCACGAAAACCCTTACGAGCCAAGGCCTTCTACGGAACGATCGCTGCCGCGACCTTACTCGGGGCGGCGCTCAATATTGCCGACGTCAGCGCGATGAAAGCGCTGGTCTGGGCCGCGGTGCTCAATGGCATCGTGGCAGCACCCGTCATGGGGCTCCTGGTGCTCATGGGGGCGAGCGTTAAGCTCATGGGGAGCTTCACGATTTCGCGCCGCGCACTGTACCTCGGTTGCCTGGCGACGGCGGTGATGGTCGTCGCCACCGCCGGCTGGGCCATTAGCGCGCTCGGATCTTCCTAGGATCTGCTGGATTGCTGGTTACCAACATCCGGCAGCGCGGTGGCCCGGCAATCACGGGCAGGGACCTGTCTACTCAGGCCGCCCTTAGCCTTTGTGTAGGTGCGGGCTTACCCCTGTACGCACGCGGGCGTACATACGGGCGCGTCCGGTAGGCGTAGCCTGCCAGTTCTTAAAGTCGCAATCAGCTGGTGATTTATGGGTCGCGGGATTCTGCTTTGGCTGTTGGGAGTACCGATTCCAATCATTCTCCTTCTCGCTATGTGTTCGCACTAAGCGCCGGGAGTAACACACATGCATGTGCCATACACCGCGCCCGCTGCGCCGGTCGCTCATCAAGCGATCGAGGCCTCAAAATCCGCCGTCTCCTGGGCCGCCATCTTCGCCGGTACAGTGGTCGCGATATCGATCAGTCTCGTTCTTCTTACACTGGGCTCGGGGCTGGGATTGGCCTCGCTCACACCTGCCGCGCGTAGCGCCGCGTCGTCTGGTAGTTTGGCGGCCCTGGTCACCGTTTGGATCGTTGTGGTGCAGTGGCTCTCGGCGGCCTCTGGAGGCTACGTGACAGGGCGATTGCGGACCCGGTGGGTAGGGACGCACACACACGAGATTTTTTTCCGTGATACCGCGCACGGGTTCGTTACCTGGGCGGTCGCCACGGCGATTGTCGCCGTGGTTGTTGCATCCGCGACTTCTGCCATGCAAGCAGACGGAATTCATGCGGCCACCACCCTGGCATCGGGCACTGCACAAGGGGCTGACAGCAATGCTCGAATCAGTGGTGTCGCTCCGTACGACGTCGACGCACTGTTTCGTACCCCATCAGGTGATGCCAAGTCTGCCTCAATAGACGGACGGGGCGAGGCGACGCGGATCCTGGGCAATGGACTGACCGCCGGCGTCGTTCCGGACGCCGATCGAACCTATCTCGCGAGCCTCATCGCCGCGCGAACAGGAATTTCGCAGGCCGACGCTGAAAAGCGCGTGGACGACGTTGTCGCTCGTACTCAACAGGAGGCCGAGGCGGCGCGCCAGGCGGCGGCCAGGACCTCCTTGCTTACCGCGCTGGCCATGATGATTGGCGCGTTCGTGGCCTGCGTCGCAGCGGCACTGGGCGGGCATGAGAGAGATCGCCACCCCTAGGGTGCGCTCTATTTATTGGAGGCCACACCGTGAAACCGGCGCAAGTTAAAGAGCTTCTTCTGCAATCACTTGAGCATGAACGCGGTGGTATCAAAGTCTACGAGACCGCACTGAGATGCGTGGTGAACAAAGATCTCGAGGATGAGTGGGACAAATATCTGGATCAGACTCGGAATCACGAACGTATTCTTATGCAAGTGCTTTCTGCGCTCTCACTCGATCCGGAGGAGGCGAGTCCCGGGCGCACCATCGTTAAGCAACTCGGTGCTGCACTCGTACAGGCCATGCAGACAGCGCTCAAGGCTGCAGATCCGGCGGCCGCGGAACTGGTCGCGTGCGAGTGTGTGGTATTGGCCGAGACGAAGGACCACGCCGACTGGGAACTCATTAAGAGGTGTGCCGAACATGCCGCGGGTGAACAGAAGAAGGTTCTGACCGCGGCAGCGGATGAAGTTGAGGACCAGGAGGATGAGCATCTTTACCACTCCAAAGGGTGGTGCAGGGAGCTCTGGCTCCAATCGCTTGGTATGAAGGCGATGCTGCCGCCTCCCGAAGAACGTAAACATGTATTGACCGCCATCGGGGCTGCGCGCGCTGAGAAGGCAAGCGAGAAGCACCGCTAGCGACTCACATCCGTGCTCCTGATCGCGCGGCCTCGCTGCGGGTATCGGTGCTCCGTGTTCTCTCAGGTGCCCTTGGGCTCTACCCGCTCCGCGATGGACTCCAAAGCTGAAGCTGTCACGTCTCCAGCGCTTTGAGCCGCCTGTTGCAGGCCGGTGGCTGCCGAACGGACTCCGCGCGCAATTACCTTGCGTCCCGCTTGCGCCGCGCGCTCGGCTCCCACCTTCGCCAAGGTCTTGGCCGCACGACCCGCACTGACAAGCGCGCGCTTGGCAGCCACCTTAACCGCGCGCCTACGAGCACGCCTGCTATTGGCGGTGACACGTTTGGAGCCCGCTCTAGAAGGACGCTTGTTGGCGGCAGACTTGGTCGCGGTGCTGCGTCTCTGGGCGACCTTTTTGACACCGGTCTTGTGGGGCCGACGACGTCTCATTCTTGCCATACAGTCCTCCAGTAACAGCGCCTCTGTAGCCGCAGCTTCCAACCTCCACCGAAGGATTGCAACCACAACGAGAACTCCATCCTGAGAATTCGTGCGGGGCACAGGGAGTCCCGAGCGGATTTATTCGCTCCGATCCGGGCACAAGCGCGGGACGCGGTAGATTGCGTGGTATTGAACCCGGTGTAGGAACGCTCTCACGCGGGTCCGTGGGCCAGTCCTATTGCGATCGTTCGTTCAGAGGCCGACGCTGATCACCCATACACACATTGAAGTCGCGCAATGCGCGGCGGGAGTGCGAAATGCTGGTTGCAAAAACCGTCACAGTGGCGCTTGCGGTGAGTGCGCTGCTCGGGCTTGTCGGGTGCGTAGAGACTCGTGGGAGCCTCACCAACTCGGCTGACAGACTGGAGCACAACGCCAACGCGCTGGCGCGGGATGCCGTCGACGTGCGGGCGCGCGACTATCCGGCAGGCTTTGCGCGCGACGCACACGCGCTGGCGGACGACGCGCATGAGTTTCGCAACACCGCCGAGGATAGGCGCGCCAGCGATGCGGATGTGAAGGCGGCGTTCGAGCGCGTCTCGCGCAGCTATCACCTGGTGCGTGATGAGGTCGACCGCTCGGACAGCCGTGAGGCCCAGGCTGATCTGCAGCCCGTCACCGAGGCCTATCTCGACGTCGAGCGCGGGATGGGCGGCTACCCGGAGCGTCGTGCCAGCGCAGAGCCGCTGCCCTACGATCGGGATCGCTGAAGTCACAGCGAGGCGTTGGGTGTGCTGCGGGGTCGCGGCGGTCGCGGATCTGGGCGATTCAGGAGCTTTCGACGTCGGGCATGATCTGCCCCATCTCCATGGCCTGGCTGGGCGGCACTTCGTGAATTCCGATGACGATCTGATCGTCCGGGGCGCGCGTGGCGCCCTGGAGGAGCTCCCATAGGCGCTTGATGAGTCCCCGCTTGTACTCCACCGAGCGACCCGTTCGGATCAGTAGCGTGAGCGCCGCCGCGGCCGCAGCCTTTCCAGCCGTGTAGCCGTTGCCTGGCGCGTATTCCTGAAAGATGACGTGTACCCAGGTTCGGGGTACACGGGAATAGGCACAGTGGAAGGCGGTTAGCTCTTCGGCGAGTGCGGCTTTAGCCTCGCCCGTGAGCACGCCGCTTTGCGTGCTTACTGTATAGAGGGGCATCGACGGAACTCCTGTGTTTGGGCGCGGGCCGCTCAGCGACGTGCTGCCTCCACGGCACGTGCTTCACTAGCGTGTCAGGTTCACCTTGGCCAGGTCGATGAGCTCTCGGGCACGTCCATCCAGGACTGCCTTGAGCATGAACAACCCAAACTTGTGGGCTTCATCAAAGGTGGTCGTCGGAGGCATTACCAGCTCCTGCCGGGCGCTAACGACGTCGAGAAGCGCCGGTCCCTTGTGCTCAAGCACCTCACCCACGGCGGCGCGAAGGTCCTGGGGCCTCTCGACGCGAATGCCCTTGATCCCCATGGCCTGGGCCATGGCGGCGAAGTTGGGGTTCTTGAGATCGCAACCGCTGTCGGGAAAGCCGGATGCCTTCATTTCCAGCTCGACGAATCCCAAAGTGCCGTTATTGAGCACGACGATTTTGACCGGCAACCCCGTCTGCAGAAGGGTGACGAACTCTCCCATCATCATCGTGAAGCCGCCATCGCCCGAGAGCGAGATGACCTGCCTTTGTGGGAAGGCCGCCTGAGCGCCCAAAGCCTGAAGCATCGCATTGGCCATGGAGCCGTGGTTGAACGACCCCACGAGCCGTCTGCGCCCATTCATCTTGAGGTAGCGCGCGGTCCACGCGATCGGCGTGCCGACGTCGCACGAGAAGATCGCATCGTGCTCGGCGAGCTCGCTCACGACTCGAGTCACGTACTGGGGGTGGATGAGCTTGCTGTTGGGCCCACTTTCCGCCAAGGAATCCAGATCAGCGCGGGCCTTGCGGTAGTCGTGGAGGGCGTCATTCAGATGCGCGGAATCCGTCTTTTCCTCGATGAGTGGCAGTAGCGCCCGAAGGGTGGCCTTCACTGAGCCCAGGATGCCGAGATCGAGGGGACAGCGGTTACCAAGCGCGGCCGGACGAAGATCGATTTGCGCGATCCTGGCTTTTTCCGGAAAGAACTGCCGGTAAGGGAAGTCCGTGCCCAACATCAGAAGGGCATCGCATTTCTTCATGGCCCAGTAGCCGGAGGCGAAGCCGACGAGCCCGGTCATGCCGACGTCAAACGGGTTGTCGTATTCGATGTGCTCCTTGCCCCGCAGTGAGTGAACCACCGGGGACTTCAGCTTTTGGGCGAGCTCGACAACCTCATCATGGGCTCCCGCACAGCCGGCGCCGCAAAAGAGCGTCACGCGCGTGCTGCTGTTCAGCAGCTCGGACAAGGCCTGGAGCTGATCCTCTTCGGGATGTACTACCGGGAGGGAGGGCAGCACCCAGTTTGGCGGCGGCCTCTCGAGCGACTGAAGCGCGACGTCTCCCGGGATCACCACGACGGCCACCCCGCGCTGCGCGACTGCGACGCGCATGGCGCGAAGGAGAATCTGTGGTAGCTGGTCACCGCGGGTTACGAGCTCGACGTAATGGCTGCAGTCCTTGAACAGGTTTTCCGGATGTGTCGCCTGGAAATAGTCGATACCGATCTCACTGCTCGGGATATGGGCCGCGATGGCGAGCACGGGCACGCCGCTGCGGTGGGCGTCGTAGAGGCCGTTGATGAGGTGCAGGTTGCCGGGCCCGCAGCTGCCGGCGCAGACCGCCAACTGTCCGGTAAGGTAGGCCTCGGCTCCGGCTGCGAAGGCAGCGCCTTCCTCGTGCCGTACATGAATCCATTCGATGGACTTCAGACGCCGCAGCGAGTCGGTAAAGCCGTTGAGGGAGTCCCCGACGACGCCGTAAATGCGCTTGACGCCGGCTCGGGCAAGCGTTTCGGCCATGAAGTCTGCGGCAGTCCTACTCATCAGGCGACGTCCTGGCGATGTGGAAATGTTGACATCAAGGATTTGGCACGGCTTCGGCGTTGAAACTCTCCGAAGTCTCTAGCTGGCGTAATTCTTCAGGATGCGCAGGTCGGTGACGGAGTACGCCATGCCGAGCCGGTAGCCTCGGCCGACGCGAAGCGGTGCGATCAGGTGCAAGTCCTCGCCCCGCACCTCAGGAATCTGAAGTTCCGCCGTTCCCGACCAGACATCCACAATGGCCAGATCGTCCGTCAGCGACAGGGTGAGCTCGTCCACCGGCGGCTTGTTCTGGCGGTCGGCCACCAGTTGTGGGAAATAGCGGCGCATCGTCGTGGGGCGGTTGAAGACGCTCGATGGATCCGCGACCTTCTCCTCGAGCTGGATCCGCGCCGTGGCGAGGCGCTCTCCGTGCGCGGCGACGCTGGCTCCGAAACGGCTTCCCGGCGCAAGCGGGGCAGCGGCGGCGCTGGGTGCGGAGAAGGTGCGCGTTTGATAGATGCTCCCATCGTTGGAGCCGGTGAACTGCCAGTCAAGAAACCAGAAGAAAGCACGTCCCTTGGATTTCTGATCCGGCGCAAGCCCGGGCGGAAGCAGCGCCTGGATGGCATCGGGGTTGGCCCAGTATTCGATTGCGATGCAATCGCTGGAGTAGTGCCACGGCGGCAGCGTGGCCAGCGCGGAGTTTCCCTGCGGAGACAGAGGAACTGTAAATCCTTTGAGCGTCATGGCACATCCTCACTCATTGAGTCGCCCGAGTGGCGAAATTGGGCCTTGGCCAGCCGTATTCTGCAGGCGGCTCCCGGCCGTCCTATCCCCCCGTTGGGGGGTAGTGAACCGGCCTTGCTACCACTGCACGCAACGCGAATCAGAAAGGGGCCGACCGCGCGCCAAGCCCTGATAGGCTGGACCGACGCTGCTTAACGCAAGCGCGAGCCGCCGTTCCTGCTCTTTGCGCGCGAGGCCGCCGCCGTGCGGTTTCTGGGGTACTCATTGCCCATCCCCCCGATCGGGGGATGGGGTGGCCCAACTCCGCGCGCCATTATCGGCGGCAGGATCTACGCAATTTGAAAAGCGAGTGGTGGACAGACGGAAATTCCTTCTGGGTGCTGCACCTGCCGTTGGCGTCGCAACACTTGTTGCCGCCGGTTGCCAACAAAGCTCGCGGACGCAGGACCCGTACGCTCCCACTTTCTTTCGTCCGACCGAGTGGGACTTTGTGCTAGCCGCCGTGTCGAGATTGATTCCGGCGGAGGGTGCGGGCCCAGGAGCAATCGAAGCAGGCGTTCCGGAGTTCATCGATCGCCAAATGGAACTGCCCTACGGCCACGGGGCCTACTTTTATCTTAGGGGCCCATTTCATCCGGAGAGTCCCGCCGCGCTCGGATACCAGCTGCGATATACCCCGCGCGAGATCTATCGATTGGGCATCGGGGATGCCAATGTGACGGCTCGACAAATTCACGGCATGGACTTCGCGCGTCTTGACGCGACTCGGCAGGACGAATTCTTAGAATCGATGGAGAAAGGCGTCCTGGAGTCTCCGACCGTTCCGGCAGCGGCGCTGTTTGCCCAGCTGCTCGAGAACACCCGGGAGGGCTACTTCTCCGACCCGATCTACGGTGGCAACCGAAGTATGGTCGCTTGGCGATGGATCGGATTCCCCGGGGCGAGGGCCGACTTCACCGACTGGATCGATCAGGCTGGTACCGAATATCCCTATGGGCCCGTCTCCATAGGCGGTAGAAAAGCGTGACCACGCCTCGCAGGCTCAAACCAGTCGATGCGGTCATCGTCGGTTATGGTTGGACCGGTGCGATCCTCGCCAAGACCCTGACTGACGCTGGATTGCACGTCGTCGCACTCGAGCGAGGTCCCGCCAGGGATACGTCACCGGATTTTGAGTATCCGCGCATCGTCGACGAGCTTCGCCACGGAATTCGCGGAGAGCTCTGGCAACCGTTGGCCTCCGAAACCGTGACGGTTCGACACACGGTGAACGACACCGCCGTACCGTATCGAAAGTACGGCTCCTTTGTGCTCGGCAACGGCGTGGGGGGCGCTGGCGTGCACTGGAACGGCATGCTCTGGCGCGCATCACCCGAGGACTTGCGCTTCCGCAGCAATATCGAGCAGCGCTACGGCAAGCACTTCATCCCGCCGGAGATGACCATCCAAGACTACACGGTCTCGTACGAGGAGCTCGAACCGCACTTCGACCATTTCGAAAACGTCTGCGGAGTATCGGGGGTGGCCGGCAACCTTCGCGGCAGCCTCCGACCAGGCGGCAACCCCTTCGAAGGTCCCCGTAGCAATGAGTTCCCGACTCCACCTCTTGCTGCGATCTACGCCGCGCAACTCTTTGAAAAGTCCTCGGCGGAGCTAGGCTATCGCTCGTTTCCCGTACCTGCAGCGAACAGCTCCGTTGCCTTCACGAACCCCTATGGCGTGCGGCTAGGTCCTTGCAATCTGTGCGGCTATTGCGAGCGCTTTGGCTGTTTCCTCTATTCCAAGGCCTCTCCGCAGACCACAATCCTGCCGGTTCTTGCCGAGCGACCGAATCTCGAGGTGCGAACGAGTGCGTATGTAACGAGGATCTTGCAGGACTCCTCCAAGAAGCGCGCGACAGGAGTTGTGTACATCGACGAAAACGGGCAGGAGTTGGAGCAGCCCGCCGACCTGGTCGTTCTATGCGCGTTTCAGATGCATAACGTGCGTCTTCTCCTGCTCTCAGGGATCGGCACGCCGTATGACCCGAGTACCGGCAAAGGCGTGGTCGGAAAGAACTATGCCTACCAGATGTGTGCCGTCACGACCGCGTTTTTTGGGGAGGATGTGCAGATCAACCCGTTCATCGGCGCTGGAGCGGCCGGACTGCGTGCCATCGATGAGTTCAACTCCGATCATTACGATCACTCGAAGGTCGGGTTCATCGGCGGGGCAACGATCTATGCGGGCGCTACCGGCGGTCGTCCCATCGATCAGATGCTGCTTCCTCCGACTGTTCCACGATGGGGTCGCGCCTGGAAGGCTGCAGTTCGCAAGCACTACCGTCATTCAGCCCCCGTAACCCTCCAGGGAACGGTGATGTCTTACAGGGACCGCTACCTGTCGCTGGATCCGACGTACAGGGACCGTTACGGAATCCCGCTGTTGCGGATTACCTTCGACTGGCACGACAACGAGTACCGCATGGCGGCCTACACGGCCGGCAAGATGGAAGAGATTGTTCGACAGATGGGACCCGAGAGTCAGGCGACTCTCCTTCTGAAGCCCGGGAATCATTACGACGTCCGTATCTATCAAAGTACGCACACCACCGGCGGCGCGATAATGGGATCTAATCCCGTCAATAGCGTCATCAATCGCTATTCCCAAAGCTGGGATCTGCCGAATCTCTTCATCTACGGCGCCTCTGCGTTCCCCCAGAACATCGGATACAACCCCACCGGGCTTCTGGCCGGTCTGGCCTATTTCTCTGCGGACAAACTCAAGAGCTCCTACCTGAAAT
This sequence comes from uncultured Gammaproteobacteria bacterium, assembly GCA_963835645.1. GTDB lineage: Bacteria > Pseudomonadota > Gammaproteobacteria > Steroidobacterales > Steroidobacteraceae > 13-2-20CM-66-19. The sequence goes on along the minus strand of CAWIGQ010000001.1, from coordinate 131,785 downwards.
CCCCCGGACCCCTGGTTTCCTCATGAAGGGGAAGATCGTGCTGCTGCTGGCCGGAGGTGCCGTCGCAGCACTTGTTGCGGTGATGGCGATCTCCTTCGTGGGTGATCGACTTGCCGGAGAGCATGCGTCATTCACGTTCGCACCTAACGCGGACCTGAGCGATCGCGGTGCATATCTTGCGAAGCTTGGCGATTGCGCTGCCTGCCATAGCATCCCCGGTCGGCCCGCGTTCTCCGGCGGACTCAAGATGGTCACTCCGATCGGTGCAATCTACTCGACGAATATCACCCCGGATAAGACTTACGGCATCGGCCGATTCAGCTTCGCCGACTTCGATAAAGCGCTGCGATACGGCGTCGCTGATGGGCATAGCCTGTATCCGGCTATGCCATTCACTTCCTACTACAATACGAAGCCCGAGGACATCCAGGCGCTCTACGCCTATTTCAAGTACGGCGTTGCGCCCGCGAATGTCCCCAACCGTCCAAGCGATATCCCCTTTCCCTTATCGATGCGCTGGCCCCTGACGTACTGGCGCTGGCTTTTCGCGCCAAAGCCAGCTTCATTCACAGCGCCCGCAGGCTACGACGCCGATGAGGCGCGAGGCGCATATTTCGTGGATGGACTCGGGCACTGTGGGGAATGCCACACGCCGCGCAACGCGTTCATGCAGCTGAAAGCCGTAACCCGAACCGACGGGTCTCGATATCTCGCCGGTGCCGTCATCGAGATGTACTTCGCTCCAAGCCTGCGCGGCGCTGGCGCGGGTTCACTCAGAGACTGGAGCGAGGACGAGCTGGCTCAATTTCTACGAACAGGCGCTAACTCCAGTGCTATGGCGTTCGGATCAATGTCCGATGTCATTATCCACAGCACCCAATACATGTCGGAGGCTGATGCGAGGTCTACTGCGCACTATCTGAAGTCGCTCGATTCGCAGGACCAGAGTGGCCAATCCTTTGCGTATGACCCAAGTTCGCACAGGGCGCTGAGGAGAGGCGACGCCAGCTCCGAAGGCGCCTTGATTTACCTTGATAACTGCGCCGCGTGCCACCGCCCGGATGGGCGCGGCTACGAGCGCGTGTTCCCGGCGCTGGCAGGGAACCCCGTCGTCGAGGCCAGAAGTCCGGAGTCGGTCGTCTCGATCATCCTGCGAGGGTCTACGACGCCGCGGACCCCAGTCACTCCGGCTCGATTCACCATGCCCGGATTCGCCTGGCGGCTCTCCGATATCGAGGTCCTGCAAGTCGCGAATTTTGTCCGCTCAAGCTGGGGCAATCGAGGGGGAAAGGCAACCCTGGAGGATGTTGAACGCCTTCGGAACGCCCTTGCAGCGCAATGACTTCGAAGTTACTGCAGCAGCTGAGCAGGATGCTCTGCTGAGCAGAATCAGGTTGACCATCGTTCACGTCATCCCGTTCGCACGCAGAAGGTCCGGGAGCAGGGACCTGCAATTCGGGCACGAACAAACAATACGACACTGAAGGACTGGTCCAGCATACGGGTACAGATCGAGGCTCAGGCTCTTGCATGATGTTCCGGCCCCTTCTTCAAACCCTTTGCGTTTCCAATGCAGCGCATTAGCACCGGACTCCCCCCGCCGGCGCGCCGCATCCTGAAGAAGGGGCCCTTTATTTGGTGCGGTGCAAGCTACGAACTTGTCAGGGTAGATCGCCGCGGTCGCGCTGGTTTCGATAGGCACTGCATGACCCCTGAAGCTCGCGGCTCGCCTTTCGCACGTTGGACTCCGGACTCCCCCGTTCGGGGGAAGGCGCCACAGAGCCGGCTCTTCTAATCTTTCGGGCAAGGGCTGGGTAAACTCCCGCTCCGCGGTTTGCTCGATAAACGATCCGATGTCTTTCTGGAGGTTGCATTCAATGCGTAGCAAGTTGGTTTCATTGGCGGCGTCCGTTCTACTCTGCGCCACGGCGTACGCGGGAGATTCTAGTTCCTCCGCTCCGGTTGCGGAGGACGCCAAGCCCGACGCAACCGTAGTCCTCAAGGGTGGAAGCGTTGCGGTCGGAATTGGCTATACCTGGGGTCACGGTGAGCTCACCTATAAGGAGACTTCGCACCCGTTCTCCATTTCGGGAGTTTCGGTCGTCGATGTGGGCGCGACGGACTACACGGCTACAGGGAAGGTCTACAAGCTGACCCAGCTCTCTGACTTCGCGGGAAACTACGTCGCAGCGGGCGCCGGGATTACCGTCGCGGGTGGGGGTACGGCTCTGTACCTCAAGAATGAACACGGGGTGGTCATCAAGCTCTTGTCCACGGATGTGGGCCTGAAATTCAAGTTGTCGGCCGACGGCGTGCATGTCGCGCTGAAGAACTGAATCGCGCTGAAGAACTGAAGCAGGACGGGCCGGCGCGGCGATAAGCCTGCGCCGGCCCGTCGCGTTGCGCTGATGAGCGGCATCTGGGGCTTTCGCCGTGGAGGAGCTTCCATAGGCGCTTGATGAGTCCCGAATGACCCCCGACTTTGGTGTTTGCGGCCTCAACGGGCAGGGCGCGGCGCGAGCCGGGCCGCCGCCTCGTGGATACGCATGACTCGATCTCCTTATTCATCCTCGATGTGAGCGTCGCCAAAAGGCGCGTACGAGGTGTCTCTGGCGTCAAGAAGCAGAGCGCGCAGACCAACCGATCTATGCTGTGGGATGAATCATATCGCGCGCGTACGCTAGGCCGATGCCGTAGCCGCCGCCGTGAGTCTCAACGATGCTGCGTGCGCCGTCATAGGTCTCGTGCCGGGTCCAGTCTCGCTGCAGTTCGAGCAGCACCTGACGGCAGCAAGAGCTGACAGCACCGGGAAGGACACGCAGGCGTCGGTCAGAAGTCCGGACACGAGGAGACGTCGACGACCCGTTTCTATGACCGCCTTGCGAGCACTCTCGTCCTCCCACAGGTTCATGTTTCGACGTTCGTACTCACGCGGGTGGGACGTCTCTGCCCGTCGGGCGCGTCGAGCCACGCGCCGATCCGGCAGAGAGCGCTGCGCTACTCCTTGAAGAAGGCGAGCAGGTCCGGATTTATCACGTCGGGGTGAGTTGTGCACATCCCGTGTGGGTACCCCTTGTAGACCTTGAGCGTGCCGTTCTTGACCAGCTTCGCCGAAAGCAGCGCGGAATCGGCAATCGGCACGATTTGGTCGTCGTCGCCATGCATGATCAGTACCGGAACCTTGAGATCCTGCAGATCCTCAGTGAAGTCGGTCTCCGAGAATGCCTTGATGCAATCGTAGTGTGCCTCGGCGCCACCCATCATTCCCTGTCGCCACCAATTGTCGATCACGCCTTGATAGACCTTTGCGCCGGGGCGATTGAAGCCGTAGAAAGGCCCAGCAGGGACATCGCGGAAGAACTGTGCGCGATTGTCCGCAAGTGCCGCGCGAAACCCGTCGAATACCTCGATCGGAAGACCGCCGGGATTCTTGGCAGTCTTGACCATGATGGGGGGCACCGCGCCGATGAGAACTGCCTTCGCCACTCGTCCCTGGCCATGGCGCGCGACGTACCGGGCTACTTCGCCACCTCCGGTGGAATGTCCGACGTGAATGGCATTGCGCAGGTTCAAGTGGGCCGCCAACTGCGCCACGTCTGCGGCGTACGTATCCATCTCATTACCGGTGGCCGTCTGCGTGGATCGTCCGTGGCCTCGACGGTCGTGCGCAATAACGCGGTATCCGCGCAGGACGAAGTACATCATCTGCGCATCCCAGTCGTCGGCCGTCAGGGGCCAACCATGGTGAAAGACGATGGGCTGTCCGGCGCCCCAATCTTTGTAGAAGATCTCGGTGCCGTCTTTTGTCGTGATGGTGTTCATGCGAGGTGTTCCTTGTGCAGTGTTTTTCGGGGACTCATGAGCCAGGGTTCGCGGCGGGCAGCCCACGGCAGCTGCAAGAGCCAAACCGTCGTCATGGGTCGAGGACTGTGCGGATCCGGACCTGCGAGGTCAAAGTGCGATGGACCGGGCACTTCTCGGCGATCGCAAGCAGCATCCGCCGCTGTTCGGTAGAGAGCTCACCCTCGAGCTTGATCTCGACGTCGATTTGATCGATCAGGCTACCCGCGCTAAGGCAGTTAGCGCAGTCCTCGGCGTGCACCTTCCCGTGTGAGAGGTTTATCTGCACGCGCCGCAACGGCCAGCCTTTGCGCTTGGCGTACATCCGCACCGTGATGGCCTTGCAAGCTCCCAATGCCGCGAGAAGAAGTTCGTAGGGAGTCGGGCCGGCATTCTGGCCTCCGGCACTCAGGGGTTCGTCCGCCTGAAGTTCGTGGCCTCCGGCAGAGATGCTCTCCAGGAAGTCTGGTGACGCACTCTCAACCGAGACTTTCATTGGAAGCCTCCTTCGGTTGAAGTAGCTGGCGTCTGCGCGGGTTCAGACAAAATCATCATCCGCATCTACAAAGTCATCACCGTCGCTGTCGCGATCATGTGATGGCTCATGCTCGGAATCCGGCTCGCTTGGGTAGTAGTTGTTGACCGTGACCTCTTCGGTGGCGGGCAGAAATGTCGCTGCATCGTGACCGGTGAATGGGCCACCATGATGGCCCAGGATATCCTCAATGCCTTGGAATAGAAATGCGCCGCCCGCGACGCCGGCGGCGGTGGCGGCCGCTTCCCGGAGGAAACTGGGGGCGGTAGCGGGAGCACCGACCCCGGGTGCCATGGGGAGCGACGATCCCGCGCTCGGTGGTGCGAGAGGCTCGCGCGCCGCGGGGGGTCGACGTAGTCGCTGCGCCCGCGCTGCGCCTCATTTACAAGTTCGGTAATTCGTGCCCGGGCCTGGTCGAGTGCTACGCCAAGCAACAGCACGCGTTGTGTCAGGAGGTATGTCGTATCCGGCTGTTGGACAACCGTTGCTTGGATGAGTGTGTCGGCTTCCGGATCCTTCTTCACTCCGCGAATCTGCACCAATTGCGCGAGAAGGCTTCGGAGAGCTTCGTTTTCCTGCGGATTCATCACCGTGCTTGTCCACCTGGATTCGACTGATGGGCGGCAGGCTAGCGTAGGCGCCCTCACAACGGGTACACCGGAGGACCTTGATGTTCGGACAGCAGGAAGTTCCCGTGTGAGCAGGCTTTAGCGCTGGGCCGTGAGTTGGCCGTGAGCGCACCGACGGTAGCTTCCGAGGGCAATGGATGTCGCGTACATATCCGCACTCTCAGCGCTCGCCGGCTCGGTCGTTGGCGGATTCACCTCCACCGTCACGACCTGGCTGACGCAGCGCGCGCAGGCACGGGCTGGGCAACTAGCCCAAGAAATGACACGGCGCCAGGACCTCTACCGCGACTTCATAATGGCGGCGTCCAAGACTTATGGCGATGCACTCGTGAGCAGTGAGCCACAGCTGCCAGAACTGGTGGCTCTATATGCACTGATCAGTCGGATGCGGATATTGTCCGCGCCGCGCATCGTCACGTGTGCAGACACGATCATGCTGACCATCATCGACACGTACTACGCTCCGAACCATTCCGTCCGCGAGCTGCGAGATCTTATCAAGGCCGGAGCTGGTATCGACCCGCTTAAGGACTTCAGCGAAGCGGCGCGTGAAGAGGTGAGCGTGTTTAGCGCCCCGTAACCACAGCAACCCGCCGCCGTGCGTTGGGCGCGGATTGGTACAAATGCGCGGCTATTTACAAGACAACCTAGGCGTTTCGCGCCACGATCTGCCTCCGGGACGCGCTCTTCTACGATCTGGGCAAGGAGAACTACGTGGCACGCTCGACACGGAATAATGCGCAACGGCAGTCGGCACCCAAGGTTGAGCAGGGTCTGCGCGATGTAGCGGAGCTCGCTGTGTGCGAAGAGGATTCGATCGTTGAATCGGGACCCACCCTGGACACTTTGAACCTCGGGCACGCTGGCCTTCGGACCGAATGCTGGCCGGGCACTCCGCGACTTGCCACGCTGCGCCTCCGACGTCCGCCGCGGAGACGCACGCCGTTACATCGTTGGAGGCCGTCAGATGGGGCAGAAGCGCGATTCACACCGAATAACAGTGGAATCCTGGCGTATTGAGGTGACGCACACTCACACCGTCAATTTCGTCGAGGTGGGCGCTGGCGTCACCATGTCCTGTACTGACCTCACAGGACTCAAGCGCCAGCCGTGAGTCCGCTGAGAGTAGGCGCCTTACAAAGTCCGGGCATGTCGAGTGGTGCAGGGGAGCTCCTCGTCTGCCCGCATTGCGATGCCGTCCACCGAGCGGTGGTCCTTGGCAGGCACGAGGTCGCCGCCTGCGTCGCGTGCGGGCGCGTAGTGGCACGGCATCATTCGCTCTCGGTCGATCAGTTGCTGGCACTTACGGTGACCGCGGCACTGATCTTTCTGATCGCGAACAGTTATCCGTTGATGACCATCGAGGTCGGCGGCATGCACACGGAGGCGACCGTATGGGGGGCCGCTCTGCTGATGCTGCATGGCTGGGCGGCATGGCCGGCAGCGGTGCTTGCGCTCAGCATGTTCATCCTCCCACTGCTACAGATCGCGCTGCTGCTTTGGGTGTTGGCTTTTGCCCGCTTCGGGCGACGGGCGCCCGGCTTTCGTGCCCTGCTGGTGGGCCTGCATCGGTCGCGCCCCTGGAGCATGACCGAGGTCTTTCTGCTCGGGGCACTGGTTGCGATTGTGAAGTTATCGAGTTGGGTGCACGTCACTCCCGGGATCGGGATCTGGGCACTCGCGAGCCTCACGATTCTGCTCACGATTCTCAGCATGGTCGAACCACGGTTCTGGTGGACTCTCTTGCAGGCGCACGCGTGATTACGCCCGTACGCGCCATTGAGGTCGGACTCGTGGCTTGCCGAACCTGCGGATTGGTCATGCAGCGCATGCCTGCTCCGAGCCCGCCGACAGCTTGCCGGCGCTGCACAACCCTGCTGCGCGAGCGCCTGCCACGCAGTGCGGAGAACACGCTGGCGTGGCTCATCGCCGGCGTGATTCTCTACATTCCCGCGAACGTGTTGCCGGTGATGTATGTCAGCGGTGTCGGCGGGGGAGAGGAGAGCACGATCCTTGGCGGCGTGCTGAGCTTCTGGCGGGCTGGCTCTTGGGACATTGCTGCGTTGATCTTCACGGCGAGCGTCGCGGTACCCACGACGAAGTTCCTGGCACTCGGACTGCTCCTGTGGACGGTGCACCGCGGAAGTAGCTGGGCGAGTAAGCAACGGACCGCGCTGTACCGACTCGTCGAAATCATCGGTTACTGGTCGATGTTGGACGTCGTCGTGGTTGCGTTGACGGCTGCACTCCTGAAGTTCAAAGCGCTCGGCACCGCCGAGCCACGCCTGGGGATCGTCTTCTTCTGTGGGGTCGTCGTTACCACCATGATTGCCGCTCTCAGCTTCGACCCGCGGCTCATTTGGGACATGGGGGCCAAGGATGGGCACTGAGGCGCGAGACGTCCCGCGGGACGACCTGCCCACGCCGCGAGTTCTGAGGCGGCGCTGGCTGCCATCGCTCATCTGGGTCGTGCCGATCACCGCAGTCGTGATTGGCGCAACGCTCGTGGTTAATGCCTGGAGGACAGCCGGGCCTCGGGTCACGATCAGCTTTCAAACGGCTCAGGGTCTCGAAGTCGGGAAGACCCTGATCAAGTATCGCAATGTCACTGTCGGTCACGTGACGGGGATCGCCTTGAGCGCCGACCGCAACCGTGTCCTGGTCAGTGCAGATCTTTTGAATAGCGCCAAGGACCTTCTGACGGCTGACGCACGGTTCTGGGTGGTTCGGCCGCGCATCGGTATCGGCTGGGCGTCAGGTCTCGAGACGCTCATCTCGGGCTCCTACATTGCCGTTGAGGCGGGCGACGCCAAGATAAGACAAAGGGAATTTGTCGGACTCGAGAATCCGCCTCCCGCGACCCATGGCCTCCTTGGCAAGAGCGTGGTGCTGCACGCCAAGGACGTAGGTTCGCTGGCGCTCGATGCCCCGGTGTATTTCCGGCGCTTCGAGGTTGGGCACGTGATTGACCGAGAGCTCGATGCGGGTGGCCATGGCGCACGCGTCGTGGTGTTCGTCGATGCGCCGTACGACCGGCTAGTCACTCGCGCCACGCGCTTCTGGAATGCCAGCGGCATCGACCTTACGCTAGGGGCCGACGGTATGAAGCTTCGGACCCAGTCGCTAGCCTCGGTGCTGGCCGGCGGCGTCGCGTTTGAAACGGCACCCACGGCGCAGGACGTCGGACAAGTCCCTTCGGGCGCGGAGTTTACCCTCTTCGACGACCAGGCAGCGGCGATGGCACCGCCCGATGGCGATCCGCGCTATGTGCGCATGCGTTTCGTTCAGTCCCTGCGCGGTCTGTCCGTGGGAGCGCCCGTCGACTTCGTTGGCGTCAACATCGGACAGGTGTTCTCGCTGGATCTCGACTACGACGGGGAGCATCAAAGCTTCCCGGTGATCGTCACGGCGCTGATCTATCCCCGACGCATGGGGAAGGCTTACGAAGTGCTGGAGAAGAACGGCACCGCAACGAGCGAGGATAAGATGGCAAGGCTCGTTGGGGAGCTGGTAGCCCGCGGTTTACGAGCCCAACCGCGCACCGGGAATCTCCTCACGGGCCAACTCTACATCGCCCTGGACTTCATCCCAGGGGCTCGCCCGACAAGATTTGACGTGGGCGCGCGGCCACTGGAGATCCCCACGGTTCCGGGGAGCGTTCAAGAGCTGCAGCAGAAACTCGTGAGCGTCGTCGACAAGATCGATCGTATTCCTATAGCGCAGATCGGCGCGCATCTCGATGAGAACCTCGTCGAACTGGACGGCGCTCTCCGGGAACTGCGAACCGACGTGCTGCCGGCGGGGAGGACAGCCTTCAATTCCCTGCACACGACGCTGGGGACCGTCGACCACGCGTTGGCCGACGACGCTCCGTGGCGTGACAACATCGACCAGACGCTGGTGGAGGCGCGAAGCACGCTGCGCTCCGTGCGTTCGCTCACCGACTATCTCGACCGTCACCCGGAGGCTCTGCTTCGTGGCCGACATCCTTCGCAACCGACGGTGAGCGAAAGATCGACGTCCGCTGCGCCGGGGACCGAATGAAGGTCCTGCGCGGGTCATGCCTCGTCATCGTGTCGCTCTTGGGCAGCTGCGCCTCGACGTCTCCTCGCTTTTATACGCTCGTGCCTGAATCGGGGCGCAACCCCTCTGGGGCGGTGGCAGCTGGCTATAGGCTGGAAGTCGACCCGGTGAGGATTCCCGCTCAGGTCGATCGCTTGGAGCTCGTCACCCGGCTCCCCGGTGGCGGCATCGCGATTGCCGACGGCGATCGATGGATCGCACCGGTCGCTGATGAGCTGCAGAACGCTCTTTCGGTCGAGCTCCTGCACAGGCTTGGCGGTGCCGATCCCGCAGACGCGACGGGATCAGATTCGGTGGCGGTGCGCCTCAATGTCGAGCGCTTCGAATCGTCTCCGAATCAATACGCGCTCATCGAGGCTTCCTGGCATCTTGAGCTGAAAGAGGCGGGAAAGGACGTCCGGGTCGACTGCCGAACACGGGCGTATGAACAGGTGAGGGGTGGTTACTCTGAGATGGTCAGGGGGTATCAGCGCGCCGTCGCCCGCATCGCCGATCAAATCGCGACGGTTGCGCAGGGATCGGTCGGCGGTGTAGCCGCGGAATGTCCAGTCAGCTGACAGGGTTCGTCATCCGCCACGGCCGGCGCGCCCGGGTCTTGTCGCGGTCGCGATGAGAGCCTGCGGGGGCTTGAGCAAGGGACTAGACCGATTGTTATGCGTATCGGGACGGCGAATGTGAGAGACACACTAGCGATGCCTTCGACACGCTCCCAGACTGTGCCTGCCGCCTGGCGCCGCTATCTCGAGCTCACCAAGCCCAAGGTCGTGGCGCTCATTACCTTTACCGCCATGGTCGGCACGCTGCTAGCGAGGGGTGGCGTGCCGCCCTTCGGTACTCTCGCCTCGGCCAGCGCTGGGATCGCGCTCGCCGCGGCCTCCGCCGCGACGCTGAACCACGTGCTCGAAAGGCAAATCGATGCACAGATGGCTCGGACCCGTGCTCGGCCACTACCGGCGGGGCGACTTTCCAGGCGCCGGGCGATCGCACTTGCCGCGACTCTCGGGGTCTTGGCGATGGGCATTCTCGTCGCGCTCGTCAATGGGGTCACGGCGGTTCTGACCTTCGTCTCGCTCATCGCCTATGCCGGGCTCTACACGCTGTGGCTGAAGCATGCGACACCGCAGAACATCGTCATTGGCGGTGTAGCGGGGGCGATGCCGCCGGTGCTCGGTTGGACCGCGATCACGGGTCACGTCGACGCGAATGCGTTGCTGCTCTTCCTCATCATTTTTGTCTGGACGCCACCGCACTTCTGGGCGCTGGCCATCGCGCGGCGTGCCGAGTACGAGCGCGCCGGCATTCCAATGCTGCCGGTCGTCTACGGGGTCGCGCACACGCGCCTGCAGATCCTGCTCTACACGATTCTGCTCACGGTCGTGACTCTGCTGCCGTTTCTCACCGGCATGAGTGGCCCCCTCTATCTTGTCGCTGCGGTCATTCTGGATGCCGGCTTCCTCTACAACGCCCTCGCGCTCAAGCTCAGCTCACGACCGCAGCTGCCGATGCGGGTGTTTCGCTTCTCGGTGAGTTATCTCATGTGGCTGTTCGCCGCGCTGCTCATTGATCATTATCTGCCAACCCTTCGCGGAGCATAACCTCAGAGTGCCATCGGGCAGGGCTCAGGCGAATGATTGAGGAAGCGGTGTGCCGGTGGTGAGCCGTGAGTCACTACTCTTGTACCGGACCACGGGGATTCGAACAAACCGAGGGTAGGCTATGGAAATACAGGTCTTAAGCCTGGTTCTGATTCTTACCGGTTGCCTTGTGGGCATCAGGTCGATCGCCGCTCGTTCGCCTGCGGTCGTGCGCCTCCGCATTCCTTCGCCGAGACATCATGTCCATGGGCGCCAGCGCCGTCTCTCCCCACTTCCCGCAATGGCGGGAAGTTTCGCACGGCGGGCATCGCCCGCCGCGCTTTTTGTTCTCCAACGCTCTTCGCGCCGGCGCCGGCCGTGAACCAGACTGCGGCTGTCTTCCTTAACGGCGAGCGCGGGTGCGCCGGCGATCCCATCGCCGCGCGCACCCCGTCCCGCTATCGGCGCTCCCTCGCGCCGAGTAAGGTGTAGCGTATGCGACTCGTGATACTCGGAATGTGCGCGCTGGTTGCTGCCGGTGTGTTTGTCGTGATGTTTGTTTCAATCTGGAGCACCCGCCGCGCCACCGCGGTAGCCCCGAGCGCCTTCCGACAGAGCTTCGCGATGGAGCTCGTGTGGGTCGCGATCCCGTGCCTGATGATCCTCGCGGCCGCCGTCCCGGCGGTCATTGCCATCGTATCGGCCCACACCGGCGACTGAAATTCCCCGGGGACCGGCATCGATAGCCACCGCGGACTATTGAGCGCAGGCGGTTGCACACTCGCGTTCCTGGTACTCGTTTTCCTTCCCGGTCGCGCCGCAGGCGATCTAAACTCGGCCTCGTCGAGCGAGGCTGATGTTGGGCAAGCTTAGACAGCGAGACGTTCGATCCTAAGGCTCAACCCGCGAGCTTCAGACGTCCCTCAATTGAGGGACTTACTTTCCACTGCATTGCGTGATTTACCCGCGCCTGCGGTGGCGATACCGTCTCTCCTCCAGATAGGCAGGTAGCCGCTCAACTTACCGCACAGACAGCGAGTATCTAGCGGCGATCCTACAGAACAGCAAGCTATCGGAAGGGAGCAAGGTCGACAGCGGTGGGATCGCTGGTGGAGTGTAGAGGAAGGCACAGGTAATGGAAGCTCACCTCCAAGAGACGTTGCCAGTATCGAAGCCAGGTGCGATGCGCTCGCGAGAATGGATGCACCAGGTGATTACGCTCCTTGAGGCAGCTGTTGGTTAGCTCCACGACCAAGAACACCTGGCCCAGGGTACATTGGTTGAAGCCGCCTCACTGTTGCGACAACAGGTTCATTCACCAGCGGCGGGCGAGGTTCCCGACGGAAGGGGGCGGCTGCTCGCCTGGCAGGCACGCAAGGTGCGTGACCATATTGAGAGTCATATCACCGGTCCGGTCCTCGCGACGGGTGAGTCTGGGCGCGATCACGAGCCCTTCGCCGCCACCAAGCACGGTCCCGAATCAATCGCGCTCAGAAAGCTAGCCTGACCCTGGGGACGGCTTCTGCTATATGTATGCTGGCTGGGTGCAGTGCGGCATCGCGATGCTTGAGATAACCGAGGTTCTCTCGACGGGGTAGCAAGTCCTCCGAAAGTGGCTAGGGAGGAATCCCGAGTCTGCGTAGGCTCGGCTGCGTTGCAAGCCACTGGGCGTGTGGCCCCCGAACCAGTGGCTGCCACTCGAAGCCGAACAAGACATGCCTGCACTGAGGGAGGAAAATTCGGCGTACATTCGCGGTGTTGCACCATCGTCGCCGGTAATAACGATGACCAGTGCCGATATTGAGGATTCAGGCGTGTCCACCGCCGGGGAGGTTATTCGCGGGCTCTCGGAGAGTTTCGCTGGCGGGCAGCAGTCCACTATAGAAGTGAATGGTGAGAGCCTGTTGGCGCGTGCAGGAGTCAAGTCCATCGAAACGTAGAACAACGCAAAACTGGGACGGCATCGCATCCGCAATGCCAAGCCAGGAGCGGGAGCTCAAGTGCATAACAGCGGTAAGACTGGCATCCGGACAGCCACCATCAGGGCGGCTTCGATGACCGTGGCGATTGCGCTACTCGTGGTCAGTATCTCAGCACGGGCGGCCTCGATCGATTTGCAACTGCGCCATCAGTTCAAGATCCCGTCGGAGAGTCTCAACGCCGCGCTGACGACCTTCTCGGCCCAAAGCGGCATTCACCTGGTGACGTCAGGCATGCCGACCGGGGTGCTCTCGTCCAGGGTAAATGGGAATTTGTCGGCTCTGGATGCCATCGGCACGCTGTTACGCGGTACCGGTATGTCCTTCCGCCAGATCGATGCCGACACCCTCGTCGTCGTGCCGGTGCAGATGGCACAACTGCGTCTCACACAATTCCAACCAGTGGGCAAAGTTTCCGAGGATGTGCTCGCGGATCAGCCCACAGCTGCGGCGCCGGCGGCTGCCGCCCCGACCGAGCTGACCGAAGTTCAGGTGACCGGTACGCGCATCATCCGGCAAGGCTATGAAGCCCCGACACCGGTGACCGTCGTCGGCATTAGCGCTTTGCAAGATTCCGCCCAACCCAATATCGGCGACACTCTCACCGAGCTACCGATGTTTCAAGGCAGTGCAACCACTACTAGCTCAACGAGTTTTGGAGGCGAGGGAGACTATGTCGAGCTCAATCTGCGGAATCTGACTCCCAGTCGCACCTTAATACTGTTTGACGGCCGCCGGCTCCCTACGGCCAACCCCGAGGCTGTTCCTAATCTCACTCTCATCCCCGACGGTTTGATTCAACGCGTCGACGTCGTTACCGGAGGCGCTTCCGCCGTCTACGGCTCCGATGCGGTCGCCGGAGTGGTGAACTTTGTGCTCGACACGAACTTCACTGGAATCAAAGGGTTGCTAGAGGGTGGTATATCCGGTTATGGCGACGGACCGAGCGACAAGATCCAGTTGACGCTGGGCACGACTTTCCTTGACGGGCGCTTGCACCTCTTGCTCTCGGGCGATCAGAGTTATCAGCAGGAAGTCAACGGCATCGCCCGCCCATGGAATACGGGGACCCAGCCGAACTTCTACCAAAACCCCGCCTACGCGACGAACAAGAGCGCACCGGAGTATTTGTTATCACCCTGCTGCGTGAGTACGACTTATCCCGCGGGCGGCCTGATTCTCAGCGGGCCGCTGCAGGGCACTACCTTCGGCATCGGCGGCGCCGTGGAGCAATACAACTACGGTGTCGGTCTGACGGCCCCGGGCGACGATCAATACGGCGGCTCCTGGCAGACATCCACCATGCACGGCGGTTCGGACGTCCTGCCTGCCGAGACTGACACACACTTCTTTGTCCGCCTGGCTTTTGACATCCGCCCGAACATCCAGGTCTACGCGGAATTGATAGATGCCACTGACCACACTAATAGCCGGTGTTGCTTTGACTACTATCAGGGAGGCGTCGGCACGCTCTACACGAGCAATCCCTATCTTCCTGCATCCGTTGTGGCAGAGGCGGCGGCCGACGCCGTGACGAGCTTCTCGGTCGGTGACTCTCTCCGCTTTCCTACCAACATGGGTAGCGAAGGTGGGCTCGGCGACAACAACTTTCGTTATGAGGACGTCTACGTGCTCGGTCTGAAGGGTCAGCTCAATATCGGGAAGAACAGCTATCACTGGAACCTCTATGGGCAGCAGGGCATCTCCATAGAGAGCTTCGGCATCGATCAGGAGGCGATCAAACAAAACTTGTCGAATGCCATCCAAGCGGTGCGGGTCGGGTCCTACGGTCCTAACAATTCCTATACCGGGCTCCACGGTGCGACCCTCGTCGGCTACACGGCGGCCAATTACCCGAACCCCCTCGGTATCCCGAACGGAACGATTACCTGTCTTTCGAACCTGTTGCCACTGAACAATCCCAGCGAGACCACCAACTGCGTGCCATTCAATATCTTCGGCACGAAGCCCTGCGTTGGCATTCCCAGCGGGCAATGCAACCTGGCGTCAGCGGCAGCGTACGCTTACACCCAAGGCTGGGCACGGCTGAGGGAAGTGGGAGAAGAGAGCATAGTCGGCGGCGACATCACCGGTGAGCCCTTCTCCACGTGGGCCGGTCCCGTTTCGGTCGCCCTCGATGCCGAGTACCGCCACGGGGCGGTCAACGGCTTCAATGACCCCATCTCGAGCGAGTCAGGCTTTTTCTCGACGAATTTTTTCCCCTTCGTCGGCTCCGATCACGTCTCGGAGGGGGCCGTGGAGACGGTGGTGCCGCTCGTTAAAGGCGTGCCCGCGGTCCAGGAGCTGGATGTCAACGGTGGAGCGCGGGCGACCGACTACAGCGTGTCCGGCTACGTCACGACCTACAAGTACGGTCTCGAATACACGCCGATCCGCGACTTGCGCTTTCGCGCCACAGACTCGTCTGACATTCGGGCACCCAGCCTGAGCAATCTATACGCATATGCCAGTGCACACGGGACCAATGTGGACCCCTTCGAAAACAATGCCAGCATTCCGTCTTACACGATCACAGGCAGTAATCCGAATCTAAGGGCCGAAAAGGCCCACCAGTATGAAATCGGGCTCGTGTTCCAGCCCAGCGCGCTTCCCGGGTTCAATCTTTCTGTCGACTACTATCACATCAACATCACCGGTGCGATCAGTTCCTTGAGCGCGGCTTATGAATTGCAGCAGTGCTACAACACCCGGATCCCAGGTACCCTCACGGGGACGTCGCCGCTCTGCGCGCTCATCGTACGTACACCCTGCACACCATGCCTCGGTACTACTGGTTTGGCGCCCGGCACACTTTATTCCGTCAAAACCATCCCGTTCAACATCGCCGCGTTTTTGGCGTCGGGCGTGGACTACGACTTGGACTATCGCAAGCAGTTGACGGAACTCGTCCCTTCATGGAAAGGTGCTGTCGACTTGAACCTCTCTGCGACCTACACCATTCACGATATCACCAACACCGGCATAGCAGGTCCGGCTCGGATCCTGGATTCAGCCGGGACCGACGAAACTCCGCGTTGGGCCGTGTTCGCTACCCTGAGCTATGAGCTGGATCGGTGGCACTTCTCATGGCAAGAGCGGTTTGACAGCGCTATTCTGGGCAACGACAACTACATTACGTGCTATACCCACTGTCCCAACCCAATCCCTGCCGGCTTCTCTACGCTTGGGTTTGTCCCTCGCGTGCCGACGTATTTCCGCGCGAACCTGGCGGTGGCATACAAGTTCATGGAGCACGACCAGCAAAAAGCTGAGGTGTTTATCAACGTCAATAACGTATTCAATAAGGACCCGCCTTGGTTCATGCAATACGAAGGCTCGCTTTTTGACACAGGCAGCGTCAACAATCTCTACGATACGATCGGTTTGTATGCACGTGCCGGAGTAAGATTCCGACTCTGAGAAGCATGTTTGCAGCTAACAGAGCCCGATTTCTTAGGCGGGCGTCATCACTTCCACCTCGACCACTTCACGCGCGCGCACAACGCCCGGCCAGATGAGCGTTTGCCTGAACAATGGGTGCGAGCACGCTAGATCTGTCGGCGTGCAACGATCTAATCCTGTGCTCAGAGCACAACGATGGTGATGCGCATCAGTGAGGCGTTGGACCGGGCGCGAATAACACACGAAGGACGAAGCAAGGAGGAAGAATCCGAGCCCGGGAAGAGCGCGCAACCTCACCCGAGAACGCGCCGAGTCGCGAAGCTATCTGCGGCCTCTCAAACGAGTGGCTAAAGCTACCCAGATAAGATGGGAGTAACATATCGCACGATGAAGAAAAGCCGTGGACGAGTACGAGCTCTCGCGCCAGGCAGTGTTTTGGCTTGCCTGTTGGTGGGGTGTCCATGTGCGTTGGCGCTGAATCCCGCGCTAGACGTCAGCCAGTACGCGCATACGGCCTGGAAAGTCCGGGAGGGTTTTTCCGAAGGCAGCATCATCTCCACCGTCCAGACGCTGGACGGATATCTCTGGGTCGGGACCGCATTCGGCTTGTCTCGCTTCGATGGCGTGCGGAATGTCCCTTGGCAGCCGCCGGGTCAGCATCTCCCCTCTAACACCATCACGAGCCTGGTGGCGGCGCGCGACGGGACTCTTTGGGTCGGCACAAGGAATGGGCTGTCAAGCTGGAAGAACGGTAAGCTCACTCAGCACGCGGAACTGGCTGGATTGGTTATCAATGCTCTAGTTGAAGACGATGAGGGCTCGATATGGGTCGGCACGGACGGTCCTCCCGATGGAAAACTCTGCGAAATTCGGAATGGCGGCATTCGGTGCCACCCGGAAGTGGCAGGTGTTACCGGCGGCGTCTTCGGATTGCAAGAGGACCGCGAGCGGAATCTCTGGGTCGGATTGAATATGGGAGTGTGGCGGTGGAAACCCGGGCCACCAGTTTTCCATGCGGTGCCAGGCCTACCAGGCGGAAGGATGCAGAGCATGGTGGATAGCGACGATGGCGCTCTCTTGATCGCCACAACGGGCGCTATCATGCGCTTGGCTAATGGGAAAGCCGAGGTCGTACATCGGTACCCCACTGCGAAGGAGGGATTCCGTTTCCTAAGAATGCTCCGCGATCGCGACGGCGGTCTGTGGGTCGGACCTGCGGGCCGCGGCATCTTGCATATACACCAGGGACGGACCGATGTGTTTTCCGAATCGGACGGCCTGTCGGGCGACGAGATTTACGATTTGTTTGAAGATCGTGAGGGAAATATTTGGGTTTCCACCGTCAACGGGCTTGACCGTTTTCGCGAGCTTCCCGTGGTCACGTATTCCACGAACCAAGGTTTGTCGGGTACCGCGGGAGGTATCTTGGCGGCGAGGGAGGGAGGCGTTTGGTTCGCTACCCTTGATGGGCTAAACCGCCTGAATCACGGGCAGGTTACAGTGTACCGCGGGCACCGCGCCAGCGAGGGCGCTCGAGAGATTGCCGGTAGCGGAGTGCCGGATGAGGGTGTGGGATCTCTTTTTCAGGACTCTCGCGGGCGAATCTGGGTTTCCACCCTGACCGGGATCGGGTACTTGGAGAATGATCGGCTTATTCCTATCGCAGCTCTTGGAGGGCCAGTGGCCTCCCTCACCGAGGACACTTCGGGCAATCTGTGGATTGCCAGCCATGACCTAGGACTCTGCCGATTGTCTCAGCGCAATGAGTTACAACGGATTCCCTGGGCCGCATTGGGACGCAAGGATCCTGTAGTAGTTCTGGCCCCCGATCCTTTGCATGGCGGTCTATGGCTCGGATTCTCTCAGGGTGGCATCGTCTATTTTCGTGACGACCACGTGCATTCGTCCTACTCAGCCGCCGAAGGGTTGGGCAAGGGCCGTGTCAATCAGCTTCGGTTCGACAGGGAAGGCGCGCTTTGGATAGCCACTGACGGCGGGCTCGGCCGATTGAACAACGGCCACATCGCTGCGTTATCGAGCAAGAGTGGATTGCCTTGCGATGCGGTCCAGTGGACGATGGAAGACGAGGCCCATTCGGTCTGGCTGATGATGCCCTGCGGCCTGGTGCGGGTTGCTCGCTCCGACCTGGACGCGTGGGCCATCGCTGCGGACAAGACAAGCCGCAGGATCCACGCCACAGTTTTCGATGGTTCCGACGGGCTAAGGACTCTCGCTGTTCTTACTAATGATTATACGCCGCACGTCGCTAAATCACCGGATGGGAAACTGTGGTTCGTTGCCCCGGACGGCATCAGCGTCGTCGATCCACGCCACCTTCCATTCAACAACCTTCCACCGCCGGTACACGTCGAGCAGATCACCGTCGACCATAAGACCTATGATTTGTCTTTCAATCCCGCCGCGTATCCGCGCCTGCCTCCGCTGGTGCGCGACCTGGAGATTGACTACACGGCCCTCAGCTTGGTTGCGCCGGAGAAGGTGCTCTTTCGCTACAAGCTGGAAGGCTGGGATCGCGATTGGCAGGACGTCGGTAATCGCCGGCAAGCGTTCTATACCAATCTTTCTCCCGGCAACTACCGCTTCAGGGTCGTGGCTAGTAACAACAGCGGCGTGTGGAATGAGCAGGGGTCGGCACTGGATTTCTCCATTGCGCCCGCCTACTGGCAGACTAATTGGTTCCGCGCCGCGTGCGCCGCCGCCTCTCTTTTGGTGCTGTGGGCGCTGTATCAGCTGCGTCTGGGTCAGATCGCGCAGGCATTCAACGCACGGTTGGAAGAGCGCGTCGCTGAGCGCACCCGCATCGCACGTGATTTGCACGATACGCTGCTGCAAAGCTTTCAAGGTCTACTGCTCCGCTTCCAAACGGCTTACGCACTATTCGATACGCGCCCGGCCGACGCCAAGGAGGTCCTTGGGAGCTCGATTGAACAGACGGCGCAGGCCATCACCGAGGGACGGCAGGCCGTGCAGGGGTTACGGGCCTCGACGGTCGAGAGCAATGACCTGGCCCAGGCCATCACGACTCTGGGAGAACAGCTCGCGGCCGAAGCAAGCAGTGCCACTTCGGTCGGATTGCATGTGGAGGTGGAAGGCACGCCGCGGAACCTGCACCCGATCGTGCGTGACGAGACCTACCGGATCGCGAGCGAGGCTCTGCGCAATGCATTCCGACATGCCGAGGCGCAGCAGATCGAAGTGGAATTCCGCTATGATGAGCGACAGCTTCGATTGCGGGTCCGAGACGATGGCAAGGGCATCGACGCCGCGTTCCTGACCGCAGCGGGTCGTACGGGGCACTTCGGCCTCCATGGCATGCGCGAGCGCGCCAAGCTGATGCGCGGCAAGCTGACCGTCTGGACTGCTGCGAAATCTGGTACGGAGATCGAACTCATCATTCCCGCGGCCCACGCTTACGCCGCATCTCCACGCCGTTCGTGGTTTGCTGAGAAGTTCTCCGAGAAAAGCGCACAGAGCAAGTCATGAGCAGCGATCCCAGCCCGATTCGGATTCTATCGGTCGATGATCATCCCCTCATCCGCCAAGGCATCGCGAGCCTCGTCGCAGCTCAAGCGGATATGGATGTGATCGCGGAAGCCGCGAATGGGCGTGACGCCATCCAGCAGTTCCGTCAGCATCGTCCGGATATTACGCTGATGGATATACAGATGCCGGAGATGAACGGACTCGATGCGATCAGCGCGATTCGCGGTGAGTTTCCCGAGGCTCGCATCATCGTTTTGACCACCTATGCCGGGGACGTGCAAGCGCTGCGGGCACTTAAAGCCGGTGCGCGCGCGTATCTGCTCAAGGACAGTTTGCACAAGGAACTCCTCACCACCATTCGAGCCGTGCACGCGGGGAAAAAATCCATGTCCCCCGAGGTCTCCTTCCAGCTCGCCGAACATGCCACCGACGATGCGCTGACCCCGGCGGAAGTCCGTGTCTTGCGGCTCATTGCCGAGGGAAATGCCAACAAAGAGATCGCGGCGCAGCTCTCGACCAGCGAGGACACGGTGAAGGGCCAAGTTCGGAACATCCTCTCCAAACTGGGCGCCAAGGACCGAACCCACGCCGCCATGATCGGGCTCAGGCGCGGGATCATCGAGTTCTGATCGCTCGAAAGAGTCCCGGGAATGCGCCCATTGAGCGTTTCCGCATGGAGCGGTTAGCCCATAACCTCGTGGGGTTGTGCGTCGACTATTCTCCACCTTTGCCCACGGCCCGCCCGGCGTCGGACTCTTGCTTATGCGCCTGTCCCCGGGAATGGCGATGGTCGTTCAGGGGGTCTCGGCGCTGCTAGCCGGGCCGCCGCTGGGAGCGGTCCTATTTCAGACGCTCTCGATTGGTCTGGGGCTACTCCTGCTCGCGGGGCTATGGTCGCCGGTGACGGGAACGCTGGTGGCGGCCGAGGCGCTGTGGAATGTCTTCTCGTCCGGACATCCGTGGTATTGGATCATGCTGGCAACGCTCGGCGCCTCCCTGGCACTGATCGGGCCGGGCGCGTGGTCCATCGATGCACGTCTCTTTGGTTGGAGGCGACTCGAGATTCGCGATCGAAAGAGTCAGGACTCGCCTCCCTGTGAGTGAGTTACCACACCCTTAAGTAGGTATTCCTTGGCTCCGACGAAGCCCGTTCGCGGCTCAACAGAGGCCACCAATCATTCCCATATGGCCGGAACGCCCCTCGAATTGGGGCTGCGCGCTGGTGGCAACTGGTTCCACGATGCACACCAGGACGACAGATACCTTCTTTCCTCGAGGCACGTCGGAAGAGGCTACGAATGGAAAGTTACGCTGAAGAGAGGCTGGCCGTTTCGAGGGTCACTCTGGGACGATCGCAAGATTGGGTGCATCACGTCATCAGTCTGCTGGATGCGGCCATGAATCAGCTCTATCGCAAGGAGAAAACGGCCCAGGGGACGATACTCGAAGCCGCCTCACTGCTGCGACAGCGGATCGATCCCCCGGCCCCGCAAGAGGCTCGAGATGGAAGGGGGCGTTTGCTGGCCTGGCAGGCGCGCAAGGTGCGTGACTATATTGATAGTCATATCACCGGTCCGGTCCTCGTTGCGGATCTCTGCGCGCTCATTCAGCGCAGCGAAGCGCACTTCTCGCGATCCTTCAAGCGCACGTTCGGGGAGTCACCGCACGGTTTTGTGGTGCGACGTCGCGTGGAACTGGCCGCTCAATACATGCTTACGACTGATGCGTCTTTGAGTGAAATTGCGCTGCGCTGCGGCTTCACCGACCAGGCGCACCTGTGCAAGCACTTCCGACAGGCCGCGGGCCAGACCCCAGCGGCCTGGCGACGCGCGCACAGGTCGCACCATGATGAGAACGGGACACCGCGGACCGGACTCACACAATCCCCAGCGTTCTCGCCCGAGCCATTGCTCCAGAGCGGTTCTTGACGTTCAGCTTGCTATAAACATTGTGGAGGTGCCACTTGAGCGTGCCCTCCGAGAGGAAGATGGCTTCGGCGATTTCCTTGTTGCTGAGGCCCGACTCCAGGCGCTTGAGGATCGAGACCTCGCGACGGGTGAGCTGTTCGCCCAGGCTGGACCCGGTGGAGCGTCCCTGATTGCCGGGCTTGCCCCGTGCCTGTTGCAGCCGGCGCGCGAGCGGTACCGCCGGCGAGTTCCCGAGCCGCTCCAGATCCAGACCATCAATGAGTGAACCGAGCTCGGGCCCTTCATCCAGGAACACCCGCAGATACTGTCTCGGGGCCGCGAGGGTGAGTGCGTGATGCAGATCGGTCAGCGCGCTCGCGACCTCACCAGCCTGCTTGTGTGCCAGGGCGCGAACGAGGAGCAGCTCCACCGAGCGGTGAGCCAGCCCGCGCTGCTGGGAGGATTCGATCGCGCCATCCAGCGCCTGGACGACCCCTTTCGGTGATTGCCGCAGCAAGTAGCGCGAGGCTGCGCGCAACGCCTTGTCGGAAGAGAGCCCCGAGGTTCCACCGGGAGTGGGCAGCTCGTTGAAACCAAATCGGGCGGCGACCAGCCGGGCCTCTTCGTAACGTCCCGCGCGCGCAAGCTCAGCACACTCCTCGGCCGCCAGCGAGAAGGTTACACGCGGCAGTCCCCGTCGCTGTCCCAGGTCCTGACCCTCTCTTAGAATCGCTAGCGTGCTGCTGTCATCGCCGCGCAGGCGCTGCAGGCGAGCCTGCGTCAAATACGCGACGATCATCGCGTCCGCGTGGCTGCACTCGCTTACGCTACCCATCGCCCGCTCGATGTGCTCGACAGCCCGGGCGATCTCGTCGAACTCGTAGGCGATGCCGCCGAGCAGCGCGTGCAACATGCACGCTTGGCCCGGGTGGCCGAGCAATTCGCGCTCCACCAGTTCGAGCGCGCTGCTGCAAGCAAGCCTCACCTCCAGATAATCGCCGCGCTTCAGGCGCAGCACCCCCTCGAGGTAACCCGTCCATGTCAGCGCGTAGTAGCCTTCGGATTGTTGGAGCCACCTGCGGGTTTGGGCGATCACCTCCAGGCCGCGGCTGATTTGACCCGCGGCGTTGTGACCGACAGCCAGGACGTTTCCCATCACCCCTTTGCGGCGCAGTGATTCATCGGGCCAGTGCGCCAGCCACGCCGCCGCCAATTCACCGCCCCGCTTTCCCTCGTCCCGCAGGGCGGCTGACATCGCCGTCAGAAGTTCGACCGCGCAACGCACCTCGGAGATCACTCGGGCGTCGCAGTGTGGTTGCGTTTCCTGGCTTTGCACCAGCTGTTGCAAACGGTAGATCTGCGCCTCGTATTCCCGATGCCGAGGGTAGAACGCGAGCGCGAAGGCGTACTGGATGCGGATGACGGGGTAGCGATCAATATCAGCCTCCGGAAGGGCGTTCATCCAGCGCAAGATCGTCTGATGGTAACCGCGGCGAAAGACGAGCTCCTCGACGCTCTCGGCGACCCACCGTGTCGCCTGCTCCCAGTCCTGGGCCCGGATCATGCAGTTGACAGCTTCTTCAACGTAGCCGTTGGCGTGCAGCCAACGACCGCCACGTTGAAGCCATTCCCTGGCTTGCGCCGGCTCGGTACGCTCATAGCACTCACGGAAGAACTCGCCGACCAGATGATGAAAGCGTACCCAGGTGCCGGATCGATCCAGCGGGATCAGGAACAGGTTGCGCAACCGCAGCCCCTGCAAGCGTTCTTCGGCGTCCGCCTCGCCGAGTGCTTGAGCGAGCGACCCGTTGATGCGGTCGAACATCGAAATCCTGAACAGGAAGGTGCGCGTTCGTTCGTCCAGCTGTGACAAGAGGACTTCACCCAGATATTCGACAAGGCTGCTGTCGGTCCCGGCGAAGTGCTCGATGAAATCGCCCCGATCCGTCATGCCAGAGAGCGCCAGCGCTACGAGCTCAAGCGCCGCGGGCCAGCCCTCGGTTTTCGTCAGCAGACGCTGCAGATCTCCCTTCGGGAGATCTTGCCCGAGGCGGTTCCGGTAGAACTGCGCGGCTTCCTCGGGATCGAATTGCAGCTGCCGCAGATCCAGCTCCAACAACTGTCGCCGCACTCGCAGGCCGCTCAGCCGTAAGCGCGGCTTCTCGCGGGTGCCGATGACCTGCTGCAACGTGCGCGGTGCATAGTTCACGAGCCAGTCCAGGATCTCGAGGACCTCACGTGACTGGACGAACTGCAGGTCGTCCAGAAACAACACCACGCGCTGCTCCAGCCTCGCAAGGTCGTAGGCCAGGGCCTCCAACAGCGTCTTCGTGCCGCTGGGGAAATCAGCGGAGAGGTTAGCTCCCACGGGCTGCCCGACGCGCGCATCCGCCTTGTGCAACGCAGCAACCAAGTGCCGCATAAAGCGCACCTTGTCATCGTCGTCCGGGTCCAGGGATAACCACGCGCAGGGCACGCCCCGTTTGAGGAGTTGGGTGTGCCACCGCGCCATCAGAGTGGACTTGCCGTAGCCGGCAGGGGCAACGACCAGAGCGACCGGGTAGCCGCCGTCCAGCACGTCGCTTAGCGAATCGAGTCTCGGGCGCGGCAAAGGCCTTCTCGTCCCGGTGGCGGGATAGAGCTTACCCTCGAGGATCGCTGCCTCGCCCAGGTCTCCAGTCACGGTGGTTCTCCCCGTCGGTGATGCTACTGCCCGTGGGCGTCGATAGCGAGAACGGCTCCGGAATCGATGACCTATCCAAGTCCCAACTTCAGATAGGGGCGGATCAAGCCGTTGGCGTCTATATCTGCACCTCGCTGGACGTATTAATCGGGGCGATAGGAGCGATGGCGATGGCATACCAAGACATTCAGGCCACTCAGGTCTTCGACCTCCCGCACGAAGCGGACCTGGGAGACTTCTCGGCCGGCACGGTGGCTATTGCGAAGCTCAGCGCGCGCCGATCGCGCGAGTGGGTGCGCCATGTACTTACCCTGCTGGACGAGGCTGTTCACCAGCTTCAGCCCAGCCAGGAGGTTGCTCAGGGCACGATACTCGAGGCCACTTCGCTGTTACGGAAGCAGATCGATCCGGAACCCGCGCAGGGGCTACCGGGCGGGAACGGGCGATTGCTGGCCTGGCAGGCGCGCAAGGTGCGTGACCATATTGATAGTCATATCACAGGGCCGGTACTCGTCGCGGATCTCTGCGCGCTCATTGAGCGCAGCGAAGCGCACTTCTCGCGCTCCTTTAAGCATACCTTTGGGGAGTCACCCCACGCTTTCGTGATCCGGCGTCGCCTGGAGCTGGCCGCGCGATACATGCTGCAGACGGATGCGTCCTTGAGCGACATTGCGCTGCGATGCGGATTCACTGACCAGGCGCACCTGTGCAAGCACTTTCGACAGTCAACTGGGCACACTCCAGCCGCCTGGAGACGCGCACACAGAACGTAGGACTCTGGAAACAATGTGGCGAGCTTATCAAGCGAAGGCGTGCTCGCGGGGCCAGTCGGATCGAACGATCGGCAAAGCCGTGAGTTCTAGAGAAAGCCGATCGCCTCTGCGCGGGAAACAGCCTGAGCACGAGTGCGGGTCGCGAGTTTGACGAAGATGCTCTTGGCGTGCGACTTCACCGTCTCTGGGGTGATGCCCAATGACTGTGCGATGCGCTTATTGGACATTCCGTGTGCGATCATTTGCAGGATGCCAGTCTCGCGACGTGACAGCGGGCGATAGCTGATTGAGGAGGACTCTTCGGTGTTCGACTGGGCCGTGGACCTGAGGAGGGTCGCGATATACGGCCGCAGATCGGACAGTCGCGGATCATTCGTCGGGAGCGCATAGTAAAGACGCTCTAACAGTGTCAAGAGCGGCCGGCCGGCATCCACAAAAGCCATGCGCAGGCCACGTGCTGCGCCAATCCGCAGCCACGGGATCAAAAGCTCGTAACTGTCATCGATGGGACCGCGAGAAGCGGCTGAGCATGCGCGCCGCAGGGCAGTCTCAACCGCGGAAAAACTCAGAACATCATCATGTGACACAGTGTCCAGCCCCGCTCCTGTTGACAGTCGGCATGCGCGCGGGGACGTTCGCGGATGCTCGGGCGTATGCAAGCATTTTGCCATGCTGCTCGCGCCGCGACTCCTATCCAATAGTACGACGGGTGCCTTCCCTCTCGGTGTATCACTCTCGGAGCCTTGGCCCTCGTCGTAACGAAGTATCTCTAGAGTCCGGGCGTATTCCGAAGATGCGATAGAGACCAATCTTGGCCAGCGGCGGGCGCGGCCAAGAGCTTCCGTTTCGCGCAGAATTGCCAACGCGGCACGGTGCCGACCCCGATGCAAGGACAGTCTCGCCAGGAGCACGTTCGCACGCGCGGCGCACTCCAGCAATCCTGAGGCGCGGATCACTGACAGCCGTGGCCGCAATAGAGCCTCGGCTTCGTCAAATCGGCCCTGTTCGTAGGCCACCTGTGCGAGCAGCGTTGCGGGCAAGGTGCTCATCGGTGAATGATTGCCGTAACGCAGTCGCGCCAGCTGGAGCGCTTCTGTCGCCAGGTTGGCGGACACAGCAAGCTGCAGGCGATCAAATGCGAGAGCTGCGCTTACGCAAAGACTCAATATGCGACATGCGGCTTTCCCCCCAACTGGAGCAGCCAAGTAGTCCACCGGGTCCGGCGCGTAAATCTCCTCGCGTTCCCCGAGTTTCCAGTCCACGTAGCGGAGAACGGTTGCTGCAGTCGTGTCGCCGTTATGGGAGGCAACACTCATCAGCACGCCGCGGGAGGCCGAAAAGTCATCCTCTGCCGCGAGGATCGAGGCCTCGAGTATCCGCAGAGCTCCCGCGTAGCGAGAGAAGTACGAACCACTGCGATTGCTCAGCAGACGTTTGAGCTGCACCGTCGCCCTTGAGGCATCATCGAGTCGCATGCTGATGAGCGCAGAGCGGGCCCGAACGATTGCCCGGCGGATCGCCCAGATATCTTCTGACGAGTGGGCTTGGCTACTACGAGCCGCCGGGAATAGCACCAAAGAACGATCGCGCGTTTGCCCGATGTCCAGCTGGGCGAACAGTGCGATGGCTGCCTCTGCACTCGACATGGTCGCAGCGTAGATCACAAGCCGCAGGCGTGCTTGTAGATTGAACGCACCCGCTTGTGCAATTCTGCGGAAGGCTGAAACTGTCGACTTCTGCGGCAGGCAGCATAGCGCTAAGACTGTTGCACCCAGCTGCGGCGGCGACACCGGCTAGCACATGCGGCCGATGCTCTCGCATCGGTCCGTGTGAGTGTTTGTAGCATCCTGAGCACAGCCACCTACCCCCGTTAGTGGGATACGGCCCCAAGGGCTCGTTGGCGAGCATCTCCGCATGGTGGCTTCCGGGAAACTACGTGCCTCGATACGTGCGACGGCGGCCCGATTACAGCGACGGCTCCACAGCACGCGGCGTGGTGACGAACCCTTCTTCTGGTGCGGTTGCCAAGCCATCAAGACGGGTGTCTTGCTGTTGGTTGTTTGTGCAGCCTACGCGGCCCGCCCCGCAGATGCCCAATCCTTCTGCGATACCTGTCAGGTCCAGGTCGGAGTGGGCGGAACCTACCACTACCGGGGCGAGACCGGCAGCCTGGTCCTGCCGGTGTCCTTGACCTGGAGCGACAACCGCTACGAGTTGGGCGCCTTTCGCTTTACCGACCAACAGCTCGTTCCCTTTCCCGGAACGCACCGCGAGCGGCTTATGGCCAATCCCTACTGGGGGGCGTCCCTCTCGCGCCGCTGGCGGCTATTCGGCCACGGTCCGGTACAGGGTTACTTCGGCTTCGGATTGGCGGGCAGAACTGAGTCAGACGTCCTGAGTGTCACACGCTGGGACTTCGCATCCCAGCTGGGGCTGCGCTTTCGCTTCCCCGGCAACCGTGTGGTCGGCGAGGTGACGATGCGGCATTGGTCCAACGGCGGGATTCGACTGCCGAACCATGGTCAGGACTTTGCCACTTTCACGATTCGGCTCAATTCCGGGCTGTTTGGCCTCGGTAGACCTGAACACTACGCGATCGATCCGTCCTTCAATCTCGAGCGCAGGCTGGCCGCCAGCACTACGGATTTCCAAGGAGAGTCTTTGCCATGAGCGACACCGAGTTAGCAAGAGTCATCGGTAAGCTGCAAAAGCTCAAGGCACTGCATCGTGCCCGAGCGCGCGTCCAACAATTGGAGCGGGAATTGCGCGGCGAGCCTGCCAGGGCCGAGGAGTCAGCCTTCGTCCCCGAATTTCTACGCAAGCAGGTCGCTGGTGGGCTTGCGACCACCACTGGTGTACCCAAGCGCAGCCAGCGTGCCTCTTCTGGGAGGCCACTCACCCTTGAGGATGCGCAGGAGACGGGCCGCTCGTGTCGGTCCGTCCGAGTATTTGTACCTTCCTGACCTGAGCCCAGCCACGCCCCCCGTTGGGGGGATACGGCCCCAAGGGCTCATTAGAGAGTATCTCCGCATGGTGGCTTCCGGAAAACTACGCGCTCCGATACGCGCGATGGCAGCGCGATTACGGCGAGGGCTCCGATCCGCCGCCAGACGTTGGGCTGGCGGAGCAGCGCCGCAGCGTAAGTGGGCGCGGACAGTCGGCATTCTCTGCGGTTGTGTGACCCTGGCGTCGTGCCGTGAAGGGGTGCTCGATCCCCACGGTCCAGTTGGACAGGCAGAGCGCGTCATTCTCGGCGACGCAACTGCAATTATGCTGGCCGTCGTCATTCCGGTCATTATCCTGACGCTGGCGTTCGCCTGGTGGTTTCGCGCCGGCAACCGCCGAGCCACCTACCGTGCAGAGTGGGAATATGCCGGTCGGATCGAGCTGATCATCTGGGCCATTCCGGCGCTGGTCATCCTGTTCCTGGGGGGCGTCGCCTGGATTGGCTCCCATGACCTCGATCCGCGCAAGCCGCTGGATTCCGCCACACCGCCGCTCGAGGTCGAAGTCGTGTCGCTCGACTGGCGCTGGTTGTTCATCTATCCGCACGAGCACATTGCCACGGTCAATTATCTCGTCGTCCCGACGGGCGTACCGATCCACTTCCAGCTGACTTCGACCAGTGTCATGAACAGTTTCTTCATCCCGCAAATCGGCAGCCAGATCTACACCATGCCCGGCATGACGACTCAGCTCAATCTGCAGGCTGATAAGCCGGGTATTTACGACGGTCTTTCCGCACAGTTCAGCGGACCCGGATTCTCCGATATGCGCTTCACGCTGCGCGCCGAGTCGGGCGAGGGCTTTGTCACCTGGGTCGCGAAGACGCGCGAACATGGTGGAGTACTCGATGGCGCGAGCTTTGCGGAGCTGGCGCGACCTACCCGAGCGGGCGGCGAGCTGACCTACGGCTCCGTGCCGGAGGACCCGTTCGAGGTGGTTGCACACGGGCACATGGCGACGCTGTGGTCGCCCGAAGAGGCGCTCTGACATGTTCGGCAGACTGAGTTGGTCCGCTATTCCCTTCGACCAGCCGATCGTCATGGGCACTTGTGCCACAGTCGGGGTCGTGCTGCTTACCATCTTCGTGCTTATAACAGCCAAGCGAGGCTGGCCCTACCTGTGGCGCGAATGGATCACCAGTGTCGACCACAAGCGCATCGGCGCCATGTACATGATTCTCGGTCTTATCATGCTGGTGCGGGGCTTCTCCGATGCCATCATGATGCGCACCCAGCTCGCACTCGCTGCGGGTCACGCCGCCGGTTACCTGCCTCCCGAACACTACGATCAGATCTTCTCGGCACACGGCACCATCATGATTTTCTTTGTGGCGATGCCGTTCGTCATCGCCTTGATGAATTTTGCCGTGCCGCTGCAGCTCGGTGTCCGTGATGTCGCGTTTCCGGTGCTTAACTCGGTGAGCTTCTGGCTCACCGCAGCCGGGGTGTTGCTGGTCAACCTGTCGCTCTTTGTCGGCGAATTCGCCCGCACCGGGTGGCTCGCTTATCCGCCCTTGAGCGAGCTGGCCTACTCACCGGGGGTGGGGGTCGATTATTACCTGTGGTCGTTGCAACTATCGGGTCTGGGTACGTTGCTGTCGGGCATTAATCTCACAACGACGATATTGAAGTTGCGCGCCCCCGGCATGGGCTACAAACGGATGCCCGTGTTTTGCTGGACCGCGCTCGCCTCCAACCTGCTGATCGTCGCAGCGTTCCCAGTGCTCACCGCCACCTTCGCGATGCTGCTGCTGGACCGCTATTGCGGCTTCCACTTCTTTACAAACGATCTTGGGGGCAACCCCATGATGTATATCAACCTGATCTGGATCTGGGGTCATCCGGAGGTGTACATCCTGATACTACCGGCGTTCGGCGTGTTTTCCGAAGTGGTGGCCACATTTTCCGGTAAGCCGCTATTCGGCTATCGCTCGATGGTGCTGGCCACCATGGCGATCTGCGTACTGGCCTTCATGGTGTGGCTGCATCACTTCTTCACGATGGGCGCTGGCGCAAATGTCAACGCCTTCTTCGGCGTCATGACCATGCTCATCGCCGTGCCGACGGGCGTGAAGGTCTTCAATTGGCTCTTTACGCTCTATGGGGGGCGCGTGCAGTTCAACGTGCCGGTCTATTGGACACTCGGCTTCATCGTCACGTTCGTCATCGGCGGCATGACGGGCGTGCTCATGGCGATTCCGCCGGCCGACTTCGTACTCCACAACAGCCTGTTCCTCATTGCCCACTTTCACAACGTGATCATCGGCGGCGTCGTGTTCGGAGCCATGGCCGGATACAGCTACTGGTTCCCGAAGGCCTTTGGCTTCAAGTTGAATGAGCGCCTCGGCAAGGCCGTTTTCTGGTGCTGGTTCCTCGGCTTTTACCTGGCCTTCACGCCGCTCTACGCGCTGGGCCTGATGGGTGCGACCCGGCGGATGCAACACTACCCGGATACGCATTGGCAGCCGCTGATGCTCGTGGCGCTGGCCGGCGCCGTCGTAATTCTGCTCGGGATCGCGCTCACGGCGGTGCAGCTTGTGGTGAGCATCCGCCAGCGGCACGCCAATCGCGACGGCACCGGAGACCCCTGGAACGCACGGACACTCGAGTGGTCGATTCCCTCACCGCCCCCGGCCTGGAATTTCACCCGGCTGCCGAGCGTGGAGCGAACCGACGCCTACTGGCATATGAAGGAGGAGGGCGTGAGTCACCGTGCGCTGCCCGTCACGTTCGTGGACCTACACGTGCCGCGCAACACCCCCGTCGGAATCTTCCTGGCGTTCTTTGCGGTGATCTTGGGATTCGCGTTGATTTGGCGAATCTACTGGCTTGCGCTCGTGGGCCTGGTCGGCGCGCTGGCGGTGGTGCTGTGGCAGTCCTGGAGGACGGATCGGGAGAGAGTGGTGCCGGCCGAGGACGTGGCGGCGTTCGAGCATGCGCATGGCTTGTTGCCCGAGATGGGTCATGACCGCAGCGGCGTGCGCGTTGCCTCTGGAGTTCAATCATGAGTGCTGGTGAACAGGCTCTGACCCTCATCCCTGGCGTGCCACTCGCTTTGCGGGGACCGGCGCCGGTTCGCGTCTTGGCGGGTTTCGGATTCTGGCTGTTTCTGCTGTCCGACATCATCATCTTTGCTGCCCTCTTTGCGACCTATTCGGTGCTGTCTGGGTCAACGGCAGGCGGACCGAGCGGCGCCGAGCTGTTTGATAAGCGGCACGTGTTCATGGAGACCCTGTGCCTGCTGGCATCCAGTGTGACGTGTGGATTTGGCGTGCTGGCACTCAATCGCACCGACGCTCGCGCGCTGTATTTCTGGATGGGCATTACGCTTGTCTTGGGAGTCTCTTTTCTGAGCATGGAAGGTAGAGAGTTCGCGAGCATGGTCGCCGCCGGGGCGGGTCCGTCTCACAGCGCCTTTCTGTCGGCGTTCTTTACGCTGGTCGGCACGCACGGCTTGCACGTGAGCTTGGGCCTGGTGTGCCTGGTCGTGATGCTGCTGCAGACGGCGACGCTCGGCTTCCAGCCCATGGTGAGCCGGCGCTTCTTCTGCTTCGCTTTGTTCTGGCACGTGCTCGACATTGTCTGGATCGGGGTATTCACCATCGTCTATCTGGGAGCGAAATAGTGGACATGCAGGTTCAGGCACAGGGTCAGGCGCCCGGGGTTGATCCGGGCGAGCGCCACGGTGCACGCAGTTACTTGATCGGCCTGATGTACGCAGTGGCCCTGACGTTAGCGTCGTTCTGGGCTGCGACGACGCCGCTCGTGTATGCGCCGGCCGTGCCGGTGCTGCTCGCGGTGCTGGCGATCGCGCAGATGGGGGTGCACCTGGCGTTCTTTCTCCACATCTCGAGCGCACCCGACCAGGCGAACAACTTTCTCGCATTGGCTTTCGGGGCGTTTGTTTCGGGGCTGATCATTTTTGGCTCGATGCTGATTATGGCGAATCTCAACCACAACATGATGCCCATGGATGAGCTTATGAAGATGCAGCGCTAGCCTCGTCGCCAGACTGCGATCGTGCGGTGAAATTCAACTCCCAACCTGAGGATTTCGATCAATGAGTAAGAAGGTCGCGCGAGTCATCGTTGACGTGCTCAAGGATGCCGGTGTCGAGCACTGTTACGGCATCGTGGGCGATACCATGAATACCTTCGCCACCTCCCTCTCCAAGAGTGAGATCGAATTCGTTCACGTGCGTCACGAGGAGGCCGGTGCGTTTGCGGCTCAAGGCGAGGCGCTGCTGATGAATCGCCTCACCGCGGTGGCGGGAAGTTGTGGTCCGGGAAGTCTGCACTTCATCAACGGCCTCTACGAAGCGAACCGCAACCGCGCGCCGGTCATCCTCATCGCGACCCAGGTCGTCCGGAGGGAATTGGGCTTCGAGTTTATTCAGGAGGTGGACTTCAAGTCGGTCTATAAGGGATGCAGCGTTTTTTGTGAGATGGTATTGACGCCCGAGCAGGCGCGGCGTTTGACGGTATCGGCCTGCCAGGCCGCTATCACCCGGCGCGGCGTGGCGGTGCTGATCCTGCCGGTGGACGTGGCAGATTCCGATGCGGCGGACGAGCTCCCGTACAGCATTCATGTTAACAAGCCGGTGATTCGACCGAGTGAGGCCGATCTCGATGAGGTGGCCCGCCTCCTTGCGGAAGGATCGAATATCACGATCTACGCAGGCGCCGGCTGCGCGGATGCGCACGACGAAGTCGTGCAGCTCGCGGAGCGATTGCAGGCACCCGTCGCGCACACCTCGCGCGGCAAGGACGCACTCGAGTACGATAACCCACACAACGTCGGTATGACCGGCGTCATCGGGACGGAATCGGGGTATCACGCGATACTTAACTGCGATACGTTGCTTTTGTTGGGGACCAATTTCGCCTGGGCCCAGTTCTATCCCAAGCACGCGACGATCATCCAGGTCGACGACGATCCGACGCATATCGGGCGGCGTCATCCGGTTAACCTTGGTGTCGTCGGCGACATCAAGGACACGCTGCGGGCCCTGCTGCCGCGAATCGAACGGCGGCAGAGCTCCGCGTTCCGCGATACGTACGTCCAGCGTCACGCGAAGGCGCTCAAGGCCCAGGCTGAAAGAGCAGTGCCGGGACACAACGGGCAGATCTTGGGGCAGTATCTCACCTCGATCATCAATCATCTGGCGGCCGACGATGCCGTCTTTGCCGCCGATGACGGCACGGCCGTAGTGTGGATGCTGCGGATGATTGCCGCCAATGGCAAACGACGAATGTTCGGAAGTCTCCTTCATGGAACGATGGCCACTGCCCTCTGTACTGCTATCGGGGCGCAGAAGGCCCAGCCCGGCCGACAGGTGATTGCCATGGCGGGGGACGGTGGCCTCACCATGATGCTCGGAGACCTGCTGACCACGGTCCAGGAGAATCTGCCGATCAAGATTGTCGTGTACGACAACGGCAAGTTGGGGTTTGTGGAGCTCGAGCAGAAAGGCGAAGGGCTCCTCCCGACCTACACTGATCTCAAGAACCCGGATTTCGGCAAGGTCGCGGCGGCCATGGGGTTGTGGGGTCGTGAGGTGAGTCACGCCGCCGAGCTTGAAACTGCCGTGCAGGAGTGGCTCGCAGAGCCAGGACCTGCACTGCTCAGCGTCAAGGTGGCACCCCAGGAACTCGTGATGCCACCTTTCACGGCTCTGGACGCTGCCTACGGGATGGCGCTGTATTCCGTCAAGGCGGTCCTTCACGGACAGGGCGGGGATGTGTTTGAGATGGTCAGAGAGAATCTGTAGAGGAGTGGCGCTTGGTCCTGCAAAGAGTTCGGGAGTCTCGCGCGCTCATTCACTTCGTCCGGGAGCGTCTGCCTCACTATGGTCCTCTCGTTTCGGGGGACCTGCGACGCTTTCGCGAGGAGATTGTCAGGGCGACAGTCGGGGCGAGCATGGCCATAGTTGCGGGCTTGTTCTTTGCCTGCTTCCTGAGTGTGGCGGCCATCATTTCAGCGTGGAACGGCCCTCACCGGATCGCCGCGGCGTGGCTGATTTGCGGTGCGTGGGGATTGCTGGCCCTTGTCGGACTCGGGATTGCTCGCAAGGCGGTCGTCTCCGGGCCGCCCCCCTTCCACCTCGTGGGCACCGCCGTGGCACGCGACTACGCCCACTTCGTCGACTCGCTATCCAGCGACTCCGCCGGCTAAAAGGGCCGCACCACCTGCGAACTCAACGCGCCGCTGTTTCGGGCGCTGATTTGGCTGGCGGCGTCGCTTCGCCCCAGCCGCCGCCGAGCGCGAGAAACACCGCAACCTGATCCTGGGCCAGCGCGGTTTCGAGTTGCGCCAGCGTCTGTTCCGAGGCGGCATAGGTCCCTTGCGAATCGATGACGGCGAGCGAGCTGGCCCGACCTTCCGCCCGAAGTCGCTCGGAATCCCGAACGGCGCGTTCCGCCTCGTCGCGCGCCTTCCGCGTGCTGTCTTCACGTTGAAGATCGTGAACGTAGGTATTGAGGGCAGTCTCGGCATCGCGAAGGGCACCGAGGACCACACCGTCAAAATTCGCCAGAGCCAGCCTGGTCGAGGCTTTCGCCTCCTGGACGCGCGCCCGGGCAGCGCTCTGATTGGCCTGCCATTTAAGGACGGCACCGATCCCCCAGAAATTGGTCGGGGATGTATAGGCGTCGCGCGCTGCACCGATCGAGCCCACCGGTATGCCGAGCGCGATGTCCGGATAGAGCAGCGCGGTCTGTACGCCAATGTTGGCGGTCGCCGCGGCAAGTTCACGCTCCGCCTGCCGCACGTCGGGACGACGCTTGAGCAAAGCTGCACCGTCCCCGACCGGCAGGGTGCGCGTCAACCTGGGAGGAGAGGCACACGTCTCTAAGTCACGCGCAAACAGCGCAGGGGGTTTGCCAGTCAGCGTCGCGAGTCGAAACAAAGCGTTGCGACGCGCGGCCTCGAGGCTGGGAATGACACCCGTCTGCTGATCCACCAGCTGACGCGCCCGCGTCAGATCCAGATCGATCGCACGACCGCCCTGGAACAAGCGTTCGGTCAGCGCAAGACTCTGTTGCTGCACGGACAGCACCCGAACGGCGGCCTCGAGCTGCATTCCGGCTCCGCAAGCGTCTACGTAGGCGCGAATGGTCTCCGCCGCCACATTGACCCGAACCAGGTCTCTGGCGGCTTCGACGGCCTCATCATCCGCGCGGGCCGCTTCAATGCCGCGACGAATGCCGCCGAACAGGTCCAGGTCGTAGCCGACCGTCAATTCCGTGTCATAGTACGTGTCGCGCGGCGGCGTGATGGGCAACAAGTATTGCTCCCCGGCCAGCTGTGCGTACTGGACGCCGCCACTCACTGCGATACTCGGCTGTCGCAAAGCCCGTGTCTCTTTGAGCGCTGCGCGGCTTCTCTCGAGGTTGGCGTCGGCCTGGCGCAGGTCCGTATTACTTCGCAGGGCCTCCTCAACCCACTCGTCCAACCGGCGATCCTCATAAAGGTGCCACCACGACTGAGGAACGGGTGTATCGGAGAGCGCAGGATCCCCAGAAGCGACGAAGGGCTGTCGCGCCGTTGAGGAATTGATCAGCGCCGACCCGGGAACGTGGTAGCTGGGGCCCACCATGCAGCCGCTGATGAGCGTGGCGCAGGAAGAGGACAAGAGCGGAATCCAAGCGCGCGCCGCCTTCATGGAGCTGCGCCTTCCAGTGGTCGGCCGGGGGGATCGACGATCGAGACCGTGGCCGTTCGGCCGGCGATCAGCCGGATATCGCGCCCCGTCGGGTCGAGCTTGATGCGCACCGGAATTCGCTGCGCGAGCCGCACCCAGCTGAAGGTCGGATTGACGTTGGCGAGAGCGTCGCTGCTCGCGCTCCGTTCTCGATCCTCGATTCCGGCGTCAATACTCTCAACGGTACCTGGTAGCTCGGCTTTGATCCCCATGATGTGTACCCATGCCCGGTCGCCGAGCCGAATCCGTGGCAGCTTCGTTTCTTCGAAGTACCCATCGACGTGGATGGTGTCGGTGTCTACCAGGGCCAGCACCTGGACGCCGGCACTCGCGTAGTCGCCTGGCTGGAGTTCTACGTTCGTGACGATCCCATCGACCGGTGCCCGAACGGTCGTGCGATCCAGGTTGAGCCGCGCCAGGTCCCGCTGTACGCGAGCGCTGTTGAGCTGGGCGGCTAGCTGGTCCACCTTCGCCTGACCTTCCTCAACCTGCTCTGTGGTCGCGAGATCCTTCAGATTGCGATTTCGCTCGTTTTCCCGTTTTGCCTGTGCCAGCGCCACTGCGGCGTTTGCCACCGAGGCTTCCGCTTGACGCAGGGCAATGTCAAAACGGGGGCGATCGAGCACAAAGAGCACGTCGCCCTTGTTGACGCTTTGGTTGTTCTTGACGTGGACCTCGGTGACCAGACTGCCCTCGTCCGGGCTGACCTGAACGATATCGGCGCGAACCCGACCGTCGCGGGTCCATGGCTCGACGTTGTAATGAATCCATAGCCACCGGGCTCCGACAATGGCTAAGACAACCACGGTGAGCGTTACGAGTACCTGGCCTACAATTTTAAGCCGTGCAACCATTTAAGGGCCTACTCCTGAGGAATTGGCGTGCAGGGTCACGAGCGCCGCGACCCATAGAATCACCACATAAAGCGCCGTATCAAAGAGACCGGCATGCCACACGAAGCGATAGAAATGAAGACGTCGCAAGATCACTCGCACAAGTAGCGACATGAAGAAAGCCGCGATTCCGAGGACGAGGAGGGCGGGGATGAACACGCCGTGAATTTCGATCTCACCGATCATGGATTGAGAGGCTGCGCTAGGTAGCGGCTGCCGAACGCGGCGAGATCGAGGCGAAGCCCGACGAGCGCCGTCACGCCGTCTTCAACTGCCTGGGTGCGCCCGTGCGCTTCCAATGCCGCAAGACCCTGGTCAATTGAGCGCGCAGAATCCGGACGTGTTAGTGACTTGCCCTGAATCAGCCCGCGGTAGGCTTCAGACACCGCGCTCTCCACGGAAGTTATGGATTTCCTTGCAGCCGGTGGCAAGGCGTCGGAACTTCGCTGCAACGTTGCGAGATTCATCCCCACGCGGAGGTCTCGGAGGCCGTCAATCCTGCGGCCGAACAGGTCTTCGCGCTTAGCGGATACCAAGCGCTGGGTTACCAGACCCAGTCGATCAAACATTTGAAGAGTCCAGTCACGGATGTCGGAGGTCGGTTTTTGCGCCAGACGGGACACCGCGTGCCACCCACCGTTGGAGATGCGCAGCGCGTTCCAAAGCGGATCGATCGTGCGGAAGAGGAGGTTGGCGACGACCGCGATCAGCAACCCCACAACTTCCGCAGTGTTCGAATTGATGAAGGAGGCGAAGTCGGGCTGGTAGCTCGATTGCAATGCCAAGCCGCCCGAGAAACCGATGGCGAGCACGAGAGCCATACCCTCAAGGCGCTCGGAGGTCTGCATCCAGCTGAACAGCAGCACCATGGGGGCAAGAACGAGCGCGAGCGATGCGAACCCGTCAATTCTGGGGAAGATCGCAAACTCATAGACTGCCGCCACCGGCAGCGCCAGCAGGATCCCTGCGACGGCGGCAAAGAGCACCTTCGAGGGATTATCCAGAGTGGCAAACAAGGAGCAGCCGATCGCGGCAAACTGAGCCGCTGCGGCACCTTCCGGCCACGACCCTTCAATCCAGAGCGCGCAGGCAACGAGCGTGGCAGCGGTCGCCGCAAACGCAGACAGGAGCGCCAAGCCGCGGTCCCGAGGGAACGCGCGGCGCGAGGGAGGTCCGAGAAGATTCGCGACGGCTGGCATTCCATCGGGGTCCTTCAGAACCCCCGCGAGCCGTGCGGCAGCTGACAGTTCGGCGACGAGCGCTCGCAGTTGACTGGCAAGGGTTCGCTGTACGAGCGATATCCATTCGCTGCTGCCTTCGCTGTCTGCGGTCAGCCGCGCGAGTGCGGCATGCAACTCAGTCTCCACATCGCTGCCAGGTGCTCCGCTGCCGCCGGGAAAGGCTCGGGCCCAGCGCGATGCGGCGTCAATCGCCTGGAGCGTGGACCGGCTGAGTGGCCCTGCAGCGCTTAAGGCGGCGAGTGCCGCCTGAACGCTGGACACGCGAGGCAGTATCAAGACTAATCGATCCCGCAACGCCTGCATGACGGATGCGTTTCTCGGCACATCGGAGGTCTCAAAGGCCACATGTTCAAAGAGAATGTGTAGGTCGCTCACGAGCTCGGCGAGCTTCTCTTGAGCCTCTAGATCGACGGATTGTCTGGCAGCGAGTGCATCGGCGATCCAGGACCCGCCCCGACGCAGCATTCGATCAATTCTCTCGGTAAGCTCTTCAAGCACGCTCTGCGGAAAGAACACGGAATGCGCCACCGCGGCACAGACCAGACCGATCGAGATCTCCTCGACGCGGGCGACACTGGTGTCGAAGATAGTGGTTGGCGCATTGACCACGGCGAGACCGACGATGGCGGCCGTGTAGCCGGCCAGCAAGAACGCGTAGCTGCGAGGCCGACGATCCTGGAGCGATAAGTACAGGCACAGGCCGATCCACAGGCTGGTCGCCAGGCACAACAGAACCGGGGCGTGAACGAGGGGGGGAACCAGCAGCAGGGCCATCGCTGCGCCCGCCACAGTACCGAGGAATCGGAAAGCGCCCTTCGAGCGCACTGCGCCGGTAATAGGTTTGGCGACGATAAAGACCGTGAACATCGCCCAGTAGGGGCGCTCCAGGTCACTGGCAAAAGCGATATACAGCGCCACCAGCACCGCAATGGTGTTGGCGAGCACAAACGCGAGGTTTCTGCCAGTGATGTGCATGCTAGTGAGCGTCCGCCATCAGGCTACGCGATTGGGGTCGCTCGCTTTTATCCCCCGCATGGGGGGAGTCTTGGACATGCATCGGCTTGAACCATTCGCAGTTTGCGAGTGGCACCGCCCGAGCTGAACCCAATTCGCAGCCGCCAATACCCTGCGAAGCGATGGTGCCATCGCTTGGCGGCTAACCATGCGCAACCGAAGACAGCAGCTGCATACACGCGCAGGGCGGGGTCCTCCAAGACTGGAGAAAGGCAATTTCGGACGATGCTTGGGCAGGATCGCATTTACCAGGCCACGTCATTGATCGGCTAATGCTGGGTCGCAAACGATATGTCGGAGCAATTCCCCATTTACGAGGCAAGACTGCCTTCGTTCGGGCGCGCGTGGGCAATCCGGGTCAGGTCATGGTGCAGTTCGAGGAGCCCCACCTGCAAGAAGCGCGCGGCTGGTGGCAGTTCGCCGAGGCCGATTTTGAGTAAGCGGTCCGCTCGCATGCCCACAGTTAAGCGAGTTCATCGCTGGCCTGCTCAAGCTCCAAGCGACGTCGAGCCACAGCATCGGGACAAACTTCTGCTAGGAAATCAGGAACCGCAGCCCGGATCACATCTCGTCTCGCCCCGGCGCGGATACGTGCACCATGGGATCTACGTCGGTCACGGTAAGGTCGTACACTATTCGGGTCTCGCGCGCGGGCAATTCCGCGGACGAATCGAAGAGGTATCGCTCGCGCAGTTCGCAGACGGCCGCAGCGTGTGGACACGAAGTTCCGATCTGCCGGCGTTTGTTCCACAAGAAGTGATTCGGCGCGCCCGCTCACGTGTGGGCGAGAACCGCTACCGGATATTGCGCAATAACTGCGAACATTTCTGCGAGTGGTGCCTGCGCGGAGAATCACGCAGCTACCAAGTCGAGCGCTTCCTCTACTGCCGCCCTGCGCTCGGCATGATGCTCGGAGTCATTTCGTTGGCCGCTGGTAACCGCAGTCGGTCCGCGAGCAGAGGAAGTCAAGACCATTTATCCGGGTGGCAGGCAATCTAGGGTTGTCACATGAGAGAGCAGCTGATTCTTAACTTCGGACCCCGCACGTTGAGCCGCGTCTATTGCGAGACCTGCAAGGAGGAAACCTTGCACGTACGAGGCGTCTGCAATCACTGTACACCTCAGCCGCACTCGGGAATTGTCGTCCGGATAAGCAATCGAGCGCGAGCGTCGAAAGTGGAGAGCCCGTGGCGTGCGGAGCACGACGCGACGTGCAAAATACGGATGAGCGTTGGGCACAACGAAGACTAACGACGCAAAGCGCATGAGCGTGCATCGCATCGCGACCAGTCGATTTCCGACCAGGTACGGGTTGTTTCGGGCTCATGCGTTTGCCGGAGCGGACGGCTACGAACACCTCGCTCTCGTGCGCGTTAGGCTCAGCCAAGTACGCGCGCCGCTCGTGCGAATTCATTCGGAGTGCGTGACCGGCGAGGCCTTGGGTTCCTTGCGCTGTGATTGCGGTGCCCAACTCAATGAATCGCTGAGGAGGATCGTCCAGGCAGGTTCTGGGATTCTGCTCTATTTGCGTGGACAGGAAGGTCGCGGGATCGGCCTCGCGAACAAGATGCGCGCGTATGCTCTGCAGGACGCCGATCATGATACCGTCAGCGCCAACAGTGCCCTTGGCCTGCCCATTGACGCTCGGAACTACGGGCCAGCGGCCGCAATGCTACTCGAGCTCGGAGTACGGCGAGTTCGCCTGCTCACCAACAACCCGAAGAAGCTGTCGGCGGTCGAGGCGGCAGCCATCGTGGTCGAAGAGCGCGTTCCACTCCTGGCAGACGCTACCGTCGAGAACAGGCGCTACCTGCAAGCCAAGGCGGAGAAGCTCGGCCATCTGCTCGCCCAGGACATCGAGCATTAAAGGTCCCTCACGTCGAAGCCTCCTCAGCCGCGGGCGCCGGCAGGCTTCGCGCTCGCTTCGGTGCCGTGAACGCTTGGTGAGTGGGTGTGGAGAGAGTGGGCCGGCTGCCAAAAGCGCTTATCACCAAAACAGGTCCTGAACTTCCAAGCGCCGGATCGACCCTTCGCGGTAAATAGAACCCTCGAGGTCGAAGTGCCGCATTAGAGGCGGCTCTTATCTAAAGGAGGCCTCAATGCCGCAAGGCTTTGCTGTACCGCGCTCCCCCGTTGTCGGTGAGCTTGACCGCGCTGAGACGACGCAGGTATTGGAAGCGGCCAGGGCCCTGATTGAGGTTGATCCGCGGAAGCTGTCATGGCGCGACCATACAATGCTGGCCGCCTACGTCGCTTTGCAGCGTCCCGACCCCGTTGAGTGCCACCGACTTCTGGCGCACTCGCTCGCCGCTTCCCCTATCGCGTCACAAGCCTTTGCTCGCTTTCCGAGGCAAATGGCGCAGCTCTGCATCGAGGCTCTACGTTCGGGCACTGAGACGGTGCGTGAACTGACCAAACAGTACTCCCGACGGCCTTCCCCGGAACTGGAAAGCGCGCGGACCTGGCCATTCAAGGTGTTTGTGCTCGGACGCTTTCAAGTGCTCAAGGACGACGCGCCGATTCGCTTCTCGCGTCGCCAGCAGCGTAAGCCGCTAGAGCTGCTTCAGGCACTGATTGCATTTGGTGGCACTGAGGTTGCCGCTGGCAAACTCACCGATGCCTTATGGCCCGATTCCGAAGGCGACGCCGGTTACCACGCCCTCGAGAGCGCCCTGTACCGTCTTCGCCAGCTGCTCGGTGCACCGACTGCTGTTGTGATGGCGGGCGGCAAACTTACGCTCGATCGCCGGCAGTTCTGGGTGGATATGTGGGCATTCGAGAGTGAGCTGCGGGAGGGAAATGCGGATGACAGCAGCCCTGCTGAGCGACTCGCGCGATTGCGTGAGCTCTATTCGGGGCATTTTCTTGTGCAGGAAATTGAAAAAACCTGGGCGGTTGAAAAACGCCAGATCCTGCGCGAGAGGTTTGTGCGGGCCATCGGTGATATCGCGCGGAGTTATGAGAAGCGCGGCCTGTGGCAGGAGGCCGCCGGCGTATACCAAGTTGGAATCGAGGTGGACAGCCTGGCCGAACAGTTTCATCGCGGGTTGATGAAGTGTCACCGCGAGCTCGGAGATCACGGGGCGGCTGTGCAGGCTTACCGCCGCTGCAGCGAACTTCTGCTCAAGAGGTTGGGGGTGCAGCCGAGCTCCAAGACGCTGGCGCTCTACCAAAGCGTCAGACACGAAGCCATGTCACAGGCTGTTTGAGAACGTTACACCGCCCTCCATTGGCACGCCGGGCACGATCAGACGCCGGCGGCCCGTATTGAGGAACGCACAACGGGCCGCATGCTCTTCCCAGACCTTCACGTTGTATCTTTGCAGAGAAACGACTCCACCAAGGCGGCCTGAATAGGAGGCATCAGCGGGCCGCTGTAGACCTTCGTTCCCGATGTCCGGACGACAACGGGAGGGGCAAACATTTCGAGCCGTTTTTGGCCAGGGCCATTCAGGTTGTTCAATAAATCTGACGGTCGTTCGAATCGACGCAGAACGCAAGACCCACCTGTTGATCGCCGAGCGCGAGCGCACTGTTCTCTGTGCTAAGCAGGCGCGCGGCAGATTCAGTCATCGCGCAATCTCGTGGTCGGTTGAAACCGGCCTGCCGATCGCGTCAGTCACGATGGGTCAAGATGGCGGACGGCCGCTCGCAGCAAGCTCACCGATGCAGCAAGCTAATAAGTCCGTCCGTGAGTACTTGCGGTGAGCCGCCGGGGATCATGATCCAAGGCTAGTCGGTGATCGATGGACTACCGGGCCTCCTGGCGAATTGAGCGGCAACTGACAGAGGACTCTCGCATGAGCACTATTGTCTCAAGATCAACAAGCGCTCCGAAGCGTCAGCCCCCGCTGGTTGGCCGACTGTTCTTCCTCGATCTCGCGGGCGGCCGAGTGATGTCGGCCAATCCCGATGGAACCGGCCTTACGACGCTCGTCGAGGAAGGCAGGAAGCTGCCGGACGGACTGGCCATCGACATCCCCGCCGGTCATTTGTACTGGACCAACATGGGCAGTCCCAAGGTGAACGACGGGTCGATCCTGCGCTCGGATCTCGACGGCCTGAACATGACCACCATCGTGCCTCCGGGCGGCACCTTCACGCCGAAGCAGCTCCAGATCGAGAAGAGCACAGGCAAGCTGTATTGGTGCGACCGCGAGGGGATGCGCGTGATGCGCGCCAATCTCGACGGCACCGAGCTCGAGACGCTTGTCGATACGAGCGGAGGCGATCCCCGTCCCGGTGCCGTCCCGACCAAGTGGTGCGTAGGCATTGCCGTGGACGTCGAGAAGGGCAAGTTCTATTGGACCCAGAAGGGCGGCGACAACGCCGGACAGGGCTCCATCCTGCGCGCGAGCATCAGCATGCCGCAAGGCCAGACAGCGGCTAACCGTCGCGACATCGAGTTGCTGTACAACGGGCTGCCCGAGCCGATCGACCTCGACATCGACCCGGGTGCTCGCATGCTGTATTGGACCGACCGCGGCGACCCGCCGCTCGGCAACACCGTGAATCGCGCGCCGCTCGACGTGTCGGCAGGCAAGCGCAGCGCGCCGGAGATCGTGTTCGACCACCTGATGGAAGGCATCGGACTGGCGCTCGATCCCAAGGGCGGCCGCATGTTCGTGACTGATCTCGGCGGTTCGATCTACAGCGCAAACCTCGACGGCAGCAACCGGCAGACGCTGCAGATCGCACTCGGAAACCTCAGCGGCATCGCGTACGTCGACGTGCCTGCGACAGCAGGCGGCGCAAGCGCGGGTGCCTCCTAGGAACGCGGCGCGGCGCGGAACGACCGCGGCGGCACGCGAATCAGCAAGACCCGCCAATAAAGGAGCCATTGGAGCCATGCTCAATCGATCAAACGATGCGAAGCCGCTTCCCAAGCCGAACAGCGACTTCTACCAGCTCGTGGAGGTGCTCACCGACGACGAGAAGGCCGTCGTGAGGAAAGTGCGCGCGTACATGGAGAGCAAGGTCCAGCCGATCATCAACAAGTACTGGTCCGACGATGCGTTTCCGTTCGAGCTGCTCGCGTCCTTCAAGGAATTGGGCCTCGGCGGCCTGGGCTTTGAGGGCTACGGCTGCGCGGGCGGAACTCAGAAGCTGTTTGGTCTGGTCGCGATGGAAATCGCTCGGGTCGATGCCTCGTTCTGTACGTTCTTCGGCGTGCACAGCGGACTGGCGATGGGGTCGATCTATCTCGACGGCGCGGAGGAACAGAAGCAGAAATGGCTGCCGCCGATGGCGCGGTGGGAAAAGATCGGCTGCTTCGGCTTGACTGAGCCATTGGTCGGCTCGGGAACCAGCGGCGGCATGACGACGACCGCCAAGCGAGATGGCGATACGTGGATCCTGAACGGCCAGAAGCGCTGGATCGGCAACGCGCCGTGGTGCGATGTCTCGATCATCTGGGCGCGCGACATCGCCGACAACCAGGTCAAGGGCTTCATCGTCGAGAACAAGACCACGCCCGGCTTCAGCGTCGAGAAGATCGAGCACAAGATCGCGCTCAAAGTCGTGCAGAACGGACAGATCACGCTGAAGGATGTGCGCGTGCCGGAAGCGAACCGCCTGCAGGGCGGCAACTCGTTTCGCGATACCGCGCGCGTGCTACGGATGACCCGCTACATGGTGGGCTGGGCCTCGACCGGTGTCCAGATGGGGGCGTTCGAGGCGACGCTCAAGTACACGCAGGAGCGCCTTCAGTTCGGCAAGCC
This sequence comes from uncultured Gammaproteobacteria bacterium, assembly GCA_963835645.1. Classification (GTDB taxonomy): domain Bacteria; phylum Pseudomonadota; class Gammaproteobacteria; order Steroidobacterales; family Steroidobacteraceae; genus 13-2-20CM-66-19. Next base: position 87,301 of record CAWIGQ010000001.1, on the reverse strand, counting down.
GATCGCGTCGTACCAGATGGTGCAGGACCTGCTCGCGAAGATGCTCGCCAACGTGACCGCCTGCCAATGCCTGATGATGCGGCTGGCAGCGCTTGACGACGAAGGCAGGCTCAGCGACCAGCAGGCGGCGCTCGCGAAGGCGTTCTGCTCGGCGAAGTCGCGCGAGACGGTCGCCTGGGGTCGGGAGCTCTTGGGCGGCAACGGCATCGTCACCGACTACAACGTTGCGCGCTTCTTCGCCGACGCCGAAGCGCTGTATTCCTACGAAGGCACGTATCAGATGCAGAACCTGATCGTCGGCAAGGCGATCACGGGCATCGGTGCCTTTCTGTGACGCGCGCCGCGGCGACCAATCACCAAATCAAGGCATTCGGAGGCGGACTGGTCATGAGCTCGACCGTGACTTCCTCGACACTCGAAGCTTCATCAGCGACGGAGCTGAAGCTCGAGAACGTTCTGTGCGAAAAGCGTAACGGCATCGCGTACGTGACGATCAATCGACCGAAAGCGCTCAATGCGCTGAACACGCCGACATGGAAGGATCTGCGCGCGGCGTTCGAGGATGTGCGCGACGACGTCGCCATTCGTGGCGCGATCCTCACGGGCGCCGGCGACAAGGCGTTCATCGCGGGCGCCGACATCACCGAGCTTGCGACGCTCACGGCTTTTGAGGCTGCGCAAGCGAGCCGTTTCGGCCAGGGCGTTCTCGACCTCATCGAAAACCTGGGAAAACCGGTGATCGCGGCCGTCAATGGCTTTGCGCTGGGCGGCGGCTGCGAGACCGCGATGGCATGCACGCTCAGGATCGCCGTCGAGCGCGCGTCGTTCGGTCAGCCGGAGGTCAAGTTGGGTTTGCTTCCCGGTGGAGGCGGAACGCAGCGGCTCCCTCGGCTGGTCGGCAAGGGTCGCGCGCTGCAGCTCATTCTGTCCGGGGAGACGATCGACGCGCGGGAGGCATGGCGCATCGGGTTGGTCAACGAGATCGTTCTGGCGGCGGATCTCATCGCGCGGTCGGAGGCCATCCTGAAGCAGATCGCCTCCAACGCACCGATCGCGGTCAAGCTGGCGCTCGAGGCGACGAACAGGGGCATGGAAACCAGCCAGGACGAAGGGATGCTGCTCGAGGCGTCCTACTTTGGCCTGTGTGCGGCGACCGAGGACAAGAAGGAGGGCACCCAGGCCTTCCTCGAAAGACGCGCGCCCCAGTTCCACGGGCGGTGAACAACCCGCCGCACGCGGCGATTGAGCGGAGTAACTTATGGCAAGCGACAACATCTTCTCGGGACTCAAGGTCGTAGACCTCGCGAGCTTTATCGCGGGTCCCAGCGCCGCGGTGATCCTCAGCGATTTCGGCGCCGACGTCATTAAAGTCGAGCCGCCGAGCGGCGATCTTTGGAGGCACGGCCACCAGATTCCGCCGCAACCGCAGTCGGCGGAACCGTACCCCTGGCACCTTGCCAACCGCAACAAGCGCGGCATCACGCTCGATATGAAGTCCCCGAGCGCCCGGCCGGTCCTCGAGCGGTTGGTCAAGTGGGCGGACGTGCTCATCGTCAATACGCCGCACCCCGCGCGCAAACGCTTGAGGCTCGAGTACGACGATGTTGTGCAGTGGAATGCGCGTCTGATCTATGCGGATCTCACCGGCTTCGGCGAGAAGGGTCCGGACGCGGATCTTCCGGGCTTCGATATTACGGCGTACTGGGCGCGAAGCGGTCTGCTATCCATGACGCGGGATGCGGGTGCGCCCCCGACCTGGCCGGTGGCCGGCAGCGGGGACAATGCCACCGCCGTCGGGCTGTACTCGGGAATCGTGACGGCGCTGTATCGGCGCGAGCGTACCGGCCAGGGATCCTATGTCACCACGTCGCTGCTGGCTGAAGGCGTCTGGTCGGCGAGCGTTTCGATTCAGGCCGCGCTGTGCGAGGCGAAGTTTTTCGGGCTGCACGACCGCAAGAATCCCGCAAATGCAGCATTGAATGTATACCGCTCTGCGGATGACACCTGGTTCGTTCTCATCGTCACGCCTGACAAGTTGGCGGCGGTGGCCAATGCCATTGGCCGAGCAGATCTGCTGACTGATCCCCGATTCTCCGAGCCGGCCAAGCTGATGCAGAACATGCCGCAGCTGACCGCGATCCTCGACGAGGTTTTCGGCTCGCAGCCGATGGCTCACTGGTACGAGGTCTTCAATGGCGTTCACGTCACCTTCGGTGCGGTGCGTGGGCCACAGGAAGTCATTCGCGATCCGCAGCTGCGGATGAATGAGATCGTTGTTCCACTCGAAGGCGCCGGCGGAAAGCTGACCTCGACCATCAGCAGCCCCCTTCAGGTGCATGGGGTCACTAAGGTACCCGCAAGGCGGGCCCCGTCACTGGGGGAACACAATAAGGAGGTTCTCGAGCAGCTCGGCTTTAACGCGACGGAGATCAATGCCTTGCATGCAAGCGGCGCGGTCCCGAAAGCAGCGGAACACGCGGTCGCCGCGGTCGGCTAAGGCCGCTCGCGAAGTGCGATACGGGCGCCGCCTTCGGGGATGGCGCAGGAATCTTAAACATCTGATCACGAGAGATCACGAGGAAAGCTGAACATGTCAACCACCAAGCCTATTCGCCGCGTCGCCATCATCGGAACCGGCGTGATTGGCGCGAGCTGGTCCGCCCTGTTCCTGGCGAAAGGCCTGGAGGTGGTGGCGACCGACGTCACGCCGAATGCGGAGGCTGCATTGAAGCGTTTCATCGAATCGGCCTGGCCGGCGCTCAAGAGATTGGGCCTGGCCACTGGGGCGTCCCAATCGAAACTGTCCTTCACGGCCGATCTCGCAATAGCGGTCAAGGGTGCGGACTTCGTCCAGGAGAATGGCCCCGAGAGGATCGAGTTCAAGCGGAAGCTGTACGGCCAGCTCGATGAGCTGTTGCCTGCCGACGTGATCATTGCGTCGAGCTCCTCCGGTCTCACGATGAGCGAGATTCAATTGGCCTGCCGTTCTCACCCCGAGCGCTGCGTGATCGGACATCCGTTCAACCCCCCACATCTGGTGCCGCTGGTGGAGATCGTGGGTGGCGCCAAGACTTCCGAAGAGACGATTCAACGCGTTGCGGAATTTTACACAGCGCTGGGAAAACGGACGGTTCGACTCCACAAGGAAGTGCCGGGGCACGTCGCCAATCGCCTGCAGGCCGCCCTCTCGCGGGAGGTTTACCATCTGGTTGCCGAAGGCGTCGTCACCGCTGCCGATGCCGACACCGCCTTGTCATGGGGGCCTGGCCTGCGGTGGGGCATCATGGGGAGCCTGGTTCTCAACCATCTCGGCGGCGGCCAAGGCGGCATCGAGCACTTCTTCGAGCAGTTCGCCGGTCCTATGACCGCGTGGTGGAAGGTTCTGGGGCAGCCGGTGTTGACGCCGGAAGTGCAGAAGCAACTGATCGACAGCGTGCGCGCCGAGGTCGGTTCGCGCTCCATTGACGAACTGGCGGCCGAGCGAGACGAAATGCTGCTCGAGCTTATCGAGCTGCGCACGAAGATAGAGAGCGGCTCCGCTACGTCCGCGAAAACGGTCCGAGCCGGCTGACGGCAGGACTTAGCCGTGCCAAGGCCCGCGTCAGAGACAGTACCCCGCAATCGCCGACAGCAGGACGAAAGATGAGTGAATCCACAGTCGTCTCTCCACCGCAAGTAACCTCCACCTCCGACCGTCCGGCGAGACCGCGCATCGTAATTGTCGGTGGGGGCTTCGCGGGGATCGCGACGGCCAAGGCACTGCGGCACTGCGACGCCGAAGTCACGATGATCGATCGTCGCAATCATCACATTTTCCAGCCGCTGTTATATCAAGTGGCGACTTCGGTGCTGGCGCCCTCCGATGTCGCGGCGCCGATTCGACAGCTGGCGGCCAGCCAGCCAAATGTGTCCGTTTTGTTGGCGGAAGTCGTCGGCGTTGACCTGGAATCGCGATCTGTTGATGTCGAGTATTCCAGCATCGGGACCAAGAAGATCAAGTTCGACTACCTGGTAATCGCCGCGGGCAATCAGTCGAGCTATTTCGGTCATAACGAATTCGCCCGGTATGCTCCGTGCCTGAAAACACTCACCGATGCGGAGACAATACGCGCCAAGATCCTGAGTGCCTACGAGATGGCGGAGTTTACTGACGATGCCGGCGAGCGGCAGCGACACATGACATTTGTGCTCGTGGGCGCCGGGCCAACCGGGGTGGAGTTGGCTGCATCGCTCGCGCAAATGACCACCACAACCTTGCGTTCGAACTTTCGCCGGATCGACCCTGCGAACACGTCGATTTTCCTGCTCGAGGGCGGCAAGCGGGTACTGCCCAGCTTCGCGGAGTCGTTGGCAAGAAAGGCTGCCGCCCGCCTGGAGAAGCTCGGCGTGAAGGTTGTCACGGGCGCGATGGTGGAGCATATCGATGAGCGCGGCGTGACGGTGGGCGGGAAAAGGATCGAAAGCGGTACGGTGTTATGGACAGCGGGCGTCTCGCCTTCGCCGCTTGTGAAGATGCTCGGGGTTGCGACCGACCGGGCGGGTCGAGCATGCGTCAGCCCGCAGCTGAATCTGCCGGAGAATCGCAGGGTGTTTGTCGTAGGTGATACGGCCACCCTGATGCAGGATGGCAAACCGCTGCCGGGAGTGGCACAGGTCGCAATACAACAGGGCCGGTATGTCGGACGGTTGATTGCCCAGGAAGTCCGAGACGGCACAGCGCCGCGCCCCTTCCGGTATTTCGACAAGGGCAATATCGCGGTGGTGGGCAAGAACTTCGCCGTCATGGAGTCGCGGCGAATCCGGTTGGCCGGATTTACGGCCTGGCTCGTTTGGGCTTTCATCCACCTGATGTTCCTGCCACAGCTACAAAATCGCCGGCGTGTTCAAAACCAATGGTTTTGGAGCTACCTCACCGGGCAGCGCAGCTCGCGTTTGGTTGCTGAAGCACCGCGCATTGGCGCGTAGCTCGGGCATCTCCCGCCGCCGCTCGCGTTACCGTCGCCGACCTAACTAACCGCGAACGCATTCCCGAGCGAGCGGTGCATGCCAAGGATTGGGGTGCACACGGGACGTGTGATGGCACGTTAGCCTCGCGTGGTTCACGTCATTGGCCCTTGCTCGAGTCGCCCTAGGACCAGGGCCTCAACCGTTGGCTGGTGCTTGCCCGTATATGTCTTGACGCGCATCGAGTTACGCTCCACCTGCGTGGGCTCGTATGGATGAGGTCGTGGCTGAGACGCGAGGTCATTCGGAAATGGCGAGATGCGGTACGATCCGCAGTAGCGCAGTGGCGACACCAGGCACCAGTGGTCGTTTCGTTGAGAGTACAGCCGGACGCACCGACGCATCGGTCAGCCACCAATCAATAAAGAAGCCGACATGCCTTACTGCCTCGCGGCCGAGTGCTGCGCAGAGAACATCGCTTCCGGAACCCACAACGTGAGGGCCTCGTCGACACGCAGCTCGCTGGCGTCAATTTCCTTTCCGTCCATGATCACGCGAAGGGATTTCGGATTCTTAAACGTAACCGTTCCTAGCGTGTTTCCATAGGGATCCATCACGTCGAACGTCAAGGCGGGCTTGTCGATGACATAGACTTTGCCCTTCACCTTCAAGTATGTTTCGCCTTTGTAGACTCGCGCTTCCAGGCAGGCTGCGGGAGCCCTCGGATACTTATCCAGGAATTCCTGAGAGTAACGCAGCGACGAGCATTCGACTTTGGGCAGCTGGTTTGGATCAACGGACGGTGATGCGGCGGTCGTTACGCCAGAAAACAGCGATACGACGGTGGCTACGAGTATTCCCCGACTTGAAATTCGCATGACTCCTCATCTCCTCTGGTCTCGATTGGGAAAGCCAAACTTAGCGCACGGCCACTCGCCGCTGGCTCACGATTTGAGGCTTTATGCCGCAGGATCTGGGTTTTCGCAGCCTCTACCAATTAGTCTCTCATACGTTTCCACCGCGCGGTGGTCAGCAACGGCTCAAAGCACAGAGTAGCAGTACCCCGGGGCAAAGGGGTACGCCTGCGGATGGCGTGTGTCAATCCTTGAGCAACAGGTCTGGAGTGGCTCGGTTGACGTCACTACATCCGGTCAGAATCATGCCGGCCCTGAGCTCCTCTCTAAGGATGTCCAACATGTCTCGTACCCCCGATTCGCCCGCCGCCCCCAATGCATATGCCCACGCCCGCCCTAGGAAGCATGCCTTGGCACCAAGCGCCAGCGCTTTCAACACGTCCAGGCCCGAGCGAATGCCACCGTCCATGAACACCGGAACTCTACCTTGAACGGCGTCGACAACCTTCGGCAAGGCACGAATGGTCGATGTCACGCTATCGAGCTGCCTGCCACCGTGGTTTGACACCACAATCCCGTCGATATTTGTCTGCACAGCGCGCTTGGCATCCTCGGGGTCGAGAACGCCTTTCAAAATAATCTTTCCAGGAAAGATCGACCGTACCCACTCGATGTCTTTCCAGTTAGTCGATGCATCGAAATTGTCGTGGGCAAATTTTCCATACGGGACGCCTTTGGGCATTGCTGCTGCCACAGTACCGAACTTCAGCGGCCAGCCTTTAGTGACGATATCGAGGGCCCAGCGGGGGTGCGTCGCGCCTTGAGCTACGAACCCCAGCATCCCTAGAAGCGTCGGGTCCTTCTCCATCCCGTCGTGCACCTCGCTGTAACGCCGCCCGGGGGTCGCAAGGTCGACGGTGAATACCAACACCTTCGAGCCTGCGGAAACGGATCGTTCGATCACGCTCTTGACGAAACCGCGGTCTTTGAGCATATAGAGCTGGAACCAAGGGGGAACGCCGGTCTTTTGCGCGACCTCGTGCACATCGCACACCCCCATGGTCGACAGCGTAAACGGAACCCCAACCGCCTTCGCCGCATTGGCCGCTTTGACTTCGCCGCGGCTCGAGTACATTCCGGCCATACCGACGGGTCCAAGGACGACTGGCAGCGACAGTGCCTGATCCCACAAGTGAATCGACAAGTTGAGATGCGATTCGTCCACCATTACACGTTGGCGCAACAGCGTGGTCTGTAGCTCCGCGATATTTGCGCGCAGTGTGTTTTCCTGGAAAGAGCCACCGCTGATGTAGTCGTACAGGAATCGGGGAAGTCTCGCTTCGCATTGTTTGCGATAGTCGTCAATGTTCGCGATGATCATTCTGTTCCCCGAGCTCCTTAGGAACGTAGGCGCGCTGCGCCAGCCCGAGCGGGTGGTCGTAGAACGTGATCGTGCATCAGGGTCGTAGAGTTCCTTATCCCCCATATGGGGGGCGAAGCGTGGATCTGTACTTCCCGCGTGGGATAAGAGCCGGTGGCACGTCATCCCTAACAGCATCGCCCACAAGCGCTTGGACATCCTCATAACGCGCGTCGGGATCAGTCCTAGCACCCGCCCGGCGAAGACCGCTCGTAAGCAGAGGTGCCGATTCCCAGTGAGGCGGGGTGTCACTTCGCGCTCCGAAAGCCTGCCGGTGCCCATTGGCCGCCGTTCAGGCGCGCGTTGAGCCTGAGGCGAACCACGCCCTGCCCGACAGCAGTCATCGAACCATCAGCAGGCACTAAAATCAGCAGTGCCCGCGTGTCTGCGGTATACACTCGCACAAGTCCGTGGCGTCGCTCACTACAGCGTGGGAGATCGCGCAGGCGCTGGGCCTCTGCGCGGTCGCCGGTTGCCTCATCCTCTGCGTACTGGCGGTTCGGCCGCGGGCCGGCGCCGCCGGTGCCTTCCCGGTGCGCGGTCACGAGCTTCTCGGCTGGTTGGCACTCGCCGCCGCGGTTCTCCACGTCGGGTTATTGCTCGGCGTCGATCACCGGGTCGTTGAGCATGTCAAGCTGACCGCCCCCCGTTACGAATACGCCGGGATCCTGGCGCTGTTCATGCTGCTCTTTCTTACCGTGCCGGCCGGCGCTGCAGTCCGCTGGCGGCTTTGGCCGCGCCACCGGAACTTTCAGGCCGCACACGTCGGCGCGGCTTGCCTGCTGGTGGTCACTCTGGCGGTGCACGTACTGGCTACGGATCGTTACGTCCATGGTCGCGCGCATGCAGTCGCATACACTTCTGCTGTCGGGCATCGTGCTGCTCGCACTGCTACGCGCGCGCACCCAGCGACAGCCGGCTCAGCAGCCGTCGCGCCTCCTGGGCGGACTCGTGTTCGGACGGCATTCGCGGCTCATGCTGGCAATCGTCCTCGGCACGCTCGTCGCGCTGCTTGCACTGCTGCGTGGTGGAACGGCTCTGGCCCTGCGTGAACCGTTCCTGCGCCGTAGTGAACCGTTGGTGTTGGGCTTTCCTCACCACAAACATCGCCCGGTGAACTGCATTCAATGTCATCACGACTTCGCCGATCAGAGCGGTGGCGATTCGTGCATCAGTTGTCACCGCAGCGGCCGCGCTGCCATTCGGGTCGGCGCAGAAGCGCGCTTTCACGACTTCTGTCTCGGTTGTCATCGCGACCCCCCTGCGTACCTGACCGGTCACGGGCCGGTCACTGGGTGCAACACCTGCCATGCGCCGCTTTAAGGTGCTGCGCTCCGGAGGTTGCGTGGCCGGCCAGGGGTGGGCGGACTTCTCGTTGAAGATCGCCTGCGATTCGGCGAGCTTGAGGGCTTCACCAACGAGCAGCTTCTCGGCAAGCGCGACCGACCCCTCGGCGCACACGGCTGAGCGTCTTTCTGCTATTTTCCGCGGTGTCGGTGTTGAAAATAGCCGCGGGGCTCCTTGGGGGTATTAAGGCGGAGCCAAAGCCTGAGCAGGCTCGGTAGGAGGTGCCATGGCGCTGCGGATCGAAGACTATGCGATGATCGGCGACTGCAGGACGGCCGCTCTGGTCGGCCGCGACGGCTCCATCGACTGGCTATGCTGGCCCCGCTTCGACTCGGCAGCATGCTTTGCCGCGCTACTTGGAACCGAAGAAAACGGACGGTGGCTGATTGCACCAGAACAGACGCCGCTTCAGGTGGCTCGCCGTTATCTTCCCGGCACCCTCGTTCTCGAGACCGAATTTGAAACAGATACCGGTCGGGCGGCCGTGATCGATTTCATGCCCACGACGGAGGGCTCCCATCTGGTGCGGATCGTGTTCGGCCGTCGCGGACGAGTAGCGCTGCGCACCGTGCTCGTGATGCGCTTGAACTACGGCGCGACGGTGCCCTGGGTCGATCGCCTCGAGGACGGCGCAGTCAATGCGATCGCCGGACCCGAGCGGCTGGTATTGCGCAGCCCGGCCGCGCTCCGTGGCGAGGACCTGCAGACAGTCGGCGAATTCAGCGTCGCTGCCGGCGAGTGCGTTCCTTTCGTCCTCTCCTACGGATCCTCCTTTCAGGATCCGCCAGCGCCGATCGATGCCTTTGACGTGCTCGAACGCACGCAAGCGTTCTGGCGACACTGGAGTGATCGGTGTCCTGAGGTAGGGCCGTGGACCGAAGCCGTGAAACGATCACTCATCACGCTGAAAGCGCTCACTTACGCCCCGACGGGTGGGATCCTCGCTGCGGCCACGACATCCTTGCCAGAGCAGCTGGGCGGTGTGAGGAACTGGGACTACCGATACTGCTGGCTGCGGGATGCCACGTTCACTCTCCAGGCCTTCATGCACCTGGGCTACTACGACGAAGCCCGAGCCTGGCGAGACTGGCTCGTCAGAGCTATCGCAGGCAGTCCGCGGCAGGTGCAGATTGCCTATGGACTGGGGGGAGAGCGGTGGCTGCCGGAATTGGTCATTCCCTGGCTGCCAGGGTATGAGAATTCTGCACCGGTCCGGGTTGGAAACGCGGCATATGAGCAGCTGCAACTTGATGTCTTCGGTGAGGTCGTCGATGCCATGTCTCAGACGCTGAAAGCAGGCATGCAGCCATCTGAGCGCGCCGGAACCCTCCGTCCGGTCGTGCTGGAATATCTTGCGACGGCCTGGCGGCAGCCGGACGACGGCATCTGGGAAGTGCGCGGCGAACCGCAGCACTTCGTTTACTCGAAGGTCATGGCTTGGGTTGCATTCGATCGCGCAGCGGGCGAGCTCGAACGTCGAACGTTCAATGACCCGGGGCTGCGCTGGAAAGCGATCGCCGATGAGATTCATGCGCAGGTCTGTGAACACGGCTTCGACCGTGACTTGGACAGCTTCGTGCAGGCCTACGGGTCTCGGCGACTCGACGCAAGCCTGCTGCTGATCCCGCTGGTCGGCTTTCTTCCGGCATCCGATCCGCGTGTGCGGGGAACCGTGAAGGCAATCGAAAAGAAACTCGTGATCGGTGGCGAATTCGTCCGGCGTTATGAAACCGAAGATCCCGGCGACGGACTTCCGCCGGGTGAGGGTGCCTTTCTGGCGTGCAGCTTCTGGCTCATCCAGAACTACGTCCTGCAGGACCGCCGCGCCGAAGCTCGCAGGCTCTTTGAGCGCTTGCTCTCGCGATGTAACGACGTGGGACTTCTCGCTGAAGAGCTTGACCCGCTGACGGGCCGCATGCTGGGCAATTTCCCACAGGCCTATAGTCATGTGGGCCTCATCAATTGCGCTCTCAGCCTAAGCCGGCAAATGGGACCTGTGGAGGAGCGAGCCGAATCAGCGGAAACCCGCTGAGAACGGATATCAGCGGGGCTCGTGTCAGAGTTGAGTCACGCCTGGAACGCGAACACTGATATGACTGTCAGTCAGCGAAGCGGGCGGCTAATTCACCGTGCGATAGATGATCCCGCCGGGAACCGCAAGGGTGATTACCGTACCGGAACCGGCGGAGCTCTCGACTGAGAATTTGCCTATGATGCGGGCGGCACGCTCGCGCATGCTTTGCAGACCGAAGTGCCCAGGCTTGCCGCGATGCACGATCTCGGGATCGATGCCGGCGCCATTGTCACTGATACGGAGGCTGAGATCTTGCCCATAAGAGAGCTCAACTCTCAGCTCCGTGGCCTGCGAGTGTACGCTGGCGTTGCGGATCGCCTCATACCCGATGCGATACACCTCGTCACGGACTATGGGATGCATCTCCTGAATCTGCCCCGCCACTTTAAACGAGACTTCCATTGAGCTATGGATCCGGCACTCCTCGAGTGCCCGCCGGAAGGCGTCCGCAAGATCATTCCCCTCCGTGGTTGAGGTGCGCAAGGAGTTCAGGGCGGCCCGACCCTCCTCGGTCGCTCGTCCCAGCCAGGCCGACAGTTTCTCCATGGCTTGACGCATGCGCGGCAGATCGGTAGTGGCGCTGAGCGCATCGTCGGCAACCAGCTTGCTGCCCTGGATGGTCTGCAGGAACGTGTCGTGCAGGTCGCGCGCGATTCGGGTGCGTTCGGCCAAGCGTTCGTCAAAACGGGCTTTCATGGTTCCAGCGATCTGGCGCACCCGCAATCGGTAAATCGCCCAGAGCACCAGCACGCCGACGACGGCACACAGCGAACGAAACCAGATTGTCTGATACCACGCAGCGGCAACCTTGAAGTCCAGCGTCGCTCCGGTTTCATTCCACACCCCGTCGTTATTGGACGCGATCACACGAAAGCGGTAATTCCCGGGTCGAAGATCGCTGTAGAACGCCTGGCGACGCAATCCCGGATCCTGCCAGCCGCTATCACGGCCTTCGAGAATGTAGCGGAACGCCATCCTTTGTGGCAGGACGAAGCTCAGCGCGGTGTAGTCGATGTGAATGTCTCGCGTGAGTGGTGGAAGAGTGATGGGGGAGGCCGGTGAGTAGCTTTTTCCGTCGGCAAGGAGACCCTCGACATGTACCGGTGGTGGCATCGGGTTCTTGTATGAACGGCCAGGGTCAATCATTTGGAGAGATGAATAGCCGACAAACCAGAGTCGACCATCGGGTGATCTTGCAGCGCTCGGCTGAATCCGGTCTCCATTCCATCCCGGGTCTGCTCCATCGAGTGCGCCTAGAGTTGTCACCTTCACTTGGGCTTCGGGGCGGGCCGTCCAATGCGCCAGGTCCGCCGCGGGAATCCGCAGATAGCCGCACTTCGCGTCGAGCCACAGTGACCCGGAGTCATCCATGAGTGCTGCAGTAACCCCGGAGCACGGTAAGCCGTTGTGCGAGTCCATGACACTCAATGTGCCATGGTCCCATCGATATAAGCCTTCGCTGGTTGCGCCCCATACGACTCCTGCTGAGTCAACAGAAAAGCTGAACATCATGACGGCGGGGGCGCCGCTACGTCCGTTAGAGACAATGTTCGCTACGCCATTGAGATAGTGAGCCAGTTTGCCATCCCCAGTGCCGATCCAGATTCCGCCGGTCGGGTCCGCGCCGAGAAAATGAGCGTGCGGAACGAGAGATGTGATCTGAATGTCCTCCTGCACCCGGCGGTCTCTGATCCGCAGCAGATGGGTAATTTGCTTCGGATCGTCGTATGCGATGGCCCAGATATTCCCGTCAATGTCTTCAGTAAATGAGAAGATTTTTCCGATCTGGTCCAAGCGACGCCCATCCTGACCCGTGATCTCAAAGAACCTCCCACGCTGGTGCACCATCATCGTGGTATTGATCCCCAGCCAAACCTGACCCAAGTGGTCCTCAAGCAGCGCATAGACATCTTGAATGGGACGTCCGTCAGCCATCGTGGTCAGCGAAATAGAGTCTGGACGAATGAGGGCCAGGGCGCCTCTAAGCCCCACCCACAGGGAATTGTCGTTTCGAGGAAGTACGGCGCTGACCTCGCTCCCTCCACGTAGGCCCTCGGTGGAGGAGAAGCTGACCACGGGGATATCTCGAAAGAGATCTACACCCTTGTCGGTCGTGATCCACAAATTTCCCTCTCTGTCTTCGTAGATCGAATTCACACGTTCGCCGGTCAGACCCTGCGCGGCGCCGTAGTGATCCGCATGGCCGTCATGAATGTGGTAGAGACCCTGAGACTCTGTTCCGACCCAGAGGGTTTGATGGCGATCGAGAAGCAGAGCTACCGCTCGAATCGTCGCGCCATCGAACCCGGGGACCACATAGCTCACGAAGCTTCCGTCACTGTAATAGCGCACTCCCAGCCCTGGCCCCACGCCGTCCATGGCCGCCCAGACCGAGCCCGCGGCCCCGGCAGCAAGCCCTACTACGCCATCGCCGGATGGATGATCCATCTGCTCTTGCATGTAGTGGTTTATCGAACTCCCGTTCCAGCGGCATAGCATCTGGCATCCGAACCAGATGTCTCCTGAGCCGTCCTCGACAAGGGAGGTCGCAAAACTGGCCGGGTTGCCGTCGCTCTTGCCCTTGGCGTAACACGTCAGATCGTTTCCAACGATTCGGCAGAGCGATCCCTCGATGCCGCCCACGCGAGTGCGAGTAATCCAGATTGCACCGTCGTGATCCTCGAGGATGCTCTGCACGCCGCCCCTCTTGATGGGCGAACGGAATGCCTCGCCGTCCTTGAGGCGGTACAAGCCATGATAGGTGCCCATCCACAGGCTTCCGTCGCGGCTACCCAAGAGCCAGTTGATGCCTACGTCGGTTGGGAAGGATTTCTGCGGCAACATCGGGGTCAATGTCACCCCGTCAAACCGAAGGAGACCGCTGGCGCCCGCAATCCAGATGTAACCGTCGCTTGTCTGAGTGATCATGTGCGGCCCGTGTGGGAAGCCGTCCTGGACCCTCCAGACTGTGTGCGCATATTGGGAAATCTGCCTGTGAGGATCGAGCGCCGAGGCAGTTCCCGTCAGGAACAGCAGCAGAAAGCTACAGATCGATCGGGCTGTACGGTGGCGGGGCCGGGAACAAAGCGACGGAGAATTCCAATGGGGTTTCATGCACGCTCGAGATGTTCGGGACACAGAGGATCCCACCGGTTTGAGAGCGGCTCGACAGTAGTTGCGGAACGCCTGTCCTGCCCCGTAAAGAGGTAGAGCGCCCGTCCTGTAGTTATCTACAGGTGCTATCGCTACATCTGGAGCAGGCCGCGGCGAAGCGCGATCGTCACCGCATGCGTTCTATCCTTTGCTTGTAGCTTGGCGACTAGATTTTTCACGTGGAAGTTGACCGTCGTCTCGGCAATGGCCAACTGGTCCGCGATCTGCTTATTGCGATACCCATCGCGGATGAGCCTGAGCACTTCCAGTTCGCGCGCAGTAAGGTCGTCCTCGCCGAGATGCTCGGCTAAGCGCGCGGCAACTTCCGCTGGCACGTGCCGACGGCCTGCATGGACCGAGCGGATCACTGCCAGCAGGTCGTCTTTGGGCATGCTTTTCAACACGTAAGCGGCGGCACCGGCCCGCATCGCTCGCTGAATCTCACCATAGGTGTCCGCGGTTGTCAGCATGACGATACGCGCTCGAGGGAACTCGCCTCGAATGGCGATAAGAACGTCGGTGCCGTTCGAGCCGGGGAGTTGGAGATCCATCAGGGTCACATCTGGCTGATGCCGGCGAAATTCAGCCACAGCCTCCACCCCATTGCCCGCATGTCCTACCAGCCGCATATCCGGCTGCGATGCGATAACGGTGGCCAAACCCTCCCGGAAAACCGGGTGGTCTTCGACGCAGAGGATTCTTATTGGCGCAGAGGAGCTCAGAGGAATACCTCTTGGAGTCGATTCTAATAGCGGGCTCGGTTCAATGCCCGTCGGACCGCTTTGCACCACCCCTTAACAACGGCACTTCCGGTCTGCCCCTATACAAGAGTGCAGGGCAGCTACTGCGGCATCTGAGGTGGCGGCAATTCCCGATTGGGATGACCCTACCACACACGCAGAGTCGGTACCGGCCGGATCCATCTCACAGGCCCTAATCCGTCGGACGCCGGCAACTGCGGTCACCCCAATCGACGAGGAGGGAAGCGATGCCTCAGGTAAACGAGCCGGGATGCGCGTTGGCGTCTCCGGCGGTACGAGACGTCAGCAAGATGCACTCAACCCCACGCCATGCAATGAAGGTAGTGCGGGAGCCAGTAGCCCAATTGGCCCAGTTGGCCCACATAAGGGCGGCCTATGTCATTAAAACCGCAAGCTATCGGCCGGAGGCAACGTCGACAGCGGTGGGATTACTGGTGGAGTGTAGAGGAAGGCACTGGTAATGGAAGGTCACCTCGAAGAGACGCTGGCGGTATCGAAGCTAGGTGCGACGCGACCGCGCGAATGGATGCACAGGCTGATTACGCTCCTTGAGGCAGCTGTTGGTCAGCTTCCCGGCCAAGAACACCCTGCCCAGGGTACATTGCTTGAAGCAGCCTCACTGTTGCGACAACAGATTCATCCACCGGCGGCGGGAGAGGTTCCCGACGCGAGGGGGCGCTTGCTGGCCTGGCAGGCGCGCAAGGTGCGTGACTATATTGATAGTCATATCACAGGGCCGGTCCTCGTCGCGGATCTCTGCGCGCTCCTTCAGCGCAGCGAAGCGCACTTCTCGCGATCCTTCAAGCGCACCTTCGGGGAGTCACCGCACGGTTTTGTGGTGCGACGTCGCGTGGAACTGGCCGCTCAATACATGCTTACGACCGAGGCGTCCTTGAGTGACATTGCGCTGCGGTGCGGTTTCACCGACCAGGCGCACTTGTGCAAGCACTTCCGGCAGGCCACAGGCCAGACCCCAGCGGCCTGGAGACGTGCGCACAGGTCGCACCATGATGAGAACGGGACACCGCCTGTGGAGGCCTTTGCGACAGCCTAGTCTAGTGCAACGGCACGCCATCGAACGCAGCAACACAACCCTGCGTCACGAAATGGAAATGCGCGCGCTCCGGGACTGTTACGCATCACTCAGCGGTCGCGAGCGGCGGAGGCCGCGATCGGCTTCAACACGGAGCGAATCACGTCGGTGCGAGGTGATCTGCAGCAGCCCGCTGGCCGACGGCCGCCTGGAGGCATCCCAGAGGGATCCCCAGCCAGTCGGGCCGGTTTCGCAGCTCGTAGCGCAGCTCGTAGAGTGCCTTCTCGGTCTCGAAGAGCTCGATCAGCGGTCGTATGGCGGCGAAGGAAGAGTACAGGCCTGCTTCGCGGGCGCTCTGGTCATAGGCGTCCAGGAAGGCCTTGCGCGTCTCATGCTCCCACTCGGCGAGCAGCGGGTCCAGCCGATTGGACTCGTCAACTGACTCGCCACCGCGGTGCTTGAGGGCAGCGTGTCGGGCATAGGCGAAGGAGCGCAGCATGCCGGCCACGTCGCGCAGCGGCGAGCTCTTCCTGCGGCGCTCGACAAGCGGCCGCGCGGGTTCGCCTTCAAAATCGACGATGATGACGTCATTACGCTGCAACAGGATCTGCCCCAGATGGTAGTCCCCGTGATGGCGGATCTTGAGCCCACTCGCTGCGAACGATCCGGAACGCGCCTCTTCGCCCGGCACCACGCCGTGCTGGAGGAGCTCCATCGCCTGGCGCCGGCTTGCCTCTGGAATTTCCTCTGTGTGGGTCAGAAGCTCGAGTGTGGCGGAACCCTCGGCGCGCACGCGATCGCGCCACTCGCGCAAGTCGCCCTCGTTGATCGGCTCCGCGGCGAATGCGGGGTCCGATGTCGGGGTGGCGAAAGCCCGATGCAGCTCCGCCGTCCGCGTTCCGAGAGTTCGCATCAGCTTGAGATAGGCGGCGTGAGCATCCGGTGCAGGCGCTGCCCCGCTGCCTCGGTCCCCCAGAAAGCGCCCCAGATAATTCGCGGTGTAGGTCCAGAGGTCGCCTTGGTTGCGCATAAAACCCTGCAGCAGCATGACAGTCGTCGCCGTATCGTCCGCAGCGATGTACTCGACCGCACCCGCCAGCGGCACGATGTGCGGGAAGTGCGCCACCTCCGTGAGGAAGCGCCCCACCTCGAGCTCGGGGTTGACGCCCGGCCGAAGGCGGCGGTAACACTTCAGGAACAGCCGCTCGCCCAGTTGCAGTACGGTGTTGCTGCTGCCGGCGAGCGGAGCAGCCGGCGTGAGGTCTGCGGCCGCATCGCCGCGCAGCTCCGCGTAGGCCCGCGTGGCCGTAAAGCGCAGACGTCCGTGCTCGAGAGGCTGCTCGTCCCCGCGACCGATAGCCTCGACCAGCGTGCGGCAGTAGCGGTCATCCGCGAAGGCATCGGCGAGGATGCCGGTGCGTTCGTGCTGGCGCACGCGCGCGACGACCGCAGCCTGCACGCGATCGTTGAACGGCTGCGTCCCCTCGCGCAGCATCAGGCTGAGAGGCACGAAATATCGGGCACTCTCGGTGTGGCTTTCGACATCGACCAGCATGACCAGCCACTGCGCGTGCTGCGCCACCTGCGGCGCCCCCTCGACGATGCGCGCCGAGGCGACGGGTGCGCCTTTGGCGGCATACCAGCGCTGCGAGGCGATGTACTGTGGCAACACCTGCTGCTCGAGCTGCGCGCGCAGATTCTCGGTGAATCTTCGTCGCCAGATCGTGGCGCGCTCCGGAAAGAAGCTATTCACTCCGTCCGTCACCACCAGCACCGGAGCGTCAGATGCCGTCACAGGAAATAGTCGAACTCCCGTTCGCTGTGCACCCGGCGGCGCAGGCGTAGGATGTGCACCGGCGTGAGCCCCGGATCGAGCAGTACGAAGTTTCGCGGACCGTTCCAGAGGAATCGGGATCCCGACAACAGGTCGTGCGCCTGGAACGGCCGCCCCGCATCGACGCCGAGACGTGCGAGATCGAGCTCCAGCCAGCCCGACTGCGTGTGATGGGGATCGAGATTCGCGACCACGAGGATGGCATTCGTCAGGTCGGCGCTCGCCTTGCTGTAGGCAATCAGCATCTCGTTGTCGCAGGCGTGAAAGGCGAGGCTGCGATCGCTCTGTAGCGCGCGATTCTCCCGGCGGATGCGGTTCACTCGTGCGATGAAGTCCCGCAGGTTGTCGGGCCGATCGAGATCCCAGTGGCGCAGCTGATACTTCTCGGAGTCGAGATATTCCTCGCTCCCCGGCTCACGTGGCACGTGCTCCATGAGCTCGAAGGCCGGGCCGTAGATGCCGTAATTCGCACCGAGCGTGGCGGCGAGTGTGAGGCGCACCATGAACGCCGGGCGGCCACCGAACTGCAGGTACTCCGGGAGAATGTCCGGCGTGTTGGGCCAGAGGTTGGGGCGGAAGAAGTCCCGCACTGGAGCCGAGTCGAGCTCGGTGAAGTAATCGGTGAGCTCCGCTCGGGTATTGCGCCAGGTGAAATAGGTGTACGACTGCGTGAAGCCGAGCTTGGCGAGGCGATACATCACCTCCGGCCGCGTGAACGCCTCGGCGAGGAAGATCACCTCCGGATGCGTGCGCCGCACGCGGGCGATCAACCAATGCCAGAATGCGAAGGGCTTGGTGTGCGGATTGTCGACGCGGAAGATGCGCACGCCCTGCGCCACCCAGAAATCCACGACGTCGGCGAGCTCCTGCCACAACTCCGGCCAGGCGGGCGTCTCGAAGTAAAAGGGATAGATGTCCTGGTACTTCTTGGGCGGGTTCTCGGCGTATTGAATGCTGCCGTCGGGGCGCTTGAGGAACCATTCCGGATGCTCGTGCACGTACGGATGATCCGGGCTGCACTGGAAGGCAATGTCGAGCGCGATCTCGATGCCGAAATCCGCCGCGCGAGCGAGCAGGCGGCGGAAGTCCTCGAGCGTGCCGAGCTCGGGATTAACCGCCCGATGGCCTCCGGCTGCACTGCCGATCGCCCAGGGGCTGCCGACATCGCTCGCGTCGGCCGAGGGTCTGTTATTGGGCCCCTTGCGCACCGAGGTTCCGATCGGATGGATCGGCGGCAGGTAGAGCACGTCGAATCCCATCTCCGCGATGTAGGGCAGCCGCGCCTCGCAGTCGGCGAACGTGCCGTGTGTGCCGGGTCGGGCGCTCGCTGAGCGTGGAAACATCTCGTACCAGGTGGAGTAGCGCGCCCGCTCCCGGTCGACCTCTACGGCGAGCGGCGGCTCGTGCTGCAGCACCTGCTGCGGGTCGGCATAGCGGCGCGCCAGGAGGTGCAGCGCCTCATCCTGGGCAGCGGCGCTGCGTGCCTCGGGCTGCGCGTGAACGTCGGCGAGCCGTTCACTCCAGGCATGCAGCCGCGCGGCATCCTCGACACTCGCCCGGGCGGCGGCCTCTCGCACGAGCTGCGCGCCGCGCAGCAGCTCGACGCGCAGATCCTGCCCGGCGGCCGCGCGCTTGAGCAGATCCATCCGCCAGGTCGCAAGCGGATCGACCCAGGCGGCCACGGTGTAGAGCGACCTGCCGAGCTCCTCGGCAAGGAATGCCGCGCGCCAGCGATCGTTGCCACAGGGTTCCATGGCTTGCCGGCGCCAGTCGCGCTCTCGCTCGAGGCGATAGAGCAGATCGCAAGCCACGGCGTCGTGGCCGTCGGTGAAGACCGCCGCTTCGACGACCACGCTCTCGCCGAGCGTGCGCTTCACCGGGAAACGACCGCCGTCGACCGCCGGGGAGAGGTTCTGAATCGCGACCCGCCGCACGCCTTCGGCCGGCGGCGCGATCGAGTCGTTCTCGGGCGCGGCGCCGCTCATTCGGCCGTGAGAAACAGCGCGCCGAGGGGCGGCAGGCGCAGGCTCAGGGAATGGAAGCGGCCATGGGCCGCGAGCGGCGCCGCCTCGACGTTGCCGAGATTGCCCTGTCCGCTTCCGCCATATTCGCGCGCGTCGCTGTTGAGCTGCTCGCGCCACACCCCGCCACGGGGCACGCCGATGCGGTAGTTCTCGCGCACTACCGGGGTGAAGTTGCACACCACCAGCACGGCGCTCCCGGCGCGGTCCTTGCGCAGGAACGCGACGACGCTCGCCTCGGCGTCGCTGCTGTCCACCCACTCGAAGCCCTGGGGCGAGAAGTCGAGCTCGAACAGGGCCGGCGTGCGGCGGTAGAAGTGGTTCAGGTCCCGAACCCAGCGCTGCATTCCGGCGTGCAGCGGATATTGCAGGACGTGCCATTCGAGGCTCTCGTCGTGCTGCCATTCGCGGCGCTGGCCGAACTCGCAGCCCATGAACAGCAGCTTCTTCCCCGGGTGACCCCACATGTAGCCGTAGAGCAGGCGCAGGTTCGCGAACTGCTGCCACTCGTTGCCGGGCATCTTGCCGACGAGCGCGCCCTTGCCGTGCACCACCTCGTCGTGGGAAAGCGGCAGCACGAAATTCTCGCTGAATGCGTACCACAGCGAGAACGTGAGGGCGTTGTGCTGGTACCTGCGATAGATCGGATCGGTTTGAAAATATTTGAGGGTGTCGTGCATCCACCCCATGTTCCACTTGAGCCCGAAACCGAGTCCGCCCAGATAGGTGGGTCGCGAGACCTGCGGCCAGGCCGTCGACTCCTCGGCGATCGTCTGCGCGGCGGGCTGTGCGCGGTAAATTTCCTCGTTGAGCGCACGCAGGAAGGCGACGGCGTCCAAGTTCTCGTTGCCACCGTAGCGGTTCGGCACCCATTCACCCGCACACCGCCCATAGTCGAGGTAGAGCATCGAGGCGACGGCGTCTACGCGCAACGCGTCGGCATGGTAGGCATCGAGCCAGAAAAGCGCACTGCTGCCGAGGAAATCGCGCACTTCGGGACGGCCGTAGTTGAAGATGGAGGTGTTCCACTCCGGGTGATAGCCCTGACGCGGATCGGCGTGCTCGTAGAGGTGCGTACCGTCAAAGAAGGCGAGACCGTGCTCATCGCTCGGGAAATGCGAGGGCACCCAGTCGAAAATGACGCCGATTCCTCTCTGATGGAGATATTCCACCAGATACATCAGATCCTGCGGCGTACCGTAACGGGCACTCGGCGCGAAATAGCCCGTCACCTGATAGCCCCAGGAGCCGAAGAAGGGATGCTCCATCACCGGCAGCAGCTCGACGTGTGTGAAGCCGAGCTCTGCGACGTAGTCGGCCAGCAGCGGCGCGAGCTCGCGATAAGTGAGCGAGCGGTTCATCTCCTGCGGGACGCGACGCCAGGAGCCGAGATGAACCTCGTAAATCGACCAGGGCGCATCGAGGGCGTTGACGCGGGTGCGCTGCTCCAGCCAGTCCGTCTCCTTCCATTGGTAATCCGCCACGACTGACCCCGTATGCGGTGGGACCTCGGTGCGAAAGGCGAACGGATCGCTCTTGTCCACGCGGTACCCGCCGAAGCGCGAGCGAATGTGATACTTGTAAATCGCTCCCGCTACGACGTCGGGAACGAAGAGCTCCCAGATGCCGGAGTCATCCGCGCGCGGTTGCATGAGGTGGGTATCGCGATTCCAGCCGTTGAAGTCCCCTACGACGCTCACGCGCTGCGCATTCGGTGCCCATACCGCGAAGCGCGTGCCGACACGTCCGTCCAGGCTGTCGGCGTGCGCCCCCAGCTTTTCGAAGGCCCGATAGTAGGTCCCTTCGCGGAAGTGGTAGATGTCCCGTGGCGTGAGCTCGACCGACCGTGACTGCGGGCGAGAGGTCGGTTCCTGCTCCCTGCCCGGTACCGGGGTCACCGCCGACTTTGCCGCTCGCCTTGGCACCGTAAGTCTCCGTCGGAACGTCGCGCTGCTCAGATCCTGCTGACTGCGGGGTCGCTGGGGCAAGCGTACGCGCTGCATTGTCACAGGCGCGACGGATAAACGCCATCCGTCGCCGTCAGCTTGCGACGACGCTTCAGGTAAGGGGCTTCCTACGGGCAGGCCGTCAACCTGCGGCTCCGGTTGTGGCTAACGATTCCAATACCCCCCGCAAAACCTGGAGATCAGTCACCACGAAGGAGGCGCGCGTGGGCCCGGGACCAATATGCACCGTCCAGGCATTACTGGGTGCCCGCTCGAAAAGATCTTCATCGGTGCGATCGTCACCGGCTGCCAGGATGAAATCAGGACCAGGAGAATCTCTGAGCAGCGGTTCGATGGCTTCGCCTTTGTTCGCCCAGACCGGCTTTACTTCTACGATCTTTTCGCCGCGAAACGCCCTGAGTTCAGTCTCCGCCAGCATAGCTTCTAACATGGACACTAATTCATTTGCGAGCCACTCTCCGAATTCCGGCTCCGCCATTCGATAGTGCCATACCAGAGCATATTTCTTTTCTTCGACGAAACTGCCAGGCGTGCGATCCACGAAGTGCTCCAGAATGGGCATGACCGTAGGCTTCCAATCAGTTGATGCCTGCGGGCGTAAAGATTCCCATGTGGAGGCGGACGGAGTTTTAAGCTCGGCGCCATGTTCAGCTACAAGGCAGAGCTGCGGAATCTTTCCAAACCAGCGGTCTAAGTTTTCCGCCGATCTGCCTGAAATCAGAGCCACGCGGTTTTTGGGATCGCTTGCCAGCGCAGTTAGAAGATCCAGTACGGCTTGAGGTGGAACCGCTTGCTGGGGCCGTTTCGCAAACGGGACAAGAGTTCCATCGTAGTCGAGAACCAACAGACGGCGGGCGGCCTGCAGGTAAGCATCGCGGATTTCGGCCGGTTGCAACTTTTTGGGTTGTGTGTCGATGTAGCGGCCGCGGTTCGAAACAGCATCTTCGAGCGACGCAAGAAACCGTTCTCCCCAATGGAAGACATCATTCCGGACTACCCGATGATGAAGAGCCATCATGCGCAGATTGCGTTCCTGGTCATCCATGGCGATAGCGCGGTTGACCGTGGCGGCCGTTCGCTCCTCGTCATAGGGATTGATCAGGAGCGCCTCCCCCATCTCGGCGGCAGCGCCAGCAAACTCGCTCAAGACCAGAACACCATCACCGCGGGGCTTGCAGGCAACGTACTCCTTTGCGACCAAGTTCATTCCATCGCGGAGTGACCCCACCCAAGCGACATCCGCCAGCTGGTACAACGCCACAAGCTCGCTTCGCTCAATCGAGCGGTTAATGTAAACGAGCGGGGTCCAATCGGGCGTTCCCAGTTGGCCGTTGATTTCACCGACGAGGCGATTTACTTCAGTTCGCAATTCTTGGTAGGTGTCAATGCCTTCACGCGTGGGCACCGCAATTTGGATCAGGACGACCCTCTCCCGGAGCTCGGGGGCAGAGCGGAGCAAATGCGCATAGGCCCGAAGCCGCTCAGGAACCCCTTTGGTGTAATCCAGCCGGTCGACCGCAAGAAGCACTTTTCGCCCGCGGTAACGCTGTGCCCAGTCTGCGTATTGCTTGGCCGTCGTCGCATCGCTGTTCAACAGACCCGTATATTCCTCGGGCGCGATACCGATAGGAAGTGCTTCTAAACGCACGGGACGACTTCCCTGCGCTACCTCGGCGATCTTGCTTTCCATGCCGAGCACGCGAAGCAGCGCGGCACGGAATTGCTGCAGATGCGCGTGCGTCTGAAAGGCAAGCAGATCGGCGCCAAGGAGGCCTTCCAGCAGTTCCTCGCGCCGGGGCAAGATGGGGAAGATTTCTGAGGATGGGAACGGTATGTGCAGAAAGAACCCGACAGCAGCGTCCCGAAGTCTCTCGCGCAACATCTGCGGCAGGAGCATCAAGTGGTAATCGTGAACCCAGATCAGATCGTTCGGCCTGTAGCGATTTACGACGGCCTCACAGAAGAGTCGGTTCGCTTCGACATAGGACTCCCAGTGCTTTGCGTCAAATTTCAATTGAGAGGGAAAATTGTGAAACACCGGCCAGAGCGTTTGGTTGGCGTAGCCTTCATAGAATCCTGCCGCCACGTCTTTCGGCAGATCGACCGCAAAGTATTGGTCCTTTTTGGCCCACTCGCAGAGAATCGCCTGACGCTTCTGACTGTCTTCCCCTGCGCTATCTCCGGCCCAGCCGATCCATTTCCCACCCGTCTTGCCGAGCAGTGGGTTCATAGCGCTTGCTAACCCTCCGGAACTTCGCGCCGTGTCCCAGCCTTGCTCGGTTTTCCTCAAGGTCACAGGAAGCCGGTTTGACACGACAATGATCCGAGCCCCTGCGGCAGGTTTCATCACTTTTAGATTGGGGACCTCTCGTGGGCTCATGGTTTGTCTCGCTCACGCATGGAAACCTATGCGCGCCATATGCAACCGCCAGATTATCGCGCACGGCGATCCGCCAGCGTCACCTGAGGCTTCAGCCCGGCCACGTTGCTGCGCGGCAGCCTAAGCCGGCGCACCTTTATTATCACTATGACCTACCAGACTCTGTTACTGGCCGGCTATTCAGGCAGGGACGCGGTAAGGACAATGGCGGCCGGGTTATCGCGACTACCGGCCCGGGTACTATGCGGCCTTCGTGCTCGATCCTGACGGCAACGACATCGAGGCGGTGTGGTACAACTTACGCGGAATGATCGCTCAGGAATACTTTGAACGTGCCTGACCCTGCGCTTGCGCGTCCGCCAGCTCCCGTTCCTCCGCCTCATCTCTAGGCGCGGCGCTGCGCGGGGCGCGACGCACGTCCGCCGTGTGCGCGAACCGTTCCGCGGCGCCGTCTGCGCGTTCAGCGTCAGTAAGATGGCTCTTGAGCCGTGATCCAACCGCGGCCAACGTTTCGGCGACCCTCGCGGCCGCAGCGACGGCAATAAGTGCGCTTTGGATGCTGTCCCAGACTTGACCGGACCGCTTACCCTCTACGCCCGCTCTGCGCTGTGGTGCGAAGTCGCGTCTCGGTTCGTAGCGCCGTCGGGAGCGACCCGCCATGCCCGCGATCAGAAACCCACCGCCGAAAGCAAGCAGCAGGGAGATCGCGGGACTCTTGCGAAATCGCCGTCGCCAATCTGTCACGGATTTCACCCTCTGCTCCAGCTCTTCAAGGTTAGATCGCAGTTCGGCCCGTTTCCTCTCGAGGTGCGCCTCTATTTCGTCTGTGGTCCGGGCCATCCCATGGGCTCCTTCGTGCTCTCGACTGTCTTGAGTGCCGGCCGCACTGCCTGCAGGCCGCGCAGGCCGGCTCGCAAAGCAATGATTGCGATCAAGGCCGCAGCGGCTGCGATACAAAGTGCCGCTGCCCACGGTGGCATGAGCAGGCGCAGCGCCGAAAAGACCGCAAGCAACACGAAGAAACCGCTTAGCACGCCTGCGCCAAGACCCACGGCCACCAGCAGACCCGCGGCCCGGGCGCGAACAAGCTGTTCGCGCACCTCCGACTGGGCGAGCCTGATTTCGAAACGAAGAATGTCCTGGACGCTGCTGGCAATATCGACCAGAACGTCGCTGACCGAACGCCCGCCTCGCATAAACGGCTCTTGCACGCGTGGCGTCTAGTTGCGGTAGACGGCACGACCCATGATGAATCCGAGCGCCACGGCGGCCAACAGGGCGGGACCCGGATTGTTCCGAATGATCTCCGTCAAGTCGTCCATCATGTCTCGCGCATCATGCGCGCGCACGTAGTCCGCACTTGACGCGAGCGCTTCACCGGCACGCTGCGCCGCGGCGCCGACCCGGGCTCCTCCGGTCTGCACGGCGCTCGCCGCACTGTCCAAGCCTTCGGCTGCAGAGGCGCGAATCTGCTCGGCTTTTCGTGACGCCCTGCGACTGAGGTCCTCGGCGGTACCCATGGCGTCGGCGCTCATGCCTGCCGACGCACCAAGCGTGTCGTCGCTGAGACCCGAGGGCTCGTTTGCCCTGCCCGCTGCGGGAGTACTCGTTTCATAGACCATATGCCTGCTCCATTTAGCCTGTGAGGGATGTTTAGCACCGCGGCATGGAATCTGCAGTCAGACATCGCCTCATTCGGAGAACGCCGTCGGCGGACTCCCCGCACAGGCTGCAGCTCGCGCTTAGACACGGCCACGGCGGACGACACCACTCTGTCGCCGCCACGGCCGAACATCTCGAGGCTAGACCTGATTGCCGGACTTCAATTGACAGTTACCGCAATCCGCTTAGTCTCGACCCGAGGCTGCTTGGGAATCTCGATCTCGAGCACGCCATCGGCGTAGCGCGCCTTGATCGCCTCAGCTTGTGCCGAATCCGGCAAGGTGAAACGACGCAAGAAACTCCCGGTGGCGCGTTCGATGTGTTCGAAGCCGTCGCTGCTGACGCGCTCCTTGGCCGGCCGTTCGCCACGAACGGTCAACGTACCGTCTTCGGCGGAGACTTCGATGTCCTTGGCGGCGACGCCCGGCACATCCGCACGCAGGATGAAGCGGTCGTTTTCCTCCAGTAGATCCACCGACGGCCTCCAAGCCGCGCTATCGCTTAGGGCGGGAGGTGACGCGTCCGAACTCCGGGTGGATAACTCGTCGATCTCATGGCGCCAGCGATCCATCAGGGACCACGGTTGATAATACACAAGATTCATCATTTTGCTCTCCTGTCAAAATAGGGAATCCATTCTGTTCTGGGCCACCGATATTGGGGCGTTTCGCGCCTTTTAAAGGTACGAACTAACGCGTGGAGCAGGATGCTCTTCGCGAATATCACTGCGTGCCACCGACAGCCGGAGTTTGTGACGCGTCGCGTGGCGATTCGCCGAGCGTACCGGATGACTCCAGAGGCAGTGGCGCGCAAGATAAGCCTCATGTCGAACGACACCGCAGGAACAACCGCGTTTGTGTTGGCAGGCGGTGGCAGCTTCGGCGCGATCCAGGTGGGTATGCTGCGCGAGTTGGTCGCCCACGGGGTCAAGCCGGATTTTGTGGTGGGTTCGTCGGTGGGGGCTCTCAACGGCGCATATTTCGCCGGCGATCCAACCGCTGCGGGCGTAGCACGGCTGGAAAGCATTTGGCGCGGACTCAAGCGGCAGGACGTCTTTGCAGTGACGTTGCGCCAGCTGGTCGGTTTGCTCTTCAAATCGGCGTCTTTGGTTGATCAGCGCGCCCTGCGTCGTCTGATCGACCGCCACCTTCCGTACCGGCTGCTGGAGAACGCTGCGATACCCGTGCACATCGCGGCGACCGAAGTGCTCAGCGGGGCTTCGGTGCAGCTTTCATCCGGTCCTGCCGTTGAAGCGATCCTCGCCAGTTGCGCGATACCCGCAGCATTCCCGCCGGTTCGTATCGGGAAGGACTATCTCATCGACGGAGCCATCGCGAACAACACCCCCGTTGTAACGGCGGTCGAGTTGGGGGCAAGCAGGCTCATCGTCCTTCCCACAGGGTTCGCGTGCTCACTCAAGGCGCCACCTGCGACCGCGATTGGCATCGCCTTGCATGCGCTGAACCTGCTTATCGCCCGTCAACTCGTTCGAGATCTGGAGCAGCTCTCCGGTCAAGTTGAAGTGATAACTGTCCCGCCATTGTGCCCAATCTCGGTGTCTTCGTATGATTTCTCGCGCGCTCACGAATTGATCGCGCGTGCTGCGGAGAACACGCGACGGTGGTTAGAAAGTGGAGGGCTGACCCGCCAACGCATTCCTGGTGCGCTGCGCCCGCATGTTGATTGACTTCTAACGGAGCGACTGTTTGACTGCGTGCTCGGTGCACGAATCCTCTGTACTGCACAGCTGAACTTGGGGTGCGCCACACCGCGCGCTCTTGGATGAACCCGGTCGCATCAGATGCCGCCAGCTTTACCGCCACGGCGAGGGTCGGTGCTCGCACTCAGCAGTCCAGTCTGCGGATCACGCCATGCCTGTTGGTACGATCCCATGTTCAAATCGTACGGCGGCAGTGGGGAGAGCTTGCCGCCGATCTTCGCCAGATCACGGGCGACGTGCTCCGGAATACGTGTCTCGATCTCGATGATGAAGTCATCGCGCATCGGCCGCATGCGCGGCAGCACCGCTGCGGAGTACGGGTCATAGTTGTAGTCGAGCACATTGGAGATCATCTGCGGCACGGTGAATGGAATGTTCCCGGGCGAACCCAGCGAATGCACAGGCCTGCCATCCTTAAAGATGATCGTGCTGCTCTTTACGGTGCGCATGCGGCTGCCAGGCAGGCCGAGCCAGCCCGACAGCGAACTGTGCATGTCGTAAAGCGTGGCGTTGCTGCCCCACATGGGCACACCATCGACCACCATCCCGGGAATGCCTCCCGACTGCAAGGTGGTCATCATCTGCGCCCAGTTGCCCTGAGCGTCCACGCAAGTCAGCTCGCAGCTGCCGGGCGGCACATTGAACTGCTCAGCGGAAAGTCTGGGCTGGTCAGCGGAATTCGCCGGCCCCCAGCCGAAGGCGAGCCGTAGCGCCGGATCGCTCGATAACAACACGTGCTCGGTCAGATCAACGCCTGCTTTGGGGCGCGAGCGCTTCAGGATCGTGGCGAGACTTGCGTGGTACTCATCCGATAGCCATATCTCGAGCGGTACGTCGAAGAATTTCGCATCGTTCAAAAGCCCGCACTCGAAGTCCGCGCGCCGCAGGGCCTGTCCCATGTAGTAGAGACTGTCAGCGGATTCGGTGTAGTGGCCAAGAGAGCTCACGTCCAGGTGCGTGAGCATGCCGAGCACCAGGGCACAAAACACCGCCTGGCGCTGCGGTGGGGTCGCCTGAGCGATCTCATAGCCCTTATGCCGATAGCGTATCGGCTCATCCCAGCGCGGCGGATTGGAGGACAGATCTTCGAGCTTGATCTTCCAGCCCAGATCATTGGCCAGCGCCACGAAATGTCGCGCCCACTCGCCGTGAGTGAAATACTCAGGACCCTCATCCGCCAGGCGGCGCAGGGTCTTGGCGAGTGCCGGATTCTTCAACTTCTCGCCCTCCGACGGTGAGAACCCGTTCGGGGTATATAGCGCGCGCATGGCCGGAAAGTACGTAATGTAGTTGAGGGCCCATTCGAAGGTGGCGCGCTCGAACTCATCAAGGGGAAAACCATCGTCCGCCCAAGGAATGGCAGGCTCGACGAGTGACTTCCAGGGCTTTGATCCGAAGCGCGCGTGTATCGCGCCCAGCCCGGGTACACCGCCAGGAATGCAGGCGATCGCCGATTCCCGGCCGATAGGAGGCGGGCCCTGCGGAAACGTGCGAAACGGCGGCAGGTCGGGCACAAGGGTGCCTTGGCTGTTCAGATAGTAAGTCTTCCCCGTCTTCGCCTCCCAGTACAGAAAACTCACCGAGCCGGTCAGGTTAGTATGGTAGAGCTGCACCACACACTCCATGAGGGAGCCGGCCACGACCGCGTCAGCAGCGTTTCCGCCCGCTGTGAGCACATCGAGCATCGTCTGAGTCACGATGGGATTTTGGCTACTGGCGACGCCTCGCTTGCTGTGGACGACCTCCTTCGGTCCCTGGCGCTCCAGCTTGTCGCAGGGGACGAAACCCGCGCCACCAGTCTTCGCCCCCGCGCCTGCGGCAAGTCCGGCGGCCGCGAACCCCAAGCCTGCTTGTTGGATGAATGCGCGTCGATCGGTCGTCATGACAGCCCCCCTTAATTAATTACTTCAATTTAATTCCTTTCAGCGCCCATCAAATAGTCTCCGGGCCGTTCGCCGCCGGGAGCGCCCGTGCGAGCGGCGCACCGAGGTGCGCTGATGACGGCCAGCGGCAGCGCCGCAGACTAGGGGATACTCGCTACAACATTGCCGCTGCCTTCTCCCCCGCCCGCTTGCCATACTCCAGAGCCGAACCCCAGTGCTGTGCGCCATTGAGCTCGGAATGGCCGATCGCGACGCGGCCATAGCCTTCCCGCGCCCGCTCCAGGGGGCTCGGTCTACCCTCCACACCATAGTGAAAGCCCGGTGGTTCGATCAGTCGCGCGTGCCCCCAACGGTTCAGCACGATGGCGGCAATGTCCCGCTCGGGCTTGAAACCATGGGTGGCGAACAGCGCCATCATCTGCCGCCGGATCCGCAGCTCGAAGTCCGTGTAAGGTGTGGCAAGGAATTTGGCCCGGGAGGTCGCTCCCTGCACCGCCGCCGGCAGCCCTGGTATGGGCAATCCCATGTAGAAGGACAGCACCGCGGGACGGTCAGGATGCAGCTTTGGCGAGTGCCCTTCGGTGACCATGTTCTGGCGGACGTTGCAGCAATAGCCGATGCCGTCGTCCGCGTCGAACCAGCGGCACGCCGTGATGCCCATGTCATATAGAAATCTCCATTGTCGCAGGGCTACGTTCACGATGAGCGCGGGAGCATAGGAAAACTGGTCATAGGCCGCTCGGAGATCGGGTGGCATGTCCACCAGGGTGTGCTTGTTGATCCAACCTCCGCTGGCCATCACAACCGCGCGCGCTCCCACCTTGAACAGAGAGCCACCTCTTTCATACGTAACTGCGAGCGCGTCGCGACTGGGGTCACCGTTGACGTGCTCGACACGCAGCGCGGTCGCATTGAGCCGGATGCGGACCGACTGGTCATCACGATCCAGCGCCGCAAAGTTCACCGGCCCGTACATCAGGGTGCTGAAGTCTTTCCCAGGCAGACTGTCACTCAACAATCCGCGCAGCAGCGCGCGTGGGAACGGCGAGTTTCCGCCGGGAAAGGACACAGCCATGGCCTTGTCCGGCGGCTCTACGAGCTGCCGACCAAGCCGGGCGCAGGCCGCATCCGTACTCACGCCGCTCAGGAGCCCGACGATGGGCTCCACCATGCGTGTGACGGCGGGATCGTAAGCGCAGACCTTCTCGAGATAGTCCTTGTAGGTGAGCGTATCGAGACGTCGGCTCTCCGCCTCGCTGATCGGCCAGTGGTTGGCGCGCCATCTCAGCAGGTCACGTCGCGCGGTTGCGGAGAACGGAGTCTTCGCCAAGGCGTTGGCCCAAATGTTCTTGCGCCAAGCCGCCGTGCCAAAGAAGTAGCCGATGTCGACCTGACTTTCCTGGAAGCCATCCATATTGGAATAATTGTCCCGCGCGAAGCGTAGCGATCGAAGCTTTGAGTCCCAACTCTGCCATGCGTACTCACGCGGCAGGTCGAACTCCGCAAAGAAGCTATCGAGCAATGAGCCATTGCCGCGCTCCGGAACGATGAAGTCGTTGGAGCCCTGCGGGCCAAGCAACCGCTCGCCTTCGACCACGAACTCGTTCTGACGGGCTTCGCCTCCCAACATCGCATGGTTCTCGAGCAACAGCACGCGCCTGCCGACCCCGGTCGCCTTAACAAAGTAGTGGGCCGCGCTCAGTCCCGCGATACCCCCACCGACCACCACGAGATCAAAATCACCAGCGGCCCTCGCATTGGCCAACGCTGCCGAGTCATATTGCCCGTCGCGCAGGCGGTGCGCCGCCTGTACGACCGGCCACGTGTTGCCGTTGGCTCGCGCGTAATCACCCAGTCCGCCATAACCTGTGAAAGTGTCTTCCCCCACGGCCGACGCACCTGTGGCTGGTTTGCTCGCAGTCCTTGGGTGCGCTCTGTCCAAAGCCGCTGCTACAGTGCTCGACGAGGCGCCCAGCACGGCTGCGCCCGCGCCGACCAGCACACCATTGACAAAATCGCGGCGGGTGATGCGGGCATCCAGTCCCAATCGTCGACGTTCAGGGTCGCTCGGGAAATGACTCATGAATCGCGCCACTCGCAGACAAGCACCCATACAGCACAGCCACCGCGCATCCGAAACCAAGTCGGCTCACCTGGCCTGCCACCAAACAAGCTCGAGGGGTCTGAATTCTTCTGCTCAATCACCATGATGCAGCGTAAGTCCGTCCTGCCTGGGAGTTGGTTTCATTGCTGCTTGGACTCAAAGGCGCGCGAGATGAACTCGAGCATTCGATTTCTCAAATCAAAGCCGTGCCACGGTTCGACGCTGACTTCGCCATAGAAGTTTCGGTGCAGGTCTGAGTGGTTCTCTCTCGGGAAGGTCAACAGTTCCACCTGATCCCCCGCTTGACGGAGTGCGCGGTACAGTTCAAATGCCTGGCCGGGGGGATCTTCGGTGTCCGTAAGGCCCTGAACGATCAATACAGGTGTGGTGGCCTTTGGTGCGTAGGATACGGGACTCTGACGCCAGGCCGCTGAGAATCGGGCTGTCGGATTGCCGAAGTACCAGTTGTCATACCATGCATATTGACCTTCCTCGGTACCATATTCGCTAAATTGATCGGTTACCGGGGCGCCGCTTATTACTGCACGAAAGACATGTGTCTTACCGGCTGCAAAGCCGGCCATTTCGCCGCCGTAGCTGTAGCCAATCAGTGCAAGCCGCTGCGGGTCAATCGGGAAGTGTGCTTTTACGTAGTCCACTCCAGTCAATACGTCACGCAAATCCCCGCCACCAAGATCGTCCTTATCGGCTGCAAGGAATGATTTGCTGGAGCCGGTACTTCCTCGCGGGTTGGGTTGCAAAACCGCCCAGCCCTGGGCAACCAGCAGATTCAGCATTGGATAATATCTGTCGGTGAACTGCCCCGCGGGACCGCCGTGGATATTTGCGACGAGCGGATACGGCGCGGGACCCGGCATCGCTGGCAAATAAAGCAAACCCGATATCTGCTGGCCGTCACTGCGCCAGGTAATTCTCTTCGAGGCGACAAGATCGCGCTTGCCGGGAATGAGATCTGGCGTTATCAGTCGAGTGGGTTTTGACGATGCAGAGGAAGATGCAAGGAGAAGCGGCGCGTTCGGCTCGGTCGGGCCGCCTGCGATCGGAACCCAACTGCTGCGTCTTTCATTTGTCCCTATGAAGGACACGACCGGAAAACCAACATCAAAGGCCTCGTTCTTGCCATTGTCGAGGTTGAGCCTGACTGCCTCCTGATTCATGCCACGGTTGAATAGCAACACGGCGGAACGAGCATCTGCATCGACGATGAGCGGTGAATCGGCAGCTATGGTGCCCTCGAGCCGATCGGTCAGGTTCTTGGTGAGATGATCGTCGAGGTCGTACGTATATAAATCCTGACAATCAGTCGGGCTATCCTGCTGGCAGTGTCCAAAATAAACGATCCGGCTCTTGTTGATCCATTCGGCCTTCGTGATCGTTTTTGACAGACCCTCAATGCGATGGAATGTGGCGCACTCCTTGCGTCGGCGATCCAGACGTTGGCCGAGGGACCCAGATCTGCAAACTTGGCTTCTTACGGCAAGAATCTTTTGCGACGCTCGATCCCATCGATGGACGCTACGCCGGTAAGAGCAACCTCGAGCACTAGATTGGTGTCCAGGCTGACAATTTGCAGTGTTGCCTCATGGATGTCGTCGCCAAACCGTATTGCATCATTGCGCTTCGCTTTGTTTGCCCGCTCCTCTGCGGAATCGCGTGGCGCCGCAATCAACGCAATCAATTTCCCGTCTGGAGAAACGGCGTAGTCGCGAATATCGAAGTCGCTACCCTCATCTTGTGGACCCCAGGTAGCGAGCAGATTGCCGTCCTTCCGCGCCTTCAGGGTAAGTTGCTGCGGTTCGCCACCCTGCATTGGCATACGGAACAGTCGCGGTCCCGATCCACCATCCTGTAGAAAAAGCACGGTTAAGCCATCAGGCAACCAGGCGGGTTTGTACTGACCCTTATCCGTCTCGGTGCTCGAGAAAGTCAATTGCCTGCGGGCATCGGGATTACGGCCAAGCAGCCAAAGATGGGGTCGTCCGCCATCAGCTGTTGTATCGGTGATCACGGCGAGAACGTGAGCACCGTCTGAACTCGGTTGCCCTTCACGTACTTCCCGGCTTTGGCGAATGTCTTCGTTTGTTAAACGCTGATCCGATGCGGGAACCGTTGTCATCAGCAGCGACGTCAAGAGGGTCGGGAGAAAAGCTTTACCCAGCAGCTTCATAACAACCTTCCGTGATTCCAGGATCGGCTGCCTGCTCTGCGGCTAAAAGTAAGCGAACACCCTCCGCGGGCGGCGACACGAGCGGCACGAGAGCGGGCCTGCTGCAGCTCGTGTCGGCCCACTATCACTCTGCAGCGTGCGTGTAAGGCAACGCGACAAATTATTTTGCCGCCTCAGTCACTTGACACGCTCGAGACATGAACTCAAGCATCCGCTTCCTCATATCAAAGCCGTGCCATGGCTCGATGGCGACTTCGCCGTAGAAGTTGCGCCCAGCTTCTGGATCGCTGTCGCGTGGGAAGAGCACGAGTTCAACTTGGTCGCCCGCTTGCCGGAGTGCGCGGTAAAGTTCAAATGCCTGACCGGGAGGATCCTCAGTATCATTGAGACCCTCAACGACCAGAACAGGTGTCTTGGCCTTTGGCGCGTAGGATATGGGACTCTGACGCCAAGCCGCCGCGAATCGCACGGTTGGGTTTCCAAAATACCAATGGTCGTACCATATCCACGCGAGCTCTTCGGTGCCGTATTCGCTAAACTGATCCGCTACAGGACTACCGCTGACGGCCGCGCAAAACGTGTCGGTCTTCCCAGCCGCGAAACCTGCCATTGTCCCTCCGTAGCTGTATCCAATCAGCGCAATGCGATGGGGATCGATGGACGTGTGTTCTCTGACATAGTTCACTCCAGCCAATATGTCCTGCAAATCCCCACCACCGAGATCGTCTTTGTTGGCTGCTAGAAATGCCTTGCTGTAGCCCGTACTCCCTCGCGGATTCGGCTGCAAAACGGCCCATCCCTGCGCGACAAGCAGATTGACAATTGCGTAATACTTATCCGTAAACTGCCCTGCCGGACCGCCGTGAACGTTGACTACCAGCGGAAGCGGTCGAGGAACAGAGGCTGACGGTAAATATAAGAGTCCGGAAATCGACTTGCCGTCATGGCTACGCCAATTGACGCGTGTCGAAGTGACGAGATCACTACCCGCGGGAATCAGGTCAGGTGTTGCGAGTCGCTTTGGTCTCGACACCTCACTTGACCGTGTCGCATGAAGCGATGAAACAATAAGCGGAGCGCTAGGATCAGTCGGGCCACCGGCTATTAGGGCCCAGCTCGTTTGATGTTCGTTCGTGTCAATCGAGGAGACAACCGGAAGCCCCACGTCAGCGAATTCGACATTTCCGCCCTCGAGCGGAATGACAGCCACGGATCGAGATACATCACGATCAAATAGCAGGATAACCGAGTGCGTTTCCGCGTCGACGATCAATGGCGTATCTGATGCGTCCGGCGACTCTGTTGCGATTGTTCCTTCAACTCGATCCGTTAAGTTCTTGACTACCCGACTTCGAAGGTCGAAGTCGTACAAGTCCCAGCAATATGGCGGTGTATCCTGGCGACACTGGGCAAAGTACACGATTCGACTTTCCGTCACCCACTGCACCTTCGACACGGTGTCCGGGAGCCCCTCTATGCGCTGTACGGTGGAGGGACTCTTTGCCTCTACGATCCAGACCTTGGCGGAAGGACCCAGGTCGACAAACTTGGGCTGCGTTACGGCAAGAAGCTTCTGCGACATGCGATCCCACGCGACGGACTCCACACCCGTTATTGGAACCTCGAGCACGAGGTTGCTGTCCATGCCCAGGATGTGAAGTGTTGCTTCAGGAATATCGTCGCCAAAGCGTATTGCATCATCCCCCTTGGCCTTCTTCGCCTGCTCCTCGGCAGAATCGCGTGGCACCGTAATCAACGCGATCAATTTCCCGTCTGTGGACAGGGCATAGTCACGAATGTCGAAGTCGCTACCCACGTCTTGTGGTCCCCAGGTAGCTACCGGGTTGCCATCTTTCTTTCCCTTGAGCGTAAGTTGCTCCGGTTCACCGCCATGCATGGGCATGCGGAACAGCCGCGGACCTGACCCGCGATCCTCCAGAAAAAGCACGCTGGAGCCATCGCGCAGCCAGGTGGCCCTGTCCTGCCCCTTGTCCTTCTCACCATTGGAGAACGTCAACTGCCTGGGGATTTCGCCATTTCGACCTAGCAACCAAAGATGAGGCCGTCCGCGGTCCGCCGTCGTATCGGTAATTACCGCCAAAACCTGACTCCCGTCTGGACTCAAATGGGCTTCGCGCACTTCACGGCTTTGGCGAATGTCTTCGTTTGTTAAACGGATGATCCGCTGCGTGAACCGAGAACATTGGCAGCAGTGACGTCAGGGAAGTCGTGAGAAAAACTTTACACAGCAGATGCATAACGACCTTTCCTAATACCAAAAGCGGTGACAGCTCTCCGGTTCAAGCTAAGCCATATCCCGCGTTGTCTGGTTTCCTCAGAAGTACCACGCTCGACGTCACACAGAATTCTTATCCCGCGAATCCCTAGAACTGTCTTTGTATCGTCAGGGTGAACTCCGCCGAAGGACCCGTCTCATTTCCGTAGAACGTCGTTTGGTAAAGGTTTATGAAATACCGCTTACTGAAAAGATTGCGGCCGTTGAGTTGGACGAACCATTTGTCGAAGGTATACGACGCAGACGCGTCAGCTACAACGTAGCCGCCTATATCCTTGAGCGCAGGAACGGGGACGCCGGGAGTGCCAGCAGACTCCTCCCTTGCCAGTTCGCTCCTATAGGATTCGAGGACGGACGATTGGTAATGAAAGCCCGCACCCAGCGTGAATCCTCGCGCCGCGCCGTTCAAGAACTGGTAAGTCAGGAAAGCGCTTGCAGTCTGTTCAGGTACGTACACCTCCGTCTGTCCCACCAAGGCCTGCTCGGAGCTCGAAGCCGAAATGATTTTCGGCTGTAGATACGAATATCCTGCGTTGATCTGCCACGAACTACCGAGCTTACCCAGTGCCGCTACCTCAAATCCCTTGTGTGAGTCTTGGCCAATCGGTGTGTAGTAATCGATCCCGTCTATGCTCACCTGATACGCCTGGATATTCTTCTCATGTACCTTGTACGCAGCCGCCGTGAGGAGGAGTCTGCCGCCATTCGTAAGGTACTTAACGCCAGCTTCATACTGCTGGCCCACCAAGGGCGGCAGAATTCCGACAACGCCGTTGTTATAGGTTTCATTCTCTTGAGGCAGGAAGGATTCACTATATGAGAGATAGGCGTTCAGCCCGTGTACAAGCTCATAGGTCGCACCCACGCGTGCACTAAACTGACCTTTAAAGTCGAAAGCACCCCCCACTCCGTTGTAAGTCAATGTCATGTCTGGTTTGGAGTAGGACTCACCGAGAAGAAGAGTCAAGGACTTGATGGGGGTAATCACGGCCTGTAGCGATGCGGTAGTAATCGCGAAGTGAAGGCGCTCGTCATAGGGAGTTGAAGTGCCAGTTGAATTGCCCTCATTCAGGCAATCACTGTAGGCAGCGAACAGAGCTTGCTCGCTGTTATCGTAAAGGTTGAAGTTACAGATCGGTGAGATCACCCAGTTTAATTCCTGTTGGTTGACCTGCCTCACGACGCCAAGCGATACGAAGCTGTCAGTTAGCCCAATGCCGTCCAGGTGATAGATGCCGGAGAGCCCAAGACCGATATCCTGGGCGAGTGTCTCGAAGAGCTGCTGGACCTGAAGGCCGACATCGCCATTGAACTGCAAGCCAACCGTGTAGGGTGTAAAACCGGGCGTGTTGCTGTGCTCAAAGCGCGCCTTGAGGCCAATCTGCAAAGCCTCTGTTGGACTCCAGGTGAGGTCACTTTCGGCGAAGTATAGGTCTGTATAAAGCTTCATGTCGGGCGCGCCGTTGAGGAAGGATCGCGGTATAAGCGCTGGCGTTCCATCTGGCTGTGATGGCAACGTACCACCTATCGAATTCCTCACATATCGCTCGTAACCCCCGTGGACATAGGCGCTCAGCTTGTCGTTTGGTTTGAAATTGAGTCCACCGTAGAATGAAGTCTTCTGATCGTTCATGTACTGGATGAAGCTGCCACCCTGGTCACGAACAAAAATTCCAATACCGCGGAGCGACCCGGAAGAATCAAGTGCAGTGGCACCCTGCGCCTCCACACGAACTCTGTCCCAGCTTCCGCCACTCACCAGTAGATAGCTTGGGGTGTCTGGCGTCGCGCTCTTCGTAACAAAATTTACGAGCCCTCCAGGGCTTGATGCTCCGTAAACCACCGAAGACGGCCCTTGCACAACTTCGAGGCGGTCGTAGATCGCGTAGTCAGGCTCAAAATTGGTGTCGTTGTCGGTTAAGCCATCAACCTCCTTCGCCGCTGGATATCCTCGCAAGTTTATGCTCGTACCGAAGTTAAGACCGTATCCAGCGTTCGTGGCTCCCGGCGTGTACTCGCCAATTTCACCCAGCGTTTTTAGATCCGCTGCGTAGATAAAGTCGTTGGAGACGATGTTGATCGTTTGCGGCACCTCTTCCACTGGCAGGGGCAGGCCTGTTGTGCCGCTCGTGTCGGCGCTTAAGAATAGGTAATGACCCGTTACCGTAACTTCTTCCAGACCATTGGATGAACTTGTTGTGCCCGGAGCATCCGCAGCCTCGGTTTCCTGAAGGCTGCCGACAAATAGAAGAACTAGACCGAAAGTGCACGGATGACAGGACTTCCAGTTGGAGATCATGCTACGCCCCTTTGCTTTCTTCACTTCTTCGAAATTCGCAGATCGTGAGCTGACAGAACGATAACGTGAGCCTCACTACAGAACCCAGGTGCGCCGAAAGAGATCGCTAGGACTTGCTACCGATCATTGTCGCTACGAGAGCGGCGAGGGCGCGGAATCAACCGCGTCTAATGAGCTGCCGCTTCCGTCATGTTGTCATCGAACCATGCAACCAGCCGGTGCGCCAGATCTTTGATATGCGCGGGATCATGGAATTTGTGCCCTTCGTCGGGATACACCACCAGTTGGGTTTTTACGTGAAATGACTTGAGCGCATTCCAGTACTCTCGTGACTGCAACACGGGAGACTCTTCGTCGCTGTCGCCGTCCACGATGAGCGTCGGTGTGCGGACATTCTTGACGAAGTTGATCGGTGAGCTCTTGGCATAGACCTGCGGATCATCGTACGGCGATGCACCGAAATAGAGCAGCAGATAAGCATTGAAGTCGTTTTCCGCGTAATACGACAGTAAATCGGCCGTCCCGGAGCCGGCGAAACCCGCACGAAACCGCGTCGTCTGCGTGAGTGCCCACATCGTCATGTCGCCCCCGTAGCTCCAGCCGCCGATCCCGACACGGGTATCGTCAATCGGTCTGGTCGAGACCACATGTCTTACACCGGCCAGGATATCGCGTAGGTCGCCTCCGCCCTGGTCTCTGACCATCGCGCGCTTGAACGCTTCTCCGAATCCGGCGCTGCCTCGGGGGTTGGGGTAGAACACCATGTAGCCTTGACTCGCAATGACCGTGTCCAGGATGTGAAACCACCCACCCACGGTAGGCCATCCGGGTGTCGTCAGCCACGCGGGACCGCCGTGCACCCACACGACCAGCGGATATTTGCGCTGCGGATCGTAGTTCGGCGGGTAAAGGAGCCAACCTTGCACCGTGTATTCATCGCTCTGCCAAGTAACGCTTTCCGCCTTGCCCCACATGGGTTGCGTTATGGGCTGAGCCTTCGCGACGGCGTGCCAGGTTCCAACCGGGCCGCTCTCGATCTGGGATGGATGATCGAAGGACGAGCGGATCACAGCGGTCGTACGGCCGTCCCGTGCGACCGACAGGCCGCGCCCAATGCCGGCGGGCCCCGTCAGCGTCTCCGGGCCCGTCCAGAGAGGCCGTACTTTTCCGGGCGTCGTCGTGCTGACCTCTGCAACTCCCGTGCCGCCGTCGACGGCGTCGACGAATAGGATGCTCTTGGAGTCCGGTCGCCAGCTCAGCCAATACGCCGAGGCCTTGAGATCCGGCGTGAGATTCTCCACCGCACCGCCCGCGGCCGGCATGCGAAAAATTTCGCCGCACGCAATTGGCTCGTCGCTGTTGAACCCGGCGATGAAAGCAATGGACTTGCCGTCGGGAGACCATCGGGGTACGGCGATCTGCAGTGGTGGCTTGTATAACGAGCGCGTCGCGCCAGTGGCAGCATTCACGGCAATGAGTTCAGCGCTGTACCAACCGTTGTCCCCGGGTCCGTGGGCGGCCGTTGCTACAAACTCGGCACCATTGGGTGACCAGTCATATTCGTAGACGTACAGGTCTTCCGGCGACAGCAACGTAACTGCGCCGGTTGTGACGTCCACGGTGGCCAGACGCTGCTCGTCGAAGTGTTCGCCCACGACACCGACCTCGGGCGCCGCCGCCGCGAACGGGCCCGCGGCTCGAGTCGCACCGCGCGTGTAGAGAATGGCAATTCGCTTCCCATCCGGAGACCACCGTGGCGTTGCCACCAGCCCATCCAGGTTGGTCAACCGCGTCGCGACGCCGCCCTCGCGCATCACGTACAGCTGCAACTGACCGGGCTTTTCGCGGTCGGACAGAAAAGCGAGCGAGGTGCTGTCAGGTGACCACGCCAGGTCGTGTTGGGTGCCGATCAGCGCGCCTGACCCGCCGCCTGGCGTTACCTTGACGGGCTTGGGGTTTGCCGCGACCATCCGCCGGCGCAACAAACACAGCAGAGCGGCTTGACGTGTTATTCGTCTCAGGTACTCCTTCGGCCCAGGCGATGAGTCGGCCATCGGGCGAAATGACGACTTCCTGGTAATCCACGAATGCCGACAGCTGCGCAATGACGGCATCAATGGGTTGGCGCCCCGACGTCTCGCCATAGGCGGATCCGACGCACGTCAGCCATGCGGTAAAGAGTACAAAAAGAGACAGGATTCGACGCATATGAGAGTCCCGGATGAGGTTGCCTTTACCGGTTCTGGAGCGCGCCAGTCGCCGAGGGTGACCCGATCGCGCTCAGATATTGACGATGCTGCTCAAACTCGAGTGTCGAGGGGTTCGGCTGCGTCGTATGCATCTACGTAGTCCCCCGGAATTCTTCCGTGATGCGGCTTTGTGGACTGCGATTACCGACTAACCTGACAGGCCGAAGCGTCGTGACTTTTTCGTTTCGAGTCTAAGCGACGTGAAGCAATCGAATAAAGCGGCTATTTTCGATCAACTTCATCTTGATCCGAGATGATCGCGCCGATGTCTGCGCTCCGTGAGCATCGCGCCTTTATCAGCATCTCAAAGAGAGATCGATTCAATCGAAATCATTGGCTTTATTCCTGCAACGGGCACGATTAGCCTACGCCGCGTCACAGTCTGGGGGTGCGTCAATGTCCACGATAACGCGGCGAACGGTGCTCGGTGGAGCAATTGCCGCCGGCGCAGCCGTGGGCCTGACGAGTACGCGAGCGACGGCTGCCGCGGCGACCGGCGGGGCTTCACGACCCCTGGTTGTCGATGGGCTCGACTGTTCGTTAGTGAGCGAGAAATTTCTTGATTTGATGCGCCAGGGCGGCGCCAATTGCGTGCATCTGACGGTTGGCGGTATTGCCGAAGACAACGGTGGAACGCCGGGCTTCGGCACGCTCTATGAGTTCGCCGACAAGTATGGCGCTCGAATGATCATTGCGAGGAGCGTGCGCGACATCCGCGAGGCCGCGCAGGCTGGCAAGATAGCCTTTGTGCTGGGTTGGCAGGACGCCAATATTCTCGACGGGCCGCTGCGGGAAACCCGGGTCTTCACCACCATGAATGAAGGCTTGCGTGCGTACACCCAATTGGGACTGCGCGTGATCGGGATCTGTTTTAACAACAGTAATCTCTTCGGCGGTGGTTGTCTCGAGCAGCGCGAGCCTCTTACGCAGGCCGGCCGGCGGCTGGTCGAGGAGGTTCACAAGCGCAATCTGCTGCTTGACGTCGGGGGTCACACCGGCGAGCAGACGAGTCTGGATGCCATCGAGGTATCGAAGGGCGTTCCCGTAGTGTCCACCCACACGAATGCCGCCGCCATCAATCCCAACATGCGCTGCATCTCCGATCGGCTTGCAGTCGCCATTGCGAATACCGGTGGGGTGATCGGCGTCAATGCGCTCAGCGACTTCCATAACCGCAACGCGAAATCGGCGCTGATCCACGGCGACCAGAGCCCGCAGGTGTCACTGGATAAGCATCTTGACCAATACGACTATTTCAAGAAGCTCGTCGGCGTCGAGCATATCGGCTTAGGCCCCGACTTCGAGTTTGGTACCAAGTGGTCTGTCCAGGGGGAGCCGTCCGCCGATGTTTCGCTCAATTGGCCCTACGGGGAATCGAGCCTCGGCGGGCTCCTCTACATCAAGGACTACGAGAACATCTCCAAGCTCCCAAACCTGATCACGGGCCTCAAGGGCCGCGGTTGGTCCCAGGTAGAGCTGGACAAACTCCTGGGCGAGAGCTGGCTGCGAGTCTACGAGCGCGTCTGGGGGGCGTGACGCTCGCTCCGCGGCGGGCAGCTTTATCCTCTGCGGCGCAACAGTCGCGGCCGGGGCCAGGTTGCCCTGCGCAGCAGCGAGATAAACTGCTGCCCGGCGCGCCCGAGTCGCCGGTCGGCCCGGTGCACGAGCCGTGGTGTAAAGCGGTACCACGAACCACCCACGTATTTCACTTCCCGCAGTGCGCCGGCTTTGAGCTCATTGTGTACGAGGTACACCGGCATCCAGCCGAAACCCACGCCCATCAGCAGCGCTTCCTTCTTGGTGTGATGACTTGAAAGGTAGAAGGCGCGCTCGCAGCCAAACAGGTGACGATCGAAGCCTTGCTCCTCGCTGGAGTGTTGCACCGAGAGCTCGACATTCTCCTGCAACTGCGCCAGGGAGACGGACTTCATCCTGGCCAGCGGGTGCGAGCGCCCTACGCACAGCATGCAATCCATCGCAGGGAGGGCCTCCTCGTGCAGATAGGGACTCGCGGCGTAGTCCGTGACCAGCATCAGGTCCCCGTTCTCTCTCTCGAAACTTGACTGTACGCCTCGCAGAAATTCCACCTTAACCTGGATTCGCGTGGGCACGTGCGCGGCCGCCAGGGTCTTCATCGCAGCGAGTGTCGGGTCGAGCGGCAGGATGCCATCGACGACGATTTGCAGTGACGGCTCCCATTCCTGCGAGAACTGCCGCGCGACCGATCGCACGTGCTCGGCCTGTGCGAGCAGGCGACGTCCCTCGGCGAGGATCGCTTCGCCGGCGGGCGTCAGGTGAACCCGGTAGCCGTCGCGGTTGAACACGCTGAGTCCGAGTTGCCGCTCGATTTTCCGGACCTGGTGGCTTACCGCGGACTGGACTCTGTGCAGATGCTCGGCGGCGCGCGCGAAACCGCCATATTTGACCACGGCCTCGAGTGCTTCGAGGCTATTCAGATCGAGTTGCATGCTTATTGCTATTGGAGATCAACTCGATCGAAATCATACGCTTTCTTCGAACGAGCGGACTCACTTAATGTGTACCGCTTTGGGCAGCCGACCGGGCCGGCTTAGCGTGCGGATAAGGGCTTGAACACTCTCAGGATTCTCGATCGTGATGCCGTCGCGCGCTGTCTCCCGCGCGCGGCGGGCTTCGAGCTGGCGACGCGTGCATTCAAAGCGACGTCCTCGAGGAGAACCGAGCAGCCGAATCGTCTCATCGTCCCCATACGCAACGTGCCGGGTAACGTGCTCAGCGTGATGGCGGGCGTGCTGCACGAGCCGGTGCTGTTCGGCGCCAAGATCTCCGCGGTGTACCCGGAAAACCGCCATCACGGGCTCGCGGGCCACCAGGGCGTGGTCGTGGTGTTTGATCCGGACACCGGAGCCCCCGCCGGAGTGTTGCACGGCGGGGAAGTGACGGCGCGACGCACGGCGGCAGCCACCGCCGTCGCGACCCGCGCCCTGGCGCGCCCAGACTGTCGCGTTCTGGCGCTCATCGGAGCCGGCGAGCAGGCGAGTCATCACCTCGGCGCGCTTCTCGATTGCCTCCCCCTGGAGGAGGTCCGCGTCTGGAGTCAGTCAGCCTCCCGCGCGCAATCGTTCGTCGCGGCCCATGAGGAAGCCGCCGCAGAGCTCGTCGTTCACGATAGGGTCGAGACGGCAGTGGCCGGTGCGGATGTGATCTGTACGTTGACATCTGCGCCGGAACCGATACTTTTTGGCCGGTGGCTCGAGTCGGGTCAGCACGTCAATGCGGTCGGCTCGAGCGTTCGGCGATTTCGCGAGTTGGACGTGGAGGCGATCCGCCGCTCGCGGCTGTACGCAGATTACTTGCCTATGCTGGAAGCCGAGGGGGGCGACTACCTGGCTGCCTTGAAGTCGGGGGCGATAACCGCGGCGCACGTGATCGGCGAGGTAGGAGAGGTGCTTCTCGGTCATAAGCCGGGACGCCAGTCACATAAAGACATCACGCTGTTCAAATCGCTGGGCATCATCGCCGAGGATCTTACCGCAGCGCAATACGCACTGAAGGAGGCTGCCGTCAAGGGCGATTGCGCCGTCATATCGTTTCCTTGAGCGCCTTACGATCGAAACTCGAGCGCGCGGGTACCTGGCTGGAATCCGTAAGCGTCTGGAGATACCCAACATGGACACTTCTCTTTGGAATGCCCCCCGTGGCTACTTCAATACCGCGCTGCGGGGCATACCTCCGAAAGCCTCGATTGCAGCGGCGAAGCGAACCCTCGACCTGTGGAGCCGCGGTGACCTCGACTGGGTCGCCTGGCTCGACGAACTGGACAGTGTTCGCCGGGAATTCGCAGCTTTGGTAGGCGTGTCACCTGCCCAGGTAGGAGTGGGCCATACGACGGCGGCGCTGGTGAACGTCGTGGCGGCAAACCTGAGATCGGGTTCGCGGGTCCTCGTTCCGGAATTCGAGCACAATTCCAACACGATCCCGTTCGTCGCCCAGGGCCATCGTGGCATTACGGTCGACACGGCTCCATTACCTGAGATTGCGCGGCGAATATCGGGCGGCTACGCCGTGGTGGCGCTGTCGCTGGTGCAATCGCTCGATGGCTCCATCGTCGATCTGCCAACCGTATCACAGGCCTGCAAGCGCTCCGGAGCACTGCTATGCGTCGACGTGACTCAGGCTGCCGGCTGGCAGCCGTTCGATCCCGGGCTGGCGGACGTTATCGTGTGCTCGTCCTA
Source organism: uncultured Gammaproteobacteria bacterium (assembly GCA_963835645.1). Taxonomy (GTDB): domain Bacteria; phylum Pseudomonadota; class Gammaproteobacteria; order Steroidobacterales; family Steroidobacteraceae; genus 13-2-20CM-66-19. The sequence goes on along the minus strand of CAWIGQ010000001.1, from coordinate 42,898 downwards.
CAAATGGCTGATGGGCCCGAACGGGCCGGCCTTCATCGTGCTCAGGAAAGATCTGGTCGATTCATTTCGGCAACTGCAGCCAAACTGGTTTGCGTGCGAAGAGCCGCACGCGGCCCCGTACGGTATCGATTTTCCCGCGGCCCGTTCTGCGCGGAAGTTCGACGTGGTTCCCGGCCTGATCTCAGCCAGCGCACTGCTGCCGTCGCTCGCGTTGCTCAACCAATTGGGCGTGAGCAACATACACCGCCACAACACGCAGCTGGCCGCTACGCTCTGCCGGCGACTGAATGTTGAACACAATGGCTCCGCCATCGTGATTCTCAAGGTGCCCGGAGCCCCCGAGAAGCTCAAAGCCCGAGGTATCCGTGCCACGGTCCGTGGAGAGCGGATCCGCGTCGCCATTCACATCTATAACACGGCCGAGGATGTGGACGCGCTGGTGGACGCCATTCGCTAGCGCCCGGGCGCGAGCCAGGCGCGAGCGCGGCAGCGCATCAGTCTGAAATGCGTCGCGTCGTGTCGACGCCGATCCATGCGGCGGTAGCGAGCAATGCAGCGCCGGTTCCGATTACGAAGGCCGCCGTCCAGGCGCCGTGCCCGGACAGATATGCGACGATCGGAATCCCGATCACTCCGCCTAGATTGCCCCCGGTATTGAGGATCCCGGTGGCCGACATGGTGTCGCTGCGCGCCACATACATGGTGGCGGCCCAGTAAGGGCCCTCGTTGAGCTCGACCATCGCGTAGCAGAGCGACAGCGCAATCACCGAATCGTAGGGGTTCGGCGCGTAGACCGCTGCGAGCAGCAGAACTCCTGCCGCAGGCAGCGACACGAGGGGCACGAGACGGTATCCCCAGCGCACGCCGAAACGGCCGCACAGCATATCGGTAGCTTTGCCGCCGATGCCCGCGCCCAGCGCCGCCGCAAGAGGCGGCGCTGCGGCTAGCCAGCCACCCTCCAGGATGGTGAAGTGGCGTTCCTGGATCAGGTACAGGAAGCACCAGTTGCCGATGAGGTAAAAGACGTAGTTCATCGAGGTATACGAAAGAGTGAGCAGCACGATGGACCGGTCGCTCAACAGCCGCCGCAGTCGTCGCCACGAGATGCCCGGCAGGCTTCGTGCGGCGGAGCCGCTGTCGAGCTCAGCGAGCTCCTCGGGCGTCACCCCCGGGTGCTCCGCGGGAGCATTGCGGCCGTACCAGGCCCACAAGGCGATGAGGCCGAGTACCGGCAGTGCGGGCCAGAGAAGGGACTGCTGCCAGCCGAAGCTGCTCATGAGCGATGCAATCAGCGGCGGGGTGAGGGCTGCCGCGAGCTCGGACCCCATCACCAGGAGACCCTGTATCGATGCCCACTGGCTCGCGGGGAACCAGGTTTCCATGACGCCCGAGCTGACGGGAAATACCGGTGCCTGGGCCGCACCGAGGAGAAGCTGCAAAGCGATGAAGGTCGCGAGCAGCGCCGTGCCGCTGAGTGCAAAGGGCACAAGAGGCACCAGAACGGTCGCAAGGAAAGCGACGAGGCTGAACAGGACAAACGTACGCCGGCCGCCGAGCAGCTGTCCGATCACACCCCCCGGCAGCTGGAACGCCGCGTAACCGATGAGAAACGCGGACTCCATCCATCCGATCTGCATCTGACTGAGGCCGAGGTCCGGCATCATGCCGGCGGCAGCGACCGTGATGCTCTTCTGCTGGAGGTAGGCGATGCAGCCGAAGCCGAACAGCAGGCCGAAAATCCGCCAGCGCACCCGATGAAGAAGTGCGTGAGCTATTGCCATCAGTGACCTACGAGCGTCGCGGGATGTGTTTCTTCTGGGGCAGCGTGATCAGCCGATCGGCGGTCGGCGCTGCCACACGCCGAGCTTGCTCTCCAAGGCGCGGGCAACCGCGAGCATCGTACCCTCCTCGAAGAGCCGGCCGTGAAATGCCACATTGCGTGTGACCGTGTGCTGAGGTCCGTGGGGGTCCGCCGGCGCGAAGAATTTGGCGTCGGACGAGCGGGACGGGCTCTCGACGAAGCCCGCGCGCAGCGTCAAGCCGGGATGGCCGGTGAAGTTTGCGGTCATGAACAGGTCGTACGACCCATAGGTCGGGCCGAACAGAACGTCGACGGTGCTCAAGAGCTCGTGCATAGCCTGCATGATCTGCCGGCGCAGGCGCTCCTTCTGCAGATAGTCCACAGCTGACAGCAGCCGTGCCTCGCGCCAACTCTGGGGTTGGGACTGCGTTCGGAGCTCGGCATCCTGCCCGCTGAGCGTAAGCTCCTCGAATACCGCCGCGGACTCCACGTCAAGCAGGGTTGACAGGGTGGAATTCGGCAAGTCTGGCAGCGTCACCGTTACGAGTGTCACGCCCAGCTCTTTGAGGGCTTGCAGCGCCGCGTGCTCGACAGGTGTGACCGGCACCGAATCGGCCCCATCCGATTCACTCGGCTGGTCCTTCATGGCGTAACTGATCCGATTGAACCATTGCGGTGAATAGCCGACGCGCAGCTTCGTCAGATCGAGCGCCGCGTCGTAGGCGAAACCCATCTCGATCGAGCTTGCAGACGTCGGGTCGTAGCCGTTGATGGCCGCCAGCACCAGCGCCGCGTCTTCGACCGTGCGGCACAGCGGGCCTATCCGCTCGAGGCTCGGCGTCAAGGGCATGCCACCCTTGATCGGTACGCGTCCGTAAGTCGCTCGCAGGCCCACAATCCCGCAGCGGTCGGCCGGCTCGAGAATGGATCCCAGACTGTCGGTCCCGATCGAAAAGGCGCACAGGCCGGCAGCCGTGGCCGATGCGGGTCCGGCGCTCGATCCGCCGGAGGGCTCCTCTGGATTCCAGGGATTGCGGCACCGGCCGCCGAACCAATCCCAACCGTCCGCGATCTCGCCGGTCGCCGCTTTGCCGAGGAGAACGGCGCCGGCATCCCTCAACATGCGCACGATCGTCGCGTCCTCGGTGGGGATGCGGTTTCGGTACAAAGCGCAACCCCACGTGGTGGGAATTCCCGCAGTATCGAACACGTCCTTGATGGAATAGGGCACACCATGGAGCGGCCCGCGGTACTTGCCCGCTCTCAGCTCCGCATCCATCGCCTTCGCCTGCGCCCGGGCCAGGTCTGCACATATCGTGATGTAGCAATACAGGCGGGATGAGATGCCCGCGATGCGCTCCAGATAGATCTCGGTCAGGCGCACCGAGGTCAGCTGTCCGCTGCGCAGCCAATGGGACAAGTGCGTCACGGGCGCGTAGGCGATGGCTGGATCGTCTTGCGGCAGGGGCATCGGGCCAGCGCTCGACAGACGCACGGAATTTCCCTGTTGCGGATAGCGTGCGCCAGGCAGGCGTGGATCGAAGTGAATCGCCGGCTGCAGGCCCAGCGGGCGGGGGACTCGCCGCAGCTTCACGACTGACTGCACCTGCGCCGGCACAGAGGCTGCCAACTCCTGACGCTGTACGGGGCTGAAGTGCACGGCGTGGATCTTCTCCGCCTCTTCGATCGTTCGCGGCGTCACGCCAGCTGTCTCTGCGGGCAGGGCGGCTGCGTGCGTGGGCGCGACGCAGCCCGCCACACCCAAGCCTCCCACGAGAAACTCGCGGCGGGACGTGATCAGGCCGACTCGCGCTCCTCCTGAAGTCGCGAGTCCCTCAGTGGAATCCGACTGTGACATGGCACTGCTCTGCTTGTCGCACTTACACTAAGGAGCGCCGACTACCAAAGAAAACGCATAATTTCGATCAAGTCCATCCCCCGCCGAGATGTTCCGTCCAACTGACCATCGATGAACGCGATCGATTTGATCGAAATCATACGCTTTCCCCGACGAACAGACGGGACTAGCCTTACCCCTGGGGCGCGGCTTGCTGGCCAGATCAACGCGGTAAAGCAGCTGCAAAATCCCGGCGCTGGCGCCTGCTCAAATAACTCCGCGTCTCAACACCGGCGCGAATAAGGGGGAGGAAATGCCCATCTACGTGACATCCAGGTCGGTCTGGCTCGGACTCACCCTCGCAGCGACCGTGCTCTCGGCGCCGGTAGGGGCTCAGCAAACGCCGTCGTCGAATCAGGCGCCGAGCACGGTGCCTCAAACGGAAAAGGAGAAGAAGGAGAAAAAAGAGAAGCTGGAGGAAGTCATCGTGACGGGCACCAACATCCGTCTCGACGTATCCGAAGTGGCCGCGTTGCCGCTCACCGTGGTATCGGCCGACGACATCGCCAAGCAGGGTCCGCAGGAGATCTCCACGATACTCCGTGAGAATCCGGCCTTCTCGGGAGGGACATTGAACGGCGGCAGCGGGGGATTCTTCTCCGGCTCCGTCGAGACGCTGAATCTCCTCGGCTTGGGAGACAAGTACACCCTGGTGCTGGTCGACGGGCGGCGCTTCAACGCCGTGACTCCGACCAACATCGCCAACATTCCTTCCGGCGCAATATCGAGCATTCAATTGCTCACAGACGGCGGCTCGTCGATCTATGGTTCGGATGCGGTGGCCGGCGTCGTCAACATCATCACCGAGAAGCACTATGACGGCATGGAGATCTCGTCTTCGTATGGCGATCGTGCCTTCGGATCGAATTTTGGCGCGCATGCGACGGATTGGACGACGGGGTTGAAGTTTGGGGGCAGCGGGGAGCGGGCGCGATTCTTTGCTGACCTCGAGTTTCGCAAGCGAGGCGGCACCAACCTCGTCGATACCTGGGAGGGTCGCTATTCGAACCTGTGGGAAGACCAGGTCTATACGTCTCCCTCGAACATCATCCTGCCGAACGGGCAGAACGTGATCCTGAACTACCACGCTTTCGGCCCTGGCTCCTACAGCCGCAACCCCGCCGACTACATCCCGTACGACCCGATGGACTACAACTCCACGATCGGCCAGACGCAGTCGCGCGATGCTCCAGGATCGCCAGCCGCAGCAGGTCGTCAGCGCTATAGGCAACCTCGAATACGATCTTGAATGATAAAGCGACACTGTTCAGCGAGATTTTTTACTCCCGCTTCCGCTCCACCGAGCAAAACGAGCAATGGGGCGTCGATTTCTACGGCGACTCGCACCTCGACTTCGGTCCGGTGCCGGCGACTAACTACTGGAATCCCTTCGGGGTGGCCCTGGCGAGTGTTTACTATGAGCTGCCCGAGTTGGGCGGGGTGGATTACACCGCCGGGGACATCGATACCTGGCGGGTAGTGGGCGGCGTGAGAGGGGACCTCGGGCCGCTCTCCTACGAGGTTGCGGCGACCTATTTCTGGAACGACCAGGCCGAGATACTGGGCCAACTTTTATTCGGATGCCGGACTGCAGGCGGCGATCAATCGCCCGGGCCCAGCGGCCCTGAACCCGTTCTGCTACGGATGCAATACGCCCGCGCAGGTCGCGGGCATCGATGTTTCGCAGCAGCTGGAGACGGTCAGTCGCGCAGTCCATCTTCGATGCCAAGATCAGCGGCCCGCTGCGTGAAGCGTGACAGCTACTGAGGTATCGTTTGCTGCCGGCGCGGAAACCCGACAGGAGAATGGACGTTCTCGGTCGATCCCCTGACCGCAACGGGCGATGTCTACTTCAATCAGTTCTTCGCCGGACTTCAGGAGCGCCGCACGTCGGCGGTATTCGGCGAGCTCGCCTATCGGCTGGACGAGAGCGCCGGGATCCCAGCCATTCACAAGTTGACCTTCAACGTTTCCGCGCGTCATGACTGGATCGAATACGTAGGCGGTACGACCAACCCGCACGTCGTTGCCTCCTGGCAGCCGATCAGCCCGGCGTTCATGTTGCGCGCATCCTACGGCACGTCGTTCACCGCGCCACCGATCGGTCTCCTGCGGCCGCAAACTCAGGTCGTGAACGCCGTGCTGATCTATCCGCAGTTCAACAACCAGACGATACCGACTGACGTCCTCACGGGCGGGAATCCCTAACCTGCGGCCGGAGACCGCCAAGACGACTAATCGTCGGATTCGTCATCGCGCCGACTCAGTTGCACGGGTCATCACTCACCGTGGAGCATTTCAACGTGCAGCAGCGGAACGTGGTGCTCGTTCCCGACCCGCAGGCGATCGTCGACGGGACATTTCCCGGGACGGTCATTTTCGACCGGCTCCGGCCAGCGACGCGGCGATCATCGCCGTCGCGCGCAACGTCGGCGGCCGTAACGTCCAGGGCTTCGATTTCACCCTGCACTTCCAGCAGCCGACCGCCAAGGCAGGAATCTTTCGGATTCAAATACTACGGCGTTTATGTGACGCAGTTCGACGTCAACAACGGCCCGGGCTTCATGAGCGTGCTCGGCGTTTCGAGAACTACCTGTTCAACTCAGCAGCACCGGTGCGCTCGGGACCATCGTGAAACTGCGGCAAAATGGCGGCCCGTTCTGGACCGACCCCGACGGGAGCGTATCACGGCGTCGCTGACGGCGAACTACGTGAGCCACTATCAGGATTTGGGGGTCGCAGACGGGTTCCCGGTCAACCGGGTGTGAGCGCGTTCCTGACCTGCGACTTCAATCTCACCGCAGATCTCAAGGCTCTTCGTCCCGGGGCTCAGCGCGAGTCTCGGTATCCTGAATATCTGGGCCAAGCAGCCGCCTTATGTTCAAGGCTTCGGGGAGACCTACGTGTATTACGACCCGGGGTTGTCCAATAGTCTTGGGCGCTTGGGGTTCATTGGTTTCAAATATCATTTCTAGGTGCGCACAGCGGAACGACGTCGCGCTCGCGCCAGTGAACTGAGAAGGGGGAGCTGTTATGGGAAGCGATCGGCGTACGTTTCTCCAGCAGAGCGGCCTCGGGCTTGCGAGCCGCGGGGCTGGCCGGTGCCGTCGGCGCGAAGTCCAGCACCGACGGCTTCGTTCCCTGCGACAAGCTGGAGCGACAGGGGCCGAAGGAGGTGGTCCGCGGCAAGCGTGCGGTCGCGAGCAGCCAGAATCCCATCGTCACCCAGACGATGCTCGATGTGCTGAAAGCAGGCGGTAACGCTGCGGATGCCGCGGTAGCGGGCTCCGTCACTCAAGCGGTGGTGCAGATCGATCACACGAATCACACCGGCTCGGTGAGCTTCCTCTATTGGGACGCGAAGACGGCTAAGACCTACTACCTCAACAGTCAAGGCACTTTGGTGCCTCATCTGCCGCCGTTTCGGACCTTCCCGCAGGGCCCGCCTCCCATCGGCCGGGAGTCGCCGATGGCCTGTATTCCGGGCTTCATGCCGGGGATGGCGGCGATCCACGAGCGATTTGGATCGAAGCCCTGGAAGAGTCTGGTCGAGCCGGCCATCCCCTGGGCCGAGGATGGCTTCCCGGTCGATGAGTTCCAGCGCGCCACCTTCGAATGGGACCTCGACAACATCACTTATTTTCCGGCGATGCGCGCCCTGTATACGCCGAGCGGGTTTTCGCCTTCCGAGGGCGAGAAGCTGAGGATTCCGGAGCTTGCCAAGACGCTGCGCCGCCTGGCGGATGAGGGGCCGGAGTATTTCACCCACGGCGACTGGGCACAGCACTTCGTCAAGCTGGCCAACGATATCGGCTGGCAGATCAAGCTCGAGGACATGTACTCCAACCCGCCACGGTGGGACGAGCCGATACGCTACTGGCACAAGGGCTATGAGATCGCTCAGGCGACCCCACCCCAGCGCCAGGGAGTTTTCTGCGCTCTGACGCTCGGGATGCTGCGGCACCTGGATGTCAGCTCTCTCGGACACTACACCGAGTCCGCCGAGAGTCTCTATTACATGGGGCAGGCGCTGCGACGCGCCGACTTTGAGTGCGGGCTTCTCAACGACGCGAAGTTCTTCGACGTACCGCTCGAGGTGTGGTTATCGGATGAGTACCACGCCAGCCTGGCGACGATCCTGAAGCGCTCGCGTCCGAAGGCGGGTGTGGATCTGACCGAGCACGTACTGCTCTCGAGTGACCCGGGACTGCGCCTCGCCTTCGGGTGGGCGTCGTCGGATTCCGGGGACAAGCCAACGCCCCCTCCTGCGCAATACAAGGCACCACCCGGAAGTTGTGAGTTGACCTGCGTGGACGCGCACGGCAACTGGGTGCAGATGATGAACACGCTGCAGTCCGGTGGTATCCCTGGCATGGTCGTCGATGGCGTCCCGATGCGAGGCAGCGATGCCACGCTCTATGACATGCACAGCTCGCTCTCGGGGTGGCTGGGGCTGCCCGGCAGCCGCATGCGTACGGTGAAGAGCAACACGATGATCGTCAAGGACGGCAAGCCGGTGCACTCGCTGGGCTCGCCTGGCAATATTCACTGCACCGTACCGCAGATGATTTCGAATGTGCTGGACTACAGCTTCGACCCCTATGCGGCGGCCGTCCTGCCGCGCATGCAGCCGATGCGCGATGACTTCATTATCGAGATCGAGACGCGCATATCGGAGCGGGTGGTGCGGGATCTGGCCAGGATCGGGGGCAAGCTGTCGCCGCTGCCGCCGTACGACCTGAACATGGGCTCGTACCAGCAGGCGTGGCGCGATCCGGTGAGTGGGTTGCTGAGCGCGAGCACCGACCCGCGGCGCGGCGGCAAAGCCGGCGGCATCTGACTCGAAATCTTCCCGCTGTTTGCAACGATAGGAGACTGACCCATGCTGTCGCGCCGTCGTTTTATTGCGCAAGCGTCCCTGGCAGCAGGGTCCGCGGTACTTGGCGATGCGCTCGTCGGGCAAGGGGCCATGGCCGCCGGGCCGGCGACGCCCGTAGACGCCAAGCTGCTCGAGCGCGCGAAGACTCTGTTGGAGCGCGGCCCGCTCATCGACGGCCACAACGACCTGGCGGCGATGTTTCTTGAAGTCTACTCGGACGACCTCTTGCGACTCGACATGGGGAAAGTGCAGCCTACGCTGTGCGCTGACATTCCGCGGCTGAGAGAAGGGCGGGTGGGCGCGCAGTACTGGTCGATCTGGGTCGATAGCTCCACCCAGAACACTCACATGGCCCTGCATGATGCCCTCAGACAGTTTGACGTGATGCTGCGGTTTATCCGCAGCCGGCCGGAGTTGGAGCAGGCTCGCACGGCGGACGATATAGAGCGTATCCACCGCTCCGGACGAATCGCCTCATTGATGGGGGTCGAAGGCGGCCACATGATCGAAAGCTCGCCCGCGGCACTTCGCATCTTCCAGGAGCTCGGTGCTCGCTATCTCACCCTGACGCACCTCGATGACATTCCGTGGGCTGATTCGGCAACCGACCGGACGGAACTGCATGGACTGTCGGAATTCGGGAAGAAAATCGTGCGGGAGCTGAACCGGATCGGAGTATTCGCGGATATCTCGCACGTAAGTCCAGACGCCATGCTGGATACTCTGCACGTGACGCGTGCGCCGGTGATTTTTTCGCACTCCAACGCACGGGCGATCGACCCGCACGCTCGCAACGTGCCCGACGAGGTGCTGCGGCTGATGCCGGCCAATGGAGGAGTGGTGCATGTGAATTTCATCAGGGAGTTTGTATCCCCGGGGGATGCGGGCTGGCAGGCGAGACGTACCGCAGCCCTGAGAGACCTGCATCTGCGCTTCGATACTGATGCGGCGATCAATCAGCGCATCGCTGCATGGGAAAAAGAGAACCCGCATCCCCGCGGCACGATATCCGACGTGGCAGACCATATCGACCATATCCGCAAGGTGACCGGAATCGATCACATCGGGATAGGCTCGGATTTCTTTGATGTCGCCGGCGACTCGATGGCCATTGGTCTCGAGGACGTCACTCGCTACCCGTATCTCTTCGCCGAGCTTCTGCGGCGCGGGTACTCGGACGACGACGTGCTGAAGATCGCGGGACGAAATCACTTGCGGGCCATGCGCCAGATGGAAACGGTGGCCGCGGAGCTGCAGAAATCGGAGCCGCCGCTCGTTACCGAAGGACCCACCAGGCGTCATGGCTATCTCTAGGTCGCGATCGCACGGTACCGCAGGCAACGCCGGCGTCATCTGAGGCTATGACACCCTCGCGCCGCTACTCGGCGTTCTCGCTGGCCCGGCACGCGCTCTCGAACGCACCGTGGCCACGGGCCTGGCGTGCCGCCGAGCCGAAATCAAGCTATGACGTCGTGATCGTCGGTGGCGGCGGGCACGGACTTGCGACCGCGCATTACCTCGCAGCCAATCACGGGATCCGTAACGTCGCGGTGCTCGAGCGAGCCTATGTGGGCTCAGGCAATGTCGGACGCAACACCACGATCGTGCGCTCGAACTATGCGCTCGATGGCAATACGCAGTTCTTCGAGTACTCCCTGAAGCTTTGGGAGGGGCTCTCCCGGACACTCAATTTCAACGTGATGCTGTCGCAACGCGGCCAGATCGTCTTGGGGCATTCCCCGCTGCAGCTCGACGTGCTGGCGCGCAAGGGCAACATCATGCGCCTGAACGGCATCGATGCTGAGCTTCTCGATCGCGGACAGGTGATGCGCCTGCTGCCGTACCTGGATTACTCTGCCGAGGCACGCTTTCCGATCTGGGGCGGTCTCCTGCAGCGACGCGCCGGTACCGCACGCCACGATGCCGTGGCGTGGGGATACGCGCGCGCGGCTGATGCCCAGGGCGTGGATGTCATAGAGAACTGCGAAGTGCAGGGCTTCCTGATCCGAGACGGCAGCGTCTCCGGGGTGGAGACCAACCGCGGCCGCATACTGGCCGGGCGCGTCGGTATCGCCGTGGCCGGCCATTCATCGCACGTTGCCGCGATGGCAGGCCTCAGACTGCCGATCGAGAGCCACTTGCTGCAGGCTTTCGTGTCGGAGCCGATCAAACCGTTCGTAGACCACGTGATCTCCTTCGGGGCGGAGTTCTTCTATATCTCCCAGTCAGACAAGGGAGGCCTCGTCTTCGGCGGCCATATCGACGGCTTCAACAATTACACGCAAAGAGGCCAGTTCCCCAAGGTGCAGAACGTGGCCGAGAGTGCCGTGGCGCTCATTCCTTCGGTTTCACGACTGCGACTGTTACGTCACTGGGCGGGTATTCAGGACATGACCCCGGACGGGAGCCCATTAATCTGCAGGACTCCGGTCCGCAATCTGTATCTGAATGGTGGCTGGTGTTATCAGGGCTTCAAGGCGACGCCTGCCGCGGGCTGGTGCTTTGCACACACGATTGCGAATGATGAGGAACACGCGCTGAACCGTTGCTACAGCCTCGACCGATTCGCGCGAGGTGCAGAGCTCGATGAGGACGGCGTGGGTAACTGGACCTACAAGCAGTGATGAAGAAACAGTAACGCCATGCTGAGAATCCCCTGCCCGCTGTGCGGTGAGCGCGACTACACGGAGTTCCGTTACGGCGGCGATGCGCGCAAGCGACGGCCCGCCCATGGAGTGCCGGACCAGAAGGTCTGGCACGACTATGTCTTCGTGTTTGACAACGTGAAGGGCCTGCATCGGGAGTTCTGGCAGCACGTAGTTGGCTGCCGGCAGTGGCTTGTTGTCGAACGAAATACGGCAACGAATCGCATCGAGACGTGCGAGCTTGCGCGCGTGGTTCTAACGGCCCGCGCGGAGGTCATCGCGCCTGCGCAGGTGACCGTGCCTGCGGAAGTGATGAAATGATGCCCAATTCTTACCGACTGGCGACGGGCGGCCGGATCGACCGCAACCGGCCAATCGGGTTCTCACTCGACGGCAAGGCCATGAGCGGGTTTCGTGGCGACACGCTGGCCTCCGCGCTGTTGGCGAACGGGGTGCGGGTCGTTGGCCGCAGCTTCAAATACCACCGACCCCGCGGGTTCCTGTCGGCGGGTATCGAAGAGCCGAATGGTCTCTTTACCCTGGGGAAGGGCGGGCGCAGCGAGCCCAATGTCGCCGGCACGATGACCGAGCTCACCGAGGGCCTCGTTGCGCGCCGTCAGAATGCCTGGCCGTCGGTCGGATTCGATCTGCGTGCCGCCAACGCCTTCGCCGCGCCGTTGCTCACGGCCGGGTTTTACTACAAGACCTTCATGGGTCCTACGCGCGGCGCCTGGATGTTCTACGAGCGCTTCATCCGTCGCGCCGCCGGGCTGGGGCAGGGCGTTCACCAGCGTGACCCCGATCGCTACGAGACGCGACACGCGTTTGCCGATGTCCTGGTCATCGGCGCCGGACCGGCGGGTCTGGCCGCCGGACTCACGGCTGCTCGTGCCGGTGCGCGCGTGGTTATCGCAGAGCAGGACTCACTGTTAGGTGGCAGCCTGCTGCTCGAGACCGTCTCGAGCCCGGTCGAGGAGTGGCGTCGCGAGGTGGAGGCGGAGCTCGAGTCACTGGCGCACGTGACGATACTGCGGCGCACGATTGCGCTGGGCGTCTACGACGGCGGCACGGTCGCTCTGGTCGAGCGGCGCGATCCCCTGCGGCCCGACCCCGCCGCGGGCGAGGCGCGCCAGGTCATGATCACACTGCGCGCGCGCGCCATTGTGTATGCCACGGGGGCGACCGAGCGGCCGATCGTATTCGCCAACAACGACCGGCCAGGCGTGATGCTGGCCGCCGCGGTGCGCGGCTACCTCAATCGCTTCGCCGTGGCGCTTGGAAAAATGGCCGTGGTCGTAACCAATAACGACAGCGCATACAGCACGGCTTTCGATCTCGCGCGGTACGGCGCCGTTGTGACCGTCGCAGATCATCGCGACAGGATCGACCGCGAGCTCGGGGCCCAGGCCAGGGCGCTGGGGATCGAGCAGATCTGCGGCGCGACGGTGATCGATGTGCTCGGCGGCAAGGCCGTCAACGGCGTAGTCATCGCCCGGACGGTCGATGGCTCGGGGCCGCACCGCCGCCGCTGCGATCTGCTCTGCATGTCCGGTGGCTGGTCTCCGGCCGTACACCTGACATCGCACGGTGGCATCAAGCCGCGCTATCGCGCTGAAATCGGCGCCTTCGTGCCGGATGGCTATGCTGGCGGTCAGTTTGGCGCGGGGTCAGTGACCGGGACCTTCACACTGGCAGCGGCGATCAACGAGGGCGGGGAAGCCGGCCGTCGCGCCGCGGCACATGCGGGCCACGACGCTCCCGCGTCGACGCTGTCAGCGCCGCTCCTCGAGACGACCGGCTACTCCGTCGAGGCGGTCTGGCGTCTGCCGCACCGCCACCCCGACAAAGCCTTTGTCGACTTCCAGAATGACGTCACCGTGAGGGACCTCACGATCGCCCATCAGGAAGGGTATGAATCGGTCGAGCATCTGAAGCGCTACACGACGCTTGGCATGGGGACGGACCAGGGCAAGACCAGCAACATCAATGCTGCGGCCATGATGGCCTTGCTGCAGGGCGAGGAGATCCCGGCGGTGGGCACGACCACGTTTCGCCCGCCGTTCATGCCGGTGAGTCTTGGCGCACTCGCCGGACGCAGTGTCGGAAATCACTTTAAGCCGACGCGACGCTCACCGCTCCATGACTGGCACCTCGCCCACGGCGGGGAATTGACACAGGCGGGGCCATGGTTGCGGGCCTGGTGGTACCGCTGGGCCGGACCCACCGTGGAGGTCGCCTACATCGAGGAGATGCGGCTGGTGCGCACGGCGGTCGGGCTCGCCGACGCTTCCACTCTCGGCAAAATCGATGTGCAGGGCCCGGATGCGGCCGAATTCCTAGGCCGCATCTACGTCAACAATTTCGCGAATCTCCCTATCGGCAAATCGCGCTACGGCGTCATGTTGGCCGATGACGGCACGGTATTCGATGACGGCTCGACTACCCGACTCGCCGAGACCCGCTATTTCATGACCACGACGACGGCGCAGGCCGGGGAGGTCATGTCCTGGATCGAATTCCTCCTGCAGACGGCGTGGACTGATTTGCGGGTCAGCGTCGCGTCGGTCAGTGATGAGTGGGCGGCCATGGCGGTTGCCGGTCCGAAGGCGCGAGCCGCACTCGAGCTGGCGCTGCCGGGGACGGATGTCTCGAATGCGCGGCTTCCCTACATGGGGTGTCTGGAAACCGAGCTCGACGCCGTACCGGTGCGTCTGATCCGCCTCAGTTTCTCGGGCGAGCTGGCCTACGAGGTCTATGTGCCGGCGGATTACGCTGTCGCGCTGTGGGAGCACATGCTCGCGGCGGCCGCGCCTCTCGGGATCAAGCCTTTCGGCCTCGAGGCCGTGGCGTCGTTGCGCATCGAGAAGGGACACGTGGCCGGCCTCGAGCTCGATCACCGCAACACCCTGGATGACCTGGGCCTCGGCAGGATGGCGAAGCTGGACAAGCCGTATGTAGGCCGCGAGCTGCTGCAGCGGCCCATGTTGCGGGGACCAGAGCGTTGGGGCCTGGTGGGCATCGAGTGTCTCGAGCCGGGAAAATCCCTGCGCGGGGGCTCGATCCTGTTTGCGGCCACCGATAAAGTCGCAGGTCACGGGCGTGGCTACGTCACCTCCGTTACCTGGTCAACGGAGCTGAAGAAATTCATCGCCTTGGGGTTATATCAGGGCGGACTGACGCACTCGGGCGAAGAGATCGTGTGTGCCTTTCCGCTCAGAGGCGAGCTGGTCAAGGCCCGTATCGTCAGCCCGATGTTCATCGATCCGAAAGGGGAGCGCCTGCGTGCTTGAGAGGAACTCCGTGCTCGTCGGCGTGTTGAAGAGCGGTGGCCGCGACGGCGCCGGCGGTGAGCGGCGCCTGCGCGTCGGCGAAGCAAGGGGTTGGAGGCTGGTGCAGGTCGCGGCTTTCCCCGGAGCAGCAATGACGCTCGCCACGGCAGTGCGGCCGGTGCTCGGTACGGATCTGCCGACCAGTGTGGGGGAAGCGGTCGCTGTCAGCTCGCGGCTGTTCCTCAAAGTCGGCCCGGAACAGTTCTGGATCATCACCCGGGACAATGAGGACCTCGCTCGCGCGCTTGAGTCTGTCGTACCCCTCACGGTCGGAAGCGTCACACAGCTCTCGCATAGCCGCACGTGTATCTGGATCGATGGACCTTCTTCTCGAGAGGTGTTGGCGACGGGCATTGCACTGGATCTGCACCCGGATATCTTTCGCCGCTACTGCTTCGCCCTGACCGGTCTGCACCATACACCGCTCATGATCCTTCGCAGTGGTGAGAGTCGCTACGAGTTGTATGCTCTGCGAACCTTCGCGCTCTGGACCTGGGAGTGGCTCATCGATGCTGCACTCCCGTTCGGGTATGAGATCATTGAGTCCAATTCGGCGTCGCCAGCTCAACCTGGAGCCTATGCGTCCTGACCCTTGGGCCAGATGGGCCATCAGAAAGTCAGCTTGCTGCGCTGGTGCCCCGCTTCATCGAAGTTCTCCGGCCGCAGCCATCGCTCGTAGCCGGGCTTCAGGCGCACCCAATCGCCGTCGGTCATTGCAAACCAGGCGGTATCGCGATTCTGACCCTTGATGATCATATGCTGGCGAAAGATGCCCTCGAAACAAAAGCCGAAACGTTCGGCAGCGCGTCTGGATGGATCGTTTCGACTATCGCACTTCCACTCGAACCGGCGGTAGCCCAGAGAGAAGGCGTAGTCTGCGAAGAGGAACAGGGCTTCGGTTGCCACGCGACTGCGAGCAATCGCTGGTCCCCACAGGATATTCCCGATCTCAATCACGCCATTGGCCGGGTCGATGCGCAGAAATGATTGGCGCCCCTCTGCACGACCGGTCGCTTTGTCGATCACGGCAAAAAAAAGCGGATCCGTTCCCGCTACCACCGTCTCTAACCACGCAGTGAAATCACCCAAGTCATCGGGCGCCTGGTTGGGTAAGTAGCGAAAGCGATCTGCTGCTCCGGGGGCCTGGGCCGATTCAAACAATGTCGCGCGGTGTCGCTCGAAATCGAGCGGTTCAAGCCGCGCGTACCGACCTTCAAGGGTAACGCGTCCCGGGCGTGCAACGCCCTTCCAGCTAGCAAGATCCATTCATAACATCCGAATATTTAAACGAACATCTTGGGAAGCGGATACGGTCGCAAAGATCATAAACTCCTCGCAAGGAAACCCGCGACTTCAGTCGCGGGTTATTTACTGCTCTTCGCTACCTGTTATGGCAATGAAGCCGGGAGAACCATCGCGGACGACACGAAGAAGCAACGGGAGCTTGGTTGATGGCTTGCTGACCGTCGCAAGATCCGCGACGTCCTCCAAGCGTTTGGATCCGGCATGGGTGATGAGGTCACCAACCTTCAAGCCGGCCAGCGCTCCGGCACCATTCGGGCGCAGCTGCGTCACGATCAAGCCGCTGACCTCGCCTTGCGCCTTGAGCGCTAAGCGAATCTCGGTCGTCGAATTCGCCACGCCGAGCTCGAGGTTCGCCACCCAAGTGTCTCGACCACCGGCGTGCAGCGGATCGGCGGGTGGATCTGGGAGTTGAGCGACCCTCAACGCAATGGAGTGCTCAACACCTGCTCGCACCACGGATGCATCCACGGTCGTGCCGGGTGTCAGTCGCACCGCGACTTTTCCCAGAGTGGCGAAGGTGACAGGCGTGGAGCCGATGCTCAGCACCACGTCGCCGGCCAGCAGCGTCCCTGCTGAGGGTCCTTGCGGTTCCACAGCCGTGATCAGTGCACCTGCAGGAGAGTCCCGCCCGAGAAGGGCCTGTGCCAGCCCGGGGGTCATCGCTTGCACTTCGATGCCGAGATAGCCCCGGCTCACCCGACCATGTGCCTCAAGCTCGGTCACAACCGACGCGACTGTTTCCGCTGGAATTGCGAACCCGAGACCCACTGACCCTCCACTCGGCGAGAGTATCGTCGAAGTGACGCCGACGACCGTTCCGTCTGTCGATAGCAGGGGGCCTCCCGAGTTTCCAAAATTAATGGCCGCATCGGTCTGCAGAAAATCGATATACGGGTCCTGTTCCAGCACGCGCGCTCGCGCTGAGAGAACGCCGGCGGTGACTGTTTGACCGAGACCGAAGGGATTGCCGATGGCTATGACAGGATCGCCTACCGAGACCTTGTCCGAGGATTCCAGGCGGAGCGCAGGTAGGTGGCCTGCCCGCACTCTGAGCAGCGCAATATCGGTCGTCGCATCGGTGCCCAGCACCTGAGCGGGAATTACTCGATCGTCTGCCAGCTTTACGCGCACCGTCCGAGCACCCTCGACGACGTGGCGATTGGTGACGATTAGACCGTCTGCTCGGATGACGAACCCTGAGCCCAGCGCAGATCCCCCTTTGCCCGGCACCGGATTGCCAGGTCCGGAGAGCATACGCAGTATGAATGTGCGCATATCGTTGTATTGAGTGTCGCCGGTTGCCCGTTCGACGGCACGTTGTCCGGCACTTTCCCCCTGTTCTTCAACGAGAACCGTGACGACGCTTGGCGCCGCCTGCCGCACCACTGCAGCGTAGCCACCATTCACCGCGCCGGTTGCAGGGTGGGCCAGCTGACAGGCCGCTGACGCCACCGCCAACACGAGCCGCGGCGCACGCATCTTCCAAGTAGCCCACCAGGACGAAATCGGTCGCGGTGCTATGGGGATCCGATCAATCTGCGCCACCCGAAACCGCCTCTCTTCGGTCTGCACCAATGTCGAGCAGTATCCACCGAGTTTCCCGCCATGCGCTACTCAGAGCTGATTCTGGTAGTGCTCCAGCACCACGCGTACCAGTTGGCCGCGGGTTCTCACGCCGGTCTTCTTAAACAGGCTCTGCATGAGGGCCTTGGGCGACGGTGTGGCGCTGGCGATTCAGCTCCGAGACAAAGTACCCGGCGAGCGCAAAGCCGGCCGCCCCAATGCACACGCGCAGCGCGGCTCCCGGCGTTCCCTGAAGTGGACTGAACCACTCGCGCAGAAACCCGCACGCTATTGCGATTGCAATGATCTGCCAGCCGCGCAGTGTTGCCGACGCCATGAGGATCGGCAGGCACCTCCCCGCGCGAACCCAACAACGCCGGGTGCCCGAAGTGTCCGAAAGATACTCTGTCCTGACAGCCAGTGAGTAGGGGCTACGGGGCTCGTCTCTTAACGACTTCCGTCAGATACGCGATGTGCAACGCTGCTACGTCGATGCACTTTTTCGCGGCGGCGGCATTAGCCGTTAACACGCCACGATGCGCGATGTCATGGCGCTGTCGGCGGCTCCACATCCAATCTTCCCACCATGATTGGCGATCGGGGTTTTCGCCCGTTAGGTCATGGAAGGCCGTTCGCACGCGGTCTCCCTCAAAGGACCAAGTAACCAGCAATCTCTCTGACATTTCTACGACGTCGCGTACGCTCTTACTGTGGTCCTTCGCTGCATCCATCAGTCTCTCGAGCACAAATTCGGTGGCCCATTCTCCGGCGGCGGCCGCGATGATGATGGCAATAGCGTGCTGCCCAGCAGATGAGAGTGAGCGGGCTTCTGCGAGCAGTTGGTCCCACTTCGGCCCCAAAAGGGCGAGGGGTGTGTTCTCGAAGGTGCCGAGAGGCGACCCCGGCGGTAGCGGGTTCACCTTCGCTGACTCCTTCCTACGCCTTCCCCCCATGGGGGCTTGAGTCTACTAGTGGACGGTCTAACGCGCAGCAGCAGGTACCCGCCGGTCGCCACCTGCGGCTCCGCGTCAATCAGTGCCTGCCGCCCCGCGCCGCCCCATGCCATCGAGCGATGGGCTTCGCGCCCCGGATTGGCTCGTGATTCCTTACTTCTTCGGCTTCCTGAACTTCAGGATGAACTGATCGGTGTGCCCCTGGATGGGCCCCTCGAACACTTTGCCGGTATGCGGATCGTCCTTGTTGCGCAGCATGCTGCTCTCGCCGATCAGCTCGAAGCCCGCCGCCTTCACCTCCTGCTTCACCGTGTCCTCGTCGATCCGGTGCAGGGTATTGGTGTCGCGCAGCCCGGAGCCGGCCTCGGCCGCATGATCCAGCACGAAGTAGATCCCGCCGGGTTTGAGCGCCGCGAAGATGGCGTGGTTGACGGTCGCCACATCGAGGCCCTCGATGTCGTGGAAGTCGTGGTAGTTCTGCGTCGTCCACACGAGGTCGAAGCTGTTGGTGGGCTTCACGTCGAGGAGCCGCTGCAGATGGACCTTCACGTTGCTGTAATGGGGATCGGCGGCGAGCGCCACGATCGGGGGCGGCGGTGCGTCAGGCTTGGGCGGCTGGGAGATGGTGTAGTTGGTCACCTGACCCTGCGGTCCGACCACCGCGCTCAGCAGGCGGGTGAAGTAACCCCTGCCGGGGGCGATCTCCAGAACCCAGTCGCCCGGCTTGACGCCGGCGAAGGCGAGAGTCTCGGCGGGCTTGCGGCTGGGATCGCGCCCGGTATCGGCCGCCGGTCGCGCCGAATCCGCAACGGCGGCGGTGATGTACCTCGGGATGCCGGTGTGGCGGGCGGCATAGGCGCCCGGAATTGCAAGCCCCGCGGTCAGCAGAGTCGTGGTGAGAATCGCAGCACGTTGCATGGATCGCCTCCTCGAAAAAGAGAGCCATCGCCCTCGCAGCGCACGCCACTCTAGCAGCAGCGCGTGGCAACGCCATCTTCGGTCCGGCGCGTCCGGGGGGCGGCCCGCCGCGCTGTCGCTGGCAGTTCGCGGACGCAAGCCGCGGTTTACCGCTCTCCTTCCGCTACATCGTTGTAGGAGTGTCGGGCCCACCCCAGATAGTGAGTGTTATCGCCGTTCGCTTCATCCAGGTTCTCGAGCATCCTAGGTAGCAGGTCACCGTAATCGGGGGTCCGCAGACCGATCACCATCTGCGCCAGGCCGGAATCGTGTAGACCGCCGTAGGCCATGTCCAGGAACCTCCGACTTGCCGCCCGTAGCGTTGCTGCCTTCTCCTCGAAGCTGCCGTTGCCCTGAGCATCATTGAGCTCGTATAGCATCAGTGTCAGTCGAGGCACCGACTGCAGCAGCACGCGGCGTTCATCGGCGCTGCCCTTGAGAAGCTTGTTCTGGATATCGGCATTGACGGTGAGGCCCGCGGGTTCGGCGAGCGCACGCACCGCGCGATAGGCTGCGGCGAGCCCCGGCAGGAAGCGCAGATTGCCCGCACCCTTGTTCTCGGTGCGCTGTTGCGGCTCGATGTCGAGGTGAATCCCGTCGATGCGGCTGCCACGGTGCTGCTGGTTGAACTTCATGATGGCACGCACGTGATCCAGCAGCTTGTCGCGGTGCTTCCCCACCTCGTCGGCATCGATGCTCGATAGCAGCGCTTCCACGCGCACGTTTGAGCGGTGCAGCAGTTCGATGGTTGCCGCCAGCACGGCGACGTCTTCGAGCTCGCCCTGGCTGAGCACCGAGACGTACACCTCGTTGATTCTCTGGGCACGACAGAAGTCCCGCAGCCGTTCGGCACCCTGCGGCGCTGCGAGAATCGCTGGACCCTTCCACACCCAAAGGCCGTGGATCGGCAGCACCTCGGCCCCCATGCCTGGCAGAGCGAGGGTCGCAAACAGTACGCCGGCAAACAGCCTGAGGCGATGGAAGTCGCCCACCCTTACCACCATCCACGTCGCTTGAACCAGAGGATTGGCAGCAATGTACTGAGTGCGATGAGCGCCAATCCGTAGGGATAGCCCCAACGCCATCCTAACTCGGGCATGTTGTGGAAGTTCATGCCGTACATACTGGCGATCAATGTCGGAGGAATCCCGACTACCGACACGATCGTGAGCACTTTGAAGATCTCGTTCTGCTCGGTATTGATAAGGCCAAGAATTGCGTCCAGCAGAAATTGCGTCTTACCGGTCAGATGCGCTTCGAAATCGACCAAAGAACTTAGGTCCTGCTGCGCCGTTTTTAGGTGAGTCTTTAGTTCTGGCAGCAACCAACCCGCCGCCATTTCAGATACAAATCCAACGATTCGCTGCAAGCCGAGCAGACTTTCGCGAATGCGTGACAATTGATCTCCCGCAGCGCCTATTGCCTTGAGGCTTTCGCGCAGAGCATGTGTCATGCGCTTGCGGTGTATTGACTCGGGGGCCCCGTTTTGGCCGAAGGCGCTTGCCGAGAGGGCGGCTAGGTTGCTGCTCGACGTCTCAAGCATATCGGCGGCGAAGTCCACCATGCCATCGATCAGGGCGACGAACACCGCTGCGCTGCTCATGTGCGGAGCCATTTCGACTTGAGCCTTAACCTTAGCGAAGGCATGCACCTCGGAATAACGTATGGTGACTAATAGCTCTGACGAGAGAATGAAGCCGAGTGGCAGGGGCGCGAAGCCGGCCGACGCGTCTTGCCTTGCGAGCGGCATGTTCACGTATAGAACCTGACCTTCAGCTCTGAGTCGGCTCGAGGTCTCAACTTCCTGCAGAGACTCGCGCGAGGGCACGTGGACGCCGTATTCTGCGGCCACTTTTGCGCCTTCATCCTGCGTCGGATTCACCAGGTCGACCCATATACGCCGACCAGCTCGTGCCTGCGAATCGACGGAGGAAGTCCCGGATGTGTTTGGCATAGTGCTGCGATTATCCCGGATCAATTGCGTGTACCAGGCGTCGCAGAGCGAGAGTGCGTAGAATCGTGCCGTCTGATCGCAAGGGTATCTGATTGATTCCAAAGACCTTATCTACGTAGCAGCGCGATTTACCCCCGAATTTACCCCCTGTCAGCATGGTGCTTGAAAGGGCGTTCGCGGCTGCCCGGTAGCGGGTAATTCTTCGGCTTGTAGGCCGAATGGAGGGGCGGCTGTGTTGACCCGCTGCGGCGCGTGTTGCCGAATTGGGATTGAAGGTTCAAATGTGCAAACAATGGTTATTCGTCGCAGTGGCAGTCATCGCTGTGCCGGCCCACTGCAGCGCCGCCGCGGCGTTGGCACTAACGACGTCTGGCTCAATATCCGGAGTGCGCGAGGGCGGATTGAGCGTCTACAAGGGCGTCCCGTTCGCAGCCCCGCCGGTCGGTGAATTACGTTGGCGACCTCCCGAGCCTGTTCCGCCATGGACTGGTACGCGAACAGCGACTGCGTTTGCCCCGGCATGCATGCAGGAGGGCGTCTCCATGCCGGGCGAGGTCCCGCCGAAGGTCAGTGAGGACTGCCTTTACCTCAATATCTGGACTCCGGCGAAACAGGCTGCAGAGCGTCTGCCGGTGATTGTCTGGATTTATGGTGGCGGTTACCGGAACGGATCGGCCTCAATGCCGCTGTATTGGGGCGATCAGCTCGCGCGTAATGACGTTATCGTCGTCACCATCGCGTACCGATTGGGTCCACTGGGGTTTCTCGCGCTTCCAGAACTGACGCGCGAATCCCCGTATGGGTCATCTGGGAATTACGGCCTCATGGACCAGATCGCCGCGCTCCGGTGGGTTCAGCACAATATCGCGGCGTTTGGCGGTGATCCCAATCGAGTGACGATCGCGGGCCAATCCTCGGGCGCCATATCGGTCAGCATACTGATGGGGTCGCCGCAGGCAAAAGGGCTGTTTCAGCGCGCCATCGGCGAGAGTGGCGCTCTGTTTGAGCCGCTTCAGCTCGCCCCCGGCTACCTACTGGTCAATGCCGAACGTGATGGGGAGAAATATGCCGCCACGTTGGGCGTCCATTCGCTGCAGGAACTGCGCGGGCTCCCGGCGACCAGGCTGCTCGGCGGTGGCAATGCCGGCGGCGTTACCCACCCCGTGATTGAACCTTACGTACTCCCGGTGGCGCCTTACGCGGTGTTCGAGGCAGGACGGCAGAACGATGTCCCACTGCTCATCGGTTCAAACGCCGAGGAAGCGCGTTCCCTGACCGATGTCACCCACGTCAAGGCTGCCACCTTCGATGCCGACGTCGAGCGCAGTTTCGGTGCACTGCCGCCCGCGATTCTTGCCGCCTACCCCCACGCGAGCGACGAAGCCGCGCGACAGGCAAGGCTCGACCTCGAGCGCGATCTTCGCTTCGGCTGGGACATGTGGGCCTGGGCGAGATTGCAGGCTGCATCCGGGCAAAGTGCTGTGTATTACTACTCGTTTCGACAGCGGCCGCCGTTCCCGACCGACTCGTTGTACGCGGGGTGGGGCGCAAGCCATTTTGCCGAACTCTGGTACGTATTCGATCATTTGAACCAAGCGCCGTGGCGCTGGAGCAAAGCGGATCGCAAAGTGGCGGAAGCCATTTCCCGGTACTGGACCAACTTCGCACGATCGGGCGACCCGAACGGCAATGGGCTGCCTTCGTGGCCGGCATTCACAAATACCAATGGTCGAGTTCTGTCTATTGGCGATCCGATCACGGTCGGGGAAGTAGCCAACATCAGTAGTCTGACCGTCCTCGATGCCGTGTACACGAGCCTGCGCGCAAGCCCAGTCGCGAAGTAGCGGGCATATGCAGCGCGATGACGCCTGTTGGTCCGCCCACGCGACGTCGACGGCCGCATGCGCCTGCTGAGTTGCCGTCTCGCCGGCTACGGTGCAGAGAGCGCACTGATGGTGACATAGTATCCGTCGGGATCCCGGAGTGAGAACTCCTTCGTTTCAGTGCTCGGGTTCACGTGCGGCTGCTCGTCGAGTCTGGAGACAAGAGCGCGAGCTCTCTGCAGTGCCATGTCGAAGTCATCGACACGGAAAAACAAGAGTAGTCCGTTTCCAGGCAGCGCTTTGTCCGGGCTCATCAAGGACGGATGCTCGTGCGCGCCCCACTCGTGGAGACACAGCAACACGGTTCCATCCGAGTCGCGGATCTGACCCCAGTCGTCATGACCCGGAGCCGTTTTGGGCTGCCCAAAAAGCGACTGGTACCATTTGAAGCTGAACGGAACGTCTCTGACGCCGATGATTGTCCACGTGCGCTTCATTTGTGTATCCGGCAGCCCTAACTGACTACATTGCGTTTGCGATCACTGTCTTTCCTAAGGTCGCAATTTTACCTGACCAGGGGGGCGAGAGGTAGGCTCGCCCAACGGGGAAATGTTGAAAAATATTCCCCAAACGTCCTGCGCGTTGCACGAGGACATGAAGTAATCTAATTTAAGCGATCGCCGATCGGCGTCGAGAAAGGGACACTGGTCTTCTGAATGTCACGCGACCACCTACCGTACTTCTCGCGTCGTGCAGTCGTGCGGGCCGGCGCGCTCGCCAGCATTGGCGCGGCGCTGCCCGGAGGGTTGTTTGCGGCCGATAGCAAGCTGCCTGCCATCACCAAGGCCATTCCGTCGACCGGCGAGAAACTTTCCGTGATCGGGGTCGGCACCAATCACTTCGGCCGCGCGGACTTTCCTGACGTGAGCGCCGTCCTGCGCCGGATGGCCGAGCTCGGCGGCACTGTCATCGACACGGCAGCAGGCTACGGCGACAGCGAGACTGTCATCGGCAAAGCGCTCAAAGAGCAGGGGTTGCGAGAGAAGATGTTCATCGCGACCAAGTTCACGCCCAACGGTTCCCCGAACGATCCGGTCGGTGGCAAAGAAAGTTTCGAACGCTCGCGGCAGCGACTCGGAAACATCGATCTGATATTCGTGCATCATGTCGACGGTGTCGAGCAGCTGATGCCGCTGATGGTCGATTTGAAGAAGCAGAGGCGAGTGCGTTACATCGGGTTTACCTCCATCCGTTCGGAGGAATACCCGCAGGTGCTCCAGTACTTGCGCAAATACCCGGTCGACTTCCTGCAGACGAACTACGCGATTGGCGACCGGGCAGCAGAAGCCGACGTATTGCCGCTCGCGCGTGAGCGCAAGGTCGCGGTCATGGTGGCTACGCCGTTTGGCGGCGGGCGTGCGCCGCTGCTGCCGCGCACCCAGGGTCACGAGCTGCCGCAGTGGGCGGCGGACTTCGGTGCCACGACCTGGGGTCAGTTCCTGCTCAAGTACGTCGTGTCGCACCCCGCAGTCATCTGCGCTATTCCCGGCACGACGCAGGTCGCGCATCTTGAGGATGATCAGGCGGCCGGCCACGGGCGTTTGCCCGACGCGGCCATGCGCAAGAAGATGGAAGAGTACTGGGACAACAGCTCCAAGTGATAGCGCCCTACACCGATAGGGGGGGGGGAGGGGAGGGCGGGAGCGCTGTTTTTTTGATGCGCCGCGCGGCGCACGCCAATCGCACTGTCACCTGGGTACAGGATCCGGACGAGACAGGGGGGTCTGCGCTCAGCGCGAGCATCAACAATTGTGCGACTCTGCAAGCTGGCGTATATGTGCCTAAAGTCCGCGGCTGCACTGCACGTCGCGATGGCAATCTGTAACAGACGCAAATACCGAGCTCTAGCGTGAGCGCGCACCCAGCCGTTCACTGGAGCGAGGGCGGAAAAGCGTGCTCCGCACGCTGGCACTCTGAGAGCGGGGCGCCGCCCGCCAGGCACGTGGTCATCGCCGATGACCATATGACGGCCGACGATGCGTATAGCCTCGCGTGCCAGGGCACCGGGCTGTTGTGGCGGGGCGACTTCCAGAACGCGCGCCAGATGCTGCTCGCGTTGGCGAGTCGCGCCGACCGCCAGCCGCGCAACGCGAAAAAGTCGGCCGCATCTTCGATGCCTGCATCGCCTGCCGAAGCTTTTCATCTTTATCGCCAGGCCCGGGCACAGCGCGCGCGCACATTAGGCGCATTGCTCGTACAGCTCGACGGGGACTACGGCATTCCATTGCGACGTGCGCCCGACATCCGGCAAGCTTGCGCGGAAGTCTACGGCCCAGGACGAGGACCCTCGGTCGCCTCGCTGCGAGCGTTGCTGGGCCTGATCGGTGCGCACGAGTGGCGCACCAAGGGAATTGAAATCGCGGCGATCGGCGGCCGAATCCATCCGCACTATGGAGTGTTCGCGCCGATTCGCGGTGAATACGTCGATCTGGTCGCCACGGCGCCTCTGCCAGCCTTGAGTTCAGCGTCCAGCTTGGCCTTCGACATCGGTACCGGGACGGGGGTGCTGGCCGCCGTGCTCGCGCGGCGCGGCATCGTGCGTGTGGTCGCAACCGACCGGGATCCCCGCGCACTGGCGTGCGCACGCGAGAACATCGAGCGTCTCGGGTTGGCGGAACAGGTGGAAGTCGTGCAAGCGGACCTCTTTCCCGAAGGGCGGGCCGCGCTAGTGATTTGCAACCCGCCCTGGATTCCCGCGCGGCCGACCTCTCCCATCGAGCGCGGCATCTACGATCCCGAGAGTCGCATGCTGCGTGGGTTCCTGGCCGCGCTGCCCGCGCATCTGGAGCGAGGGGGCGAGGGCTGGGTGATCCTTTCGGACCTGGCGGAGCACCTGGGCCTTCGGCCAAGATCGGAACTGCTCGCTATGTTCCGCGCGGCAGGATTTAAGGTCGTGAATCGAAGCGGTGTGCGACCAAAACATCCCCGCGCGTCCGACAAAACTGACCCGCTGCATGCGGCGCGCGCAGCCGAGGTGACATCACTCTGGCGCCTCGCCCTGCGCTGAGATTCGAGCACGCCATCGGCATAGCGCACCCTGATCGCCTCAACTCGTGCCGAGTCCGGCCCGGTGAAACGGCGCAAGAAAGTTCCGGCGGCGCGTTCATGATGCGGATAGCCGCGATGGCGTGCGGACCAAAGCCCGTGGACGCAAACCGCCGTTCTCGATCGCAGCGAGCTCTCGACTGTTAACCCGGTGTTGGTGGTGAACCCTCCCGGCAGTCACTCTTGTCAGATCTTACGATGCGGCCATTTTTCCGCCCCTTAATCTCTGCAGCCGACGCGCCGTCGGTCGGCGCCTGCTCTTGCCAGTCAGAACCGATATCCGACGAGGAAAGTGATCACGCGCGGACGCAGCGGAGCCGTAGCGGTTAGCGTCTGTCGCGGGCTCGCAACCGTTTCGCGGGATAGCAGCACGCGCCGCGGGCGAGACGAAACGCCCCCGGCGCGTGGCGCTCAATCCGATACCGCAACGTGGGCGGTTCGCCTCGCGTCTGCGGTCGTTCGGCGGATGGGGACAACCAGGCCGGTTAGCTTCCGCGACCGCTGCCTGAGCTTTCTCGTCCCAGCTCGCGTCGCAGCGCTTCCTCCCGCGCATCCTCGACCGCCAGCAGGACGTCGTCGGCGTTAGCTGGCGTCTCGTCTCGCGCGAACACGCCGTTGAGCGCGCTGTCGGCGCTCAGTCCACCCTGCTCGTAGAGCGCCCACATCTCGCGCGCAAACTCGGTTTGCAGAAGCTCCGGCGCGAAGCGGCCGAGCGTGCCGCGAATGTTGTTCACGTCACGCTCGAGCATCGCGAGCGCACCGTTGTTGCCGGCCGCATTCACGGCCTGGGGCAGATCGATGATCACGGGACCCTCGGTGCCGACGAGCACGTTGAACTCTGAGAGATCACCGTGGATGAGCCCAATGCTCAGCATGCGCACGATCTGCTGGATGAGGAAGCGGTGATACTCGCGCGCAGTCTCGGGCGACAGGTCGACTTCGCCAAGGCGCGGGGCAGGGTCCCCGGCGGCATCGATCACCAGCTCCATGATCAGCGTGTCGTTGAAATAACCGTAAGGCCTGGGCACGCGCACACCGGCGGCGACCAGCTTGTAGAGCGCGTCGACCTCGGCGTTCTTCCACTGGGCTTCCTGCTCCTTGCGCCCGAAACGCGTGCGCTTGCCGATGGCACGCGCCTGGCGGCTGCCGCGCACCTTGCGGCCTTCCTGGTAGCGTGCACGCTTCTGGAAGCTTCGCTGCCGCATGTCCCGATAGACCTTGGCGCAGCGCCGGTGCGCGCCCGAGCGCACCAGATAAACCGTCGCTTCCTTGCCGCTCTTGAGCGAGCGGATGACTTCGTCGATCACACCATCATCGATCAGGGGTTGCAGGGCCGCGGGTGTCTTCATGAATCCTTGAATTGCGGTTTCCCGTCCGCGGCTGTGGGGCTGGCGTGTACGCAGGATACGGACTAATATGGACTAATTATAGCTAGAGTGAACTAACGATGCGCAAGGTCAATATTCACGAGGCGAAAACCACGCTTTCGCGCCTTGTTGAGGTGGTGGAAGCCGGCGAGGACGTCATCCTGGCGCGCGCAGGGCGCCCGGTCGCACGGATTACACGACTGCCGGGCCGCCGCGGAATACGCCTGGGAACGGCGAAAGGACTGGTACGTTCCATCGCCAAGGACTTTGACAAGCCGCTCTCCAAGAAACAGCGGCAGGAGCTCTTCGGGGGTCCAATCGAGCCGTGAGATGCCTGCTCGATACCCAGGTGGTGCTCTGGGCTCTTGAGGATCATCCGCGCCTGGGCCCCGCGACCCGCTCGTTGCTCGCTGATCCAGCAAATGAATTCTGGGTCAGTGCAGTCAGCGCGTGGGAAATCGCCATCAAGGTGTCCATCGGCAAATTGACCTTGCGCCGATCGCTCGCGACGTTCGAGGCGGCCGTCATCGAGGCCGGATTCGAGACTCTGGACGTGACGATGCGTCATGCAGCCGCTGTAGCCGAGGTCTCGGCCAGGCAGGCGGATCCGTTTGACCGGCTCTTGCTCGCACAGTGCGAGATCGAGACCCTGAAGCTCTTGACCGCCGATCGGTATCTCAAGGCGCTGCCGCAATCGGTTTCGGCCGACTGACCGGGCGCTCTCCCACCTCTGGCCCACCCCAAACGCAAAAGGTGGCCCGAGCGGTGGAAATCCCAGCTTTTGGCCAAGTCCCACGCCGGTGGGAGTCCCGTAGCTGACCACATCGCCGGGCTGTAGACTCATGAACTGACTGAGGTCCGACTCTCTAGATCACGGCGCTACTCAAAACCGGGAGGACGTGGCGCGATTCCCATTCCTGAGCCGTGACTAAGTACCTAATTCCATAAATACGAGGACGTATAGTTCTGGCGTGTATTCCCCTCCCATGACACCCTTGTCATCCAGGGAGGGACATTCATGCCGAGGAAATGCCCATACCGCATCGAGTTATCCTCTAGTGAGCGTGCCCGCCTAGAGGGCACAGCCCGCAGATATACGTCACCGTATCGAGATGTCATTCGCGCCAAGATCGTGCTGTATGCAGCCGACGGCCTCGATAACGATGACATCGCTGCACGCCTCGACACGCCACGGCAGATTGTCAGCAAGTGGCGCAAGCGCTTCTTCCGAGAACGATTGGCAGGGCTGGAAGAGCGATCCCGCAGCGGGCGCCCGGCGCTCTTTTCCCCCCAGTCTGGTCATCGCCGTTAAGGCGTTGGCTTGCGAGCTGCCGTACGAGTCTGAGGTACCGCTCTCGCGCTGGAGTGTGCCGGAGATTCGCCGTGAAGTGATCGAGCGCGGGCTCGTGGCCTCCATTGGTGAAACGACACTGTGGCGCTGGCTCAGCGAGGATGCGATCCGCCCGTGGTCGCACCGCAGCTGGTGCTTCCCGCGTGACCCGGACTTCGAGCGCAAGGCCTCCCGCGTGCTCGATCTGTACGAGGGCCGCTGGCAAAGCGCCGCGCTTTCTCCGCGAGACTGCGTCGTCTGTGCCGACGAGAAAACCAGTATCCAGGCGCGCCACCGCTGTCACGCAACGCTCCCGCCGGCGCGGGCACGCCCGATGCGCGTGGAACACGAATATGACCGTCTGGGAGCCTGGGCGTATCTGGCAGCTTGGGATGTACGGCGCGCCAGGGTGTTTGGACGCTGCGAACGCAGCAGCAGTATCGCAGCCTTCGACCGCTTGGTGGCTCAGGTGATGGGACAGCGCCCGTATCGCTGCGCACCGCGGGTGTTCTGGATCATCGACAACGGCACCACTCACCGCGGCGCTCGCTGCGTCGCTCGCCTGCAGAGACGCTGGCCCAACCTCATCCCGGTACATACTCCGGTGCACGCGAGCTGGCTCAATCAGGTGGAGTTCTACTTCTCCGTGCTGCAACGTAAGGCCCTCGTGCCCAATGACTTTCGCTCCTTGAGCGAACTCGAGCAACGCTTGTCGAGCTTTCAGAAGCACTACCAGCAAGTCGCTCGACCTTTTCAATGGCGATACACCCGGCGTGACCTGCGTCGACTCATGGCGAAGCTCAACGCCACACGCTTGCCTCTCGCCAAGGCCGCCTGATGGTCGCCAAATACGTCACCGAATTTACGGTCCAGAGTACTAAGCCGCTTCCGCATTCTCACCCAAGACATGCCTCGCATTCCTTCTAGCGATCAGGAAAGCCGCCCCGATACCTATCTTGTGGCCGATTTGCGCGTCGATGTGGGTCGTCAATGCGTTTCCCGGGGTGATGCCGACGTACCTTTGCCGAATTTGTCATTCCGTTTGCTGGTGGCGTTGATTCATGGCGCACCGAACGTCGTCAGCAATGATCGGCTCATGGACCTGGTATGGCACGGGCAAGTCGTAAGCCCGGAAACGCTCAATAAGCGGGTCATAATGCTGCGCGAGGCTCTGGGTGATGAGGTTCGCAACCCTCGTTACGTCGCGAGTGTGCGCAGCCGGGGCTACCGGCTGGTTGCTACCGTCCAGACTGCGACTGCTGCAAGCGCAGCGGATTCAACCCAAGTGTCCGACCCCGGAAGAGCTCGGGCGGATACTCCGTTGCAACCGGTTGCTACGACGAAGCCTGCGTCCGCGCGCCGGCTCGCCTGGTCCGCGGGGGTCTTGGCGATCATCGTCGTCGTAGCCTTCGCGTTCCTACGGGTTAAGTCTGCTGATCGCCCTGCACGCGGTGCTACTGCGATTTCTGCCAACAAGATTGCTGTGGCTGTCCTGCCGTTCGAAAGCATCAGTGCGGATCCTGCCGATGGATACCTCGCACTTGGCGTACCGGAGATGATCATCAGCCGGATGTCACAGTCTCAAGGCTTGTCGGTGGTCGCTCGCAGTTCCTCGTTTTCACTGTCGACCAAAGCCTTGGATTCGCGCGCCATCGGTCGACGCCTGAACGCCGCGTTTCTGGTTGCTGGCAGCGTGCAGCGAGACGCCGATCGATTGAGAGTGGATGTTCAACTCGTGGATGCTGCCGCTGATACGGTCGTTTGGTCGGCGCGCTTCGATAACAAGCTGCAAGAGATTTTCGCTATTGAAGACGAAGTTTCTGATGAGGTGGCCGACGCGCTCGCCGTTCATACCGGCGGCTTCCGGCCGAAGCCTCTGCCCAAGGAGCGCAGCGGCAATGTGGAGGCATACCTGTCATTTTTGCGAGGGCGAACGCTCCTGGGGCGATTCACCGTCCCCGAGTCGGAAGCCGCGATACCTTACTTCGAGAAGGCCATCGAACTCGATCCGCAATTTGCGCCGGCCTACGCGTCCCTGTACGACGCTCGGATGCAGGCCGCGGATGGCCGTGGTGAGGATCTGGCGCCGCTGCGTGAACGCTATCGCGCCCTGATCGATCGCTCCCTGGCAATCGACCCGCGATGTGGGGCGGCCTACTTTGCCCGCGCGATGTGGAGCAACGACGACCCGTCGCAGCGCAACGCCGACTTTCGCCGTGGCGCCGATCTTGATCCCAGCAATGGCCGCGGCCTGACGGCATATGCCGATTTTCTGCAGAACGAATACCCGGAGGCCGGCAAAGGCGACAGCGCGCGCATTCTGCAGCGGGCGCTGCAGATCGATCCCCTGGCGCCGCTGCCGCAGTTCAAAGCCGCAGTGTGGAGCACGCGAGGAGGGCACGGCTAAGACGCAAGTTGTCGAGCAGAAAGTGCTCGAAGTGCTGGAGAAGGATCCGAACTTCGTGCCGGCGCTGTTTCGCTACGGCAGATACCGCTGGCTTTTCGACGGCAGAATCGCCGAGGGAATTCAGTACGAAGAGCACGCCATCGCCGAGGACCCGAAGAATCCCTGGATCCGTCATACCGCGATGGCCATGTACCTGGACATCGGCGATGAGCCAGCGGCTCGTGACGTCGCGGCCGGAACCCCCAAGAGTGCGCAGACTGCGCAGTTGATGCTGGCGCTGTACGCGGGTAACTGGCGTGCGGCGGGTCTGGCGGGGTTTGACAAGACCGTCTGGGAACACAATGGCTCTGAGGACTGGGGGGCCCCGGAGGCGTTGCGCGACTACGCCGTCAAAGCGGGCGAAGGCCCCCGTACCATCCGGTTCATGCGGGAGAAATACGGCCTGCAGGGCGATGTCAGCGGAAAGCTCGATCTCGACAACTTTCGCGCCGCGGTTTTTTTGTCGCAGCTGCTCGCGGCATCCGGCCAGGTGCAGGAAGGACTTGATATGCGGCGCGCGGCCGCCGCCTGGAACGAAGCCACGGAGCCCAAGCTCGGCTCGGTATATACGCATCGCCTGAGGGCGACGATCTCACTGCTAGATGGCAAGCAGGACGCGGCGCTGGTGGAGCTGGCCGACTCCTTTAAGACTGGCGATTACGAGACCTGGTGGTACACGCTTTACCGGGATCCGCTCTGGGTGCCGCTGCACGAGGACCCTCGCTTTCGCGCCATCGCTGCCGACGTCACGCGCTATGTCGCCGCTCAGCGCCAGCAACTCGATACTTTGCGGCAGCGCGGCGAAGTCCCGCGCCGCGGGGATCAGGCGTCTGCGCGCTGAATTTTTCCTGACGGCCTTGCTTTTCGCAGACGCAGTCTCCTGGGGGAATCCTTACGTCGAGTCTCTGGATGAGATTGTCATCACGGTGCGCAAGATTCCCGAGCCGCTCGCGGACGTGCCGCTCTCCATCCAAGTCATTACGCGCCAGGAGTTGCAGCGCGCCGGCGTCGATGGGCTGCAGTCGCTCGCCGGGATCGTGCCCGGGCTCTACGTGGAACCCATGTGGGGCGGCACGAATGCCGCCCCGACGTTGCGCGGTCAGTCGCATCCGGGGCCCGGAGGCAATACGGTGGGCGTCTTCGTGGACGGCGTGCTGCAGGCCAATGTCGCCGGTGACGATGCGGCGATGTTTGACCTCGAGCGTGTTGAGGTCGTCAAGGGGCCGCAAAGCGCTCTGTATGGAGACAGCACCTTTGCCGGCGCGATCAATTTTGTAACGCGGCGCCCGACGGCCGACCTGCAGAGCGAGGTGAACGTTTCGGGGGGCACGGACGCTTATCGGACCATCGCAGCGTCCGTGTCCGGTCCCTTAAGCGTTCCGGACTTGCTTGCCAGAGTTTCGATTTCCGCCCGGGAGTTCGGTGGAACTGCGACAAACCTCGCTGATCCGCACAACAATCTCGGGGGGTACGAGCGATGGGGCACGTCGCTAGCCTTGGAATATTCCTGGCCAAGCGCGTGGCGGGTCATCAGCGATCTGCGTCTGACGAATGATCGAGACGGGCAACCCCCCACCTCCACCCTGTTCGCGAGCGGCTACAACTGCGGCAGTCAGGACCCGCAAACAGGCTATTGGAGTTTCTACTGCGGCGATATTCCTCGCACGCGCCAGTACAGCCTGAGCCCGGACATTCCTGACAGCAATACCCGGACAGTGCAGGCATCGGTACGCTTCGAGTGGCAGGGCGAGCGTTTCAGCTTCCACAGTCTCTCCGCGTATTACCGTAGCAGGTCAGAGGTTTACCGTGATTTCGACGGCACTTCCACTGGCCAGCTGATGGGTATCTGTACTTTGAACGTTAACTGCGATAGCCCGGGCACGGCGATCGTTGATGGGCTGATTTACGTAAATCAGGTCGAACGCAGCACGGACCTAATCGAGCAGATCACTCAGGAATTCCGGGTGCGACATCAGGCGGGACGATTTGACTGGATGCTGGGCGCACAGGTCGTCGTGGACTCAGAGCATTCGGACGATGACATTGCAGCAGAGCCAGTGAGGCTCGCCTCGAACCAGCGACTCACGGTTCTGGTACCGCAGGCCCCCGAGCTTGTGGGCCCCGTGTCTGCG
Source organism: uncultured Gammaproteobacteria bacterium (assembly GCA_963835645.1). Taxonomy (GTDB): domain Bacteria; phylum Pseudomonadota; class Gammaproteobacteria; order Steroidobacterales; family Steroidobacteraceae; genus 13-2-20CM-66-19. Next base: position 9,412 of record CAWIGQ010000001.1, on the reverse strand, counting down.
ATCAATGAGCCCGATGACGAGCCTCTGGCCACGCACTCGACCCTGACCACCTTATTCGCCGCCGTGGACTATCAAGTGGCCCCGCGCGTTGATCTGCGCGCGGAGTTACGGCAGGGCCTGGGGGAATTCAGTGTGACAGCGCCGCGCCTCTCGGTCGCCTACCACACAGGTGCGGCCGGCCTGGCCTGGTTGTCCGTCGCGCGCGGTGAGACGGCGGGTGGCAGTAACGGGTCGCCGACCCTGATTCCTTCCGAGCAGAACTATGGTCCGGAATCGGAGTGGACATATGAACTGGGATTCCGCGGGCCGCTATGGAGCGACCGAGTGAACTTCAGCGCGACGGCGTATTACAACGATTGGCGCAACGCACAGATACCCGGTCCATCCAATACGCCGGGCTATAACATGGGAATCATCCGCAATATTCGCGGCATCACCACCCCTGGTGCCGAGTTTGCAACGGATGTCAAACTCACGCAGAGCCTGTCAGCAGGGTTCGGCTACACCTACGACGATCCGCGCTTCAAACCCGGCAGCGAGGACTATGGGGGCAGCCGGTTCTGTGGTGTGACGGCCGGAAATACCACATCCAATTTCTGCACTATCGGCCCATCGCGGGTGCTGACCCAGGGGCCGCTGGATCTAGTGCCGTACGTCGACGGCAATTCGGTGCAGCGCGCGCCGCAGCAACAATGGACGGCCGCACTGACGTTCGAGCCGCCCCGCACCGCGGCTGAACTCCACTGGTTTGTCCGCGCGACCGCCGAGCATCAAGGGAGCGTGTTCGTCCGCCCCATCGATGGCGCCTATGACGGCGAGCACACCCTGCTGGCGGCTCGCTTCGGATTGGCGCGGGGTCCTTGGTCGGTGGAGCTGTGGGGCACCAACCTGACAGATGCGAATTACATTCGCGCCGTAGCGTCGCGGCCCCGTGATTACTTCCCCCTTACCGTCCAGCCGCAGGACCTCATCTATGGCGACGGGCGCCGCGTCGGGGTTGACGCGCGCTGGCGCTTCTGAGTTATTTGACGAGCAGGGAAGGACGGCACGTAATTAGGCGGTGGAAACCAACGGTCGTGATCGACGTGATCTTACCGCCGCGAAATCGTTATAGAGATGCACGACGATAGGGCGCAGAGATTGCTAGGCGGACTCGCGGTGTACACGCCCGAGTCGTGGCGGGAGGGGCGTCGAGTCTTGCAAGTGCCAGCGCCACATGATTCGACATAGCGCTCGAGTTCCGCTCGGGGGTGCGAGCCCGTTCAGGATGTCGCCGCAACCACGGCACGCGAGCAGCAATCGCGCAGCGAGTATCGGCACGTATTTGATGCAAATCCTCTATAGTTCGCGCGCAAGTTCGAGTCGCCAATTGATAGGGGGGACCTTGCTCCCGATGCTGAACTTCTGAAGTCCTCCAAAAATGGGAGAATGAGGACCATGAAGCGCAAGCGATTTTACGGACGTCGGAGGCCGTAGGAGAGCGGCAATGATCATCTCTGATGAAGTGGTTGCAGATTTTCAAAGGGATGGCGTCGTAGTCTTGCGCGGTGTTTTTCGCGAGTGGGTCGATGCCCTCGCGCGCGGTGTAGCCGAAGTCATGCAGCATCCGAGCCCGCTAGAACGCTCGTACCAACCCGAAGACGGTTCCGCAGCGTTTTTTCAAGACTACTGCAACTGGTCGCGCATTCCCGCCTTTCGCTCCTTCATATTCGAGTCACCCGCCGCGGAAGTGGCCGCGCGACTCATGAACTCCACGGAAGCTCGGTTCTTTCACGATCACATTCTCGTCAAGCGGCCTGGAAACAGCACCATCACGCCGTGGCACCAAGACCAACCTTACTACTGCGTCGAGGGCAGCCAGAGCGTGAGTTTCTGGACCCCTCTGGATCCAGTGTCACGGACTGTGAGCCTCGAATGCGTCGCAGGGTCGCATCAATGGACAACCGCAGGATATCGGCCTAAGCGCTTCGACGGAACGCCGCTCTACGCGAACGACGATTTCGAAGAGGTACCGGACATTGACGGGCAGCGAGAACAGCTTGCAATCCGCGGCTGGGCGATGGAGCCAGGAGATGCCGTGGCGTTTGATTTCCGAACCATCCATGGCGCTCCGGCGAACACGGCCACCTCCACAAGACGAGTTTTCTCATCGCGCTGGGTTGGCGCCGACGCACGGTTCGTTCAGCGAGGAGCCGCCGGCTCACCGCCTTTCCCGCACCTGACACTGGAGAACGGTGCGCCATTTGATGCGCCGGACTTTCCATTGATCTACCGCCGGTAACTGACGAACGACAGCTTCCGGGCAGGGCTGATCGTAGGCGCGGCGGCCCAGTCGCTGCGCTGAAGCTCGGTTCAGGCACACCGGGTACTGCCCTTGAGGGGCCATACCACTAGACATATGGTCCTCAAGCGGCCATGCTTATGACAGCGCGATCTCGAGAGTGCGATCCGTTCTGCGAGTCTTGACTAGACTCCAAATGGCGACACCTTCTGAGACCGAGCCAGGCACAAGGGCAAACCCGTTCGAAAGGCGGGGACGCAAAGCTACCGGTCTAAGGGCGTGACGGCCTAAGACAGCGGGGTTGCCACTCCACTGCCGAGGTGTGAGCGTGCAAGCTCGCCTGCATTAGTTCTGACGCTCTCCCGACCGTGACTCGAACGTTCGTTTCAGGGAGAGCTTATGACATCAACGTCGGCAAAGCCCGCTGGGTCGTCGAACCCCAATCCGGTGCATCGGGCGCAGCCGGGTAGTGGCCATTTCATGCTCACGCTGTGCCGGCTGGCTGCACCTGTGGCCATTCGGCCGCCCCAATCACCGCAGCTAAAGCCTTTCACATTCTTCACGAGTCGTGCGCGTCAGCCGGATGGCGGTGAGCGGTTGTACCTCCACATGGGGTACTTCGAGACGCTGGCGGATGCCGAGAGATGGGTAGAAGCCATACGCGGCCCTTATCCCAACGCGTTCGCAACCATCGCACCGGCCGCGTTTTTGCGGCCGCCCAATTCCGAGGCGCCTTCGTTGCAGCCCGCTGATTCTGAGCCGGTGGTTCCCAAAGGCAGCGACCCTGCAGCGGTCAAAGATGAGTCGTTGAGCGACACACAGGTCCTGAAGATTCTGGAAACGCGCGGTGTTTGCGCAGTTCAGGACGAGGTTGATGAGAGCAATTGCGATCAGATCGCGTTGCTGCGCCCCGAGGACACAAGTACTCGGCAGGCTTTGAAGGAGGCTGTCGTTCAGGGTGCACCGGTTTCCTTTGCCGTGCAGCTGCACTGGTCGGCGCAGCCGATCGACCTGAGCCGCGTGCCGTCGCTCGCCATATTCAAGGCACATACGCTCTACGCGACAGAAAGTCACCGCGAGGGGCGTTCCCGCTATTTTCTTCGGCTGGGTTTCTTCGCAGATCCAATCTCTGCGAAGCAAGTCGCCGTGCAAGTGCGCTCTCACTTCGCCTCCGCAGCTGTGGTGCCTGTTGCCGAGCAGGAGGTCACGCGCGCACGCGAAGCCGGTATGGGCACTTCAATCCCGTATCTCGCGGAGCCACGAGTCGATCGGGGGATCGATTCCAACGGCACGCCAGGATCGCCGACACAATCAAAGCCTTTGAGTGACGTCCCTCGACGCGTCTCGCGACGCCCCGAGACACTCGAACAGCTTGCCGAGAGGGAAATGTGCACTGACCCCGACTCACTCAGCGAAAGCGGCGTGCGCCACCTGCGAGTCGAGGTGCAAGAGCACTCGTCGGGCCGTTGGAGACTTGTCCGTTTCGACGCCACGCCGTCGGACATGGTGTATGTCTACTCCGGGTCCGTCCGGTATTCCGTCTTGGCCGAACTGAACCCCTCCGTGCGCAGTGGCAGCAACTCCGAACCGACGGTCGAGAACGGCTGCTCTGCGGAATCGCAATTTCCGCAGTCGGAGGCTCGGCCAACGCGATCGCTGGCCAACACGTCACGTCGTTACACAGCACCCTGGTAATCGCCGCAGGTCCTCTAGACGTGTTGGAGTAGCGCCACCGTTCCTTGTCCGCCGTCGGCGCAAACCGAAACGACCCCCCGCGCTCCCACCGACATCGCCGTCAACTCCTTAACCGCTTGACTCAGAATGCGGGCGCCGGTGGAGCCGAAGGGGTGACCGAGTGCGATCGATCCGCCATTTGGATTGATGCGATCCACAGGGAACGAGCCGATATCGAAATCGACCCCGGCTTTCTCGTGTCGATAGACAGGGTCCGCGGCGGCTTTGAGATTGGCGATCAACTGCGCAGCGAAGGCTTCGTGGATCTCCCACAAAGCGATCTCTTCAGCCCGCAGCCGATGGCGCGCGAGGAGGCGTGGAATGGCACGCGCCGGTGCCATCAACATGCCATCGACGCGAAAATCCACGGCGTCCACCTCCCAATCGACGAGCTTGACCGCCGGTTTTGCACCGAGGCGCGCCAGCCCTTCGCTGTCCCCGACCCAGATCGATGCGGCACCGTCCGTGAGCGGTGATGAATTGCCGGCCGTTATCGACCCACTTGCGCGATCGAAGACCGCGGGAAGTTTTGCCAGTTTTTCGAGGGAAGTATCCCGCCGTGGAAACGTGTCGTGATCGATGCCTGCAAAGGGGATGATCAAGTCCCGGAAGAATCCGGAATCCTGCCCGCGGATCGCACTCTGATGGCTGAGTAGCGCGCGCCGATCCTGCTCCTCGCGGGAAATGCCGAGTTCCTTGGCCGTTTCCTCCATGTGCTCCCCCATGGTGCGGCCGCTGACGCGATTGGCCCAACCCTTGGTGGGCAAGTCGAAGTCCGCCGGCGTCAGCTTCTTGAACGATTCGAGCGCCGAGGCGGGATTACTGGCGAACTCGCCGAGCAGGCGCTCCGCGACGGTATATCTCAAGGCAATCGCCACGTGGCTCATGCTCTCGACGCCCCCCACCAATGCCAGGTGCATGCCGCCACGGCCGAGGAGACCCGCCGCCTGCAGCGTCGCCATGAAGCTGGTGGAGCAGGCGAGGACGGTGGAATAGGCCGGGATGGTAGGTTCGAGACCGGCTTCAAAGACCAATTCGCGCGCGATGTTGGACACGGTGGGGTCCGGAATCACCTGTCCCCACACGAGTAGATCCGGCCGCGCCTGGGCGCGCATCCGCTGCACGACGGGAATTGACAGCTCCAGTGCCGAACGACGCGCATAGACACCACCCGCCTTGACAAAAGGGGTTCTCACACCTGCCGAGAGAAAGACGTCCGCCATGGTTACTCCTTTGATGATCCGCGTGCCCGGTCGAAAACCAACAGCGTGGAGGTTGCGGAGGCATACAGCCGGCCTTCGGCGTCGGTGAGGCTGGCTTCGGCGAATCCGACTCGCTTCCCTAAGGACCGCACACGACCCTCGGCGCGCAACGCGCCGGTATCGCGCGTGATCGGCCTGTGATAGGACACATTCAAATCCAGCGTCGTGTAGGCCTGAGATGCGCTCAAGCGTGAATGCACCGCGCAGCCACAGGCGGAATCGAGCAGCGTCGCGGCATAGCCGCCGTGTACCGTGCCGAGGGGATTGTACGCATGCTCCCCCGGCGTACCCGCAAACACCGCTTTGCCGGATTCCACCTCCACAAACTCGAAATCGAGCGCGCGAAGAATGCCGGGCTTGCGGCCCGAGGAGATCAGTGCGCGCAGCTGCGCAAGGCCATCGAGTCCGGCGCCCACTTCCTCAACGAGGCTCATGTCACCTCCAAGACTGTCACCAGCCGCCACTTAACGATCTGAAGAGGCTGACGCCCGCTCTGGCCCTGTCGGCACGTGATCGCGCCAGGTTGTCCCGTGCGTCGGAAGTGTCGCGCGCGCGCCCCAGCGCCGCTAGCTGATGCGTGAGCTCCGCGGACTGCGCTTCCAGCTGCACCAATGCCATCAGCGCATTCTCCACGTCCTCAGCCGCACGCAGCACGGCGAGACGGTAACCAGCGAGGGCCTGTGCCTCGGCGCCGCTGCGTCTGGAATGTGCCTCTTCGGGTGTTCTAGACCGGTCAGCGCACGCCGCCGCCGGCAAGTAGTTGCTCTCCGGTCAACCAGTGGGAGTCGTCTGAGGCCAGGAACACGGCAATCGATGCGATGTCGTCCGGCTGGCCGATGCGACCCAGCGGGGTTTGTGCGACGGCGCCGGCCTCAAAATCGGAGCCGATGAAACCGGCCGTATGCGTGCCTTCGGTTTCGACCATGCCTGGGTTCAGCGCGTTGACCCGAATCTTGCGCGCGCCGAGTTCACGTGACAGCACGCCGGTGATCGCATCCACCGCGCCCTTGGTGCCCGTGTATACCGCGCTTCCAGGAGGCGTGATGCGAGTGACGACGGACCCGATGTTGATGATGCTGGAGCCTTCGCCAAGGTGCTTGACCGCCGCCTGGGTAGTCAGCAGCAGGCCGAGCACGTTAATGTTGAAGTGCTTGTGGAAGTCTTCTTCGGTAATGTTTTCGATCGGCGCGAACCCATAGACACCTGAGTTATTGACGAGGATATCCAGTCGCCCGAACTGCTTGACTGCGGCATCGACGATGCCTTGCGCGTCGCCTGCCTTGGAAACGTCGCCACGAACGGCGACAGCCGTGCCCCCGGCCGCGACGATGTCCGCGACGGTTGCATCCGCGCCCGCTTTGCTGGACGCGTAATTGACAACTACTGACGCTCCTTCCGCGGCTAGGGACTTCGCAATGGCGGCGCCGATGCCTTTGGATGCGCCTGTAACGAGGGCGACTTTACCTTTGAGCTTGCTCATGACATTTCCTAGCGGTGGGTGGTGGAGAGAAGTGCAGTACTTCTATGGTTCGTAACATATAAACTATAGAACTATTTGTCAAGGGCTGGTACGATTAGTGCCATGAGGCCGCTGGTTCATCCATCGATCGACGACATCACCGTCGAGGGGATCCTGCATGCCTTGTCCGACCCAGTGCGCGTCGCGATCTATGCACAGCTGGCGGTCTCGGCGGGCGCCACCATCTGCTCGAACTTCCTTCAGATCAGCGATCGCAGCATCCCAAAATCCACGCTTTCACAACATTTCAGGGCGCTCAGGGAAGCAGGATTGGTCCGAAGCGAACGGCACGGGGTGGAGATGCGCAACGTCAGCCGTTGCAAGGAAATCGAGCGGCGCTTCCCGGGATTGATCGCCGCGATCTTGAACGCGCATAGCGTCCAGGCCACAGGCCGCGCCGGTGCGGCGAGGCGGAAGCCGGCTGCCCAGAAGACAAGGGTTGCCTGAGGAAAGCGTTCCTGATCTCGGGAATTGCGCTATTCAGGGAGGCGGATGGACGTCCGTCGCCTTCGGCCGTGCGATCGCCGAGCAGTCGGTGACACTCGAGCGCAGCCCGGGTTAGCGAGCGGTCTTCCCGAGGCAACCTTTTCGCAGCCTTCGCGGCGTCCGGACGCCACCCGGGCGACCCGAGCGGACAGCTGCGGGCCGATTTCATGCCTCCTTGAGCAGGCTCAGCGCCGCTTCGACTCGATCATCCGGCACGAGCAATTGCACACCTGCCACTCCGCCTTCCATGCCCGCACTTATTCCGACGACGGTCGAGGGTATTCCGGCCGCCTCCAGCGCGATCCTCGCAAGATCGGCCTCGACCGTGGTCGGGTAGCTCTTAATGATTTTCATCGATAGTTTGCTTCATGACCCACCGATCAGGTCATGCATATCGTTAGCTGGTTCGTGTTCTCAGGTGCCCTTGGGCTCAACCCGGTCCGCGATGGATTCCAAAGCTGAAGCGGTCACGTCTCCAGCGCCCTGAGCGGCCTGTTGCAGACCGGTGGCCGCCGAACGGACCCCGCGCGCAATTACCTTGCGTCCCGCTTGCGCCGCGCGCTCGGCTCCCACCTTCACCAAGGCCTTGGCCGTACGACCCGCACTGACAAGCACGCGCTTGGCAGCCACCTTAACCGCGCGCCTACGAGCACGCCTGCTCTTCGCGGTGACACGTTTGGAGCCCGCCCGAGAAAGACGCTTGTTGGCGACAGACTTAGTCGCGGTGACGCGTCTCTGGGCGATCTTTTTGGCACCGGTCTTGCGGGGCCGACGACGTCTCATTCTCGCCATACAGTCCTCCAGTAACATCGCTTCTGTAGCCGCAGCTTCCAACCTCCACCAAAGGATTGCAACCGCAGCGAGAACGATGACTAACGCGGCACGGTCGCCAAATGGCGCCCTTCGCAGACTGGGTGTACTGTCGCTGCCCGCAAGCGCCTACAGGATCAACAGACGACCGCTTGCAAAAAAGGGAGGCTGCAATGCGGAAACTGGCGGAGGCGCACCAATTTATCGAGAAACTCGGTCTCAAGGGCGACGAGACTGCCGCATTCGTCCTGCACGGCCAGACCAGGCCATGCATGTTCAGAGAGTTGCAGTATTGCGTGTCATCTAATCCCGCTCTGCCGGCGCCCTTGTACCTTCTCGACCTCCACGGCAAGGGGAACGTGTACACAAGTCTCTCGAACGACCATTGGCTTTTCAGGAGCCCAATGGCATGGCGCCTCGTGGATTCCGCAAAAACAAGGGCCAAAAACACCTGCGAAGGCGACTACGAGGAGGAGAAAAAGGTGGACCGAGCGCTTCCAATGACACTCGAATTCGAAACGCCAGACGGTCCAGGAATTCCTGATCTTTTTGACGCGGCACGCAAGCTAAGTACGCGAGAGACTCCGCCCCAGCCTCTGCAACAGCTGCGGGGCGAACCGATCCAGCACAAGCTCCTTCGCTACTACATGCTCGCCGCCTACGCGCTCGTTTCGCATTGCGCGGAGAAGGGCTATAAGGGACTGGGGAACTACGTTGGCTGCCTTTGCGTCGATCGCACCGGCCGAATATTTTCCGCCGGGATCAATCTCGGCGGGTTCAAACACGCGGAAACTTGCGCACTGATCAAATACTTCGGGGCCCACCCGCACGAGTCCAAACTTCCCGAAGGGACGATCGTCTTCTCGACGCTCACTCCCTGTGCCCAGTGTAGGGGCTACCTAATCGACGTTCGCCCGGCGAATAGCGTTATCTACTTCGGCCAGTTCGATCCTGGCGAGGGCGGCAGGCAGGGCGAAGATATCTCGACCGCACTCGATAAGAAGTTAAAGCCCGTACGCGTTCGGGGCGCGCTCGGGCCGCCGCCGCAGTCGTTGTGCCACAGCCGCCTCCATCGCCGGCAGCAGCGCAGGCGAGTGCTGAAAGCCCGATGCTGAGCGACGCACACGCGATCCGCGAGTCGGTCATTCCCATCGCAGCGGGCCCGCTCCTGAAGCTAGCGATCGCGGGCGGCCTCGAAGCGCGCCTCCCGGTGGCGAGTGCAGCACATAAGGCTGCGCACTTCAAGGACGAGAGGAAGAAGGAACAACAATACAAGCCTGCGGGCGCAGCCCAGTTGATCGGGTTTGACCAAGGGTCGAA